>JANWWK010000068.1 GCA_025056175.1 Anaerolineales bacterium
TACCTGCCGATGGTGTAAACGTTGGTGTGGCTCTGCAAGCAGAGCCGAAGACAAATATAACGAAAATGGACACGATTTTCCGCAAAGGTCTGGACATTTTTTCTTCCAAGCAACCAGCCGCTTTGATTGGCGGGCTAACTATTGATTCTATTGCCAAAAACTTGCTTAACCACCTATAGACCGCAAACCCCATTTCCTTGTATAATTGAAGATAATTGCATACTAAAACGCAAGATTTTTTCTCATCATTCTCTAATTTTTCAAATCTTACACAAAAATACCCCCATAGTCAAGTACCCATATGACCAAAAAACTCCTCGACCAGGCGCGCGACATCCTCCGCGCCAGGCATTACTCTTACCGCACCGAACAGGCTTACATAGACTGGATGCGCCGTTACATCCTCTTCCACAACAAACGCCATCCCCTCGAAATGGGCGCTCCCGAAGTTCAGGCCTTCCTCATCCACCTGGCCACCGAACACAACGTCTCCGCCTCCACGCAAAACCAGGCCCTCTCCGCCCTGCTCTTCCTTTACCGTGAAGTTCTACAAAAAGAAATCGACCCCGTCCTCCTCACCACCGCCAAACGTCCCGAACGCCTTCCCACCGTCCTCACCCGCCAGGAAGTGCTCCAAATCATCAACCACATGACTGGCGCCTGCAAACTCATGGCCCAACTTCTCTACGGCTCTGGCCTGCGCCTGATGGAATGCCTGCGCCTGCGTATCAAAGACATTGACTTCGACTACCGCGCCATCACCATCCGCGACGGCAAAGGCGAAAAAGACCGCATTGTCCCCCTCCCTGCAACCGTCCTCCCCGACCTGCGCCGCCAAATCGAACGCGTCCGTCTTCTCCACGAAGAAGACCTGGCCGCTGGGTATGGCGAAGTCTACCTCCCCTACGCCCTGGCCGAAAAATACCCCCACGCAGCCCGCGAACTCGGCTGGCAATACCTGTTCCCGGCCTCACGCCTTGCTGTTGACCCACGCCCACCCTCCACTGGCGGCAGGCTTCCCTTGCCCTCTGCCAGCATAGCCGTGGGAGAGAGCCTCCCTGGCCTCCCCTCTCCCGGGGGGAGAGGGGCCGGGGGTGAGGGACCGCTCCGCCGCCACCACCTCGACCCTTCCGCGCTCCAGCGCGCCATCAAAGAGGCCGTCCGCAAGAGCCGTATCACCAAACGCGTCACCGCCCACACCTTCCGCCACTCCTTCGCCACCCATCTCCTGCAGGCCGGTTACGATATCCGCACCGTCCAGGAACTCCTCGGCCACAAAGACGTCCGCACCACCATGATTTACACCCATGTCCTCCAGCGCGGCGGACTGGCCGTCAAAAGCCCCCTGGATGAATGATTCCAAAAACCGAGTTTCCCCCGGCGCGAACAGGATAAACACTCTCCTGTCTTATGAAAAACATTTGTGGGACAACGACTATCCGTTGTCCCACCAGTTGCATCTACAACCTGCGCAGTCGCTCTGCCTGCGCAGAGCATGCAGGACTCAAAACACAGAGAGTCGCAGCGTCCTAATCCAGCCTGCCGGTAATCGTTGCCAGTTTCAACTCTCCAATCGCCTTTGTAATCTGAATCTCGCGCGGACACGCCATCGTACAGTTAAACGCCGTATGGCAGCGCGCCAGACCGCTCGTTTCGCTGATGATTTGCAAACGCTCCGCCGCTGCTTCGTCGCGGTCATCAAAAATAAAGCGGTGCGCCGCCACCAACGCCGCCGGCCCGAGATAATCATCGCTCCCCCAGAACGATGGGCAGGAAGTGGTACAACAGGCGCACAAAATGCACTTCGTCGTATCGTCGAACCGTTCACGCGCTTCCGGGCTTTGCAGGCGCTCCTTACCATCGGCTGGCAGCGGGCTGTTGTTGATGAACCAGGGCAGCACCTTCTTGTAATTCTCAAAGAACGGCTCCATATCCACAATCAGGTCTTTAATCACCTTCAGCCCCATAATAGGTTCCACCGTAATTTTATCGCCCAAATCACGCACCAGCGTCTTGCAGGCCAACCGATTCATCCCGTTGATACGCACGGCATCCGAACCGCACACCCCATGCGCACAGGAACGGCGGAACGAGAGCGTTCCATCAATATACCCCTTCACATATTCCAGTAAATCCAGCACCCGGTCGGTCGGTTCGGCATTTACACGATACGTCTCATAATGCCACCTCTTATCCACTTCCGGATTGAAACGGAAAATCTTGAGCGTAACTTCCATGCGACTCTCCCATCTGCCAGGTTTCCTGACGCTAAAAAACTAATACGTTCGTTCCTTGGGCGTATATCTGGTAATGACAACTGGTTTATACCCAATCTCAAAGCGGCCGTCGCGCTGCCACACCAGCGTATGCTTCAGCCAGTTGGCATCGTCACGATTTGGATAATCTTCGCGGGCGTGGCCGCCACGACTCTCGGTACGGTTGAGCGCCGAAATCGTAATGACCTCGGCCACATCCAGCAAATTCCCCAGTTCCCAGGCGTTCAGCAGTTCGGTGTTGAAAATTTTGCCCGTATCACTCACCCGTACCTGCCGATAGCGTTCCTTCAACGTGCGCACCTCGGCCAGCGCCCGCTTCATGCCTTCTTCCGTGCGGAACACGCCCACATCCTCAAACATTACTCGTTTCATCCGGTTAGAAATATCGGTCAAATTTTCCTTGCCGGAGCCGTTCCGCAACGCCTCAAATTGACGGCGCGCAAAGCCTTCCGGGTCAGAGGGCAGGGGCGTAAAATCTACCCCGCGTGCATACTCGGCGGCGCGCAACCCCGCATATTTGCCGAACACCACCAAATCGAGCAGCGAGTTCGTTCCCAGACGATTTGCCCCATGCACAGAAACACAGGCCACCTCCCCGGCAGCATACAGGCCGGGGAACACCGTCTTCTTATCGTCAATCACCACCTCGCCATACTGGTTGGTCGGAATCCCGCCCATCGTATAGTGCGCCGTCGGCTGAATCGGCATCGGCTGAGTCATCGGGTCAATCCCCAAATAGACGCGGTTGAAATCAATAATGTCGGGGAGCTTCTTCAAAAGTTGCTCAGCCGTGACCTGATATGGCGAACCATCCGGGTTCGTGCGGCCATCCAGCGCAGCATACTTGTTTACCACTTCGGGCCGCACGTCGAGATAAACGTAGTTCGAGCCGTTGATACCGCGTCCCTCGCGGATTTCCAGATAAATCGCGCGGCTAATGACATCACGCGAGGCCAGGTCTTTCACACGCGGAGCATAGCGCTCCATGAAACGCTCGCCTTTGCCGTTGATAAGGACACCACCTTCGCCGCGCACGCCCTCGGTGATGAGAATGCCTAATTTGTAAATGCCGGTGGGATGGAACTGAAAGAATTCCATATCCTCCAGCGGAATACCGCGCCGGAACACAATCGCCGCACCATCGCCCGAATACGCATACGCGTTCGAGGTAATTTCCCACACCCGGCCATGTCCACCGGTGGCAAAAACAATGCTCTTTGCGTGGAAGGTGTGCAACTCTCCATCGGCCAGGCTGACTGCCACCACCCCAACCGCCTTGCCATCGTTGATGAGCAAGTCCAGCACCTGAAATTCGTCAAAGAACGTCACATTGTTCTTGAGACACTGCTGATACAGGGTCTGCAAAATCATGTGACCCGTGCGGTCGGCGGCATGACAGGCCCGGCGTACCGGCTTGCCGGTCACATTATTGGTATGACCGCCAAACGGACGCTGAGAAATGCGTCCCTCCGGTGTGCGGTCGAACGGCAGGCCCATGTGTTCCAGTTCCAGAATCGCCTGCGGCGCTTCCTGACACATAAACTCAATTGCATCCTGGTCACCCAGGTAATCGGAGCCTTTGACCGAGTCGTAGGTGTGCCATTCCACCCGGTCTTCTTCCAGATTTCCCAGAGCTGCGCTGATGCCACCCTGCGCTGCTCCGGTATGCGAGCGGGTCGGATATAACTTACTAATCACCGCTGTTCTGGCCGTGCGCGAAGCATACAGCCCGGCCATCAGACCAGCGCCGCCCGCACCTACCACGACCACGTCAAACTGATGCAAATTTGCCATGCTGTCGCGCTCCTATGAAACCCAAATGACATACAGCCCCATCAGGCTGAAAGCAATCATCGTCACGATACTGATGAAACGCACAATCTTACGCCCAACCGGTTTGACGATGTAATCATCAGCAATCACCACCAGGCCATGGACCCCATGCGCAGTGGCAATCAACACCAGCGCCATCGCCACCAGCTTCCAGAAGAGCGAAGCCCAGGGGTCTAAATCGGGCAAATTGGTGCTTTGCACATGCGAAACGTTGGGGGTAAACATCCAGCGCATCACATCGGCAAAATTCATGTGATAGCGCGCCCCCATCAACATCGCCCCCACAAACGCTATCAGCGCAATGGCATGCATTGCCAGCGCCGAAAGACGGGTAAAAAGCCACATCTGCATCTCGAAATTGAAGCCGCGTTTGCTGAGCGGCACCACGCGCGGTTTCTTTTGCTGCATTTCATCAACCTCCCATCAGCGCATTGCTGACGATAACATAGACCGAGAAGGCATACAGCGGCAGGAACACCGCAAATTCCACCCAAATCGCCTCGCGTTGATATTCCTGCAGCCTGGGCCACAGGTCTAAAATCGTAATCCGCAGCCCGTTGATGGCGTGGAACATCACGCAAAAGTAAATGAAAACCTGAAACGGCCAGCTTTCATAAATATCGTTCAGGAATCGCCCGGTCGGTCCGCCGACGAACGAAGCCAGAACGTGCATGGCAATGAAAACTGCCATCCCAATTCCGCCAATGCGGTGCAAAATGAAGGTCAGAAACGGCCCTTTTCCTTTGTATCCTAACGCCGTAAAGAGGCTGACGTTCCTGGTGGTCATGCCCATCGCTTCCTCCTTGAAATGGATTTCTCCTTTCGCCCACAGCGCGCCGGAGAAACCCACCCCGGCGCAACACCTTGCGAAAGAAAATGCCGCCGACGATTATCACATGCGAAATATGACAGAGAAAGTGACAAACATCCTGCTTATTTCGTTTCAGTTATCATCTAATAGAGAGAGGATTGACCTTTATAATCCTCTTACATCACAACATCGAACCACAGACAATGACCTGTGCAGGAGATTCTAACCGAAAGCCTGTCTTTCTGCCCTCATCAAAAAGAGTGATTACCCATCACCAATGCCAAAGGAGGTATGTATGTCAGGTCCAAACCGGATGACCCGGCGAGATTTCATCAAAATCACCACCGGGGCCATCGGCGGTGTGATCGCCGCCGGAATTGGTCTCCCCGCCATCGGCTACCTGCTGGCGCCGGCGCTGCGCCAGGACAAAGCCGGCAAACCGGTCATCGTTGCCAAACTAGCAGAGATTCCGGTTGGCAAGCCTTACCCCTTTTCGTTCACCGTCACCCGCGTCAACGGCTGGGAACGTACGGCCAACGTCTTCGGTGGTTTCGTCATCCGCCTTTCCGAAGACCCGCAAGATGTGCGTATCCTTTCCAGCCGCTGCACCCATCTCTCGTGCCGCGTCAACTGGAGCGACGAAGCACAGGGGTTCATTTGTCCATGCCACGACGCCCTCTTCGATAGAGACGGCAAAGTCGTCAGCGGTCCCCCGCCCGAAGCGCTCGGTCATTTCGACTACGAGATAGATGACCAGGGCAATGTCGTCATCCTGCCGGTCGAACGCAAAACGGAGTGAGTATGCGCAACGCATGGCAAACCCTCTTCGCCTGGCTGGATGAACGGCTGGGGCTGCACAGCCTCTACCAAAACCTGCTCGACCGCCCCGAACCGCGCGGCAACTGGTGGAACACACTTGGCTCGGCCAGCCTGTTCCTGTTCCTGCTGCAGGTTGCCACCGGAATCTTCCTAACCGTGTATTACAACCCCTCGCCCGACCACGCCTACGACTCAATTCAATACATCATGAACGAAGTCGCTTTTGGCTGGCTCATTCGCGGCATTCACCACTGGGGCGCTTCGCTCATGGTGCTGGTGGTCTTTATTCACATGCTCCGCACCTTCGTCACAGCCTCATACAAATATCCCCGCGAGCTGACCTGGCTGGTGGGAGTTGGCCTGCTCCTCCTCACCCTGGGTATGGGCTTCACCGGCTACCTGCTTCCCTGGCATCAGATGGCCTATTGGGCCACAACGGTGGGCACCCAGATTGCCGGCAGCGTGCCTTTTGTGGGTGAATTCATCCTGAAAGCCTTGCGCGGCGGCCCCGATTTGAGCGCCCTCACCCTGCAACGCTTCTTTGCTGCCCACATCTGGATTCTCCCTGCACTGATGTTTGCACTCATTGGCCTGCATCTCTACCTGGTCATCAAGCACGGCGAATCACACTTCCCCGATAAAGACGACTGAGGAGCGTTGCCATGAACCCGGAAACCAGACAGAAAATTCACGAAAAATACGAGCGCGAACTGCAGCGCGGCGAACGCTTCTGGCCCGATAGCATCTTCAAAGATGCCATCATGGCACTGGCGATTTTCATTCTGCTCATCTTGCTGGCAACCTTTGCAGGCGTCCACGATTCCCCCAAAGCCGACCCCTCTGATACCAGTTATGTCCCCCGCCCGGAGTGGTACTTCCTCTTCCTGTTCAAGTTCCTGGCGCTTTATGCGCAAATTCCAGTTTTAGGAAAAATCGAATGGATTGCCACCGCGCTTATTCCCGGACTGGCGCTTGGCGTGCTGACTGTGCTGCCCTTTGTGGATAAATCTCCCCGCCGCTATTACGCCAAACGCGCCCTGCCGCTTGGAATTATGGGCATTCTGGTCTGGGGCATGCTCTGGCTAACCATTCTGGCCGAATATCCCACCGTGGCCTCTGACGGCTCCCGCGTCCCGGGCATCTTACAGGCCATTGCTGGCATCCTGCTGCCCCTGCTGGCCTACACCGCGTTTGCTGTGATAGCCTATACCCTTAAAGAACGCGCGCCCCGCGCCATTCTGTTCACAGGTTTAGGCGCCGGCGCGCTCATGGCAGGGTTTTCCCTGCTCTCCATGGCCTTATACCCCCCTTCGCACAAAGAAACGGTCGAACACCCCACCGGGCTGGTTGACCAGATTGTTGCCGGACAGGATTTGTACTCCATCCACTGCCTGGAATGTCACGGAGAAGATGGCAGCATCACAGTCATCCAGGGTGTGCCAGGTCTGGAAGGCAAAGTCATCAGCCCCATCAACAGCCGCGACGTTCTCTACACGGTCAACGATGCTTCAATGGCACAAATCATCGCCTACGGACGGCCTGATTCGGGCATGCCGCCGTTTGGCAAAGCCTACAACCCCGAAGGCCTCACCCGCGCCGAAATTGATTACATCATTGCGTTTATGCGCTACTCGTGGGATGACCGCTATGAAAAGCCCGAAATCAAACCCCTGTACCCTCCGCTTGGCGCTTACGAAGTGCCGTCCTACGAAGTCCATATCGCGCCCATTGTCAAACGCTACTGCCTTTCCTGCCACCGTCCGGGCAAAGACAGCAACGACTACTTCATGGATACCTACGAAAACATCCTGCACAGCGGCGATAACGGCGATAGAAACGTCCTGGCCGGAGACGAAACCAGCTTCCTGTTACAGGTCATTCAGGGACAACCAATCCTGAACCCCGATGGCAGCGAAGAAATCGGCGTGATGCCGCCAAGCGGCACGCTCAAGCCAGAAGTCATCGAGGTCTTCCACCGCTGGGTGCTGATGGGCATGCCCCGCACTGCCGAAGAGGCTGCCAGACTCACCTGGCCTGCGCCCTGAAAGATTCATCTGTTCCAGCCTGCGAACAGGCGGCAGCGACGGTCGCTGCCGCCTTTCATTATCTTACTTCGTTTCCTGCCGGCTTACATAAACGTAGAGTTCTTCTCATCGTTGCCGGGTGCGGCTCAACTATAATAAAATCTGGCAATTCTTTTCCATCGCATGCGCTGCGCTAAAACATTTTCCGCCAAATTTTTCATCCTTTAATCATCCGTCAAATCATAGATGGGCAGACCTAATGAACCTCCGCAACACCACCTCATGGATACTGACATGGTTGACTCTGGCCCTGGCAATGACGGGATGTATCCCCGCCAGCGCTGCCGAGCCAACGCCTGCCACTGGCATTGACGCCCGTTTCATAGAATTCTACAACCTGATGGGCGGCGAGCGCACCCTCGGTCAGGCACTCGGCCCGGCGTTTACACAGGGAGGAAAAATCTTTCAATACACCGAAAACGTGCTGATGGTCTACGACGAAACCCGACCAATCGGCGACCGCTTCAACTTCGAGCCGCTGGGGGCAACCTTTGGCATCCAGGACGCGCCCTTGCCCGCCCCCGCCGACCAACCTGACGTGCGCTCTCTGAACGGTCACATCCTGTTCAGTGATTTCGCCCCCTTTTTCGATACGCTGGGCGGCGTCCGTTTCGTCGGCTACCCCCTGACCGAAGTGCGCTGGAACCCTGAAAAAAGCCGTTACGAGCAATACTTCGAGAAAATGGGCTTCTACCGCCGCGAAAACGAAACCGAAGTGCGCCTGCTTCCGTATGGAAAAATCGCCTGCCAGCGCGCCCCTTCAGCGCCAGGCTGCTCGGCCTCCATTTCCGAAGCAATTATCGAAAACGCCCATCTGCCCCAACCCTTTTTGCCCATTGTGGAACGGTTGGGGCACGATTTCACCGGTGCACCGCTTTCAGAGCCTTACCTGGCTGCCGATGGAATGCTGGAACAAATCTACGAAAACATCGTGCTGGCCGTTCATCCCGGCAACTTGCGCACCATCGGCCTGCGTGCCTTACCATTGCTCATCGGACACCAGCGCGCAGCCTTCGTCCCTCCGCTCAACGACCCGCTGATGACTTTCATGGTCCTCGACCCAGCCACCGGACTGGGACATAACATCCCACGCCCCTTTCTGACCTACATCGCCGCACATGGCGGACAGGAACTCGCCGGGCCGCCTATCGGTGAACTTTTCGAGACCGAAGGCGTTCGGCGGCAATGCTTCGAGAAGTATTGCCTGGATTTCGACCCAACGGCCCCGCCGCAAGCACAAATCCGCCCGGCTGCGCTGGGACGCGTTTACCTGCGTCAGCACAACTACCAGCCAGCCGCGTTCAGCCTGCTGGCGTGGGAAGCACAATCAGTGATTACGCCAGGACAGGAACAGGTGCTTGGCGCGCGCGTATTCAACGAAACCGTCAACCAGCCCATGAAAGACGCCGAACCCACGCTGGAAATCACCCTGCCTGACGGCGTTATCAAAAAATGGGTCTTCCCGCCAACCTCCGCATCGGGTAACACCTACCTCAAAATCAACCTGCCTGGCCTCAAATCAGGCGACCTGGTGGTTTACAAAATCTGCATCTCCCAACCTGGCAGTACGCCGTTATGCGTTTCCGACAGTTGGCTGGTGCGCTGAGTCATGGTCGCGCCTCGGCCAACACCTCCACGCGCGCAATCGGCGGCCCAGCGCTATACACCGCAAACGAAAAAGACAACGAACTCCCCGGCATAAGCGCCCCGCCTTCCCAACGCCGCACCCCTACCACCCTGCCCTGTGCATCATACGCCACCCCTGCCAGCCGCACCAGGCTGGCAGGCCGTGCTTCTGCCCCAAGCCACACCTGACCCTCCGCCTGCGCCCAGCTGCCTCCCCAGGCCACACGCACCAGCACATTTCGGAGTTCCACCGGCAAAAACTGCGTTCCATCAGCGCGCAGAGCCGTGAGAGTCTGGGCTTCTGCCGAGTCATACGATTGGACACGCGCGAAAAATGCCACTGCGGGGAGCATTTTCCCCGCGCCCAACCCGTCCAACGGCAACAAAGCCTCCTGACCACTCACAAGCCGGCCTTCCGCATCGAGAAGCGTGACCCGCACGATAACATTTTCCACCCACCCCCCGCCAGAATAAAGCACCGGCACAAAACAATACAGCCCGCTGCCAGAGCGATAGCAAACCACATCACCCAACTCAACCGGCGCAGGCGGAATCGCGGTCGAATCGGGTGAGGGTGCAGGAATCTGAATCACCTGTCCCACCGTTAACGCTTCAGGGCGAACGCCAGGATTGACCGCCAACAGGTCGGCCAGAGACACTCCATAACGGCGGGCAATCTCCAGCA
>JANWWK010000072.1 GCA_025056175.1 Anaerolineales bacterium
TCAACAGTCATCAGTCATCAGTAGTCAGTCGTCAGTGAGCAGTGGTCAGTCATCCGTGGTCGGTGCAGCGCCGTCTCCAACCTCCAATCAACAATCAGCAATCTCCAATCAACAATCCGACGACGCCGCCACGATTGACCAAGGCGTGACCATGGATACCGAAGCCACCCTCCTCCAGGAGGAGCAGGCTGCACAAGGCCGGCCTGTTCCCGGGATGTCGCCGCTTCCTCCCGCCTCCCCGCCGAAGAAGGCGCACGAGAAGCGCCGCCCTTCTCACCCCGAGCGGCGCATTTGGTGGCTGTGGCCGGCCTGGATACTGGCCACCGGCGTGGGGATGGGGCTGGCGGGCGGCATCGGCTATTGGCTGTTGAGCGGGAGCGGCGGCATCTTTGCCCGCCTGGTTGCGGGGCTGCTGGGCGGGGCGCTGCTGGGCCTGGCCCAGTGGCTGGTGGTGCGCAGGCACCTGTCCTCTTCGGGCTGGTGGATTGTTCTTACGGCGGGGGCTTTTTCGCTGTGTTGGTGGGGTTCGGTCTGGAGTGTCTGGTGGTGGATTCTGATTGGGGGCATGCTCGGCGCCGCCCAGTGGTTCTTGCTCAGGCGGGCGCACGCTCGCGCCCTGTGGTGGGTGCCCGTCTGCGCGGCGGGGCATGCCGCGGCTTGGCTGATCTTGACCATACTCGGTGGACTCTCTTACGACGGCATCAGCGTGGTGATCTGGTCGCTGGCCGGTGGGCTTTTTGGACTGATCAATGGCTGGCTGCTGGTCCTGCTGCTGCGCGGCGGGCAAAAATCCCAACCGGCTGGCCGGACGGCAGGGCAAGCGCTGGCCGGGGCCGGGGCAGGCGGGCTGCTGCTGGGGGGTGCCCTGTTCCTGCTCTTGACCGGCATCCGGCCGGGGAGTCCCCAGCAGATCCTGGTGCGCGAGCGGGACGGGATGGAGATGGTGTACGTGCCGGCGGGGGAGTTCCTGATGGGTTCGCCGGCGGGCGTAGGGTGGAGTGACGAACGGCCTCAGCATGTGGTGTACCTAGATGCGTTCTGGATTGACCGGACGGAAGTGACGAATGCGATGTATGCGCGATTTCTGAATGAGCGGGGAAATCAAGAGGAGGGTGGGGTGACCTGGCTGGATGAAGGATATGCCCGCGTTCATCAATCTGGTGGGCGATGGGCGGCGGATGCAGGATACGAGGAGCACCCGGTAGTGGCGGTGAGTTGGTTTGGTGCTGCGGCGTATTGTGAGTGGGCTGGGGCGCGGCTGCCGACGGAAGCGGAATGGGAGAAGGCGGCGCGCGGGACGGATGGTCGGACGTATCCATGGGGGGATGCAGCACCGACCTGTTCGCTCTTGAACTTTTGGCCTTCTGCTAGTGATTGTGTGGTTGGCACGAGTGCAGTGGGCTCGTATCCTGCTGGTGCGAGTCCGTATGGAGCGTTGGACATGGCGGGGAACGTGTGGGAGTGGGTGGCAGACTGGTACGACGAAAACTACTATGCTAACTCGCCTTCCC
The DNA here is from genome assembly GCA_025056175.1 of Anaerolineales bacterium. Lineage (GTDB taxonomy): Bacteria > Chloroflexota > Anaerolineae > Anaerolineales > Villigracilaceae > UBA5195. Next base: position 1,512 of record JANWWK010000072.1, read on the forward strand.
GCAACCCGCAGGGTCCCTCGAGCGGCAGTGCACACGTTCTGCGCGGCGGTTCGTGGTACGACTTCGTGAACAGCGTCCGGCCCGCCTACCGCTACGGGAACGGTCCCGGCTACAGGTACGTCAGCCTCTTCGGTTTTCGTTGTGTGCTCTCGAAGTGATTCTGGAATCCTGTTTTCTGGAATTCTGGGTTTCTGACTCGGGGAAGGGGTCTGGGGAAGGGGCTGTGCCCCTTCCCCAGACGGATCGATTTTTGTGCCGCCAGGCTCTGCCTGGTTGGGCGGCTGGCTGAAAACCTAGTAGCGCAACTGTTCACAGTTGCGCCCTCTGGGGACGCCGGGGCGTGTCCTGGGTAGCAGCGCATGAAACAACAACATCTGTGCTGTTACCAAACAGCCCGGCGCCCTGCGGCCTTGCTCGCCTGGCGCCGGGCGCTCCTTAACCTGCAAACCATCTGACGATCCGGCTCCTCTGAAACAAATTGAAGAGTGTCATCGCGAGCGAGCGAAGCGAGCGTGGCGATCCCCTGGCATTTGGCTTGCTTTTGCTTCAATCGGATCGTTTGCCATGACACCATTTGCTAAAAAATATGAACAACCAGATCTATCCCTGCAGTTGTATAATATGAGAAAACGCATCAGGGAGGTTGCACATGCCCCCTCTCCATCTCTCCCCCGAAACCGCCCATCAAACCGCTGCTCTGCTTCAACGCCAGGCGGGGATGCTCTTCGAGGCCGCCCATGCCCTGCGGCGCGACCTGGCGCGCCTGCAAATCGCCTGGCAGGGCAATGGAGAACTATGCACTTCTCCTGCAACGGTTGATTGTTAACTCTTTAATCACACGGTTATACCTGTTTTACTAACTGTATGACTATTTGACTCTATTCAACTGCCAGGAGTCTTCCCCATGACAAACCTCCTCGGCCACACCCTCGGACGTTACCATATCCTCGAACAACTCGGCCAGGGCGGTATGGCGACCGTGTACAAGGCCTACGACACGCGCCTGGAGCGCGATGTGGCCGTCAAAGTGCTGCGCACCGAACATGTTCGTCATGAAGACCGTGAACGTTCAATCCATCGCTTTGGACGCGAAATCGAAGCTATGCAGCGGTTGCGACATCCGCATATCGTGCCAGTTTTGGATTATGGCATAGAAGATGGTTTCCATTATCTGGCGATGGAATGGATGCCAGGTGGTACGTTGCGTCAACGCCTGGGAAAACGGTTCGATTGGAGAGATGTATTTTCTCTGGTATTGCCCATCCTTGCGGCGCTCGAACACGCTCATTCGAACGGAATTATTCATCGTGATTTGAAGCCCTCTAATCTCTTGTTTTCGGCAGAAAACCAACCGATGCTTTCGGATTTTGGCATTGCTAAAGTGTCGCATCCCCAGGATGCGCTTTCCTTGACCGGTACTAACATGATTGTCGGCACGCCGGAATACATGGCGCCTGAACAGATTCACGGTCGAAACGTGGATGCGCGCACGGATGTTTATGCGCTGGGAGTTGTCCTGTATGAAATGCTCACCGGGCGTAAGCCTTTTGAGGCAAAAAGCCCGTTTCTGGTGATGGCGAAAATTACCGGTGAAACTCCCCCTGCACCGCGCAGTTTTGTTCCCGATTTACCCGAACCAGTCGAAACCATCCTTCTGCAGGCCTTATCGAAGTCTCCCGAAGAGCGCTTCCCGCAGATGGCTGCTTTGCGAGTTGCAATTCAAAATGCGCTTCATACCTCGCCGCACTGCAAGCCTTCTCTGGCGGCATCCAGCACGGTCTCAAGCGATGAGGAACCGACCTTCGATGCGCTGGAATCGGTTCTGCCAGCGGCGCTTGAGGTTGTTTGTCCATTTTGTCATCAGGCCACTTACGTCACGAACTGGCACTGTTCTCGTTGTGGGGCCAATTTACAGACGGCTGTTCTGGTAATGCGGCGCTCCAGGCCGGGAGCGTAGCAAAAGAAACATCTTTTTCTGCTGCTTATTTGGGGGTGGGGTGCTTGTAGAAGAAGCGCAGGCGTGCTGTTTCGCGTCCCAGCACAATCACATCCCCGTCTTTCAAAAGTGTGCGTTCACCGGGCGGCAGCCGCCGTCCATTCAGGCGCGTGCCGTTGTTGCTTCCCAGGTCTTCAATGAAGTATTCACCGTTGCGCTCTGTAATTTTTGCGTGTTGACGGGAAATCAGTTTGGGGTTGGGCAAAAAAGATGAAACATCTATCTCAACGTTCAGGTTACTTTTGGGGTCGTTGCGCCCAATGATGGCCTGTTTCCCCAGAGGAATGCGCCGTCCGCCCTCAATCTCCAGGTAGGCAGGTTTCTGTTCGGTTGACCCCAGGTGGACGGTCGTCAGCGTAATCACTGTTCCGTGTAGCAGACCCGCTTCCGCCGGCGTGAGCGTGGCAGGAATTGGCTGGATGCCGTTTTCCATCTGTGTTGCAAGGGTAAATCTCTTGTCGAACGGCGCTTGCAGTTCTAGCGCTTGGGCAATCGTCTCAGCAATCAGCTGGGTAGGGAGTTCTGCCGGAATAGCCAGGTCTATGCGGTAACGGTCTTTTTCGAAAGTGACAGCGATGTGCGTCATTTTTCTCTCCTGCTGTTTTGCACCTGAAGTGCACGAAAGAATTCGCCCCAGCGCTCATCACTTTGTTGCCAGCGTGTTGCCTGTTGGTGCAACAACATCCCGAGCATATCAAGATGTTCCAGCTGCTGTTCGGCACTATCTATCCATGCGCGTCCATCAGAGAAAAATTCTGCTGCACCAGGCGAATGCCAGGCAGTCTCCAAACGCCGCAGCGATGCGCGCAGGGCCTGCAGTTCCTCTTCCATTAGTAAACGCTGTTGCCAGACCTGGCAGGCCGTCTCATACAAAACATCTGGCTTGACGTGAATATGATTCATGCGGCGGTAAATTTGGCAAACAGCTGATTCAGCCCTCGTGCGTTGACCTGCCAGGCCTGTCCGATGGTCTCATCGAGCGTATTCTCGAACAGAAAGCCCCAACCGCGCGTTTTGCCTTTGAGCAACATCAAAACACGGTGCTGGCTGGTCCTTAATTTTTCTTCCAGGTCTGTTTCGGTTGCTTCGATGCACAAAAGGGTGGCCCGCAAAGTTTGGTGAGAAAGGTCATCACACAATTGTCGGGCGGTTTCGGGTAACCAGCCTGCATCGGAAAGCAGTGCAACGCAATCGGAGCGACTGGCGACCTGCTGTAATGCTCTGCCAAGTAAGCCAGGGGTAATTGGAGCCGAAATGTTGAGACTGGTTTTACCAGATGCTTCTGCAAACATTTCGCTGAAATAGTCAGATAACAAGCTGCTGGAACCGGTATCCAAAATGTGTGCGACTCCTGCCTGGACAGTGCGAGCGGTGAAAATATTGCCTTTGCGCACATAAACGGCGGCATTGGTTTGTAACTCGCCGAACACCACGCTGATTTGATACAGTCGGTCGAACCGGATGAGCGGAAAGAGCGTTTTTTCCAAGGCTGAATCAAGGATGGGTTGGCCTTGAGGGCTGATAGTGCAAAGATTACGCGCCAGCAGGGAATGGCTGGCTGCTGAAAGTCGTGCCTCGGCTTCTGTTTCGCTGAGTTCAGGGTAAATCGAATTCAGCAAACTGCGGCCCAGGTCGGGGCGATTGACCAACCCCAGCGCGAGCGCCAGCTCTTCTAATGAAAGTCCATAGCGGGTAAAAGCAGGCGGTTTAGGCATTCTTTTTGCTCCTGAGAATAAACGGGCTCCGGCGAAGTCTTCTGTTCAACCGGGATGAGGGGATTTTGAGGGGGAGCCTTAATTCAACGAGGGCACGATGGTTTTTATCGTGTGCCGGAAGCAGGTATCTACAAATTGGACTGCTTGCCGGTTGATTGTTATAGCTGCATTGCTGAGGTTGCGCACTATCCTGTCCTTGATGCCGCTGCTTTCCATGTAATCGTATGCAGAGTCAGCCAGGTTGCTGGCTACGAAACCACTTGCCCACCACAGGGCAACGGCAGCACCAACTATTACGGCAGCTGGTGCGCCAGCAGTTGCCAAAACCCCAAGCACTACGGTTCCAATTCCGGTCATGAAAGCACTTTGCACTGCATGAACGGCTACCATTTTCGTGGCGACAAAACCGGCATCGTAAGCCAATGCAACATTCCGTTCACTCCAGGTTTGGTATTGGGAGAAGCTCTTGTTGCTTTTTGCGATGAGTTCGATGCCCGCAAAAACGACATTCAGACCTGTGATTTTGTTTTTTGAGAACGTTTTTGCCAAATTCTCCGGTTTTACATGCCGTAGATATTCTGAAAGGCCGGCCCACTTTCGATACCCGTTCTTGCCGGAGAAAACCAGTTCATCAATTTTGTTCGCTGTTCGCTTTGTGACGACGTGAGAACTGGTCAGGATGCCGCCGAATGCAACCATGCCGGCTTCTAGCCAGTCTTTGTTTGGTAGAGATGGGAAAAACCAGGAACTTGCCTGCGACCGGGTTACTCCCGAATGGTTTGTATGAGCCTTGCGACCAAACTGACCATCTACCGTTTCCCATTCGGTCACTTCGGCCAGTACCCGCTCGGCCAGTGTATCGAGCAGGCGGATGTGTTGGTCGAGTTTTTGCGTGAATTGATGTGCATCCTGATAAAAGTCGAAAGCATTTCCACCTTCCCAGGCGTCTTGCAAGCGCCGGATTTGCGCGTTCAGCGCATCTTGTTGTGAATCGATTCTTCTGGCTGTAGCCCGTAGGGTATTGGCCAGGGAACGCACTTTTTCCGTTTCCATGTGAATAATCGTCATGGGTACTCTCCTGGTCAGATGGCTTGCTGTTCCTGACGCTTTGGACATTCTCCGGCCAGGGGCGTTTGCACCAGTTCCCAGCGTGCATGACGCACAAAAATACCTCGTCCGGGCGGCAGAGACATGCGTCGTATCGTAACAGGAACGTCCATTGCGTTCAATCCCAGCATCATCAGGTCATTTTGTTCTTTGGAAAATGCCATGCCAAACTGATTTTGTTTGAGAACGCGAATGAAAGGATGATTGAACTGAATGGGTTGTAGATTTTCGTATTGTTCTGCCGCCATGACGAACAGCCCTGGTGTGGTTTCCAGATATCCTGCCAGAGCATTCAGGTTTTCCTGGATGGTTTTCAGGCCGGCTTCGGGTTTGAAAAGCGCACCGGCATCATCCACCAACAGGAGAATCGGTGTGTTCGATAGAGAAACACCCCGCCGCAGATTGCTTAACAACGTCACAACATCCGCTTCGATTTCGGAGACCGTTCGGAACAGGCTGATTTGCGGCAGGTCGCGCGCAGCCTCAAAAAGCGGCACAGAGCGTTTGAGCGCATAGACCCGCACGTTCCACTGTCCAGATGGTTGTCTACCCAGCACCCCCCGTGCAGCACAGGCCAGAAAATTGCTCTTGCCAGTTTGGGATTTGCCCACAATCAGCCAGGCAGATGCCGTCTGCTCTGCGGGCAGGAGCAGGTCTTCCAGCGAATCGTAGCATCGTCCTACCGGAAAATTGCCGGCTGATTGGGGAAACTCGGATAACGGGATACAGGTTGGTAACGAACGAATGGGGCGTGGTTTGCTCCCCTGCCATGTTTCGGACATCTGGCGAACGATGACAGGAAAATCTTGCGGCAGGAACGCAATCTGACATTCATGCGCCGTAGCGCCATCAATCGAATAACCACGTCCGGGCCGCGCTTCCAGAATCGGGAAGGAAGCGCCCACCAGGTCGGCGTGTTCATCGCGGTTGCTCACGCCTAACACCAGCCGGCGCGCAATGTTGTTGCGGAACGCTGGCGGAAGTTCGGCGCGGTTTGTTGTCAGGACCAGATGAATGCGCGCCTTGCTGCCATCACGCACGATTCGTTCCAGGACGTTTTTCTCGTCGTCAAACTCGTTGCGCACTTCTTTGACGTTGTTGATAACCAGGACCAGATGTGCAAAGGGGATAGTTTCCGGATTGGTTTCGTTCCAGGCAATTTCCAGCCGCTTTTCCATTTCATCGCTCAAGAAACGCATCAAGCGCTCGAAGCGTTCCCGTTCCTGAGTGCGGGCGCGGATGAGCGCGCCGGTGTGAGGCAGCTTCTCGAAGGCGGCCAGGTCATTGGCAGCATCTATGAAATAAAACTGACATGTTTCCGGAGTGTAGCACAGCGCCAGAGAACCTATTAATGTGCTCAGTGCCATTTCTTTGCCACCACTACCCGGTCCCACAATCCACAGATGTCCGTCGCGTTCATCCAGATTAATCACCAAATCGGTTTGCAAACATTCGCGCGGCATATCTACTTTGCCCAACACAGCCTGTAAGCCAGCGGGGCTTTCTATTTCAGGCAACCATTTCCGGCTTGAAAAAACAGGTGTAATTCCACTTTCCTCCAGCAAATCCATCAATGCAATGCGGTTTTCCAGCGGATTCAGGTAAATCTTAGAAGCCGGTCGCAGGCTTAAGGTCAGTGTGGCCTGCTGCAAAAGGTTGACAATCAGTTCCTCTTCTCGAATTAGCGCCCCGCTGCCGACCGCGGCGGGCGTTTCACGACGGAGAGTAGCCCATGGGGTGAAAATACCATCGGCCTCAACGCGGTAAATTTCATGAACGGCTTCTGAAGCGCGTCCATCCGCCCGTACCATGTGACCGGCATAACCAGCCTGGAACTCCAGCACAGTTTCACCTTGTCTCAGGTACCCCCGCCCTTTGCGGTCGGGGATGCGGTAATTTCGCCCAATCATAGCGTTCAGGTCTTCTTGTTTGCTGACGGGCAGGGCAATGCGCCAGCCCACATTGCTCAACAGGCGTTCCACTTCGGCATTCACATCCTGGTTCGCCAGCACCAGGTACATGCCGAGTGAACGTCCCTGTCGGACGAGCAAGTCCAGCGGCTCACGCAGGCGCGGAAAATCGCGTAAGCCGCGCGCAAACTCATCCAGGAAAAGAATCAGATGCGGCATGAGCGGTTTATCGGCCGGCTTGAGACGATAGTTGTACTCCCAGATATCTTTGGCTTTGCGTGCCACATCGAATTCTCGCTGACGGCGTTCGATTTCATTCACAATCGAATCCAGGCCGCGCTCCACCAGTTCGGGGCGCAGGTTGGTCACTGCGCCGCTCACGTGCGGCAGGTTTTCGTAAATACCAAATGCTGCGCCGCCTTTGAAATCCATAAAGAAGAAATTCAGCAGGCTGGGTGGATAGCGCGTTGCTGCACCCAACACTACCGATTTCATGAATTCGCTTTTGCCGGAGCCGGTGGTGCCAATCAGAATTGTATGATAGGCGCCCAGCCCACCAGGAATTTTTTGACCCAGAATTTCATCCGGCAGCAGGGTCAGATTGGCAACGCCGATCTTACTACCGCGCGCTGTGAGCCCAATCGGGAAGGTCAATTGTTCTGCGGGTGGAATCTCTCGCTGCCATTGGGCCTGAATGGCTTCCAGCGAGAGCGTACCGGTTCCCAGCACATCGCCGATTCGGACGCTTTCGGGCAAATTCGCTGAAGCCTTGTCTGTTCCGGCTTCCAGCCCGGCCAGCAGGCGTGCTATCCGCTCGCAGGCTTCGTGAGCAGCTGTCTCAAATGTGCCGCGCATGGGCAATGAGCTGCGTTGATGAGTTTCAATCAGCTCGAAGGTTTTGTTGTCATATAATCTTAACTCGGCATGACATTCTCGCGGCCAGCTACGGCCTGCAACAAAAAGAAGGTAGATTCGCTGCTTAACGCCTTGTGCCGCTAATGTGCGCACGATCTCCGTTTGACGGATACTTCCATCCTCATCCAGGATAACCAGAACGCCTGCTTGCTGGTCAGGCGGGCGAGCCGGATTTTTACTGGCTTCGAGTCGTTCTTCGTACTCGTGTTCCAGCCATTCGAGCGCACGTTCCATGGCCGGGCGGCTGAAGGCCAGGTGTGGAATAGTATGATTGTTTCTTTTTCGCAACGCATCCGTATGAGACAGCCATTTGAGCCATTCCCAACGGCGCAAACTTTCGCCTTCGGCAAATACGAAGATTTGCAAATCCTCCGGGGAGTGGTGAACGATTGCATCAAGCGTCAGACGGCGGGCTACTCCATGCACGCGCGAGAGACTGTTGCCGGTGATGACCACGCTGCCAATGCGGTCGAGTTCCAGCAACACCGGCGCATTCTTCACCTGAGAGTATCGTTCGGCCACTTGTGCTGGAAGGGCATAGAGCGGGTCGTTTGCCTCGTAGGAGCGGGGAATTTCTATGGCAAAACTCCGTGCAATGTTCCCTTCTCCCAGACGCAAGGCCATAAAATCCGGGTCATGTCGGCGGCGCGCCCATATAGACCAGAGTTTTTCTTCGCCAGCACGCAGGTTCAGGCTGGCCAGCTCTTGAACCGAAGGGTAAGCCCGGCGTAACGTTTCTACCTGTTCTTGCAAAGCGCGTTCGATTCGTTCTGCCATCCGTGCCAGCGTTTCGCGATAATGCACCCGGCGCGCTTCCAAATCGCGGCGGTATTTGCGTCTTTGCGATTGCACACTCAACACGTTTGCCAGCGGAAAGCCCAGGCTCATAATAATGACCGGAATGACCTGCCCCAGTTGAATGCTGCCTTGATTGGCAACCAGCGAATACACCAGCGAGCCGCCAATCATGATGACCGGCGGTATCACACTCATCGGAAGGTTAATGGGCGCAGGTTCCGAGGGCGCAGGGGGGGGTAAAGGGAGTTCAATTTTTTCTTCAGGTAGCCGCCAGGGTTTACGTTGCGCTGGCGTAAATAGCAATCGCGGGCGGTAGCCCCCTGTCACGTTTGGTTCGGGAGAAACGGTGGAAGATGCAGACATCGAGAGACAACACCCTTTTTGCTCTCTTTCGGCGCAGTCGCCAGCAGAGGTGCCAAAAGCAGCCAACCTGCAAGGAAGGTGTGAGATGGTGTCGCTATCTGGCCTCCCTCATCCCCAGTCCCTCGTCTTCGGTGCGTTTCGCAGTCCCACAGTCACAGTGAAAAAATTGCACAGATTTTCGCCGTTTTCGGCAGCAAAATGGCCGATTGCGGATATTTTCTTCTTCCGAAGGGACAGGGTTAGGGTGAGAGTAGATAGCTATTTTTTGTTGGACAAGAGAGAATTTTTTTCTTCAACTGGATGCGTCCCGGCAAGACAAACCCGCCCTGCCGGGACGGGAATGCAAAGCAGGAACTAAATTGAGCGGAGCAGAATTGGCCAGGAATTATGCCAGTTTGTTTGCCATTTGCTCCCACTCATTGATTTCGGCTGCCAGGCGCTGATTCATCTGGTTGAGTTGTTCCAGTAACTGGTTCATTTGAGAACGCCACTGGTCGTATAACCCAAAGAACTCCGTGGCTGAGTTACCCATCCAGGCTGATTGCAACCCCGTTACGGTGTTGTTCATTGTTTGCACCATGCTGCTCAGCTGCTGATGGGTATTGTTCATGCTGCTTTGCGTGCTGCGTGCTGTTTCGACTTCCATGTGGAGCGTTGCCATACGAAATGTACCTCCTTTGCAAATGAGAACGAATGAATCCCCGTGGGATTCTCAATCAATACTATAGCCTGGAAAAATTTGTAAGTCAAGAGATTTTCATCCTTGTAAGGTGTTAACGTGTTGCTAGCAGAACCAGTCTCAATTAAGATAAAATTAATATCATCGGATGGATTGTCACAGGATAATACAAAACAATCGTCAATCGGGACACTTGCACAGGTAATAGGGATGGTTTAATTATGACAAAGCTCGTCGGTCAATCTCTGGGACGTTACCAGATTGTTGAACAACTCGGCCAGGGTGGGATGTCCATCGTCTACAAGGCCTATGACACGCGCCTGGAGCGCGACGTGGCCGTCAAAGTCCTGCGCACCGAACTCTTTGGTCAGGCCGTTCTTGAGCGTCTGCAAAAGCGCTTCGAGCGCGAGGCCAAGGCGCTGGCGAAACTCTCCCATCCAAACATCGTCAAAGTCCATGATTTTGGCGAATACGAAGGTCAGCCCTACCTGGTGATGGAGTACCTGCCTGGCGGGACGCTGAAGGCGCGGCTGGGCAAGCCGATGCCGTGGCAGGAGGCCCTGCGCCTGCTGCTGCCGGTGGCCCGCGCGCTGGACTACGCCCACGAACAGCACATTCTGCACCGCGACGTCAAGCCGTCCAACATCCTGCTGACCCAAAAAGGCGAGCCGATGCTGACTGACTTTGGGATTGCCAAAATCCTCGACCTGGAAGACGGGCAGACGCTGACGGCGACGGGGGTGGGGGTCGGCACGCCGGAATACATGAGCCCGGAGCAGGGACTGGGCAAGCCGGTGGACGCCCGCAC
>JANWWK010000080.1 GCA_025056175.1 Anaerolineales bacterium
TCGTCATTTTCAACGGATTGCTGGATGTCTTTGCCCCTGGCGAGCGTGTTCAGCCTGAACCTGCCGACGTGAACGCAGTTTATCAACCCCAACCAACGCCGGTTTTGCCCTCCCCAGAACCGACGGCTGCCCCAACACAAACCGCCACGTCCATACCGGCAGCCTCTCCCACCTCTGCGCCAACCCAAACCCCTGCGCTGACCGCTCCCCTGATGCCGAGTCCCACCTCTGCAACGCCGTTACAGCCTCCTGCTTCGGCTCTCCCCCAGTTTTGGGGACTGGTCCTGGGCCTGTTACTGATACTCAGTGCCTGGTTGTGGTCGAAATCAAAGAAACGATAATTCACATGCAGGACAACCTGTACAGGTTGTCCTGCATAATACAAACCAAAAACCGCCTTGCGGCGGCCTGATGGATTCTGTCGGGGCGCTGGGATGGCGAAAGTCCCCCGTAGCGGGGAAACCCAGGCCTGCAAACCAAAAACCGCCTTGCGGCGGCCTGATGGATTCTGTCGGGGCGCTGGGATTTGAACCCAGGGCCTCTTGCACCCCATGCAAGCGCGCTAGCCGGGCTGCGCCACGCCCCGATAGATTGCCCATGCTGTTTTGTACAGCGAAGCGGTATTATACCGCAAAATTCTCCAAAACGCACAAGAGATTTGCAGATTTGCTTTTTACTCCCGAACCGGAACGAGCATTTCCGTCGTTTCGATGACTTCGGCCTGTAGCTGCCCTGCCGAAAGTTCGCGCAATTCCTGCTGAAACTCTGTCAGCGCCTGTACGGGAAACCGCAGAGTCATCGTAACATCGGCGGCAAATTGTTCTTCCAGAATTTCTCCAGTGTGCCGCTCCACCAGCCGCCGAATGCGCTCCAGCAAAGGATAAGGCAGCGCCAGCAAGGCCAGATGCACCGCAATCCGGCGCGCGCGCGGAACGGCATTGACCACCAATTGCGTTGCTTCTGTGTACGCCTTGACCAGACCGCCGGTTCCAAGCAGGGTACCGCCAAAATAACGGGTGACCACCACCGCCACGTCTCCCAGCCCGGAACCGCGTAAGACGCGCAGCGCCGGACGCCCGGCTGTCCCGGCGGGTTCACCATCGTCCGAACAATACTCTACCACGTTGTTCCCACCGCCGAGGATGTAGGCCGGGACATGATGAGAAGCATCGGCAAACTCTGCCCGGATGGACTTGATGAAAGCACGCGCTTCCTCTGGGCTGACAACCGGCGCAAGCGTGGCAATAAAACGCGAGTTGACCACCACCAACTCACGCCGGGTACGTTCGAGGGGAAGAAGGTAAGACATGGGTGATTGAAGATAGAAGATTTGCGATTTACAGTTACATCCTCAACCAAACCTCTTCCCGTTCACTGTTCACGGTCCACCGCCCTATCCGTAACCTCCAGCGCTTTGTCCAGTATCTCGAAACCTTCGCGAAGTTGGGCTTCGGTAATAATAAGCGGCGGAATGACCAGCACGGTGTGCCAGTGAGTGTACAGGAACAGGCCGTGTTCCAGACAGTAGTTGCGGAAGGCGGTCATTTCCGGGCTGGAGCTGTTCCAGGGGGTGAGTGGTTCCCGCGTCTGACGGTTTTTCACCAGCTCGATAATGCCGAACAGTCCAATCGAGCGCACTTCGCCCACCGAGGGATGCGCCTCACCCAGTTCCGTGAGCAATTGGTGCAGCACCGGCCCCATCGCGGCGGCATGTTCCACAATGCGCTCCTCTTTCATGACCTGAATATTCGCCACTGCCGCCGCCAGTGAAACCGGGTGCGAGGTGTATGTCAGCCCCGATTCAAAAACGCGCTCATCGAAAGCTGCCGCAATCTCCGGCTTCATGGCAACGGCGCCCAACGGCGCATAGGCTGAGGTCAAACCCTTTGCCATCGTCATAATGTCTGGAATGACGTTCCAGTGTTCGATAGCAAACCACTTGCCGGTGCGCCCAAAGCCAGACATGACCTCATCGGCAATCATCACGATGCCATACTTATCGCACAGCGCACGCACTCCCTGCATATACCCTTGCGGTGGAATGATAACCCCGTTTGTGCCGGTCACGCTTTCCATCAAGATAGCAGCGATGGTGTGCGGACCCTCATACAAGATGATTTCTTCGAGATGGTTCAGGTAGTCTTGTGCGAAATCGGCTTCAGAGATGTGAGGGTTTGTGCGGTGGAAAGTGGAGCGGTAACGGTAGGGGTCCAGGAAATGTACCACGCCGGGCATCAGATTTGGCTCCCACATCTGACGGCGGGGGTCGCCGGTGGCGGCCATCGCCCCAGCGGTTGCGCCATGATAGGAACGGTAGCGGGTGAGAATTTTGTGCCGCCCCGTGTAGCCGCGCGCCAACTTAATCGCGTTTTCGTTGGCATCGGCCCCGCCGAGCGTAAACAAAATTTTGGAGAGCGCACCGCCGGGAGTCACATCGGCCACCGTTTTGGAGGCCAACGCGCGGATTCTGGTTGTCAACCCCGGTGCAGCATACGGCAGCTCGGCGGCCTGTTCCTGCATGGCCTGGATGACGCGTCGGTTGCCATGACCGATGTTGACGCACATCGTCATCGCATTGAAATCCAGGTAGCGCTTGCCGTCCACATCCCAAAAATACACACCTTCGGCGCGTTTGACGGCAATGGGATTGACTCGCGCCTGGGCTGACCAGGTCCAGAACACGTGCTGGCGTGAGAGGGGCAGAATTTCCGAATCGGGCAGGTCGAACATGCAGGTCTCCTGATGTTTGAGGGAATAAAACGCAAATCACGCATCCCGCATTATAATCTGCCGCCTTGAAAGGAGCTGCATGGAAACCTTTCCCTACACCCGTCTGGTCGTCATCGGTGTGACCGGAAGTGGCAAATCTACGCTGGCGGAGCGTCTGGCACGTAAACTTGACCTGACGTTCATCGAGCTGGATGCCCTGCACTGGCGGCCTGGCTGGGTCGAAGCCCCCGATGACGAATTCCGCGCCCTCACGGACCAGGCCACCCGCGCTCCGCGCTGGGTGGTCGCTGGAAACTACCACATTGTGCGTGACCTGGTGTGGCCGCGCGCGCAGGCTGTTCTCTGGCTCGATTATCCCTTTTGGACGGTTTTCTGGCGGTTGACCGGGCGGATTTTTCGCCGCTGGTGGCAGCGGGAACTGATATGGGGAACGAACCGCGAGACGTTGTGGGTTCACTTCAAATTCTGGTCGGACGACTCTCTCTGGCGCTGGTTGCTCAAGACGTATTGGCGCCGAAAACGTGAATTTCCGCAATTGCTGGCCCTGCCCGAACATCGCCACCTGCACGTATATCGTTTTGAGACGCCGGAACAGACCGAGAAATGGTTTGCGGCGCTCTCATGATATACTCGGCGTATGAACGATTGCACCGTTCCTTTGCCCCCTGCCGCCCGCTATGGGCTGGAACTGTTCAACCGCGGCGAATACTTCGAGGCGCACGAAGCACTCGAAGAGGCCTGGCGCGCCGAGGCGGGCGAAATCCGCTCGTTGTATCAGGGGCTTCTTCAAGCGGCGGTGATGTATCTGCACATTACCCGTAATAACTATGAGGGCGCAGTCAAAATGTTCGGGCGCTGCATGAAACTGCTTGCCCCCTGGCCCGAGGTTTGCTGTGGGGTGGATGTGGGCAGCCTGAAGCGTGACCTGACTGCTGTGATGAATATCATCACCCGCTTGGGGCCGGAGCGGCTTGACCAGTTTGATATTTCCCTGCTGAAACCGGTTCGATATGAGTGACGAAGACAGTATAAAGACCAGACCAGACAAGCCGCGCCGCACGTATCGCTGTGACCGTTGCGGCGTGGAAATGGTCGAACGGCAATGCAAAGTGACCTGTCCTAACTGTGGCAATCGTTTCGATTGCTCCGATTTGAATATCTACTTTGACTAAGGAGCGATGATGACTGACTTTACCGGTAAAACTGCTCTCATCACTGGCTCTGGGCGCGGAATTGGACGCGCCATTGCCTTGCATTTCGCCCGTTTAGGGGCCGATGTGGTAGTCAACTTCTTCCGCAACCGCGCCCCCGCCGAACAGACTGCGCGCGACATCGAAGCGTTGGGCCGCCGCGCGCTGCTCGTTAAAGCCGATATTGGCGACCTGGACGACCTGAATCGCCTGTTTGAGGCGACCGAAACAGCCTTTGGCGGGTTAGATTTTTACGTGCATAATGCCGCTTCGGGCTACAACCGCGCCGCGATGGAACAAAAACCCAAAGGCTGGGAGTGGACGATGAACATCAACGCGCGTTCGTTTTTGTTCGGCACACAAAAAGCCGTTCCGTTGATGGAACGGCGCGGCGGCGGGGCTATCGTCAGTATCACTTCCTCGGGTTCGACGCGTGTTTTGCCCGATTATGTGGTAGTGGGTGCAAGCAAGGCTGCGCTGGAAGCGTTGACTCGCTACCTGGCGGTGGAACTCATCTCAAAAAACATCGTAGTGAATGCCGTTTCTCCGGGTGTGGTCGAAACCGAAGCGCTGAAACACTTTGCTGCCATGGAGAGCAAGGAAAACATTCTTCAAAAATTCATCGAGCGCGTGCCTGCCGGCCGGTTGGTAATGCCCGATGATGTGGCTGGCGTGGTTGCTTTCCTGTGTTCGCCGGCGGCGCGCATGATTGTGGGTCAGACGATTGTGGTGGATGGGGGCTACCTTTTGACAGTGGCACACTAGAGCGAAATTATCTTCTTTCCACGAGAATCGCCCGCGCCGGGGCGCCATCGCTTCCCACCAGTTTAAGCGGCAGGCAATAGAGGTCGTAGAATCCGCGCGGTACCTGGGTCAGGTTGATGCCTTCCAGCACCACGACCCCTGCCTGAAGCAGGATTCGGTGCGTTGGGACCGAATCGTGATACGGTGCGACCGAAAGATAGTCTATCCCGACCAGTTTTATCCCTCGTTCCACCAGCCAGCGCGCGCCATCTGCGCTGATGGCGACAAAATCGGGTTGAAACGTCTGTACGCCTTGCGCCCAATAGCGGGAGTTGCGCGTACCAAATAACAGACGTTCTACTCCCGCAGGCAGGGGCGTGCGCGTCAGCACCTCGGCGGTGATTTCTTCCACGTCATCGGGCAGTTGGGCCACGTAACAGGCACCGGTCAGCACCTCCAGAGGGAGCGTTTCGACCGTTCGGCCATCGTTGAGGAAGTGATGAGGGGCATCCACATGCGTTCCAGCATGAACGCTCATTGCCAGGCGCGTCAGGTTATATTCCGCGCCGTGTGCCATTGCTTCGGTTTGTTCTAGCAGGATGGGGGCATCCCCTGGCCAGACGGGGGTCTGCGGGGAGAGGGGGAGGGAAATATCGTAGAGGGTCATACGAAAATCACCTGCGCGGCGCATCAAGCGGAATAAACCTGCTCTGCGCGCCGCGCAATTTGATGAGGGAATGCTCCGAACAGGACCTGGCTGCCAGTTACGGCGTCGGCGTGGGAGATTGCAAAATCGGCGGGATGCCCGGGGTGACCGTAGGGCCAGGCGTAATGGTGGGGTTGGGCGTTACAGTAGGCGTGACCAGATTGACACGCACTTTGATTTTCTGCCCCACGTAAATCAGGTTAGCGTCGGTAAGTTTGTTCAGGGTCAGGATGTCTTCGACCGTGCTGTTAAAGCGTGCGGCAATCGCAGCAATAGTATCGCCAGCCTGGATGGTGTACTCGATTTCCATGCCGCGCCGCATGGTTTTGATGTCTATCGGCGTGGCCGTGGGGCAGCGCAAGCCGGGATTTGGCAGAATGATCTTCTGCCCCAGCGCGATGTTGTTAATGTCGATGCCGGGGTTCAGAATGGCAATAACGCACAGGAAGTCATCACCCAGTCCAAAACGTTCTTTCAGCCCAAAGAGCGTATCGCCACTTTGCACTTCATAGGTGAACGGCGCAGAGGGCGTGGGAGTGAGCGTCTCGGTAGGAGTGGGGGTTTCGGTGAGGGTAGCGGTTGCCGTTGGCGTGACGGTGGCTGTTGCCGTGGGTGTGATGGTAGGGGTATCGGTCGCCAGCATGGTTTGTACCGGCCCTCCTTCGCTCAGCAGCCAGGTTCCCAAAATGATGAGACCGCCTGCAATCAAGAGGATGGCCAGCCCCCAAATGACGAAGGGGCCAGCTTGCTGTTTCTTGCGGTAGTTCGGCATCGTCAGATTGGGAGGGCGTTGATGGGCAAGGGCCGGCGAAGTTGGTTTTACAGAGCGTTTTGGTTCCGCGTGTTCGTCAGAAGCGGGAGTTTGTGACATGGTCATTTCCCTTTCGAGGGTGTGGGGACAGAAACCGTCCTTCCGAGTAGGTTGATTCTACCTGAAAAATGGACGTCTCGGACACAAAAACGACTGTGACAATTTAGAAACATATTCAGGCAGGCAATGCAGGAGTTGATTTCAGGCTGCAAGTGCTTCGGTGCGGATTATTTTTTGGAAATGTGCCAGATGTTGTTTGAGGAACTGTCCGGTGTAACTGCGCTCGACTTGCATGAGCATTTCCGGCGTACCGGCGGCAAGCAACTCTCCGCCGCGTTCACCGCCTTCGGGGCCGAGGTCTATCACCCAATCGGCCACTTTGATGATGTCCAGATTGTGTTCGATAATCAGGACGGAGTTGCCGGCATCGACCAGCCGTTGCAACACTTCGATGAGTTTGTGAACATCGGCAGCGTGCAGACCAACCGAAGGTTCGTCTAACACATAGAGCGTGCGCCCGGTGGCGCGGCGCGAAAGTTCGCGTGAGAGCTTGACGCGCTGGGCTTCGCCGCCGCTCAGGGTAGTGGCAGATTGACCGATTTTGATGTAACCCAGTCCCACTTCCTGCAACAGGCGGAGTTTATTCACCATCGCCGGGAAGGCGCTGAACAATTCCAGCCCTTCTTCGACGGTCATATCCAGCACATCCGCAATGGATTTGCCCTTAAAGCGCACTTGCAGCGTTTCGCGGTTGAAGCGCGTGCCATGACAGACATCGCACGGGACGTAAATATCGGGCAGGAATTGCATTTCAATCCGCAACATGCCCTGCCCCTGACAGGCTTCGCACCGTCCGCCATGCACATTGAAGGAAAAGCGGCCAGGTTTGTAGCCACGAATTTTGCTTTCCGGCAATTCGGCAAACAGTTTACGGATTTCGTCCCACAGCCCGGTATAAGTGGCCGGGTTAGAGCGCGGCGTGCGTCCAATAGGAGATTGGTCAATTTCGATAATTTTATCGAGATGTTCGATGCCTTCGATGCGGTCATGTTCGGCGGGTTGCGTACGCGCTCCGTTCAGCCGGGCAGCCAGCGCACGGTAGAGAATTTCCGTCATCAGCGTAGATTTGCCGGAGCCGCTCACGCCGGTAATGCACACCAGGCGTCCAAGCGGAATTTCTACTGTGAGATTTTTGAGATTGTTAGCGCGTGCGCCGACGATTCGGAGTGCCTTGCCGTTGCCATTCCGCCGTGTTTGCGGCACCGGCACGGCTTTGCGCCCGGACAGGTAGGCGCCGGTGAGCGAAACCGGGTGATTGAGAATCTCCTGGGGCGTGCCTTGGGCCACAATCTCACCGCCATGGGCGCCCGCCGCCGGGCCGAGGTCTATCACCCAATCGGCAGAGCGGATGGTTTCATCATCGTGTTCCACTACCAGCACAGTATTGCCCAAATCGCGCAGTCCCTTGAGAGTGGCAAGCAAACGGTCATTATCGCGCGGGTGCAGGCCAATAGAGGGTTCATCCAAGACGTATAGCACGCCTACCAGCCGCGAGCCGACCTGCGTTGCCAGGCGAATGCGCTGGGCTTCGCCGCCGCTCAGTGTGGCTGCCGAACGGCGCAGGGTGAGATAATCCAGCCCGACGTTGACCAGAAAGCCCAGACGGGCGGTGATTTCCTTCAAAATTCGCTCAGCGATGGCCTGCTGTCGCAGGGAGAGCGGTGTATTGGGCCCGGCCAGATACTGCGCCCATTCCAGCGCGCGGCTAATCGGCCAGTCGGTGACTTCCAGGATGTTGACGCCAGCGACCGTTACGGCCAGCGCTTCAGGGCGCAGACGCTTGCCCTGACAGGCGGGGCAGGGGCGGTCGCTCATGTATTCGCTGATTTTGTTGCGGATGTATTCGGAGTTGGTCTCGCGGTAGCGTCGCTCCAGGTTGGGGATGACGCCCTCGAAGGCGGCCTCGAAACTGGCTGTGCGTCCTTCGCGGTTGCGGTAATGCACGCGCACACGCTCGCCGCCTGTGCCGCGCAGAATAAGTTCCTGCTGACGAGGGGTAAGGTCTTTGAATGGCTTATTCAGGTCAATGTGGTAGTGATGTGCCATTGCTTCCAGCATTTGCCAGTAATAGCCGCTGGAGCCGTCTTCGCGCACACCGCCCCACTCCATCGCAATCAGCGCCCCATCGTTGAGCGATTTTTCCGGGTCTACCACCCGTTCCGGGTCAATTTCCAGTTTCGAACCAAGCCCCTGACATTCCGGGCAGGCGCCTTGCGGGGTATTGAACGAAAACGTGCGCGGCTCAATTTCCGGCAGGCTGACTCCATGCTCCGGGCAAGAGAGATTTTCGGAGAAGAACAGGTCAGTTGGCGGCTGTTCGCTGATGACCGACACCGTCAGATACCCTTCGCCAAACTTGAGCGCCGTCTCAACAGAATCGGTCAACCGCGTGCGAAACTGTTGTGCGTCTTCTTCGCTTTCAGGGTGCCGAAGCGCCAGGCGGTCTACGACGGCGTCAATGTTGTGCTGTTTGTAGCGGTCCAGTTCAATTTCATCGTCCAGGCTAACGACTGTTCCATCCACACGGGCGCGGGTAAAGCCGGCCTTACGGATTTCCTCGAACACGGCCTGGTAGGTGCCTTTGCGCCCCCGCACCACTGGCGCAAGGACGAGGATACGCGCGCCTTCTGGCAGTTTTTCGATGGCTTCCACAATCTCCTGCGCCGATTGCTTAACCACCTCCCGTCCACAGACTGGACAGTGTGGAACGCCAATCCGTGCATAGAGCAAACGCAGGTAGTCATAAATTTCGGTGACCGTTCCGACCGTTGAGCGCGGGTTGTGGCTGGTAGATTTCTGGTCAATCGAAACCGCAGGCGAAAGTCCCTCAATATAATCTACATCGGGCTTGTCCATCTGTCCGATAAACTGCCGCGCATAGGCCGACAGCGATTCAACATAGCGGCGCTGACCTTCTGCAAAGATGGTATCGAAAGCCAGCGACGATTTGCCTGAGCCGGAAAGCCCGGTGATGACCACGAATTTATCGCGGGGGATTTCTACAGTAATGTTTTTCAGATTATGCTGGCGGGCGCCCACCACGCGAATCACGTTTTGTGACATTCGGCCTCACTTTTGAGAGAACACCGTTAAGTAGTACAAATGTTTTATTGAAAAGCTAGAAAATGCAAAAGGAAATTATACCAACAACCTGAGATGTTCATGTCTCTTTGGCCAGAGCGGTTGCATGAGCAGAGGCAGCCATTTCAGACTGCCTCTGCATGATGCCAGTTTCAGACACGGCGCAAGACCCCCTGCCTGGCGCGATGTCGTTGGAGGGCGTCGGAAGAAAGGGCAGATGCCGGGCCTCGGAGGCGCGGAGTCCCGCACAGTGGGAGAGGGGAGAAATACGGGAGGGTCCGGCGCGAGGGGTCTATGTCCGGTCTGGGTGCTTTCTTCCGGTCTGGCAATTTCATCAGGCGCTTCCACCCGGTTGGCCGTCTTCTACACCAATCCATAGCAGACCAGGCAGGATGGTTTTATCGGGTTTGACGGCAATCGGGGCGGTGCCTTCGCACAGCGCGGCCTTTTCCAGCAGACTGGGATGCAAAAAGCACAGGTTAGGCATTCGGCCGTATTTTTTACGGTAATACGCTGCCGCGTTGGCTATCATCGCCGGTACATCCAATGTCTTTTCGGCGTCGAGCCAGAGCATGCCAAGTTCCATGCGGCCTCCTTTTTTTAGAACATTTATTCTATTTTATCGCGCTTTGTTTTGAAATGCAAGAGAATTTGCCTTCCCACATAAAAACGCGCCGACCCGATACAGTCGGCGCGTTTGGAGGGCAACAAGAGCGCGTTATGGGCGTTTATCGAGCGTCAGAGTAATATCCAGCTTCTGCCCATCTCGAATCACCGTGAGAACCAGTTGGTCACCGGGGCTTTTGTTGTTGATGAGATAACGCAACAACTCATCGAAGTTTTTGATGGGAACACCATCCATGGCCACAATCAGGTCGCCACCGGCACGCAGGTTTGGCCCCAGACCAATATCGCGCGTTCCAGCGCGGATTCCGGCTTTATCGGCCGGGCCGCCGGGGACGACGGTGGTGACGTAAGCGCCGGTATATTGCGGCAGGCCGAGTGCTTCGATGGCCTCCAGCGAAAGGTCATCTGCCGAAGAAATGCCCATGTAAGGATAATCATATTTGCCGGTACGGATGATTTCCGGCACGACGCGTTTGGCGATGTTGATGGCAATGGCAAAGCCGATGCCGGAGTTGACCGGTTCTCCCATCGCGGTCGAGGAGACAGTGCGGATGGCGCGATTGATGCCAATCACTTCAGCGTTCATGTTGAAGAGCGGCCCGCCCGAATTACCTGGATTGATGGCCGCATCGGTCTGAATCAGGTCACCAGCGCTAAAGAAGCCGCCACCGGCGCTCTGTCGGTTAGAGGGCAAGGTGCGTCCCAACGCCGAAACAATTCCGGTCGTCATCGTCCCGCTCAGGCCAAACGGATTGCCGATTGCCACAACCTTTTGTCCCACTTTGACCTGGTAAGAATCGCCCAGCGTGAGCGGGAAGAGTTCTGACTCGGGTGCATCCACTTTGAGGACCGCGATGTCCGAGTCCTTGTCCACGCCCACCAACCGGGCATACGCCTTGAAGCCAGAGTGAAAAGTGACTTCCATGCGAGTTTGCCCATCTACCACGTGTTCGTTGGTGATGATGTGACCCTGTTTGTCATAGACAAATCCCGAACCCTGGCTCTGTCCGCCGCCATCTGTTGTCACCTGAATCGAGACGATGCCAGGAATGACGCGCTCGTAAAGCGCCACCAGCAATTCTTGCTCGGCCAGCCCGGAGGCGGTTTCGACCTGCGTCAGAGGGTTGACGGGTGGGGTTGCCACCACCGAGACGACCGGTGTGGGGATGGCCTGCGGGTTTGCCATGCCCTGCAGGGTGCGGCAAGCCAGAGACGCCATCAGAAGCGTCAACAAGACCACCAGTAAACGGATATTTTTTCTCATACGTTCGTTCTCCTGCATTCGTTGTAGCGTCATGCTCACGAATGACGCACCAAATCCCTTGCCTTTTCGAGCAAGCGTTTTTGCTCTTCAGTCAGTTGTTTGGGCAAGGTCACTTTGACTTTGACGAACAAATCGCCCTTTGATTGGGGATTTTTCAGGTTAGGCATGCCGCGCCCCGCCAGACGGAACTTTTGCTCCGGCTGGGTACCGGGCGGAATGGTCAACTTAACGCGCCCGGTAAGAGTTTGCACTTCGGCCTCGCCGCCCAGCAGCGCGGTGAACACGTCAATGGTGGTGGTGGTCGTCAGATTATCGCCATCGCGCTCGAAGTTCGGGTCTGGCTCTACCGTCACCTTCAGGTACACGTCGCCGCCACCTGGGGCTGCCTCCGGCACGCGGATTTTTGTGCCGGTTTTGACGCCCGGTGGAATTTTGACCTGCTTGCGAACGTCCCCAATCGAAAGCAGGCGAGTCGTTCCTTCACTGGCTTCACGCAAACTGATGCTGACGGGGTGTTCGATGGCACGGGCGGGTTGTTCGTACCGGAAATCCACATCGGGTGCGCCCACACCCATGCCGCCAAAAATGGTGCGGAAGAAGTCGGAGAAACCGCCTGCTGCGCCAAACAGTTCGTCCAGGTTGACCTGTTGCGCCTGCCCATAGGGGCTGCCGGTCGTCCAGGCGCTCCAATCGAAGCCGCCGGGCGCGCCGCCGCGCCGTGTGTAATCAGAATACGCACTTCCTAACTGGTCGTAGCGGGCGCGTTTTTGCGGGTCCGAAAGCACCTGATAGGCTTCGTTAATTTCTTTGAATTTTTCTTCGGCCTGTTTGTTGCCGGGGTTGCGGTCAGGATGGTACTTAAGCGCCAGTTTGCGGTAGGCCGAGCGAATTTCATCGGCGCTGGCCGACCGCGAAACACCGAGTGTCTTATAGTAATCCTTATATTCCATACTTTCACCTTCCGATTTATTCTATGACTCTCGAAGGTGCGATGCAAGTACCGCACGGATAATCTAACGCAACTCTTACCTGATGGTTTTGCCACGTCGGGCTGGTTTGGAAGAAAGGCTGCCTGGTCTTCAGGCCTGGTGGGTCAGTCCGCAGAGTGGCGACAACGTTTGCCTGGAAACAGAGGCCGCTTTCCTCTTCCCTGTGGATTAAGTTTTGTGGTATAAAAAAAGTACCCTGCTGTGTGCGTGTTGCCGTCTCACCGGTTCTGAGCCAACACCCTCTGAAAGGGCTTCCATCTCGCGGCAGGAACGCGATAGGCTTCGGCCAAGGCGGGAATGCGCGTCAGAAGCCCAACCTGCGTATGCAGGTTCAGAACTTTACGGCTCACGGCATGTGCGGGGTACTTTTTTAACCACCTACGGAGGAACGGATGGAAGTCACGACCAGGCAATTCAAACATTGCGACCTGGTGACGGTCAAAGGCCGCATCGATAGCGCTACAGCGCCCAAACTGGCGGAAGCATTGGAAGCCATCAACAATGAGAGCCGTTTCAAAATCGTGATTGATATGTCTGGGCTGGAATACATGTCCAGCGCCGGCTTCCGCGCCCTGATTGCCGCGCAACGGAATTGTAAACGCTTCAATCGTGGCGAAGTGGTGCTGGCCGCCGTCCCGGAAAGCATTTACAAAGCCCTGGAACTGGCCGGATTCACCAGCCTGTTCAAAATTTACCCCGATGTTACGACCGCTGTGGGCAGTTTTTAAGCCCGCGATGAGATTGAACCGATTTGAGCCGCCTCTCCAGGCGGCTTTCTGATTTACCGGAGACGCACTTTCCCCTCGCCTGACAAGACTGCCTCACCTCTTTCCGCATTCCTGATTTACCATGCCCTCCCGCGTTTTCTCTGCCCAATTTGAGAATCTGGACCCCATCCGCGCTTTTGTGGGGGAAGTAGCCCGGCAAGCCGGCATGGACGAACGCGAGATTTACAACGTGCAACTGGCCGTAGATGAAGCCTGCTCGAACATCATCGAGTACGCTTATGAGGGCATCCCCGATGGACGCATCGAAATTAACGCCTTTGCCACGCGCGAAGCGCTGACCATCGTCATCCGCGACCAGGGCAAGCCATTTGATCCAGACACGGTGGCCGAGCCAGATGTAGAAGCAGCATTGGAAGACCGTCCAATTGGTGGACTGGGGCTGTTCTTCATGCGGAAATTGATGGACGACGTGCGTTTCGCCTGGTCGCCAGAGCATGGCAACACCCTGACGATGGTCAAACTGCGACAGCGGGTGCAACATTCCTCGCGGCGCAGTAAACCTGGCTACGCCGACTTGTTCGACCTGGGAGAACGCATTCTGGCCTCCAGCACGTTTGCCGCGCAACGCGATTTAATACTCGAAACCGCAGCGCGCCTGGCACCCGGGGAAACGTTGTTGTGGTTGGATGAAACCGCCTTTCGCCTGCCAGATTGGGTCGAGAGCGTCTTCCCACCTGAAGCACCCGAAGAACTGATGCGTTTGTGTCTGGCGGAAAAAAAGACTCTGCACAAACAAGCCGACGGCATGGTCACTGTTGCCGTTCCGCTCCGACATGAGGAAATTGGTTTGGGCGCCATTCAAATCCGGCGCGCTGGGCAGACGTTTACCCGCCGCGAACTCGATTTTTTGGAAGGTCTGGCGCGCACGGCCTCGGTGGCGCTGGTTGCCTGGCATCGCATTAACGTCGAACGCTGGCGCATCAGCCAGTTGGGGTTGGTGCGTACCGTCACCGCGCAAATTGCCAACGAACCCGACCTGGACGAGCTGGCGCACAAAGTCACCCGGCTGATTCAATCCACGTTCAAGTATTACTACGTCGGCATTTTTACACTCGAACCGGGTCAGCGCGTTCTGACGTTCCGCTCTGGCTCTGGTGGCGCTACGCGCAAGAAAGGTAGCCGCAAGCAGTTGTCCTTCGATGTTGCGCTGGGACAGGGCCTGGTGGGCCTGGCCGCCCTCACCGGCGAGGAACGGATTGTGAACGATGTACGCCAGGACCCGGCTTACCGCCTGATTGATAGTCTACCCGAAACACGCGCCGAAGCAGTCCTGCCGCTCAAAATCGAAGAGCGCGTACTGGGCGTGCTGGATGTGCAATCGGACAAGCTGAATGCCTTCCATCCGTATGACCTGCTCGTTTTGCGCGCCCTGGCCGACAGCGTTGCTGTTGCAGTTGAGGGTGCGCGTTTGTATGGCAGTCTTCAACGGCAGGCCAGTCAGCTGCGCGTGGTGGGCGAGGTGAGCAAGCAAATTACGTCCATTCTGGACTTGCATCAACTGATGCGACAGGTGGCTGAACTGATTCACACCCGTTTTGGGTTTCCGTATGTGCATCTCTTTACGGTGCATCCGACCCGGCGACAGATTCACTACGAAGCCGGCTCCGGCGCGCGCTCCGATGCGCTGGAAGGGTATGTGATTGACCTGGACGAGCCAGAAGGAATCATCCCCTGGGTAGCGCGGAATGCGCAAACTATCCTCGCCAACAATGTCGATGCCGAGCCGCGTTACCAGCCCTCGCCCCTGCCCCCGGCCAACACCCGCTCCGAACTGACCGTGCCACTTGTCTTCAGCGGACAGGTCCTGGGTGTTTTGGATGTGCAATCTGACCGTTTGAACGCCTTTAGCGAACAAGATAAACTGCTCATCGAGACACTGGGCGATTTCATTGCCGCCGCCATCCGCAATGCCGATTTATACCGCTCGGAACAGTGGCGGCGGCAGGTGGCTGATAGCCTGCGCGAAGTGGCCGTGTTGCTCTCGGCAAACGCCAGCCTGGATCAGGTATTGGATGCGATTTTGACCGAATTAGAGCGCAACCTGCCCTCCGATATTTCGGCCATCTGGCTGCTCGATGAAGATACGCTCTACTGCGCGGCGGTGCATGGCGCCCGCGCCGATGACCTGGAACGCGCCCGCGAACGCTACCCCGAAGCCAATACCATGCTGGCCGCAGCACTGCTCTCGCGCAAGCCCTTTATCCGCAAACCCGGCGACCCGAGCGGCCCCTCAGCACTGGCAGCCGGCTTTGCTCCTGACCACTCTGCCATTGCCGTCCCTTTGCGGATTGGTGACCAATCGGTTGGCATCCTTACCCTGGCGCATCATACGCCAGGCCGCTACGGACACGAAGCCCAGGCGATGACCACCACTTTTGCCAGTTATGCCGCCGTCGCCATTGAAAATGCACGTCTCTACGATGCCGCACAAGAGCAGGCCTATGCTTCAGCGGCTTTATTGCAAGTGGCGCAGGCCGTGGTCAGCCTTTCGGAGTTGGATGAAATTCTGGGCGCTATCGTTCGCATCATGCCCATCCTGGTTGGGGTGGAACGCGCTGCCATTTACATCTGCGACTCAGAACAAGACCTGTTACGCCCTGCCCAATCCTACGGCATTCCCGAAGAACTCCGCCCCCTGGTTTGGAAACCGCTGGCGCGCAAAGAAATACCTCTGCTTTCTGCCGCACTGGAAAGTGGTGAAACGACCATCAGCCGTGAAGCGCATCGCGGCCCGGCAGCCTGGTTTGAGATGCTTCCCTGCCCGCCAGAGGAAGCCGATACATGGATGCACAGTGACGAACGGCTGTTGATTGCTTTGCCGCTGATGGTCAAAGGAGAAGCCTTTGGCGTCATGCTAGTAGAAGAAGCACCCGCTGGACGGCGATTCCGCGCTCGACGCTTGGAAATTCTTAACGGTATGGCGCAACAGGCCGCCATTGCCATTCAGAATGACCTCTTTCAGCGGCAAATGGTGGCCCGCGAACGCCTGGAAACCGAAATTCAACTGGCCCGCCAGATTCAGCAGACCTTTTTGCCCAAAGACCTGCCGCATTTGCCAGGCTGGCAGCTGGAGGCCCGCTGGCGTACAGCGCGGCAAGTGGGCGGTGATTTTTACGACCTGTTTCAACTGCCGAACGGAAAACTCGGCCTGTTCATTGCCGATGTCGCTGATAAAGGGGTACCGGCGGCTTTGTTCATGGCTCTCACCCGCACACTGGTTCGCGCCGCCGTTTTACAGACCGAATCGCCCGCCGAAGCCTTATGCCGAGTCAATGAACTGCTTTATCCTGATGCCGAACAGGGAATGTTTGTGACTGCCGTCTATGGCGTGCTGGATTTGCACACCCGGCGTTTTACCTGCGCCAACGCCGGACATAACCCACCATTGTGGTTGAAGCAGACTGCCTCCGGCGTGCACCTGGAACGGCTCACCCGCACCGGCATGGCGCTGGGGGTAGAATTGGGCGTCAAAATGGCAGAAACGTGCATCGAACTCTCTCCAGGCGATGTTTTGTTATTCTACACCGATGGCCTGACCGAGTCCTTTTCACCCGATGGAGAGATGTTCGGCGAAGAACGTTTATCTGCGCTATTGTGTTCGCTGGCTTCATACCCGCCTGCAGCGATGCTGGATGCTCTGGAGACGGCTTTATCCGATTTCACGGCACAGTCCCCACTTTCCGATGACATTACATTGATTGCGATACGACGGGAAGAATGAAGATGCCGTCTTTCGCTCCAAAATCGAATACAATCCAAATGCTTTTCAATCCCCCGCAGGAGAAATGCTCATGATTACTGTCGAAATCAAAAAAGATGGACAGGTGGTGGGCCTGATGATGGCCGAAGAGAAGACCTTCAAAACCGGTTCGCGCGGTTTTTATGGGAATGGCAAAATTGCCATTGGCGAGAAGCGCTACCAGGTGCAGGTGCAACTGGTGGAGATTGGCTCGAAACCGAAGGTGGAGGAGGAATGATGCGTCATGGGGTCTGCACATGAGGCATGAACTGTGCTTCTTCCCGCTCCAGCGCGCGGAGTAAGTCAGGCGTTCGTTCTAAAATCAGGTCGGCGCCACAGCGTTCCAGCTCGCGACGTTCACCAAAGCCGCATAAAACGCCCACCGTCTGGGCGCCGGCGCGCCTTCCAGCCAGAATATCTACCGTTGTGTCGCCAATCATCAGGCAGTGTTCGGGCCGAACTCCCATTTGCCGCGCGGCAAAATAGACCGGGTCGGGATAGGGTTTGGTGTGTTCGGCGGTCAGCGCGGTGACGATGACGTGGAAGAATGGCGTCAGACCGAAATGGTCGAGAAATGCGCGGGTAGAACGCTCATCGCGCGCGCTGATGACCGCCATCGGGTAGCGCGGCGCGAGTGCTGTGAGCAGCTCCCGCACACCGGAAATCAGGCAAAAGTGCCGTAAAGGACGCGAAACGCGGCGACTCAGCCAGTCATACCATCGAAGCAGTTCGTCATCCAGTCCCAGCCGGTCGGGAAGCCCCATCAGCAGAGTGCCTGGGCTTTCAGCCCACATCACAAAACGACGGGCAGCGCGTGCCGGGTCTGGCGCAAAGCGGAAAAACGGAAGAAACTTTTCGACGTACAGGTCATCGGTATCGCTGAGCGTCCCATCTACGTCGAAACACAGGGCCTGAATGCGGTTAAGTTCGAGGGTCATACCACCCAGAGCAGCAAAACAGCAGAAATGAGCGCAAAGACCACGCTGAGCAGGCAGGCAACCAAAGCCAGCACACCGCAGGAAACCAGCACTTCACGCGCAGGGTACGGATTCATGCGGCAATTATAGCAGGCT
>JANWWK010000003.1 GCA_025056175.1 Anaerolineales bacterium
GCAAATCACGCTGCTCGACCAGGATTTCCTTGCGCGCTTCGATGGTACTATCGCCCTGTTCGATGAGTTGCATATAATCAATCAGCACCTCAATCGGCAATCCAGCGCTTCTCATACATCGAATGAATTCAATCCGACGCAAATCTGCTTCGCTGTATTCTCGAACGCCACTGCCGTTTCGGTTGACGTGTGGCAGTAAGCCAATTCGCTCGTAATAACGCAGCGTATCCGCGGAAAGACCGTATTTTTCGCTCACTTCTGCAATTTTCATGGTTCACCTCGTTGAAAATAGTGTATCACCTGGAGGTAACTCCAAGTCAAGAGGGTGGACAAAAGTTATGTATAATTTCCTCATGAGCATCTATCTGCACGATATTCCCCTCTCCGAAGCCATACAACGATTGGAAAACGCCCTGCGCGAAGCCGGGCTGTGGCGCGTACTGGGCGCCGAGGTCTTGCCGCTGGATGACCAGGCGCTGGGGCGCGTGCTGGCCGAACCAGTCTGGGCGCGTAAATCGTCTCCGCATTATCACGCCAGCGCCATGGATGGGTTTGCTGTACGCGCTGAAAACACCGCTGGGGCGATGCCAACGGCACCAGTCACGCTTGCGTTTGGCACACAGGCTGCCTATGTGGACACGGGTGACCCCCTCCCAACCTGGGCGAACGCTGTCATCCCTATTGAACAAATCGAACCGCTCGACGAACAGGGAGGGATTGCCCCTCATCCGCGTCAGCCGGCGGCCATCCGCCTGCGCGCGGCAGTGCCTCCGTGGAGCAACGTCCGCCCGCTGGGAGAAGACATCGTGGCAACGCAGCTGGTCTTACCGTCCGGCCAGGTGCTGAAACCCTACGATTTAGGGGCGATTGCAGCCTCCGGCCATACCACAGTGTGCGTGGCGCGCCGCCCACGCGTTGCCATTTTGCCAACCGGCACGGAACTTGTGCCGATAGGGACAGAGCTCAAACCCGGCGCCATCCTGGAATACAACTCGCTGGTGATGGCAGCGCAAATTCGTGCCATGGGTGGTGAACCCATCCGGTTTCCCATCACGCCCGATGATTTCCAGGCCATCCGCGCGCGCGTGCAACAGGCCGCTGAAATGTGCGATTTGGTGCTGCTCAATGCCGGCTCCTCCGCCGGCAGCGAAGATTTCTCGGCGCGGGTCGTAGAATCGCTGGGCGAGTTGCTGGTACACGGCATCGCTGTTCGGCCTGGTCACCCGGTCATTCTAGGAATGGTTGAACGCCAGGCAAACGATAAAACACCACTCCAAAAAATCCCCATCATCGGCGTTCCCGGCTATCCCGTCTCTGCCGCGCTGACGGTAGAAATCTTCGTGGAAGAACTCATCGCGCGCTGGCTGGGACGTCGCCGTGCAGAACCACCCATGATTACAGCCAACATCACGCGCAAAACCGTCTCACCACCAGGAGACGATGACTACGTGCGCGTGGTGGTAGGCAAAGTGGGAGAAAAAACGCTTGCCGCCCCGATTGCGCGCGGTGCAGGAGTCATCACATCGCTGGTGCGCGCCGATGGGCTGGTGGTTTTGCCGCGCGGTGTACAGGGTGTCGAAGCAGGAGAAACTGTTCGAGTGCAGTTGTTACGTCCGCTCAGCGACCTGGAGCGCACCATTTTTTGCATCGGCTCGCACGACGTCCTGCTCGACATGCTGGCACAGCATCTGGCTGAATATGACCGGCGGCTGGTTTCAGCAAATGTTGGTTCACAGGCAGGGCTGGTGGCGCTCCGGCGTGGCGAAGCGCATCTGGCAGGGTCGCATTTGCTCGACCCGGAGACAGGAGAATACAACCTATCCTATCTGCCGCGCTACTTGCCAGGCATTCCCGTTAAACTGGTCGGGTTCGTGCGCCGCGAGCAGGGACTGCTGGTGCAGCACGGCAACCCCAAACGCATTAAGACGCTGCAAGACCTGAGACGGGAGGATGTGACCTTCATCAACCGCCAACGCGGCGCCGGTACGCGCGTCTTGCTCGATTATCATCTAAAAATTTTGGGGATTGCGCCGGAAGATGTTCGCGGGTATGATGAAGAAGAATATACCCATTTGGGCGTGGCAGCGGCGGTGGCTTCAGGCCGTGCCGATTGCGGGTTGGGCATTCCAGCAGCAGCGCAAGCGCTCGAACTCGATTTTGTGCCGCTCTTCCACGAACGATATGACCTGGTCATTCCGAAAGCATATGCCGAAAGCGATTTATTGCGCCCGTTGTTTGATTTAATGCAATCGCAATCATTCCAAAATGCTGTAAACGCGCTTCCGGGATATGATACGAGCATCATGGGAACCATCATAGCGGAGGCAGGTTCATGACTCAAGCATTAGTGATTGACGACAATCGTTCTACAGCCGATTCGCTGGTACGCGTCCTGAAAGCCCTGGGCGTACAGGCGCGCCCGGCGTATGGCCCTGGGCCAGCCATGGCACTTTTGCGCGTCGAGACGCCGGATGTGATTTTTCTGGATATCAACATGCCCGGCGTGACCGGATTCGATATCTTGGGGTTTGTTGGCCGCGAACCGCGCCTGGTCAATGTGCCGGTCATCATCTGCACATCCGATGACCAGCCCCAAACGCGCACCGACGCAATGAAGGCTGGCGCTCGTGATTTCCTGCTCAAACCGGTGACCGTAGATGCATTGGAGCAGGCGCTCAAAAAACTGAAACTGATTTGACCTTCGCCCTTGCCAACATGTAACACCGACAGAACGACCGCCAGCCTGCTCTGACGGTCGTTCTGTTCAATCTCCTGAAGCGCACAGCCGCGCCGCAATTTTCGCGGCACAATAGAGTGCATGGTTACGGGTAAAAGCGCTGGCTTCGCGATAAGTGGCCGCACGCAGAGTATTGAAAAATAACGCAATCAGATAAGCGCGGTCGGTATAGCCGGTGGTTTGTGCGGCCCGGACGCGGATGTGGAGCATTACCTGATGCGCTTTGAGCAAACCAGCATGCTCATAAATCGCCGCCGAAAGTGGAACTCTTTGCAAATTGCCGTCGAAACACCCTTGCGCCCAGCGCAAAAGCGTTTCCAAATTACACCCCGCTTCCGGCGCAAGGCGAAAGCGCAGGTGTGTTTCCAGCGCGGCGTAATCTTGCAAGACGTGACCGTCGTCGGTGGTGGTCAAAAAATCTATCAGCCAGGTATCGTGATGCGCGTCAAGCAAGATATTTTGTCCGTTTAAATCGCCATGAATGGTGGCAAAAAAGACATCGGCGCGAAAATCTCCCTCAACGGCATAACGCAGGGGGTCAGGCAGCCGTTCCGCACCGAACAACCAGGTGCCATCCGGCAGGGTTTGGAACATCGTCTGCTCTCTCTCCAGGCCGGTGACAATTGACTGAAGTTTGGCTTCGTTGAGATGTAAATGCTTGAGGTAAAAAGCACGCAAGTCGCATGCCTGGCGCATTCGCCCGGTGCGGTCTTTCAGCGGAAACAATGTTTCGCGGTAGAGATTATCGAGAACCGGCAAAATGCCATCGAGCCAGGCGGCATGGTAATACGTGCTGAAGTTTTCGGTCTGCCCGCCCAGTCCAATGAAAGAGTACAAAATCCCGGCCATATCGCGGGTTTCGGCAGTGCGCAGGGCTTCAGGAATGCGGTGACCGCCCACGATGCCGCGCACATATCGTTCATAGTTCACAATTTCGGCCCCAATTTCCTGCCGGTTTCCCACTTTGACAACCACACTTTGCCCTTCACCCCGCTCTCGATAGACGGGTGTAATATGAAAAACGGCCGCCCCACTGAAACCCTGCTGAATGCGCCCCAATCGAATTTGCTCGCATTCAAAAAACAGTTTGCCGAACACCTCGCGGATTTGCATGACGGTTTCTTCGAGCGAGGGTGCGCTTTCCACCAGAAAACGAATGCGGCCAGCCAGTTCTACAATGCTTTCGTGCGGGTCTTCAATGACCAAATCCAGGTTCAGGTGCAGGGCATTTTGAAACGCAGCGCGAACGGTATCGGTCAGGCCGGTCATCTCATTTTTGAAGACGACGCTGAAAGCAGGTTGGCGTCCATGAATGGGTTGAAGGGCCTCGCGCACCGTTTCCGCATCGGCATATCCGGTCAGCAGAATGACCGCTATCGCCGGATAAAGCCGGTTGATTTCGCGCAACAGAGCCATGCCTTCGCGGTTGTCTTCATCGCTCTCATCGAGCCGCACATCTAAAACAGCAATATGAAACCTTTCGGTCTCCAGTACATCCAGCGCTTCCTGGAACGAAGCCGCAACGCGGGTGAAATAACCGGCATCACGCAACAGGCCGCTGGCCGTGCTGCGCACATCGGGTAAATCGTCAACAACCAGCACTCTACCCTGCATCATGATTCTCTCCGTTGTGAGGCAAGGGAATCTCAACCAGCATGGTGGTCCCCAACAAACCGGTGGATTCGATGCGAATATCGCCTCCCAGGCTCGTCATAATCATTTTGCTGAGCCAGAGTCCCAATCCGGAGCCTTCATCCTGGTTGACCGGCGAGACCGGTTTCTCGAACAGGCGGGACAGAATTTTGGAGGGAATCCCACCTGGCACGTTGTCTTTCACCCGTACGCAGATTTTCCCATCTTCCAACGCTGTCCAGACGTGAATTTTAGCGCCGCCAAACGATACATCGGGCGGGAGTTGTTCTCGATATGTGTGCAAACGCCGATGCGCTTTTTCCAATGCACGATACCCATTCTGAATCAGGTTATGAAAAACTTCAGACAGTTGCCCTTTGGGGAGATGCACGGGCGGCAAATCGGGCGCGGTTTCGATGGAGGCCTCCACCAACCACCGGGTGCGGTCTGCCGTCCATTCACGGCGCTGCTGCTCAAAGATGTCGCGCACCAGCGCATTAATGTCCACTTCTTCCGGGCGGACTTCCAACAACGGTGCACGAATGCGCTTGAGCAGCGTGGCAGTGTAACGGGCATTGCGTTCGATGATGCCGAGAATCTCTTCGAGTTCTTCATCTTTCGTATCCAGGCGGTTCCGCAGACGCGCCAGGTTGGGTGGAATCATACTGAGCGTGTTGTTGATACGATGTTCCAGGGCGGCCATTGCGCGCCCCAGGGTCGCCAACTGCCGCTCGGCCAGTACTTCGGCGCGCGCCTGATTGTAAAGCCGCATATTTTCTAAAGCAGCGGCGGTTTGGTTGGCAATCGTTTGCAGAACTGACTTATCATCGAATGTATAGGTGTTTTCTCGTTCGTGGTACACCACAATTGCGCCCAACACGCGGTCACCGGAAAGCATGGGAGCGCCTATCCAGGAAGAAAAGAAGACCTGCTCCGGCTGAATATGGCCAGAATCAATCTCAGCACGCCGCGAAGAAAACACCGCATCTCGGCTGTTAAGAATGGGAATGATATGCGCCCGCCATTCCGGGCTGCTTTCCCAATGAAACGCAACAAGCTTCTCTCCGTTGCGTATGACCAGTGCCGGGCGAAATTCATCGCGCCCGGTATCACACAGCACAATCGTCAGGTTACGGCTGTCCATGAACTTATCTACCTGTTCATAAACGAGGTGAAGCAATTCGCGTTCAGAGCGCGTTACCTGCGAGGCCAGCAAATTGCCCGATTCGACCAATGCCTTGCGGCGGATGAGCAGGCGTGCATTGCGAATAGCAAGCGCCGTCTGAGCGGCATACAACTCAATCAATTCTTTTTGAGCCCTGGAAAAAGCTTGCCGCTGGCGATAACTGACAAATAACACACCCACAATTTCATTCCCAATTTTCATTGGTACCGCCGCCATGGATTGAATTTTTTCCCGCACCACAAAGCGTTCGGTCACCGCTTCAGAACGGCCCTCGTGCGGCCTGGTCAGGGCAGGTTCGTTCATGGTATCGTGAAAATACTGCGGGCGTCCCAATTCGACGACAGCATAAGCAATATCGGTGCGGTACACCCTGTCCTTCAAAACCGGCTGATAGCGGTTTCCGGCCTCAATAACCGGCATTGGATAACGGTTTCGGTTCTGCTCATATTGATACAAATCCACCAGGTCAGCATCCAGCACTTCCAGCGCGCCTTCGGCCACTTGCTTGAGCAAACGCGGCAGGTCGGCAGAACCTTCACTCAACTGGATGAGATTTTCGGATACGCTGTTGAGACGGCTGAGGGCCTCAGCGCGCTTTTGCGAACTCTCGTACAGACTGATGTTCGCAATCGCAATCGCTGCTTCTGCCGCAAAAATCTCAATCAGTTCCCGCTGGTGCTGGGGAAAAGTTTGCGGCATCCGATAGTTGATAAACAATGCCCCAACGGTTTTTCCGTCTATCATCAGCGGAATGGCAGCAGTAGATTGAATGCGCTCACGCACCACAAAGCGCTGACGGGTTTCCGTATCTGCCGGACGATTGGGAAGAAACGGGCTGTTGGTGCGCGGGTCACGCTGCGCATCGGTAATGTAGAGGGGAATACGCGCCTCGAACAATTGATACAACACATCATCTTTGTGGATGGTTTTGGGGCTGGGACTGCTCCGGTTTCCTGCCAGTGAGGGCGGCAGCAGAAAGCGGTCTTCTTCTTCGTTGTAGTGATATAAATCGACCAGGTCGGCCCCTAACGCCTTAAGGGCCGTATGCGCAACCTCGTCCAAAACATCCTTGAGTTTGCGGCGATAGGGGAGCGAAAGAAAGCCAGAGCCAATTTCGTGCAATTCCTTCAGCGCCTGCGCCTGTCGTTGCGAACGGCGAAATAACTGGGCGTTATGGATGGCAATGCCGGCCTGATGTGCAAACAGGCGGATGGCGTTCTTCTCTTCTTCGCTAAAACGGTGGGGAGTGCGGTAATTGATAAACAACAATCCCAGCGGCTGGTTATTTGCACGTGGCGCAATCGCCATGAACGCTCTTACTCCCTCGCGGACGATAAAGTGGTCGTGCATCCGCTCCGGGTATTCTGCCGCTAAATCGGCTACCACCAGCTCCCCTTCCCGCATCACCTGGTTTGCCATACTCCACTTAACGCGCGGCTTTTCGCTCAATTCCAACGGTTCGAGCAAGCCATGATGAACAACGTGCGCCCGGTCGTAATACATCTCCCGCTCAGCATCAAAGGGATACAAAACAACACAATCGGCGCCCAGCACTTCGGCACTGGCATTGACAATCGCCTGCAAAATCTCACGCAAATTGTCCGAAACTGTCTCGTACTTCTGGCTGATGTACATCAGCGCTTCCAAAACCACGCGCCGATTTTCGACTTCGATGGTGAGTGCAATCTGGTTAACGAAATTCTCTACCAGCGTTTTTAGACCCGTCAGATTACCAGTGCGTCCGGGTCCGGCATATACCGTCATCACCCCCTCTGCCTGGCCGTTGACGACAATCGGCACGCACAAAGCAGCAACCCAACCCTGTGCCAACGCCTGCTGACGATGTTTCCAGCGCGGTTCCCGCAGGATATCTGAAACCACCTCCGCGCGCCTGGCACGAAACACATCCGCAATCACATCGGCTTCATTGAGCAAAACCACAGCATCTTCCCTTAAGGTCATTGGCACGCCCTGAAACGCCGCCAGGCGCAACTGGCGGCGTTGTTTATCGGGAATCCAGATACCCACTGGCAGGTTGACCAGCTCGTGTAAGGTTTTGGTGAAATTGTAGAATAGTCGAATCCGCTTGGCTTCGTTGAGCCGGACGATGTTTGTCGTCGTACTGGACACCATTCACCCCCTGCAAAAGAACTACCACCTCTCCCAATGCACAATTTCATCGAGAGCGCGGCGCCCACCTTTTTTGGGGATAGCGGTCAAAACGCTCTCTTCTGCCGGATAGCCAAAGGAGATGGCAATTCGCAAATGCCATTCGGGCGGAAAGCCCAAAATCTCGCGCGCCCGCTCTGGCTCATAGATGGATGCCGGACACGAGCCGATTCCCAATTCCCAGGCAGCCAGCTGCATATAAGCAGCAGCCTGGCCGGCATCGAACATCGTTTGAAACCTGGCCGTTGGGTCGGGCGTGAGAATGGCGACCCCAAGCGCCGCCCCGGCCAGATGCCCGGCCCATTCACCACAAGTTGAGAGTGCCTTCAACGTTTCGCGGTTGCGAATGGCGATGAACTGCCAGGCTTGCATGTTCTTGGAAGATTGCGCCCGTCGCCCGGCATGCAAAATGGCACGCACTTCCTCTTCAGAGAGCGGCTTTTCCAAAAATTGACGCACAGCGCGCTTGGTACGAATGGCTTCAGAAACGTTCATCTCTTTTATTTTACCTGCTTTCGCGTTTCCATGCGCGCCGAAATACACGGATTCTTTCCGAGAGCCGCCAATGCCACCGGAAGACGGCTGGCCGGGTATAATTCAACCCATGGATGAATCCCTCTCCTACCGTCCTTTTCTGTTCCCAAGCCTGTTGCTCATCACAGGCGGCTGGGGCGGCCTGTACCTGCTGATGAACCTGACCCAACCCACGCTCTGGCCGCGTTGGGGCTTCTTTGCATTGCTCATGTTAGCCTGCACCGGCACGGCTCTGCCACTCGTGTATCTTCTCAACCGTCTCTTTCCATCCAAACCACCGGTGACCGTGCACATCATCACCCGGCAGGCCACCTGGTTCGGCGTGTATTTCGCTGCGCTGGCCTGGTTGAGCATTGGTCGAATTCTCAATTTTTCAATTGGTCTCTGGCTGGCGCTTGGACTGGCAGCCATCGAATACCTTCTGCGAACCCGTGAAACGCTCTCTACCCCCCATGACCAGCCTCCGCAGCCTCCCCTCAGTTGATTTTCTGCTCCAGCAAGGCAGCGGGCTGATACGTACATACGGACGCCCCCTGACCGTGCGCGCCCTGCGCGAAACGTTAGAGACTGTGCGAGAAGAAGTGCGCGCAGGCAGTGAAATGCCGCCCATCGAGCGCATCCTGAAGTTGACCGAAACACGCCTGGCCGACTGGGTACGACCGAGCCTGGAGCCGGTCATCAATGCCACTGGCGTCATCCTGCACACGAATTTAGGACGCGCCCCGCTGAGCAAAGCCGCCATACAAGCCATGCTCACCGTTTCGGGTGGATATAGCAACCTGGAATTCGACCTGGAAAGCGGCAAACGCGGCTCGCGGTTGATTCACGCCGAGGCACTGCTCACACAACTCACCGGTAGCGAAGCCGCTGTGGTGGTCAATAATTGCGCATCGGCAGTCTTACTTGTTCTTTCGGCCCTTGCCAGGGGCAAACGGGTGGTCATTGCGCGCTCCCAACTGGTGGAAATTGGCGGCGGCTTTCGCGTGCCAGACGTGATGAAACAAAGCGGCGCCAAACTGGTGGAAGTTGGCACGACCAACAAAGTCCGCCTGGACGATTACGAAGAAGCCCTCTCCGGCGCGCCTGCCCTGTTCATGCGCGCCCACCGCTCCAACTTTCGCATCACCGGCTTTACCGAAGAACCCTCCCTGAAACAACTGGCGGAGCTGGCACACCAACACGGCACTATCCTGCTCGATGACCTGGGGTCCGGCACGCTCCTTGATGTCACTCGCTATGGGCTGGCGCACGAACCGACCGTACAGGAATCGCTGGAGGCCGGAGCCGATGTGGTCATGTTTTCTGGCGATAAACTGCTGGGCGGCCCACAGGCCGGCATCATTTTGGGGCGTGCCGATTTGCTGGCAAAAATCAAAAAACATCCGCTGGCGCGCGCCGTCCGCGCCGATAAAACACGCCTGGCCGCCCTCTCTGCCACCCTTTTGCACTACCTGAAGGACGAAGCCGAACGCGAGATACCCATCTGGCAAATGATGGCCGAAAAACCCGAAAGGCTGCGAGCCCGCGCCCAGGCCTGGCAAGCCTGGCTCGGTTTTGGCGAGGTCGTTCCGTCTGAATCGGCAATCGGTGGAGGCAGTTTGCCAGGGGAAACCCTTCCCACCTTCGTTCTGAGCCTGTCCGTCAAATCGCCCGAAAAAGTGCTGGCAAGCCTGCGAAAGCGCACACCCCCCATCATCGCCCGCACCGAAAACAATCGCGTTCTGCTCGACCCCCGCACGGTTTTGCCCGAACAAGAACCCCTGTTGCTGACTGCACTGGCAGAAGCGGCGCGCGTTTAGGTTCACATCAAAAACACTTCCACTGTTTCTCCGGCGCTCAAACCGGTTGCATCGGGGGGAATTTTTATCAACCCATCGGCAGCCACCAGCGTAAAAATGAGATTGGATTTGCCGAAAATCGGTTCGGCCAACCAGTTTTCGCCTCGCTCTCCGGGCTGTAAAGCGGAGAACAAACGCACCGGCCACCAATCTTCCCGCCCGGCTTGCGAGGCGAGATTGAGTGTTAAGCGTGCCAGAAGGGTGGGGCGCGGTCTATCCATCGGCAGACCCAGAAGTTTTTCAATCACCGGCACCAGGAACAGATAACCATTGACCAAAGCACTGACTGGATTGCCGGGCAATCCGATGACTGCTTTGCCATCACAGGCGCCGAGAATGGTCGGTTTTCCCGGTTTGGTGTTGATGCCATGCACCAGCACACCGGGCGTTCCCAGCGAATCAATCACTTGCGCGGTTATATCGCGGGTTGAGGCCGAAGACCCGGCAGTAATCACCACCGCATCGCACTCCTCCAGCGCCTGCCGAGCCGCTGCCTGAAGTGCCTCGAAGCGGTCTGGTTGAATGCCATAAAACCTTGCCTCTCCTCCAGCACGCTGCACCAGCGCTGCCAGGGTATGCGCGTTGATGTCACGTACCTGGCCAGGCGCGGGAGTCTGGTCTGCCGGGATGACTTCATCGCCAGACGAAATCAACCCGATGCGCGGCCTAATGACTACGCGCAGTTCTGTAATTCCCAGCGCCATCAGACCGCCAATTTCAGCAGGTCGCAGCAGCGTTCCACGCCGCACTACGACCTGACCTTGCTGAACGTCTTCTCCCACACGAATCAAATTCTCTCCGTCTGCGACAGCGCGCAAAATTTCGATTTCCTCTCCCGCTGGTTGAGTGTATTCCAGCATCACCACTGCATCCGCACCAGGAGGGAGCATTCCGCCAGTGTGGATGAGCGCACACTCCCCAGGACGAATCTCAAAGCGTGGCGAGGCCCCCATCGGCACTTCTCCAATTTGTTTCAGGTAGCCTGGCAGCGAATCAGATGCGCCAAAGGTATCTCGTGCGCGCACGGCGTAGCCATCCACCGTCGAGCGGGGAAATTCCGGGAGCGAATGCGGGGCAAGTACATCGTCAGCCACCACCCGCCCCAGCGCAGAGGATGTTTCGATGACGCAAGCACGTTCCAGCCGGGAGAGAGCAGCAAGCAGTTTCTCGCGGGCCAAATCGGGAGGCAGGAGAGTCAGGAATTCAGGCATAGGTACGAACTGCGTAAAACCGTTCTTGCTTTAACGTAACCAGAAGGTGATGGTGATAAGATAAGCCGTCAGGCCAAGCAGTGCGGTAGCAGCGATGTGGAGAGCATTCCAGAACGGTTTGCCTCCCTCGGCAATGTTGCGGAGCATCCACCCCTGCCAGGCGGCCAGTGGCAGCGTGAGCAAAGCCGGCCAGGTGAGCGTAAATGGAACGCCCCAAAATGGCAAGGCAGCCAGGAAAAGATATGCCACCGCCAGCAGGCCATTGTGAAGGGAGATGGCGCGCGGCCATGTCAGACGAATGAGCAGAACACGCCGCCCATATTTGAGATGGGCCGAGTATTGCTCAAACGAGATTGCCAATTGCCAGGCCAGCGCCAGCAGAAAGAGCGGAAAGGTAAAGGCCGTCAGAAACGGATGCAGGCGGGGAAACGCCATCAAGAATGGAATGGCCGGGGTTAGAACCGCGAGCAAAAACGCAAGGATGATTTCTCCGATGCCGCGTTCCATCAGACGAATAGGCGGTACCCCCAGTGCCAGACACAACAACAGATAGAGAACAAACAGCAGGGCGTCGTTCGGTGGCAGACGTCCTTGCTGATACAGGAAAAAAGCCAGCAGTGCGCCAACCGCCACAAAGGCCAGCGCCACAACCAGCAAAAGGGCGCGCAACGCTTCACGCTCACGGCGTGTTTCGCCGGGCAAGATGGGGTCATGCGCCGGGCGAAAGTATTCCGTCAACAAGTGAGAAGCCGCCAGCAGAAATAAGAGCGACATCCCTGCCGCCAGATGAACAAGCGGCTGGAACGCGCCGCCCAGATAGCGGGCAATACCCATCCCCATCCCATACGTGAGCAGAGCGAGCAATAAATCAACAGGCCGCGCCAAACGCGCAAGTGTGAGAAGAGAAGGCATAGGTTTCAATCGGAGACCCGCTTTCGCAAGTCACGCAGATGAATCTGGTTATGACGATACACCATTTTGACCATTTCGGCCAGCGTGGTGACGCCCAAAAACGGGTGTCGGCCTTGTTTTTGCAGGTCTTCAGGCGTGAGGGAGGCCACCAGCGCAACCATTTGCGCCCGGGCAGCGCGAAATTGCACGAGTAATTCATGGGACGGGACATGTGCGGTTTTCCGTTGTTCTTCAGCATTATAACCATCTATATCAAAACTCTCTTGCGCCCCAAAACCGCCGGCCAGGATGTCCTGGAACAGGTTCAGAAAGCCCTGCTCTGCTGAGACGAAGTGCGCCAGCAAACTGCGAATCGTCCAGGCTTCGCTCTCGGAATAGACCAGCGCCTGCCAGTCTTGCGGCGAAAGCGCCTCGAAAAAAGCGGCTGTTTTTTCGCCTTCGGCGGCCAAACGCTCAGCAAGGAACGCAGCGGTTTCGGACATGCGGAATCTCCTGATAAGGCTATAGCAGCGAATAGCCGCCATCTATGACAATAGATTGACCGGTAATATATTCGTTCTCAAGCAAAAACTCAAGGGAACGTGCCATCTCTTCAAGATACGCGGCACGCGGCAGGGGCAACCGCCCAACCAGGCGGCTCCATTCTTCCGGCGGAGTATCCTCAGAGGGGAGAACCAGGCCTGGG
Source organism: Anaerolineales bacterium (assembly GCA_025056175.1). Taxonomy (GTDB): domain Bacteria; phylum Chloroflexota; class Anaerolineae; order Anaerolineales; family Villigracilaceae; genus UBA5195. The sequence goes on from JANWWK010000003.1 coordinate 12,905, forward strand.
GCAATGGCATTTACCCGCACTTTGGGTGCAAACGCACGCGCCATGATGCGGGTGAGGGCCTCCAGCCCGGCCTTGCTCACTGTGTAAGCGCCGAAGCGCGTCCACACCTGGCCGGCAGCGATGTCGCTGATATTGACGATGAGACCGCCAGATGACATGCGCGCATACGCCTTTTGGGCGCACAGAAACGGTGCGCGCAAATTCAGCGCCATCATTTCGTCCCATGTTTCTAAACTCACGGAGCGCACATCCCCAGAGCGCATCAACGCCGCTGAATTGACCAGCACATGCAGCCCGGACAGACGATTGGCCGGGTCGGCAAGCAGGGCATCGAGCGCGCCAAACATCTGTTCGATTTGTGCCGGGTCGGTCAGGTCGGCGCGCAAAGGAAACACCGGCACGCCCAGTGCGCGCAATTCCAGAGCGGTTTGTTCAGCGCGAAACGCGGAGGAATGATAGTGGAGAAGAATGGCATAGCCACGCCGCGCCAGGGTGAGCGCAAAAACGCGCCCCAAGCGGTGTGCAGCGCCGGTGACGAGAGCCAGGGGAAAGACACCATCCATGCGTTGATTGTAGTTCATTTTCTAAATTCCGTCGTATTCGTTCGTAGTTCGATTTTTCGTAAGCATCCGTCCCAACCTGACTCAAATCTGCTCAGGACTGTGCGCTCCCTTGCACCCAAAAATCATCAAAGAGTGTTTTAATTGGTGACGTTCCGCACAAAATGATTCCATGCACAGAAAGGATACTGAAGATGAACTGGCTCAAGAAAGACTTCAACATCATGACCTGGGTGCTGATTCCGGTCGCCATTGCCATCAATGTGGCTATCGGGCAGATTGTCGTTTTGCTTCGTTTACCGCTCTACCTGGATAGCATCGGCACGGTGCTGGTAGGGGCGGTTTGTGGTCCAATGGCCGGCCTGCTGACGGGAATGCTTTCCAACATCATTTGGGGGCTGGCAATTGACCCGAATGCTCTGCCCTGGTTCCCGGTGGCTGGAGTCATCGGACTGGTCGCTGGCTTGTGTGCAAATGCCGGGCTGTTCAAGAGTTGGTGGAAGGTGGTGGTGACCGGCTTTTTGATTGCCCTGGGCGCGGTCGTCTCTGGCACACCGATTTCTGTGTATCTGTACGGAGGCATCACCGCGAGCGGGTCGGCGTTCATTACGGCGTTTCTATTGCAAACGGGACAGGACATCGTTTCGGCGGTGTTAAGCACCAACTTCCTCATCGAACCGATTGATAAAATTTCCACTGCGTTGCTGGCATTTGCCATCCTGCAAGGTCTCTCGCAGCGCTTCGTGGCGCGCTTCCCCCGCCCAGAGAACGTCACCGCCGAAAAAGGACAGAACCGGACTCAATTGTTCATTGCGGTCGGCGTGGTGATTGTGCTGGTCTTGCTGGCGGCTTTCGTCGTCGTCAGAATTCTGGGCTAAACTGCCGTCAGGTAGTGCAAAAACATCCCGAAGGCTGCGCCCGGCCTTCGGGATGGTCGTTTCTTCGGGTAAAATGCACCCCATGCACGAACGACTTTCGCTTTACATCCATCGTGAAAGCGTCTTACACCGGCTGAACCCACTTACCAAACTGACGTTGACGTTCGCACTCATCCTGATTGCGTACCTGAGCCCATGGTATTGGACGGGGAGCATGCTGATTGCGGTGGTGATTGCGCCGCTGAGTTTTGTGGGGCGTGTTCAACGCGAATATGCCTGGGCCGCCCTGCGCCTGCTGGCACCGGCAACTGGTTTCATCTTCGTCATGCAGTCGTTCTTTCTGCCAGGTGGACAAACGGAATTATTCCGTTTTGCGTTTTTGCGGCTGACCAGCGAAACGCTTGCTCAGGGGTATCTCACCGCCATCCGTATTTTTGTCATGGTCTCTGCCTTCATCTTGTTTTTGCTCACCACTCACCCCAGCGCGCTGATGACCGACCTGACACGGCGCGGCCTGCCAAGCCAGCTGGCATACGTCATCGTGAGTACCCTGCAAATCATCCCACAAATGGAATCCAAAGCGCAAACCATCATCGCGGCACAGCGTTCGCGCGGGTTGGATACCGAAGGAACGTTCCTGAAGCGGGTGAGGGCGCTCGTGCCGCTGGTAGGGCCCTTGGTTTTCGGGTCTCTGGTCGAGGTCGAAGAACGCGCCATCGCCATCGAGGCGCGCGGGTTCACCTCACCACGCCCCAAGACATTTTTGCACGAACTGCCCGACACGCGTACCGATAAAATCATCCGCTGGGGATTGGTCTTCCTGGTTTTGCTCACGCTGGGGGCAAACGCATGGCTCTCGTAACACTCGAAAACGTCACATACCGCTATCCGCTCACCGAAACGCCCGTCCTGAAAGGCATCCATCTTTCGGTTGAAGAAGGAGAATTTGTCGCCATCATCGGCCCAAATGGTGCAGGAAAATCCACACTGTGCTATGCGATTTCGGGTTTCATCCCCCACTTTTTCAAAGGCGAATTGAGCGGTTCGGTACGGGTAGCAGGCCGCGAGGTGCGAGAAACTGCGCTGAGCGAATGGGTTACCCGGGTGGGGCTGGTCTTTCAAAACCCCTTCAGCCAGATTTCAGGGGCAAAATACACAGTTTACGAGGAAATTGCCTTTGGGCTGGAAAATCTCGGTATTCCTCCCGAAGAAATGAAAGCCCGCGTGGAAGAAACGCTGGAATTGACCGGCATCCGGTCTCTGGCAGAACGCTCCCCCTATTCCCTCTCCGGCGGACAGCAACAACGCGTTGCGCTGGCTTCCATTCTGGTCATGCGTCCGCGCGTGCTGGTTCTGGATGAACCCACCAGCCAGCTTGACCCGATTGGCGCACGGGAGGTGTTCGGCGTCATCCGCGCGATGAGTCAAAAGGGAATGACGGTGATTCTGGTGGAACACAAAATCGAGTGGATTGCAGCCTTTGCCGACCGGGTGATTGCCCTGCATGAGGGCGAAATTTTGATGGAAGGGACGCCCGATGAGGTACTGACCCATTCCGACCTGCCAGCGCGCGGTTTTGGAGTTTCACGTTACACCCAAACCGCCCGCGCCGCTGCCCAACAGGGCTTGTGGCCAGACAGCCTGCCTCTGCCCGTTACGCTGGAGCAAGCAGTCGAAGGTTTTAAGACGAGAAACAGCTCTGCTCCATAACCTGATTACAGCATGCCCATCCATTCCCTGCTTTCTACTGCGTTTTGCGCCCGTGCCGAACTGTTCGATGAACAGCACCGAAACGCGCTTCGGTTATTCAACGGCTTTTACGAGGGCGAACCAAACCTGGTGATAGACCTGTATGCCACCACTGCCGTGCTGTACAACTACGCCGACCTGCCGTTTGAGGGCGCGGCGGCAGTGCGCGCGGGAATAGACGTCCTGCGTGCCGAGATTCCATGGGCACAGACGATGATTGTCAAAACCCGCAACGGCACTCCCGAAGAAAAACGCGGCGTGGTGGTGTATGGCAACCGCCCCGATACGCGCATTGTCGAACATGGTGTGCGCTACAGCGTAAACTTGACGATGAATCAGGACGCAAGTCTCTACCTGGATACGCGCAATTTGCGAAAATGGGCTATTGAAAACCTGGCCGGCAAGACCGTCCTGAATACATTTGCGTATACAGGCAGCCTGGGCGTAGCCGCACAGGCCGGGGGTGCAGCGCGGGTGGTGCATGTGGACCGCGAGCGCGAATTTCTGAACGTTGCCAAGACTTCCTACACCCTCAACGGATTCCCGATAGAAAAACGCAATTTTTTGGCCGAAGACTTCTTCCCCGCCGTCAGCCGCTTCCGCAGGGAGGGCATCTCATTCGATTGCGTCTTTCTCGACCCACCGTTTTTCTCGGTGACCGGACGCGGACGCGTAGACCTGGAGGGCGAAAGCGAACGGTTGATTAACAAAGTGCGCCCGCTGGTGCGCAATGGCGGCTGGCTGGTGGTGGTGAACAATGCCCTCTTCGTTCCAGGCCGAGACCTGATGGCGCTCTTCGAGCGGCTTTCGGCAAGCGGGTATCTCGCCATCGAAACCATCCTGCCGGTGCCGCAAGATTTCACGGGTTATCCACACACCTGCCTGCGCCCACCACCCGTAGACCCCGCGCCTTACAACCATCCCACCAAAATCACTGTTTTGCGGGTCTGGAAGGAAAAGCAAGCCAATTCATCCCAACTTCCTTAAGCCCGTAAGAAGCGACCGGAAAAGGAACCTTCCATGCAACTCTCCGAATCCATCCACCTGCTCGGCGACCTGCTGGGCGAAGTTCTATCCGAACTCGAATCGCCGGAGATTTTCCAGGTCGAGGAACAAATCCGCGCCGAAGCCAAAGCCCGCCGCGCCGGGCAAGAGGGAGCAGAAACGCATCTACAGGCCATCGTAGCAGCACTTTCGCCCTCCGATTTACGCGCCGTTGCGGCCGCGTTTGCAACTTATTTTGACCTGGTAAACGTCGTTGAAGAAACCTTCCGTGTTCACGTTTTACGGCAACAAGCGGCAGAGCGATACCCGGCGCCGGTGCATGATTCGATTGAGGAAGCGATTATCCAATTGAAAGAACGGGGCGTCACTCAAGAACAAATGGCCGACCTGCTCGAACATCTTTCGATTGAACTGGTGTTAACGGCTCATCCCACCGAAGCCCGCCGCCGTACCGTGCTTTCTAAACTGCAACGGATTGCAACGCTCCTGGAAACCTACCATCGAAACGGCCTCTTACCGCACGAAAAAGAGGCCCTCAAAGACGCCATGCGTGCCGAAATCAGCGCCCTGTGGCTGACCGACCGCGACCGCACTGCTAAACTGGCCGTAACCGATGAAGTGCGCACCGGGCTATATTTCGTCGAATCGGTGTTCTGGGATGCCATCCCGCGCATCTATGCTGACCTGGACCACGCGCTCGAACGGCACTATCCTGGCTTACGCGCGCCCCGCGCCTGGCTGACGCTCGGCTCGTGGATTGGCGGCGACCGCGACGGTAACCCCAACGTCACCCGCGAGGTAACCGCCGAAACCTTGCGCCTGCATCGCGGGCTGACAGTAGAAACCTATCGGCGCACCTTGCAGGATGTGGCGCGCAGCCTGAGCTTGAGCGCCAACCGCCTGCCCCCACCCGCAGAATTGATAGCATGGGTCGAATCGCGCCGACCATTTCCCGAACACGCCGCTTACATCGCCGAACGGTATGCCGCCGAACCATACCGACTGGCGCTCACGCTGCTCAGCGCCGAATTGGCCGAAGCTTCGCAAGAAGACATGAAGTCCAACCTGCTGCGTCAACACCCGCGCCCGGCTCGTGTGAGCGTGGAACTGTTGCGACAGCCATTAGATATGATTGCGGCACACATTCCCGCACGCATTGCGCAGGACAGGCTGCTCACCTTGCGGCGGCAGGTAGAAATTTTTGGATTACATGCTGCCCGGCTCGACATCCGCGAAGAATCCTCGCGCCTGAACGCTGCCCTGGGAGAAGTGTTGCGCGCCCTGGGGATGTGTCCAAACTTTGAGCAGCTACCAGCAGAAGAACGCCTGCATCTGCTCAGCCACTTGCTGACCAACCCCCTGCCCGAACTCGCGCCTCGTCCTGGCGTAACAAACGCAACTGCCGAAACGTGGGCGGTCTTCCAACTTGTCGAACGCGCGCGACGCATTTACGGAGCGGAACTGTTTGGTCCCTTCATCATCTCGATGACCCATTCCGCTGCCGATGTGCTGACGGTATTGCTGCTGGCGCGCTGGACAGGCAACACCGGCGGATTTCCGATTTGTCCACTGTTTGAATCGGTAGACGACCTGCGCCGTGCCTCCGAGATTCTCACTGCGCTCTTTCGCTCAGATATCTACCGTGAAAACCTGTCCGCTTGCGGAAATGAGCAAATGGTGATGATTGGATATTCTGACAGCAATAAAGACGGCGGTTACCTGATGGCAAACTGGATGCTGTATCAGGCGCAGGAGGCTGTAACCCGCACAGCGCAGGAATACGGCATTCGGTTGACCATCTTTCACGGACGGGGAGGCACCGTAGCGCGCGGCGGCGGACCAGCCAACCGCGCCATTCGCGCTCAGCCAGCCGGAAGCATTCACGGGCGCTTTCGCGTCACCGAACAGGGGGAGGTGATTTCTTCACGCTATGCCAACCCTACACTGGCGCACCGTCACCTGGAACAAATTGCCAGTGCCGTGTTGCTGGCTTCGGCGCCGCACCCTCACCCCGAAAATATCCCCTCTGCCTGGCGCGCCGCACTCGACCAAATGGCCTCTGCTGCGCATCGCACTTACCGTCAACTGGTATATGAAACGCCAGGCTTTCTGGAGTTCTGGCAAGCTGTTACGCCAATAGATGAAATCAAACGGCTGCAACTCGGTTCGCGTCCGGCTTCCCGCGCCGCCGTGGCGGATGTCACCCGTATCCGCGCCATCCCATGGGTCTTTTCCTGGATGCAGAGTCGCTACAATTTGCCGGGCTGGTACGGACTGGGCAGCGGTCTCTTGTCTGTGCGCGACCTGCCACTCTTGCGAGAGATGTATGCCGGATGGGCATTCTTCCGCACCCTGCTCGATAACAGCGAAATTTCGCTGCTCAAAGCCGATATGGACATCGCAGCACACTATGCCAGCCTGGACCCGCACCCAACGCGCGCGCAAACGCTCTTCCGCCAAATCCGCACAGAATATGACCAGACGCGGGAGGCGGTGCTGAACATCAGCGGACATCAAAACCTGCTCGATTCTGAGCCGTATACGCAAACTGCCGTGCGCTTACGCAACCCTTACATTGACCCGCTCAATTTCATCCAGGTCGAAGTTCTGCGACGTCTGCGCGCCCTGCCTGAGCGTGAATCGCCGCAAGCGGACGCACTGCATCAGGTCATCGTACTCACCATCAACGGGATTGCAGCCGGGCTGAAGAATACCGGCTGAAGCGTTGTTGTGGTTTAATCATCCCATGTCTGACATCGTTCTCCTGCGCGGCGGCGGCGACCTGGCAAGCGGTGTTGCCCTGCGTCTGCACCACGCGGGTTTTGATACCATCATCACCGAGCTGCCGGAACCGCTGGCCGTACGGCGGGCTGTTTCATTTTCAGAAGCTGTGTACGAGGGCGTTTGGACGGTAGAAGATGTAACCGCCCGGCGCGTGCAAACGCGCGCCGAAGTATTTGCATGCCTGGCACACCGCGAAATTCCTGTGCTGGTAGACCCTGACCTGGAGATTATCCCATCGTTAGGACTGGGCATTTCGGCCCTGATAGATGCCCGCCTGCTCAAACAAACCGCCCCATCGCTGAGGGAGAACTACCCGCTGGTTATCGGCCTGGGGCCCGGTTTTACTGCCGGAGAAAACTGCCACGCCGTCATCGAAACCCAGCGCGGGCATACGCTGGGCAGGGTATACTGGCATGGCGCAGCCAGCCCCGATAGCGGCCGACCCGAAGGCGACCCACGCCGCGTCTTGCGCGCCCCGTGCGATGGTATCGTGATTGGATGCGCGCAGATTGGAGACCACCTGGAGGCTGGCGAGATGATTGCCCAAGTGGAGGGGGAAGCCATCCGGGCGCCTTTTGCCGGGGTGTTGCGCGGGCTGATTCGGCCCGGCATGCAGGTAAAACAAGGATTGAAAATCGGTGACCTGGACCCGCGCGACCAGCGCGCATATTGTTTTCTGGTCTCCGATAAGGCGCTTGCCATTGGCGGAGGCGTGCTGGAGGCCCTGCTGCAATTCCAGAGGAGCAAAAAATGAAGCTGGTGCGCGCACTTCGACTGACCCAAACCGCCATCACGGCATTTGTCGGCGGTGGAGGCAAAACCTCGGCGCTCTTCCTGGCGGCACGGGAAAGCGCCCCAGCACTGGTCAGCACGTCCACACACCTGGCAGCGCGGCAAACACAACACGCTGAACGTCATCTGGTCTGGCAACCAAATGAAAGCGCACCCCATTTAGAAGATATACCCAAAGGCGGCGTCACTCTGGTCACCGGCCCGTACCGGGAAGATATTGCCCGTGTGACCGGACTAACACAGGAACAACTGAGTTGGTTGCGCAATTGGGCCACAGCCCAGGGCGTACCGCTTTTTCTGGAGGCAGATGGGTCACGTCAGCGGCCATTGAAGGCACCGGCAGCGCACGAACCGGCCATCCCGCCGTTTGCAGACGTGGTGGTCGTGACTGCCGGTATGAAGGGGTTGGGAAAACCGCTGGAGGAGACTTTTATCCATCGCCCGCAAATTTTCGGGGCGTTGAGCGGCCTCCACCCAGGAGAACCGGTCAACGAAGACGCGCTGATACAGGTCCTCAAACATCCAGACGGTGGTCTGAAGAACATCCCCAACCATGCGCGGCGGGTTGTCCTCCTGAACCAGGCCGATACAGACGATTTACAGGCACGCGCAGGCAAAATGGCATCCCGGTTGCTGGAAGCCTTCGATGCCGTCGTGATTGCGAGCATACAGCGCAGCGTCGTGTACGCAGCGCAGGAGAAGGTGGCCGGAATCGTTCTGGCGGCAGGACAGGCTTCACGCTACGGCGCGCCCAAGCAGTTGTTGGATTTCCAGGGCGAGCCGTTTGTACGTCACACCGCCAAAACAGCACTCTCAGCTGGCCTCTCGCCGGTGGTGGTTGTGACCGGCGCGTATGCAGAACAGGTGGAGCGTGCTTTGCAGGATTTGCCCGTGCAGATTGCACGCAACGAAAACTGGCAGGAAGGGCAGGCGGCTTCCGTAAAAGCAGGTTTGATGCAGGCGCTAACACAGGACTCTGATAACACCTCGCGCCACGAGATTGGCGCAGCAATTTTTTTGCTGGCCGACCAGCCCCAGGTCACAGTGCCTGTGCTGGTAGCCCTGAAAGAGAGACATGCAGAAGGTTTATTCCCGGTGGTCGCACCACTGATTGCAGGACGGCGGGGTAACCCGGTCTTATTCGACCGCGATACGTTCCCAGCGCTGATGAACCTGCATGGAGATACCGGTGGACGGGAGGTGATGCGGCAGTTTCCAGTCGAATATCTCACCTGGCACGATGAGCACCTGTTGCTGGATGTGGATAACGAAGACGATTATCGCAATCTGACCAGAAACAGAGAAACGGTTGAGAGAAACGCATGAACGGCTCTCCCTCATTGGCTCTCGCCGCAATTGTGCTGGCCGCCGGTCTGTCCCGTCGGATGGGACGCCCCAAGATGCTCTTGCCCTGGCGGGAAACGACGGTGCTGGGGCGGGTGGCAAAGACGCTGGCCGAAAGCGGGGTGCAGGAAATCGTTATTGTGACCGGCGGAGAACGACCAGCCGTGGAGGCCGAAGCGGCGCAGCTGGCGCAATTTCTGCCGGTGCGGACGGTGTTCAATCCCCACTACGAAAGCGGGGAGATGATGAGCAGTCTGCGGGTGGGGTTGGCAGCGCTCGGCGCAGAGATACAGGCCGCGCTCATCGCACCGGGAGACCAGCCGCAATTGAGTCTGGAATCCGCACGGAAAATGGTTTCTACCTGGCAAACCACCGGCGCGCGTCTGCTTGTTCCAAGTTTCAAGCGACGACGGGGACATCCGTGGCTGGTGCGGCGCGAGATGTGGCCGGAACTGGCACAGGCTGAGACCGCACGAGCCTTTTTGAACACCCATGCGGACGAGATTCTGTACGTGGAATGTGATGAAACGGTGCTGAAAGATTTGGATACGCCAGAAGATTATGCGCGTGACTTGCAAAATGCCGTTTGACATGCTATCCTGAAATAGGAGGCGCGTTCACGCTTCCGGGAGGCTGCGATGACAGAACGGGATTTGATGGTAGAGCGAATCCAGAATGCCATGCAGGCGCTGGAGCGGGCGCACGAGGCCAAAGAAAACTTGAAACAACAGGCCAACAGCGAAACCTTGAGCCAGTTTCAAAAAGAGATGAAGCGACTGGAAGAAGAATTGCGCCTGCTGAAGCAAATCCTGGAGCATGAAGACACCTACTCGATGGATGAAATTGCCCAGGCGCTGGCCCGAACACTGCACCAGAGCGCAACCTACCGGCGCATTCCCGAATTCGAGCCCAAAAAGTAACACAGGCAGACGGACAAAACCAAACGGTTTTATCGAAAAGCACGGCGTGTCCGTGCTTTTTGTTTGGGGATGGGGTTGTATGTGGTAAACTCGACAAACTTTGGAGGTGTTATGAGATATTTCGTCATCGTCAACCCCATTTCGGGCCGCGGCCTGGGCGAAAAATCTATCCCAATCATCGAAAAGCGTTTGCAAGAAGAAAGAGTACCATACCACCTGGCGCGCACCGAGCGGCCCTGGCACGCCGCAGAACTGGCCGAGCAGGCCGCACGAGAAGGGTACGATGTCATCGTGAGCGCAAGCGGCGACGGGACCTTAAACGAAACCCTTAACGGCCTGATGCGCGCTCGTCAGGCCGGGTTCAATCATGCCGCTCTGGGGGTCATCGCCATTGGAACGGGAAATGATTTCGCGGGCGGAGTGGGCATTCCTGCCGATTTTGAACGGAGTTTATCCATTCTGCTATCCAACAAACGCCGCAAAATAGATGTTGGCCTGGTGAAAGGCGGCAACTATCCGCAAGGACGTTTCTTCGGAAATGGTATCGGCATCGGGTTCGATGCGGCTGTGGGTTTTGCAGCTCTGAAAGTACGCTTTTTGCGCGGGTTGCCAGCCTATCTGATTGGCGCTATTCAAACGGTCTTCTTCTACTACACTCCGCCACGCCTGCGAATCGAGCTGGACGGCGAGCCTATCGAGCAGTATTCGCTGATGGTTTCGATTATGAACGGTTACCGGATGGGAGGCGGCTTCCGTATGGCCCCGCACAGTCGTCCTGATGATGGGCTGTTCGACCTGTGCATTGCAGAACAGGCCAGCAAGTTGCGAATTTTTCAGTTGATTCCCATGTTCATTCAGGGGCAGCAAGAGGGACAGCCGGAAATCAAAATGCGGCGCGCGCGCCAGGTACGGGTGACAGCGCTGGAAGGCGATTTTCCCGCCCATGCGGACGGGGAAACGCTTTGTACCAACGGCAAAGAATTGATGGTGGAGCTGCACGCAGGGGAACTGGAGGTGGTATGCGGAGCGGGAAGCACGGTCTAAGGCTTGCCCTACCCCTCCAGGCGCAGCACCACTCTCGGACCCAGGCGGACACGACTACCGCGCGGCAAAGCACACGGGATGTTCGGCGGAATGGCGCCGCTTTCCAGAAACGTACCGTTCGTGCTTCCCAAATCTGTGATGGTAAATTGAGCCGTCGCCGGGTCGAAGTGAATTTCAGCATGACGGCGTGAAACATCGGCCTCACCACGCAATTGGGGCAGGTCTCGCCCCAGCAAGTAGGGGAAGGTGAACAATTCCAGGCGCTGACCCAGGTTGGTCGGCTGGCTGGCCTGTTCCACCACCAGCGCAGGATGGGCAGACACGGGCGCAGGCACAGGAACAGGCGGCGCAGAGGGCGCAACCGGGGTGGAAGGGCGTGGAGAAGCAGCAGAGACCGGCTGACGTAAATCGGCGCCGGCTGGTGGATGGGTGAAGAAAGTGAAAGTCACTTTGTTGCGCCCAAACGCCAGTTTATCGCCAGATTTCAACTCCCGTCGCGCATTTACCGGCACTTCCTTGCCGTTGAGCAGGACGGGGTTGTTCTCGGCCAGCACTTCGAGGTAATAACGTTCCTCCGAAACGATGAACTGCGCATGACGGCGTGAGATGGTCATGCCATCAGGAATAGATTGCACATTGACCGCCAGAGTCAGGTTATGGTCGGCTTCGTTGGTTGGACGCCCCAACACAGCAGGTTGCCAGGAAATCTCGAACAGCCGCCCGGTTTTCTCTTCCCGCAGGTACGCAAACTGTTCAGGCCGAAGTGGACGCCGTAAGGTTTGACGAATGTAGTCGAAGACCAGTTCATCTTGTGGCTGGATGTCCAGCTGAATCAAGGTGTCGTCCGCTTTGAGTGGTCGGTCATCCCCCTTGAGGTAGATGGCATATTTTTCGGGAGCATCGGCAGGGATGTCATCAAATTCTTTAAGAATTTCCCGAATCAGTTCACGGGGGGTAAGCGTACGGCGCACACGGGCGCGTTGACCAGTGTTCTCGAACACATCAATTTTGACATCAATGTATTCATCCATAGCGGCCTACTCCTTTTTTTCTTCGTCGAGCAAGCCCATCGCACGGGCGTTTTCGATGATGTCGGCATCCGAGAACAGGCCCAGCATGTCAGCAGGCAGGCCGTTTTCTACCAGTTTTTGTTTGAGCAAGGCGATGTTGTATTTCCCTATCTCGGTTTTGTTGGGGGGAGGAGCAGACGCAAAGGGCGCAGATTCGGTTTTGAGCCTGGTATACGGCTGTTCGTTCTCTGTGGCAGACGAGCCGGCTTCTGGAGAGGGCGCCAGCCAGTGTGCTTTTTGGTCGGGATAGCGCGCCTGAATTTTCCGCACCCAGGCATCCAGTGAACCCTCGATGTCGTCATCGCTGCCGTAAGGGGTTGCCAGTTGTAACATGCTGGTTACGCCGGAACGGACGATAAAAGCCCGTCCCTGCGGTAGTTCCACATCGGCCAGGCTGCGCGGAAAGCGCCCGTTCAGACGACCAACCGCATCGGCAGTTTTGAGCGCAATGCCAAAACTGGGTGCGGCAAATACTTTACGCAGGTCATCGGAAGCACTCAGAATTGCCAGCGAACCGCCGATAATCAGGTACACGCCTTCGGTTTGGTATTTTCGCACCAGCGCAGCCATGTTCTCAAAGAAACTCATCTTCTTGCGGCTGGCTTCTTCGGTAAAGGCATCGTAATTGTCAATAAAGACCATGATTTTTCGGCGTTTGGGGTGAGCCTCGAAATCAGCGCATTCGACTTCCATATTTTCATACCAGGCATCCAGCTGCTCGATGTCGTCAATGGTTTGGACAACGTGCGGCAGGTCAGCCAGCGAGGTCTCGCTGCCTTTCCATAATTTTCGTGAGAAATCTACCAGCACCATCATAACTTCATCGGGCGAATAGTTAAAGGCAATCGAAAGCAGCATAGTGCGCAGAGTGGTGGTCTTGCCGGAGAATGGCTGCCCAATGACAACCATGTGCGGTCCCTGCCGTTCAATGTCAATCAGCGCCGGTTCAAGCGAACGGTCGTCAATCCCCATTACCGCGTTGAGACGGCGCACTTCAGGCAGAGTCGCCTGCTGGAGGACATTTTCAAGCGAAACGCGCAGCGGCAGGGTTTCGATGGTGGAGGGACGTTCGCCTTTCCAGCCATCGGCCCATAGCTCTTTCATCCGCACACACATCCGATTAATTTTCGCCAGCCCATCGGGGTCGTTTTCTTCAGGCGCAAAGGTCAGTGCCGTCTGAAATTCAAGCGGCGTGTTCCCCACGCGCACGTAGCCGCGTCCAGGGATGGGACTCAAATCTGCCGGAACGCCGCGTCCCACGACTTCGGCGTATTCGGAGGGGTCCGAAAGCTTCAGAGTGAAACGTTCAGTAATCAGGTTATAGAGTTTTCCAGTCAACGCATTCGGCAGGTCAGCGGAAATCAGAAAATGAACGCCATACGCACGCGATTCGCGCACGAGTGAGATGAGTGGTCCCATCAGACCGTCGTAGTATTCTTTGAATTCTGCAAAGTTATCAATTACCACCAGCACGGCAGGAAGAGGGCGTTCAGGATGTGCCAGGTTGTACGAATCCAGGCTATTGACGCGGGCTTCACTGAACAAAACCTGCCGATGGTCAATGATGTCATTGACCTTACGGAGAACGCGCAAAACGCGCTCTTCTTCTTCCGAAGTAATCACCGCGCCGACGTGCGGCAAGTCGCGCAGGATGGTGAGCGCGCGTCCGCCAAAATCCAAAATATAGATATGGAGTTCATCAGGTGAATGCGTCAGCGCCAGGCTGGTAATGACCGTACGCAGGAACGTGGTTTTGCCGCGCCCCGAAGCACCGAAGATGACCGCATGACCATTGGGGAAATCAATTTTGAGCGGCTTCTGACTGGCCTGGTAGGGATTGTCAATCACCCCCACCAGTGGACGCATCGCCGTCTTGCCCCAGCCGGCGCCTTCCCAGCGGAATTCGTCCTCCCAAAAAGTCAGGGCTTTTTCATTGAGCGCGAAGCCGCTCACCTTGTGCGAATCAGAGGCGCGCAAGAGTTCAATATCGGCATCGGACATGTAAGCCGTATCAAGCGGGGAGTGCAGGGTGAGAACATTTGCTCCCGTTTGGGTTGGCAAAAATTGCGGCCAGGGCCGCCACTGCGGCTTAGATTCTTGCGTGGCAAGCCCGGCGAGCATTTCGACAATGACATCATACAATTTGGGCGGTTCGGTAGACTTCTGTCCACCCGTTTTACGTGGTCGGTCAAGCCAGATGACGTTGGGAGTCACGTTTTCTTCCTGCGGGCCTTTGTAATCGCCGCCGGTGTAAGCAGTTTGAATCAATTCAATGTTCTCATTGCCAATTTGCAAATAGCCGCGTCCCGGAATACCAGGCGGGAGAAACGCCGCATCGGGTCGGCGCAACACTTCGCGGCTGTCATCGGGAGTTTCCACACGCAGGGAAATACGGAATTTGATGTTGGCGCGCATCTGGTCAGTGACCCCCACCGGACGCTGCGCCGCCAGGATGAGCGACACTCCCAGCGCCCGCCCCAGACGGGTGATGCTTTCGAGTTGCGCCCGGAATTCAGGGTTGCCCGAAATCATCTCGGCGAATTCGTCAATGATAATGAAGAGATGCGGATAAGGCGGGCGTTCCGGGTCCAGGTGCAATCCCTTTTTTCGGTAGTGAACGATGTCTTTAGAGTTGGTGTAGGTGTTCAGGCGCTGGCGACGGTCGAGTTCTGCGATGATGGAGGCAAACACACGTGCAGTGGCCGATTGGTCCAGGTTGGAAACAATGTCCACCGCGTGCGGCAGGCGCTTAAAGGGCTCAAAAGCTGCACCACCCTTGTAATCTACCAGGACGAAGTTGAGCGCATCGGGACTGAAGTTGAGCGCCAAACCGATGACCAGTGTCATCAACAGTTCAGATTTGCCCGAACCGGTAGAACCGGCGATGATGCCATGCACGCCATCGGCTTTGGCCGAGAAGGTTAACACGCGCGGTTCATTCCCCGAAAGCAAACCCACCGCCGTGTAAGGCCAATCGGCGGTGGCAGGGTTCGTGCTGCGCCGCCAGTTTTCGCGGGCAAACTCCTGCATTTCGTCTATGGATTGCAGGTTGAGCATTTCCATCAGGGTCACAGTCGCTGCCAGGCTGGAGCCATAGCCGCGGCGAATATCTACCGGTTCGAGCGCGCGTGAGAACTCACGGGCTTTTTCCTGCGTAGAGACCAGTTTCGTCGTCCCAACATACCGCACGGTGTTGAACCCGGTTTCTGCATAGCGAAAAACAGCAGACTCTTCATCCGCAGGGTCATCATCTACTTCGATGATAGCCGAACAGCGACTGGGAACCTTCGCACGTTCGGGAACCAGGAAGATAATGCCCGCGCCCAATTTTTGGCCGTCCATGAGAATTGTGGAAATGGCGGCCTCGCCTTCCAGGTCACGCAGGCACGACCACTCCGGCGCCGGCGTGCGTACATCCACTACCACCAACAAGAAGGGCAGTTTTACATCTGCGCCGCTTTCTTTGTCTTGCAGGCGCATCCGGCGGCGCTCCAACAGGGTGCGAATGTTCTTCCAGAACAATCTCATGCGGTCAGGTTCATTTTCGCCGGGACGTTCTTCGCTCTCAAAGAGCAGCGTTTCGGTTTTATCGGCTTCTTTGCAGTGGGGAAGGGCGTACGCCCAGCGCCAGTAGGGACGTGCGGCATTTGTGCCAGCGACGTAAAGCATGGTATCTTGCGGAGAATGGAACGCGGCGTAATCTACCAGCATAGTTCGCAGGTAAGCATGGACTTTTTCAGTCGAAGAGCCGGTAATGCCGATAGAATGCCGGACGGTGATTCCCTTAGATTCTTGCGTTTCTTCTTTGGGCGCGCCCTCGCCCTGCTGTTGCTCTTGCTTTTTTTCCACTTTCTTCTTCTGGCTGTCATCGGAGGGCAGGTACACTGGCACGGTTACCGGCACGTTGTAGAGCAGGCGCGAGTCTTCGGCCAGGCGCACGGCTTCACGCATAAGCGGATTTTCAGTTTTTTCGTTTTCGGAAATTTTGTAAATGACAGTCGAGGCACGGGTGCTGATTCCCAGCCGTAAATGCAGAAAGTCATGGTCGGTGGGGCGACGCTCCCACAGCCGCGTGCCGGAGCGGATGGCTTCCTGCCGGGCCTCCGGTGAGCGCGTCAGGTCGGCAGCAATACCGAGCGTTTTTTCGGGGTTGGGGTAGTTGTAAAAATAATAAATGCGCTGTTGTTCGTGTTCGCTTTCCATCTTACGGCGCAGTTCGCTGATTCGGCGTTTGTAGGCGGCTTCGGCCTGTTCGCGCTGTTTGCGTTCCTGCGTATGGGTGTAAATTGCCAGCGCCACCGTGCCAACCACCGAGAGCGCCATCGGTATCATCATCAACAGATTGCGTCCCTGTCCAAAAAAAGACATCAAAATATAGCCCAGAATCATCATCATCGGCAAAAAAGCCTGCTGAAGCAGCTGTCCGTAGTTCTCCTGGTTATCGGGTGGGTTTGGAACGGAATATACCCCCGAAGGGAGTTGCGGCTCAATGCGCGGCGGGCGGTCAATATAGATTTTCTCTGCCATACGCGGTTACTCCATTTTCAAGGGACGGTCGCCACAGCGAACATTAACAAGAGCGAAATTGCCAGCAACGAAGCCAGGATGATGAACACCATGCGCCAGTTAACCCCGCGCGGCTTCTTTTCTGCCGGGATGGGCGGAAAATTCGGCTGAAGCGCCCGCACGAACGCCAGGACATCCGGAAAACGCTGGCTAACCTGCTGGCTGACCGCCTTTTCGGCAATAGCGGGGATGTTTTTCAAGTCAATGCGACCGGTGGGGGGCGGCTCTGTCTGCAACACACTCTTTAACACAGCGTCATCTTTTTTGAGATGATACGGATAAGCCGGATGACCCTTGAGCATTTCATACAAAATCAACCCCATGCCATAAACATCGGTGGCCGGTCCCACCGCGCCTTTCGTGCCATCCAGCATCTCCGGCGCGGTATAGGCAGGGAGGTTATAGTTTGGATTCCACATCTCAAAGACGGCGTTTCCTGAAGCGCTCACGCCCAAATCGAGCAGCATAGGGCGCGGAATACCTTGCTTATCGAAGCGCACCAGCACCACATCGGGATTGAGACACAAATGCAGCCGCCCGGCTTTGTGCAGATACAAAATTACATCGGCGATGCTCAAAATAATCCAGCCAGCGTGCTGAAACCAGGGCTGAGGATTGCGAAGCAAAAGGTTACGCAAAATGACGCCATCCGCATATCGGAAGACTTCATAATACTTCACCCGTCCGTTAATCACCGTCCAGCCGTAAGGATATGCCGTTACCGAGCCTTGCGGATGGGCCGGAAGTAACACCGGAAGAAGCGGATGCTGACCAGCGCGCGCCAGCGTGAGAAAAGCTTTGGCTTCTGAGCGCAGCTTCTCTTCACAGCCCACATTGGCAATTTTGAGCAACACTTCTTCGTCACCGCGCCGGGCATGATACACGATAGCGGAGCGGGTCACCACAATCGGCTGCACAATTTCGATAGGGCCAAACCATTCCCCATTATCGAAAATCTCGGTGGCGTTTTCTGCCGGGCAATAGGTTTCCTGACACCACAAATTGAAATCTTGCGAAATGACGTTGCACTTCTGGCAGATACGCTTCATAGCACCTCGCAAAACAAGTTCAGCCAAAGAGAAAACCGCGCCTGATTTTGGGTTCCCCTGCGCAGGCGCGGTTTCTCGTCCTGATTGCAGACATCGGAAGAGTTCCGCCTGACGGAAAGCGTTCGTCCGACGGATAGATGCCAGCCTCTAGCAGAAACGGCGCGAGCCAGAATAGTCCCCATCGCGGTAAGCCCGGATGGCGCTTTGAATATCGCCAGAGAGTTCAATCATCTTGTTGGCTGCACGCTGCACATTCGGCTTGATGCGGTCTACAAACGCTGAAAGCGCAGCGGTGGCACCGAAGGAAATCCAGGCAGTTGCCTTCAGCACGAAACTAATGGCCTCGAGCGCTTTCGCTACGGCGTTCAGAACTTCGCCAAAGTTCTTAAAGTCGTTGCTCATTTTCTCGACGGCGGGAATATCCATATAGACTTCTTCAGCCATAGTTGCCTCTCTTTACGGGTCAAAAAATCTGCGAGAAGACATCGAACAGAGATTGTGCCTGTGAGGCGGCTTGCCTACCGGCCTGATTCATGCGGTCTTGCGCTTTTTTGAGAGCGTCGGCATAACCGTTATTGACGTTCATAATGTTGACCAGCATGGGAATGACCTCAGAGGTCATCTCATTCACAAAACGGGTCGCGCCATCGCCTTTCCAAATGCCGCCCACCACCTGTTGAACCAGCGCGCGTAAAGGTGCAGTCACGGCATCTTCAATGATGCGCACCTGTTGCAAAATCTGGCTGATGATATTGCCCACCAGGTCGTCCACAAATTTGAACAGTCCAAACATAGGTCACCTCCTAGAAATTGCCCCCGGCTTTCTGGTCGGCGGCGCGCATATCGGCAATGGCCTGCTTGATGTCGTTGGCAACTTCCTGATATTTGGCGCTTAATTTGGTCACGCGCTGAAAGAATACTCCCAACGCCTGTACATACGCTTCGCCAGGTTCGCCCAGCAGCGCGCCATTTTGCATCTGCCCGGCAATTTTGCGGGAAATCGCTGCCGTCTGATTCAAACGCTGCGCCACCATTTCGCAATGCTTTGCCATATCCTCCAGAGCAGGATAATTGACGCGAATTCGGTCTGACATTTTGACCTCCTACTACGGTAATTACGCGCCGATATTGTTGAAGAAACCCCTGGTCTCTTCATCGGCAGAGCGAATGATTTGGACAATTTGCGAAGCCACCTTACCGGCCACATCAAGCGCATGAACCATCTTCTGATGTGCAGGCAGAACCGTGCCGTTCATTTCGTTAAAGAACTGGTCTGCACCCTGGCCGACCCAGCCATCGCCGTGCAGAGCATCCACTTTCGATTTGGTCTGTTGGAGAAGCGCGCGGTGTTCCTGCTCCTCCGCTTCCAACAATTTGATGATGCCCTGCATTTCATCGTAATTGACTTGAAGCAATCCAGCCATACCTCCATCCTTTCTCCTTCAGGGAATTGGTGACAAAAAACAAATAAAACGAGCAAACGTGCAATCTGGAATAGAACCACCTCCTTTTCGAGACACCAGTAATCTCAAAGTTCAATCTTTGTCCTTTTTGGCATCCTTGATGGCTTTGGCTGCCGCGCCTGCTGCGGCACTACCAGCCACGCCGGCCACACCAGCCGCCGCTGCGCCCGTGCCTGGCGAGGATGTCTGAACGGCTTCGCCAGAACTACCGCCGCCAGGTGACGGTGACGGCGGCGTGGCACCACCGCCAGCACTACCACCACTGCCAAACAGGTGGTCAGGCAGGTCTTCAGGCGCACGCGAACCAACCGAAGCCGATTGCGAAGTCTGGTCTACCATGCCGGCGCCCATCCCTTTCAGGTCGCCGCGTAAGCCCTCACTGCTGGTTGCACTGCTGCCACCTCCACCACCGCCGCCAGCAGGGGTTGTTTGCGTTTCAGGGGTCTTACCACCCCCCTTACCGCCTTCCTGGTCGCCACCGCCACCCCGTTCAAACTCCTGCGAACCAGAAGAAGATTCGGGCGAGGGAGTCTGTGTGTTACCGGTTTCACTGCCCGGCACTTCCGGTCTCTGCGTGACAGCCTCGAATTCCGAAGCGCCGAAATCACCACCTAAACCACCTTCTCCGCTATCGCCCGGCACACGCCCCAACACCGCTTCAAAGCCCGAAGCGCCGAAATCCTCACCACTCTGAAACTCGTTTTTGAAGAAATTGGCATTTTCTTCGTCCGCTTCACGGATAATTTTCACAATTTTCATGAGAACGTCTTGCGCAAAGAAATGCGCTTTCGAAACCCGCATCAGCGCCGGGAGCAAATCCTGTTCCATTTCAGC
This sequence comes from Anaerolineales bacterium, assembly GCA_025056175.1. Classification (GTDB taxonomy): domain Bacteria; phylum Chloroflexota; class Anaerolineae; order Anaerolineales; family Villigracilaceae; genus UBA5195. Next base: position 32,963 of record JANWWK010000003.1, read on the forward strand.
GAAGAATTTTTCCGCTGCTTCGCCAGCCCAATCTTTGCGTAAATTTTGCAATCGCAAACGGGTCGCAGTGAGCAGTTGGGCAAAATCTTCGCCTTCGCCGTTGAACGTTTTGACAATAGCGTCCAATTCGTCATACTTGAGTTGAAGAATCCGGGACATAAGACTTCCCTCAACTGACCTCGAAACGAACGGATACATTCGGTCCAAAATGAATCACTGCGCCTTGCCGAAGCGAGACAGGCTGTCCGGGACGAATACGCTGCCCGTCAACAAACGTGCCGTTACTGCTGCCAAAATCGGTAATCAGATACACCTGGCGCACGGCATCGAAAGAAATTTCGGCATGGCGGCGAGAGATGTTGGGTTCTTTAAGAACCAGATTGCCTTCCACACGTCCAATCACAAACGGCAAAGGTTGTAAAGGAAGCCGGGCATCGAGCGCCAGTTCCGGCGGTGATTTGACGATGGTCAACGAAGCCGGTGGTCTGCTAACCGGAACAGCGAGCAGGGTGGCTTGTGAAGCGGGCGGCGCAATCAACGTCGCATCCGCCGAAGCAGACGCAGAAGGAGCGGGGGACACTAAAGGCGGACGAGATGCCTGCGAAGCAGGCGCAGATGACGAAGTCGCCGGTTTACGCGCAGACAAGGGTTCTTCATCGGCAATCGGCAGAGAGGCACCAGAAGGCACTCCGTCTGCCAGTTTGCCGCCGAGCCGACCCTGCAAAACCGGTGTGCCGGTAAGTGTCTTTTCGCGCCGCGAGGAATACATCATGAACCCCACCACCCCAAGAAGAATTGCCACAATCATGAACAGAATAACCGGCGCAGCTACCAGGGCTGCCACCAGCACCTGAACAAGATTGGGGCGCACGGCCTGATAGACGACGCCGGCGAATTGAGCAGTGTTGTACACCTGTCCATCTTTACCGAGAACGCGCACAAACAGGGTGTACTTACCATCCGGCACTTTGGATTGACTGAGCGGCACGATGATTTGCCCTGTGCTGGCGCTCTCGGCAGGGGCGGTGAAGTCAGAGCCTTCCACTTTGGTGTTCGTGGCTTCATCCACCAGCCAGCCATCGAACCCGCCAATCAGCGCAGGGTTGGTGGTTTTGATGGAAAGCACCAGGTCATTGTTCTTAATCGAAACTGCCTGCACCGTCACCGAAGGCAAAACCGCGCTGGGGTCGAACAGGAACTCGTGCGTGATGACGGTGAAGCGCTTGCCTTCGGCATTCGTGAACCAGGCAAAGGGGCGTTTATCCTCCTTACTGATGGCGCTGATGCGTAACTGATAATCGCGTCCGGGCGTCATTTGCGAGGTAGAAATGTTGAAAACGTTATTTTGCTGGAGCGAATCAAACGTAAATTCGGCCACTTTCAAGCCGCCCTTGACATCCCACACCTCTATCTTGACGTATTCGACCTGTTCAGGCGAAGTCATCGAGAGTTGAATGTCATAAGTCAGGTTTTCTGGCACAAACTGCAAGCCAGCGAACTGTCCTTTCACCGGACTGGGTGGCCCTTCGTAATCCGTTTCCGAATTGATAGAAAAACTGACACTCAACGTTTCTTTATCATTCAAATTAAGCGTCAGCACCACCGGGTTACTGCCTTGTTTGGGATAAACCTCCGCCTGCACCATCCATTGCGCCTTCAGACCATCCATAATCGCCTGAAACGCCTGCGAGATGTCCTCTCTTTGGGCAATGGTTGAGAACCCACCCGTGCTGGCAGCCATCCCTTTGAGTTCCACCTCATTCAGGTTGGACTCTTTGGAAGCCAACCCAATGGTATTTATGGGAATCTGCGTCTTTTGAGCAAACTCGGTGACTTCCATGAACGTCTTCTTGCTGCACGGTTGATTCGGCACGAAGGTTTCATCCCGTCCATCAGCAAACAGGATGATAGCCCGGCGGCCCGGCGGTGCTTTTTGCAAACTTTCTGCTGCTGTAAACAGGGCGTCATACAAACAGGTTTCCTTGCTGGCGGCCTGATATTGGTCAATCGCAAAGTTCACAGCAGAGATATTCTGCGTAAAGTCTTGCAGCAATCGAATTTCGGAATTGAACTGCACCACCGAGAAAAAGGCATTATCGGGCGTGTTGTTGAGCGCTGCTTTGGCCGCACGGCGAACATCCGGCACGGCACGTATCATCGTGCCGCTGGCATCCAGCAGAAAGACAATATAAATCGGCACATCTGGTTTCTGCACTCGTGTATCAGCAAAGAAATTCACCCCCGGCAAATCTATCCGCGCCGTTTCGGCCAGCGTCTCCACCACCGGCAGGCCAGTCTTCGGGTCGTAGATGTTGTAGTACACCTTGAGCGTCATCGCTTCGGGCGTTTCGACCGTCACGATCTGACTGATTCGAATCGCCAATCCCGATTGCGCTTGAACCACCGCCACCGGAGACAAAAACAGCCCACACACGAGCAACCACAAGACCAACCGCTTGCCAGCCTGCATTCGAGCGCCTCCCAAAAACTACCAAGCAAAACAGACATTACTTATCAAAATTGTAAGGATTGGAAGTATCTGTTTCTATCCCCCAAAAGGTTGTATTTGCAAAACAAGCCCCACTGACTTGCCCGACAGGGTGACTTCGAGTATCATAGTCGCATGTTTGCAAACGATGAGACCACCCTGCGCCGCCGGCAAACCCTGATTGCCATTATTCTCTCAACCATTCCCTGTTACTGTCTGGGGGGCGTTTTGCTTTGGTTCCGTCCTGAACCGCCTACACCCACCCCCACGCCGACCATCACCCTGACCGTCACCAACACGCTGGTCATCTTCATTCCAACGGCAACACAATTCCCTACCTTTGGCCCCAGTCCAACGCCGGGCATCCTGACGGCCACACTCACCTTTACCCCCACCCAAACCCCCACCCCAACCGGAACCCCAACGCTCACCCGCACCACCACCGTCACGCCATTCCTGCCGCCCACATTCACGTTCACACCCTCCATTACGCCCCAAACGCCTACGCTCACGTTTACCCCCTCGGTCACGCCGATTCCCCCATCGCCGACCTTCACCAACACGCCTTTGCCACCTACTTCCACCAGCACACCTACCACTACACCAACTGAAACCCCTACCCCCTGAACTTCATGCCCGAAATCACCCCTTTTCTCAAATCCTTGCTTTCCGTTGCCGGCATCTCGGCTTACGAAACGCCAGTAGCGCAACTGATTGAAGAAAAATGGCGCCCGCTGGTAGATGAAATCCGTCTCAGCCGCATTGGTTCACTCGAGGCACTCAAGCGCGGTTCAGGAAGCGAACCACGGCCCTCCATCATGGTCGCTACCCACATGGACGCGATTGGCATGATGGTCACCTCCGTGGCCGAAGGCTTTTTGCACTTCACGCAAGTTGGCGGCGTTGACCCGCGCATCCTGCCCGGCACGCCCGTGCTGGTTCACGCCTCGGCCAGCGGCGAGGCACTTCCCGGCATTGTGGTCATGCCCCCGTCGCGCGCCCTGCCTGCTTCGGTCGGAGATGGTGTCGTTGGACTGGACTATCTGCTGATTGACCTGGGCCTGCCGCCGGAGGAAGTTGCCTCCAAAGTGCGGACGGGCGACCCTGTTTCGTTTGCCACCCAACCCCAGGAACTGGCAGGCGAAGTCCTCTCCGGGCATACCCTGGACAACCGCGCTTCCGTCGCCGTCTTGACAGTGGCACTGCAGGAACTTCGCAGCCAGACTCACACGTGGGATGTCTGGGCAGTAGCTACAGCGCAAGAGGAAGTCTCGCTGGGCGGAGCGTTCACCTCGGCCTTCGGTCTGCGCCCACAGATTGCCGTGGCTGTAGATGTCACGTTTGCCAAAGGGCCAGGCGCCAACGACTGGCAAACCGTGCCGCTCGGCAAAGGCCCCACCCTGACGATGGGACCCAACATCCACCCGTACCTGTTCAAAAAGTTTGAAGAACTCGCCAAAAGCCTGGAAATCCCCTATCAGACCGAAGTAACCCCACGACACACCGGCACCGATGGCTACGCTACCCAGGTGGCCGCCGAAGGCATCCCGACAATGGTCATCGGCATTCCTCTGCGTTATATGCACACCCCGGTCGAAATTGTAGCACTCAAAGACATCCAGCGCGCCGGGCGTCTGCTGGCCGCATTTATCGCCAGCCTGGAGCCAGACTTCGTCGAAAAAATTTCGTGGGAGGATTAACGGCCAGCCCCCCAAAGTTCCAAGGCCAAAACCTGCCCCCGAAAAACCGGACACCGAATATGCCGAATATCTCCGAAACCCAAATAGAACTGCTGGAAAAACTGTGCAACGCCTCCGCCGTTTCGGGCGATGAGGGCGAGGTGCGGAAAATTATCCTGGAAGAAGTCAAACCCTATGCCGATACGGTCAAAGTAGATGCGTTGGGAAACGTCCTGGTCACCAAAAACGGAACAGGAGCAGACCGTGTACGGGTGATGCTCGACTGCCACATGGACGAAGTTGGTTTTATGCTTGTCTCCGATGATGGAGAGGGGTTATACCGCTTTGAGCTGGTCGGCGGGATTGACGTACGTCAGCTGCCGGGCAAACAAGTGCTGGTTGGCAAAGAAAAAATTCCTGGCGTCATTGGGGCGCGCCCCATTCACCTGACCACATCCGAAGAACGGCAGAAGAAAATCCCTCTAGATGCGTTGCGAATTGACATTGGCCCCGGCGGAAAAGCCAGACCTGGCGACCGCGCCGTATTTGCCACCCGTTTCCAGCGCGTGGGGTCTTCCATCCTGGCAAAAGCAATTGACAACCGCATCGGATGCGCGCTTCTGATTGACCTGCTCAAAACATCTCCTGCAAACATAGACTTATGTCTGTCCTTCTCGGTACAGGAGGAAATCGGCCTGCGTGGAGCAAAGGTAGCGGCCTTTCATTTCAACCCCGATATGGCAATCGCCATAGACGCCACCCCCGCCAACGACCTGCCCGTTTATGACGGAAGTGAAAACACCTTCTACAACACCAGACTCGGCCAGGGTCCAGCCATCTACACCTTCGATTCCGGCACGCTTAACGACCCGCGCCTGATTCACTTTCTGGCGCACACTGCCGAAGCAGCCGGGATCCCCTACCAGTTCCGTCAACCAGGCGGCGGCGGGACGGATGCAGGTGCAATTCACCGCACGCGCACCGGCGTCCCAACCGTCTCGGTGTCGGTTCCCCATCGCTACACACACAGCGCCATCAGCCTGGCCCGCATCGAAGATTGGCAAAACACCCTCGCTTTGCTGACAGCAGCCCTGGAACGCATCACGCCGGATTTGCTCCAGCAAGCCAGGCCATAGCGCGCCTGCGAATGAGTATAATCAAATCATGGGCATCAAACGGCTCCTCAACTGAATGAAAAAATCTCAACCCTATGAAATCACTCCTGCAAAAACTCACCGAAACGTTCGCCCCCTCCGGCTACGAAGCCGCCATCCGCGAAGTCATTCGCGCCGAAATCGAACCGCTGGCCGATGAAATCCGTGTAGATGCACTGGGAAATCTGATTGCCCGCAAAGGCAAAGGCGGCAAAAGAATCATGGTTGCCGCCCACATGGATGAAATCGGTCTCATCGCCAGCCACATAGACGAGAACGGCTTCGTGCGCTTCACCACCATCGGCGGCGTGTACCCACAAATGTTAATGGGCGCGCGTGTCCGCTTTTATAGCGGTGTGCCGGGCATTGTTTACACCGAACCCCTCGACAAACCCACCGACACGCCCGCCATCGAAAAAATGTTTATTGACGTGGGAGCCACAAGCCGCGCCGATTGCCCCGTTAAAGTGGGCGAAGTGGCGGCCTTTGAGCGCCCCTTCCTCGACCTGGGTGACCGCCTGGTTGCCAAAAGCATGGATGACCGCATCGGCTGTCTGGTCGCCATTGAAGCCCTGCGCGCGCTCAAAGATACCCCCAACGAAGTATATTTCGTTTTCACTACCCAGGAAGAAGTCGGCACACGCGGCGCCGAGACCTCCGCCTTCGGCATTGACCCCGATTTGGGCTTCAGCCTGGATGTCACCAGTTGGGGTGATACCCCTGGGCGCAAACATTTCGAGATGGCGCTGGGCAAAGGGCCAGCCATCAAAATCAAAGACGGTGGGATGCTCTCCGACCCGCGCATCATCCGCTGGATGGTGAACACTGCCGAAGCACAGGGCATCCCCTATCAGCGCGAAGTACTTTTGGGCGGCACCACCGATGCCCGCGCCATGCAACTCGTCCGCGCTGGTGTACCGGTCGGGTGCATTTCCATCCCCTGCCGCTACGTTCACTCCCCCAGCGAGATGGTGGATTACAACGACGTGCAAAATGCCGTCAAACTGACCACTGCTCTCCTGGCGAATCCGGTGGAGTGGTAGATTACACCAACACCCATAGCAGCCAGAACCCAATCATCAGGATTCCAATCGCAAACAAGGCCAGAAACGTCCACCCGAACCCCACCAGCCAGCCCTTAGCCGAATCGAAGGCTGCACGCGCTTCACGCAAGCGAAGATACTCCACCAGGTAGAGCGTCAGCGGGGTGATGAGCAGCGCGGCCAAAGGCGTTAGAAAACAGCTGGAAACCAGTCCCACCGCCAAACCGATGCCAATCGAGCGCCAGGGCGTGCCGGTTTCGCGCAGTTTGGCGGTGATGATGATATTGTCTATCACCCCGCCCACGGCTGCCAGGAGCGTGATGAGCGCGAACAGAAACCAATCCCAGCCGGTCATCAAGCCACTCCAGGCGGCATAAAACATATAAACCACCGCAGCCAGCCAGATGACGGCGATGCCCGGAAAGATGGGGATGAGCAAACCCGCAAGACCCACCAGCATAAAGGTCAGGGTGAGGGCTTGCATCAAAATTTCGCCGAATAGAGGGATATTCATAGCAACTGGCCTGAATCAAGTTACGTGTTCCGAATCACATCCACCCCGCCCATCCAGGGTTTCAGCACGTCCGGCACCACAATCGAACCATCGGCCTGCTGGTAATTTTCCATCACCGCAATCAACGTGCGGGGCAGGCCCAACCCCGAACCATTGAGCGTATGCACCAGGCGGGCTTTGCCACCATCCGAGGGACGGTACTTGATGTTAGCGCGCCGCGCCTGAAAATCGGTTACGTTGGAGACGGAAGAGACCTCTAACCACTCGTTACAGCCAGGCGCCCATAGTTCCAGGTCATACGTCATGGCAGAGCCAAAGCCCAAATCACCTGTACATAGTTGTTTGACACGGTACGGAATGCCGAGCAGAGCACAGGTTTCTTCGGCATCAGCCAGCATCTTCTGGTGCATGGCTTCGCTTTCTTCGGGTTTGCAGTAGATATACATCTCGACTTTGTCGAACTGATGTCCGCGCTTGATTCCGCGCACATCCCGCCCGGCGCTCATCTTCTCGCGGCGGAAACAAGGCGTATACGCTGTGTACAGGCGCGGCAGACTGGCTTCGTCCAAAATTTCGTCCATGTGCAGGCCAGTGAGCGGAATTTCCGCTGTCGGCACGAAGTAGTAATCTTCCTCGTGGTCTTTGTAAAGATTATCGGCAAACTTGGGCAGCTGCCCGGCTCCAAAGACGGTGGCGGTCTTGACCATAAAGGGCAGATATTGTTCGCGGTAGCCCTGGCGGATGTGCAAATCGAGCATCCAGGCAATCAGCGCACGCTGAAGTCGCGCCCCTGCCCCGCTCAACACGTAGAAGCGCGAACCGGTCAGTTTCGTACCGCGCTCAAAATCAATGATACCCAGCGCCGGGCCGAGTTCCCAGTGTGGTTTGGGCGTAAATTCAAAAACGCGCGGTTCACCCACCGTTTTGATGACGATGTTCTCGCTATCATCTTTGCCATAAGGAACGCGTGGGTCGGGAAGGTTCGGCAAAGTTGCCACCTGAGCGGTCAACGCCGCTTCGACTTCCGCCAGTTCCCGGTCGAGAACGGCGATTTTCTCGCCGACCAGACGCATGGCCTCGATTTTGGCCTGACGCTCGTTTGGGTCTTTCATCTTGCCAATTTCTTTCGAGACGGTATTTCGCTCGGCTTTGAGCGCCTCTACTTCCGCAATGACCGCCCGACGCCGGGCATCGCGCTCCAAAATGACATCCACTGCCGCAGGGTCTTCCTGCCGGTCGCGCAAGGCCTGGCGAACGCGTTCAGGATTTTCGCGGATGAAATTAATATCCAACATGAACTGCCTCCGAATATAATGAAATGGCCGCCCCTCCCGGCAGGACGAGGGGCGGCTCGTGGTACCACCTGCGTTTGCGCTTTTTTTCGCTTCGCCCTCTTCTTTATCAAAGAGACCAGCAAGATATAAAAGCGCCTCGACTTCGCTGTAACGGGCGTCCCGGCTCTCTTACGATGGCGCAACACGCGCTATCCCTGCGAGAGCGACTTGCGGCGGGCAATGCGTGGCTATTCCGCGCCGCAGCCGGAGGGGATTTCGCTCCCCACTCGCCTGTCTTGCACCAGCCGGCAGGTCTCTGATACCGCAAGGGGAGGTACTTGTCTCCGGGCCGTCTTTCAGACATGATTATACGCGGAGCAAAGGGCATGTCAACCCCGCAGTATAATCAGACCCGTGTCTGCTCGCCGCCGCGACCTCATCCTTGCGTTTCTGTTTCTGCTGACCACCTGGCAAATGGCTGCCTGGCTGTTTGAGCGTCCAATTCTGCCGACGCCCGGCGCCGTGTTACAGGTATTCTGGCACGAGCTGACACAAGGCGCGTTGATGGGGCATTTCCTGGTCAGTTTCTGGCGGGTCACCGCCGGAATGTTGCTCGCCGTCTTAACGGCAGCGCCGTTAGGGTTGGTACTGGGGCAATCGAAACGGCTCAACAGCCTGATTTCGCCGGTCATCTATCTGCTTTATCCTATCCCCAAAGTTGTGTTTGTTCCGGTTATCCTGCTGTTCTTCGGCATCGGAGACGCATCGAAAATCGCCGTCATCTTCGTCATCCTGTTCTTCCAGATTCTCGTGCTGGTGCGCGACCAGGCTGCCAGCCTGCGCCCGGAATTAATCCAATCGGTTCGCAGTCTCGGCGCAGGCCGGCGAGCTTTATTCTGGTTCGTCTATTTCCCTGCCAGCCTGCCCGCTATTTTGACTGCACTGCGCCAGAGCATCGGCACGGCAGTGGCGGTACTGTACATTGCGGAAGTGATTGCCACCACGCGTGGATTGGGATATTACATCTACTATCAGGGTAATACCCTGTTCGATTACCCGGCGATGTATGCCGGCGTGGTGGCAATGAGCCTGCTGGGACTGGGGATGTACTTCTCGGTAGACTGGCTGGAGCGCCGCGTGTGCCGATGGCAATTCGTCTGACCTAGCGCCAAAATGCCGGGAGATATATCCGAATCAACACATCGGCCAGCAAACCGAGCAGGAACAGCCCCCCAAAGGCACGGTTATTGCGAAATGCCAGCGGCGCAAAAAAGAGTGGCCAGCCGCCCTGCCCATCGGGAAACCAATCGGGGCGAGTGGCAGGACGCGGCTGAAGGAAAAACGGCAGAGTCGTCTTCAGGGTTGGGAGCGCAAACAAGACAACCAGCATAACCGGCGTAAAATAGCGCACGGCAATCAGCGCCAAAACCACCAGATACGGCGCAATCATCAATCCGATGACGGCCCAACGCGCGTTGCGCTCACCCAGCAAAACCGGCAGGGTGTGAATGCCCTTTTCTTTATCGACCGTAATTTTATCAATGTGCTTACCGAAGATAACCGTAGTTACACCAAAATAGTAGGGAATTGTGGCCCAGACCACGTTCCAATCCCAGGCATGCGCCAGAACATAATAGCCGCCGCCTATCATCAGCGGCCCCCAAACCAGCAACACAGCCACCTCGCCCAGCGCAATGTACTTAAGCGGCCAGGTGTAGAACAAAACAAAGAAGGCGCCCAGGCCAAGCAGAACCCAAATGAGCGGGTCCCAACCGTTGATGGCAAGCAGATAGACGCCCATCGCAGCAGCCAGCGCACCGGTGACAGCAGTATAAGTGAGCAGTTGCGTGGTGGTCAACAACCCATTCGCAACCGGCTGTGGGCCATACAGGGTGCGAAAATAGTTATCCTTATCCACGCCTTTGACGTAATCAGTGTAATCATTGAACAGATTGTTGGTTGCGTGTGCAAGTATCAACCCCAGGGTCAGCGCCAGCCAGGGTAAAAAAGCGAACTGACCATCGCGCAAGGCAAACAGTCCCGCCAGTGCAGCCGAGATGAAAGTCATCACCAACACTGCCGCACGGGTAGAAATCAGCCACTTCGAGACAATATCGAGCGAATCCCACTCCTCTTTGCTCACGGCAGGGATAATATTCAGGGCTTTCTTCCACATTGCAAAGTTCATAGATGACGCTCCTTCGGTCAGAATTTTGTGGGACAACTCGCATGAGTTGTCCCACTTTTTCACAGGCATGGATGTGACACCGTTACAGCTCGCTGGTCATGATGAAGAGCGGCTTCATCTCAAAGTTCTCATAGCGTGGGCGGTAACGGTCGGTATCGTAGAAGTGTTCAACGTTGACCAGTTTCTTTGTAGAAGTCACAACATCGAGCGGGACGTTATCGTAACGACCATTTTTGAGAACCACCAGCCGCCCATGAATGCCCTTGAGAATCAGGTCAAGCGCCAGGTTGCCAAAAGCCATTGGCACAATCGAGTCAATCGCATCGGGGTCACCGCCACGCACCATGTAACCAAGTTTCTGTTCCACAACTTCGATGGTCTTTCCGTTGTTGTATTTGGGCGAAATATCCTTCATGGCTGCCGCCACCAGGTCGCCGATGCCGCCCAGTTTGGCGTGGCCGTAAGCATCGGTCTCCATTTTTTCAAAGACCATCTCACCGCCCTCGAACATCGCGCCTTCTGAAACCAGACAAATCGAATACTTGCTGGGATTGCGGTTGCGGTCATACGTCATCAGTTCGGTCAGGCGTTCGATATTGAACTTATACTCCGGGATGACGCAGCGATTGGCTGCCCCGGCCATCGTGGGAAGCATCGCCGTAAACCCGGCATAGCGGCCAAACACCTCCAGCACCAGGAAGCGTTCATGCGAACCAGCAATCGTGCGAAGGTTGTTGACAAGCGCGATCGTGCGGGTGACACACGTACTGAAACCGATGCAATAATCGGTGCCAGGCACATCGTTGTCCATCGTCTTCGGAATGGCAACCACCTTGACGCCTTCCTGATACAGGCGCACGGCATACGAGAGGGTATCGTCGCCACCAATCGGAATCAGGTAATCAATCCCCAGAAAATCCAGGTTTTTGAGCACTTCTTCGGTCAGGTCGGCGCGCTCTTCAGTGTATTTTCCCTTCAGATGTTCAGGCATATCCTTCTGCTTCACCTTGCTGGGGTTGGTGCGCGAAGAATGCAGAAACGTACCGCCCGTGCGTCCGGCGCGATTGACGATTTCCTCGCTCAAAAATTGATAGTTGGCGCTGTTATCGGCGTTTTTATCGCGCACAATCTCGGTCAGCCCGGCCCAACCGCGCCGAATGCCAACCACCTGATACCCCTCGCGCAAAGCGCGGATGGTGACAGCGCGAATGGCCGGGTTCAGGCCTGGCACATCCCCACCGCCGGTCAGAATGCCAATGACTCCGGGTTTCTTTTTGATTGCCATAGGGATATTCTCCTTCGATGGATTTGGGAACTCCACTGTATCTTACACTGGCACAAAGCGATTTTCAATACTCTTCATCTCCCCAACATCTCGTCACTCACCTCGTCCAGGCGCAGGCTGATTTGCTGACTGGCCGAATCGCGGCCCATCGTAATCCCATAAATCACATCGGCCACCTGAACGGTATTGCGGTTGTGGGTGACGACAATAAATTGTGTATGCTCGCTCAACTCATCCAACAGGTCGCGGAAACGCCCCACGTTGGCTTCATCCAGCATCGCGTCCACCTCATCCATCACACAGACCGGCGTTGGCGAGACCTTGAGCAGAGCAAACACCAGCGAAATCGCCGTCAGCGAGCGTTCTCCGCCCGAAAGCAAAGAAAGCCCCTGTTCGCGCCGGCCCGGCAGACGGGCTTCGATATCAATACCGGTCTCGGTCAGATTGTCGGGGTCGGTCAACACCAGGCGTGCCGAACCGCCACCAAACAAACGGGTGAAAATGTGCCTGAACTCAGCAGCAACGGCTTCAAACGTCCTGGTAAACTCCTTTTTGGTGACTTCATCCAATTCCGCAATCACCTGCCGCAAATCGGCCTCTGCCTGACGCAGGTCAGCCACCTGACTGGTCATGAAGTCATAACGCTCTTTGACCGATTCATATTCCTGCTGTGCTTCCATGTTGACCGCCCCCATGCGCCGAATCTGGGCACGCTTTTGGGCCAGCGCTTCTTCCAGTTCGGGCGCCAATTCGGTCACATACGGCAGCGTCTCTACCATTTCACCCAGCGGCAGAGGAACGGCGCCGGTCACGCTGGTTTCATACTCAAATTGAACCAAACCAAAATCTTCCTCAATCCGGCGCCGCAAGGTTTCCAATGCTTCTTGACGGCGGCCTAATTCCAACTGTGCTTGCGCATTAAAACGTTCCACGTTTGCCAGCGATTTCTGGGCAGCGGTTTCACGCTCCTGCAAGGCCGCTTCTTCCTGCTCAGCCTGAGTCAACTGCGCTTCTGCTGGCTCAATTTGCGCCCGCAGCGTCTCAATTTGTTCGTGCAAAACACGTTCATCGGCCTGTAAGCGCGCCTTTTCAGCCTCCAGGTTAACAAGCGCGGCCTGTACTTCGGCCTCCCGCCGGCGTGCGGCTTCGATTTGCGCCTTCACACGCTCCATCGCCTGCGTTCGTTCGTGCAAACGGGTACGCGCATCATTCACCGTGCGTTCAGAAACCGAAACACGCGCCCCCCAGTAATTCACCTGCGAGAGCATCTCCTCCAGCGACAAACCAGCCAGTTCACCGTTTAACTTACGCAGCGTCTCTTGCGCCGCGCCCAACCGCTCTTCCACATCTTCCAGCAACAAACCGGTTTCGGTCTGTTCGCGCTCAGCCTCACGCAGCTCCTTGTGCAGCGTCTCCTTCTGCCCGGCCTGAAAATCGCGCTGGCGGCGCGCCGATTCGACCGCCAGCGAAGCCTCACGTTCGGCCTGAACGGCCTCATTCAAAACCTTACGCGCCTTACGCAACGCCTCCTCGCGGGCAGCAATCTCTTTTTGAGTGGCAGCCAGGTCAGCATTCAAACCATTCAGCCTCTCCGCAAGTGCATTCAACGCCTCCACCGTCTGCGCCAACCGTTCAGAAAGTTCCCGCTTCTCGCGCGGACGGCCCAGCGCTGCGGCGCGCGTTTCGCGCCCGGCAGCAATCAACCCGTTCGGGCGAAACACCTCCCCCTTCAACGTCACAAAGCGTACCTGCGGGTACTCCCTCCGCAAGACCTGCGCCACGGCGCGATTCTCCACCACCGCCACATCCCCCAAAAGCGCCTCTACCGCCGGACGAATGTCCTCCGCCACCTGCACCAAATCCGCGCCGAAACCAATGATTTTTGGGGAAAGGTCGCCCCGCAGCGCCTCCCGTTGCGCGCGCTGGCTCCTGGCTTCGTCATCATCCGTTATCGGCAGGATGACCGCCCGGCCTGTAGCCTGCTCCAGGAATTCGAGAGCGCGTTCGACGCTCAAACCGGATTCGACCAGCACCACATCAAACGCATCGCCCAGTGCCGCTGCCAGCGCCGTCTCATACGCTGCCGGCACATCCATCATCGCCGAGAGCGCCCCCTTTGCGCCCTGCCAACCGGTCGTCCGCGCCGCTTCCAGAAGAAAACGCGCCCCCTCAGCATACCCGGAGAACGATTTCTCCGCCTGCTCCAAAACATCCAGGCGCGCCTGAAGTTTGGCCTGCTCCCCCGCTTTGAGATTGCGCTCGTCCTGCTTTGCCCGGCGGGCTGCTTCCAGTTCCGTCAACTGCTGACGCGCCGCCGAAAGCGCCGTTTCGGCCTCCTGCACGGCAGTTTCGGCCTGCTGACGTGCTTTCTGGGCAGCCAGATGCTTTTTTTCAGCCGAGGCAAAAGTCTGCTCGGCAGTCGCAATCACCACATCGGCTTCACGCAATTTCTGGCGGAACGAATCGGCCCGGTTTTTGAGTTCGTGCAAACGCGCCTGATGACGCGCCCGGCGGCCATTCAATTCATTCAGCTGATTGCGCGCGGCATTCAGTTTTTGCTCCACCGCAGCGCGCTCCATTTGTCGGGCCGAGAGCGCCGCCTTCGCGGCAGATTCTTGCGCCCTGGCTTCTGCGGCTTCCGCCTGAATACGCTCCAGGTCGGTGCGGGCTTCTTCCAGCCGTTCGGCGGCAGCACGCTGCTCATCGTTCAGGCGTTCCTGTTCAGCGGTAGATTGCGCGCGGCTCTCCGTCAGAGCGCGGCGGCGTTCCTCTAAAACAGCCAACTCCCGGCTGATGGCCTCACGCCGCTGATGTAACCCCGCCGATTGACGATGCCACTCGTTCAACTGTGCGCGCAAATCGAACAGCCGGACGCGCGTCGTGGCAAACCCTTCTGTCAGCGCACGATACGTTTCACGCGCTTCATGCAGTTTGGCCTCCTGCTGACGAGCAAACGCTTGCGCTTCGGTCCACTCTTTTTGCGCACGATGCCAGTGATAGCCATACCACTCACGCAAAATGAGTTTCAAATCGGCCTGAACCTGCTGATATTCCTGAGCGCGCCGTGCTTGCCGTTCCAATCCACGCAAACGCGGCTCCAGTTCGGCCAAAATATCCAGGACGCGCTCCAGGTTACGCTGTGTCGTCTCCAGGCGACGCAAAGCCTCCTCACGCCGGGCGCGATACAGACCAATGCCCGCGGCTTCCTCGAACAAACGGCGGCGTTCCTCGGCCTTAAGCGCCAGAGAAGCATCCACCATTCCCTGCCCCAAAATCGTATATGTGCGCTCCGACAAGCCCGATTGTGCCAGCAACTCGTTGATGTCACGCAAGCGGACGGTCTGACCGTTGAGCAGATATTCATTGCGCCCATCGCGGTATGCGCGGCGGGTGATGGCAACTTCAGAAAAATCTACCGGCAGCCAGCCGGTCGTATTATCAAAAGTGATTGTAACAGAGGCCATACCGGCGCGCGGACGGTGTTCTGAACCCGCAAAAATCATATCTTCCGTCTTCTTGGCGCGCAACAGGCTGGCCGATTGCTCTCCCAACACCCAGCGCAGAGAATCAGCAAAATTTGACTTGCCCGAACCGTTCGGGCCCACAATCGCAGTAATTCCATCCGCAAATTCAAACAGCGTCCTGGAGGCAAATGTTTTGTAACCGTGCAGTTCAAGAGATTTGAGACGTAAAGGCATAAAAAATCACATCCAACAATGCGTTGAGAACAGTATTGTACAGACAGTCATTTCTACAATCGGCATGGAGACACGCAGAAAACACAAGCAACACGCTAAAAAATCGTTATCCAGACTACTTTTCCTGCGCGTCTCCGGCCATGTCCTGCCTTCTGCGTACCAGATTCAATCTTCACTCATCTCAATCCCATCCAGCGCATTCTGAGCAGCAGCCTGTTGTGCAGCGTGCTTCGACGGCCCCGTCCCGCGCCCAAAGCACTTACCGGCGATATGCACTTCCACCTGAAAAGTCCGCGCATGGTCTGGCCCGCTGGAATCACGGGTGATGTATTGTGGTGTACCAAGCTTGTGTGCCTGCGCCCACTCCTGCAAGCGTGATTTGGGGTCCAACGTATGCATTTGGACAAAAATACGGTCAGCGGCAGGTTCCAAGAGCGGCATTACAAACGCTCGCGCCGCCTCCAGCCCCTTGTGCTGATAGAGCGCGCCGACAATCGCCTCAAACGTTGCACACAAGAGCGCATCGCGGTCACGCCCGCCGCCATGCAATTCTCCGCGTCCCAACCGCATCGCGTTTCCCAGCCCTAACTGACGGGCAAAATCGGCCAGGGTTTCGGTACGCACCAGCGCCGAACGCATACGGGTCAGTTCGCCTTCGGGCATTTCCGGGTAAGCGTTATACACCCATGCCCCTACCAAAAAGTCCAGCACGGCGTCGCCCAGAAATTCCAGGCGTTCATTATCCGCCGGCACATCTGGGTGTTCGTTGACATAAGAACGATGGGTCAACGCACGGGTAAGCAGGCGCAAATCGTCAAACGGCAGGTTGAGCCGCTGCGCAAGTTGAGCGGGCGTTTCACTGCCAGCCCGCTCCGTCAGGGGTTCGTTCATTTCTAACACGGGGAATCTCCCCGGAACTCAGGGAGCGCCAACCCCCCACCCACCGAAACTACGCGAACATCAGAGAGCATTGGCAGGGGTTCGCGGCCACTCAGTTCCTTATCTTGAAGAATTGCACGTCGGAGAAGACAAAACATCACCGAAGCACGCGCTGATTTTACACGGGTTTACGCGATTTGGGAAACCCCAACTGCCCTGCCAGCCACGCGCCTGCTGCGCGTATAATACATTTGTAGTGCATCCTCATTCGGTTCGGAGCGAATCGCCTTGTCTTTGTGTCCTCCTCTCATCGTCATCGTCGGCCCGACTGCCGTTGGCAAAACCCACCTCGCCATCGAGCTGGCCTTGCGCCTGAATGGCGAGGTGGTTTCTGCCGATTCGCGCCTGTTCTACCGAGGGATGGACATCGGCACCGCCAAGCCCTCCCTTGAGGAAAGGCGCGGTGTGCCACATCATTTGATTGACGTCGCCGAGCCGGATGAAACCTGGTCTTTGGCTCTTTTTCAACAAAAAGCACGCGCGGCCATCCAGGAAATTCATGAGCGCAACAGGCTGCCTTTTCTGGTAGGCGGCACAGGGCAATATGTGCGTGCCGTGACCGAAGGCTGGACCCCACCCGAAGTCCACCCCAACCCTCGCCTTCGCAGCGTTCTTGAACATCTGGCCGAACACCACAGCCCTTACTGGCTACACGACAAACTGAAAATGCTCGACCCCTCCGCTGCCGTTTCCATTGACCCACGCAACCTGCGCCGCACCGTGCGAGCGCTGGAGGTCATTTTCAGCACCGGGCGGCCTTTTTCCGCCCAACGCCAGAGCGGACAATCGCCCTATCACCTCCTCACCCTGGGCCTGACCCGGCCACGAGACGAACTCTATCGCCGCATAGACGAACGGATTGAAGCCATGTTTGCACACGGCCTGCTCAATGAAGTCGAAGCCCTGCTCGAAAAAGGCTACTCTCCCAACCTGCCAGCCATGTCGGCGATTGGCTATCGAGAAGCGGCCGCTGTCTTAAGGGGACAAATGACCCTCGAAGAAGCCAAAACCCAAATGAAGCGGCTGACGCGCGTCTTCGTGCGCCGTCAGGCCAACTGGTTCAAAGTCAATGACCCATCCATTCAATGGTTCCACGCCGGCAAAGTCAGCATAGATGAAATTGAACACTTCCTGCGGCAAAAATTGTGAATTTTTTCCCTTTGTTGACTTTTCTTTTGGTTGCCTTATACTTTTAACTGCACGCGGTCGCTTGACCAAAAAATATAAAACACATAGCAAAAGGAGAAGTGACGATGGAGAACCGTCCGTGGTTGAAGAACTATGACGAGGGAGTTCCTGCCAGCCTGGACTATCCCCCCGTGCCGTTGTTCCACTTCCTCGAAGAATCGGCGCGCAAGTATCCTGACCGGCCTTGCACGCTCTTCAAGGGAGCAACCATATCGTTCAAAGAAATGAACGAAGCCACCGACCGAATTGCCGGAGCGCTGGCGGCGATGGGCGTCAAAAAAGGCGACCGTGTAGGCATCTTCATGCCGAACACGCCACAATTCGTCATGTGTTACTTCGGTATTCTCAAGGCAGGGGGCGTTGTCGTTGCCACCAACCCGCTCTACACGCCAAACGAAATCGAACATCAGGTCAATGATGCGGGTATCGAAGTGATGTTCGTGATGACGAACTTTTACAAAACCATTAAAACGGCCCAACCCAAGACGAAAATTAAAACTCTCATTGTCACCAACCTGAAAGAAACTCTGCCCCCGGTGTTACGGCTTCTGTTCACGCTCTTCCGCGAGAAAAAGGGCGGCTTCCGCATTGAGGGTGGGTTGCAGCCTGGCGATGTCTGGCTGCAAGACCTGCTGAAAAAATACACCCCCGCCGACCGCCCCAAACTGAACATCAGCCCAGATGACACCTGTCTATTCCAGTATTCCGGCGGCACCACCGGAATCTCTAAAGGCGCGGTCGCTCTGCATCGCAACATTGTGGCCAATTCCCTGCAAATCAGAGCCTGGATGGGCAAAGCCCTCGAGGAAGGCAAAGACATTATGCTGATGGCGATTCCGCTCTTCCATGTATACGGCATGGTAGCAGGCATGAATTTTGCGCTTTCTGCAGGTGCAACGATGGTGATGGTGCCAAATCCGCGCGACCTGAAAGATGTGCTGGAAAATATCAACAAATACCGCCCAACTATCTTCCCCGGCGTGCCAACGCTCTACAACGCCCTCAACAACCATCCCGACGTCATCGCCGGCAAGTATGACCTTCGTTCCATCAAGGCCTGCATCTCCGGGTCGGCACCGCTCCTGCGCGAGACCAAAGAAAAGTTCGAGGCGCTAACGGGTGGCAAACTCTTCGAGGGCTATGGGCTGTCTGAAGCGCCAACCGCCACGCATTGCAACCCAATGTTTGGTGCTAACAAAACCGGTTCAATTGGTATGCCGCTGCCAGATGTCGAGTGCAAAATTATCAGCCTGGATGACGGTGTGACCGAACTGCCCACCGGAGAAATCGGCGAGCTGGTCATTCGCGGTCCACAAGTCATGAAAGGCTACCACAACATGCCCACCGAAACCGCCAATACCCTGCGCGATTTGGGTGATGGCGGCGGCCCCTGGCTTTTCACCGGCGACATCGCCCGCATGGACGAGGACGGCTATTTCTACATCGTAGACCGCAAGAAAGAACTTATCAAGCCGGGCGGCTTCCAGGTGTGGCCACGCGAGGTGGAAGAAGTCATCATCGCCCACCCCAAAGTGTTAGAGTGCGGCGTAGCCGGTATCCCAGACCCCTATCGCGGCGAAACCGTCAAAGCATGGATTGTCAAAAAAGACGATAGCCTGACCGAAGACGAAATCAAGGCCTGGTGCAAAGAGCGGCTGGCCGCCTACAAAGTGCCAACCCACATCGAATTCCGCACAGAATTGCCCAAAACCACCGTTGGTAAAATTTTGCGCCGTGAACTGGTGCGCCAGCACAAAGAGCAAAGCGGCAAGTAGGCCAATGGAAGAGAACAAGCAAAAAGCCTCCTGGGTTCAGGAGGCTTTTGAGTTTCTGCTCACGCGTTGGTCTCTGGCTCAATTCGGAGAAGCCCATGCAGGCTGGGGTGTACCGCTGCGCTTGGGAACTGGCGGCGGAAAGACCTGTTCAAATTCCTCGCGCGTAATGGTCTCTTTTTCCAGCAAGAGATGGGCAACATCATCTAACTGCTTACGATATTCCAGCAAAATTGAACGCGCACGCTGATAGGCCTCATCCACAATCCGACGCACTTCGCGGTCAATCTGTTCAGCAACCGCTTCCGAATAGTCGCGCTGTTCAGAAATTTCGCGTCCCAGAAAGATGAGTTCTTCCTTTTGACCATACACGCGGTTGCCCAATTCGTCGCTCATCCCCAGCCGCGTGACCATTGTGCGCGCCATGCGCGTTACCTGCTCCAGGTCACCCGAAGCACCCGAAGTAATATCATCGAACACCAACTCCTCGGCTGCACGCCCGCCCAGCGCATAAGCCAGCGTGGCAAACAGTTTTTTGCGCGACATAAGAATACGGTCTTCTTCTGGACGGAACCAGGTTACACCGCCAGCCTGTCCGCGTCCTACGATAGAGACCTTTTGCACCGGGTCAGCTTCTGGGATGGCGTTCGCCACCACCGCATGACCCGCTTCATGATAGGCAATGATGCGCTTCTCTTCATCGCTAATCAGACGCGACTTGCGTTCTGGCCCCATCACCACGCGCTCGATAGCTTCTTCCATTTCTGCTTGGGTGATAGACCGCTTGTTGCGACGGGCAGCAAGAATAGCGGCTTCGTTGACCAGATTTTCCAAATCAGCCCCGACAAAACCGGGCGTTCCGCGCGCAATCGAGGCCAAATCTACGCTGGGGTCGAGCGGTTTACCCTTCACATGCACCCGCAGAATGGCTTCACGGCCTTTCACATCGGGGCGGTCAAGCGTCACGCGGCGGTCAAAGCGTCCCGGTCGCAGCAGGGCCGGGTCGAGAATATCGGGACGGTTGGTTGCAGCAATGACAATGATGTTGGTGTCAGTATCAAACCCATCCATCTCCACCAGCATCTGATTCAAGGTTTGTTCGCGTTCATCGTGTGAACCGCCCAAACCCGCGCCACGCTGACGCCCAACTGCGTCAATTTCATCCACAAAAATAATGCAGGGCGAGTGACGTTTGGCCTGGTCGAACAAATCGCGTACACGACTTGCGCCGACACCCACAAACATTTCCACAAATTCCGAACCGGAAATCGAAAAGAACGGCACGCCCGCTTCTCCAGAAACGGCCTTTGCCAGCAACGTCTTGCCTGTGCCAGGGGGCCCTACCAGTAAAACGCCTTTCGGAATACGTGCGCCCAATTGGATGAACTTCTGCGGTTCACGCAGAAACTCCACCACCTCTTTCAATTCTTCTTTCGATTCATCTGCTCCAGCAACATCCTCGAAAGTGACAGTCGGATGTTCGCCACTGAACATACGCGCTCGCGACTTGCCAAACGACATCGCCGCATTGTTAGAACCTTGCGCCTGCCGGAAAATCCAGAAGAACAGTGCAATCATCAAGACAAACGGCAAAATATACCCCAGCACGCTCAAAACGGTCATCCACGAACTGGGCGGATTGATGACTACCTGTAACCGTTCCGGGGCGAGTTGCTCCGGTGTGACGCCCAACAGAATCAGCTGGTTGATGAGAGAAGTGCCATCTTCCTTGTGCGCCGTTCGTTCAACGTCGTTTCCACTATTACCGGGATAAATGACGCGCAGACGATTGTCCGATTCGACCACAATGCGCTTGATTTTGCCGGCTTTGATGTCGGCAGCCACCTGGTTGATGGTGAGCGGAGTCTCAGCATTGGCTGGTTGGCGCAACTGAAACGCCACCATCGAGACAATCGCAATAAACAGCAGCGCGTAAATGAGAAAAGACTGGTTGCGAGAATTGTTCACACAGACCTCCTGATATCGGTCGGTCAGATTATATCCCATGCGTTGCCGCAAAGGGTTTTTGCAGAAGAAACGTTATATGATTTTCTAATGGATTGCTTGCAAAAGCCATCCAAATTGCGTTCAAGCGAGTAACAATTCCACTGGACAGTGGTCTGAACCGCTCACGTCCTCGTGAATCACGACATCACGGACGCGCCCGGCCAGACGCTCCGATACCAGGAAATAATCAATGCGCCAGCCGATGTTACGCTGACGCGCTGCCATGCGATACGTCCACCAGGTGTACTGAGTCCGCTGCGGATACAGGCGGCGGTAGACATCTACAAAACCATGATCGAGGTACTTTTGCACCCACGCGCGCTCTTCCGGCAAAAAACCAGAGGTGGTCTCGTTTTCTTGTGGATTAGCAAGGTCTATGGGCTGATGCGCTGTGTTGAAATCACCCGTCAGAATGATATTTTCGCCCGCTGCGTGCAACGAATCACAAATTTCGAGCAGGCGGGCATAAAAATCAAGTTTATACAGCACCCGGTCGTAGCCGCGCTGCCCATTGGGAAAATAGATGTTGTAAAGCAGAAAATCCTCGTGCCGCGTGCAGATGACTCGCCCCTCGACATCGAAGCGCTCCTCGTCCAACCCAAGTCGGATTTCAGCTGGTTCCCGCTTCGAGAAGGTTGCCACGCCGCTATAACCAGCGCGCTGGGCCGGGTTCCAAACGGCCACATAACCGGGGAAATCCCGCTGTTCCTCGGTGAGCTGTTCTGGACGGGCTTTAATTTCCTGTAAACAAAACACATCTGGCGACTGGGCCAGCATCCAGGCTTTGAGATGTTTGCCCAGCGCCGCGCGAATGCCATTAACGTTCCAGGTGATAATTTTCATACGCACGCATGACCTTCATGGTAAACTTAATACATCAATATCATTTTTTGCCGCAGCCGCAAATCATTTTTCAGGACTGTTACGATGAATTCTCTTAAACGCCTTATCCTTTGCATCGAGGATGAACCCGATATGATTGACCTGTTGCGCATCATCCTGGAAAGCAAAGGATTTGAAGTGGAAGGCGCGGCCGGCGGCGAAGAAGGGTTGCAAAAACTCCGTCAAGCCAAACCCGACCTGGTCTTGCTCGACCTGATGATGCCCGACATAGATGGTTGGGAAGTATACCAGCAAATGAAATCGGACGAGGCCACGCGAAACATTCCTGTCATTATCGTCACCGCCAAAGCGCAAAACGTAGATAAAGTGCTGGGCCTGCAAATTGCTAAGGTGGACGATTACATTGCTAAACCCTTCAGCCCCGAAGAGCTGCTTCACAGCGTAGAAACTGTGCTGGAACGCCAGCGGCGCGCCTGAAGCACCACTTGCGCCGCATCCCCAATCTCCGCTATACAGACGCGGAGGGTTTTGGTATTTTTGGAGACCATGAACGACCATCCCGTTATCATCCGCAATCTAAGCAATCCCTCCGTGGCACCCATTCGGGGCAAATGGTGTCAATCGTTTCTCTCCCGGCTGCGTGGTTTTACCTTTCGCTCGCAGCTTGCACCGGAAGAAGGCCTGGTGCTGGTAGAATCACACGATAGTCGCATCGAAACTGCCATTCACATGCTCTTCGTGTGGACCGACCTGTCAATTGCCTGGGTAAACACGCAAAACGAAGTGGTAGATACCGTTCTGGCAAAGGCCTGGTGCCCTTTTTACGGCCCGGCCAAACCTGCGCGTTATGTCATCGAATACCACCCTGCCCGATACGGCGATTTCCAGGTCGGCGACCAGATTGCCTTTGACCATGATTAAGCGCATTCTATTCGCATTCTTGATATTTACGCTGCTCCTGCCGGTGAGCGCAGCACAGGCGCAGGATACTCCCCCTCCTTCTGGCCCGATTTACATCGTCCAGCCAGGCGATAGCATGTCACTGATAGCCAGCCGCTTCGGCGTTACACTCTCGGACTTGATGGCTGCAAACAACATCAGTGACCCCAACAACCTGGCTGCTGGCGCAAAACTCATCATCCCTGGGTTGGAAGGCATCAGCGGTGTTTTGACAACCGAAGTTCTGAATTATGGCGATACCCTGCACAGCATCAGCCGCCGTAACCGCGTCCCAGAAGCCTTTGTGCGCAAACTGAATCACATCACCAGTCCGTCGGAACTTTACGCCGGAATGGGGGTTATCTTACCGCAGCAAGAAAACGTCAGCCCACTTCCCTATCGCTTCAACCTGCAACCTGGCGAAACCCTGCTCGAAGCTGCCATCCGCACTGGAAGCGACCCCTGGACTTTGACAAGCCTGAACGAACTGGCCGGTACCTGGGGTGCTTTGCCCGGAGATGTGCTTTACTCACCGACCGGAAACAGCCAGGCAACCCAGGCGAGTGGCATGCCTTCTGCCTTTCTCAGCGTGCAGGTCAGCCCGCTGCCGATGACGCAAGGACGAACGAGCAAAATCGTCATCCAGGCCCAGCCGGGCGTTTCGCTTGGCGGAATGCTGGTAGATATGCCGTTGCGTTTCTTTCCACAAGAAGATGGCAGCTACGTCAGCCTGCAAGGGATTCATGCCATGCTCACCCCGGGCCCCTATCCCCTGCGACTGGAAGCCACCCTTCCAGATGGCACACGTCAGAGTTACGAGCAAATGGTTGTCGTTCAATCGGGCTTCTACCCGAATGACCCGCTCCTGCTGGTGGAACCGGAGACGATTGACCCCGCCATCACCGGGCCAGAATCTCAAAAAATTCTTGAACTGACACGCCCGGCAACGCCTACCCGCTACTGGCAGGGAATTTTTCAATCACCGGCCTACTTCCCTGATTGCTTCACCTCACGCTACGGCAATCGGCGCACTTACATCGGGTCTGGCACAGGCGAAAAGTACTTTTCCTTTCACAGTGGGGTAGATTTTTGCGGTGGCGAAGGTTTGCCCATTCTGGCCCCGGCAGATGGAGTAGTGATATTTGCCGATTTTCTGACCGTGCGCGGTAACGCCACGTTGATTGACCACGGCTGGGGCATTTACAGCGGCTTCTGGCACCAATCGGAAATCAAAGTTACAGCAGGGCAAACTGTACGCAAAGGAGAACTCATCGGTATCGTTGGCGGTACAGGCCGCGTTACCGGCGCGCACCTTCACTGGGAAGTGTGGGTCAACGGCATCCAGGTTAATCCGATGGAATGGCTGGAAAAAGTCTTCCCCTGAACCAGGAATGTCAGACAAATTGCCTGTTGTTGCCGCGTACGGTTTATGCTACACTAGTTTCGTATTTCACAAAACCGAGGCGTGCATGAACGAATTCGTCACCTTTCTCAAGCAAAGCGACATTTTCTACCAGTTCACACAAACCCAACTTGAACTGGTTGCCAACCTGTGCCAACAGAAATCGTACAATGCCGGTGAGATTATCTTCGAGGAAAACAGCAGCAGCAAAGAACTATACGTCATCGTGCAGGGAGAGGTCAACATCATCGTAGATTCTGGGCTGGTGGCCTCCAAAACAAATGCCGAAAAAATTGTCATCGCCACCCTGCGGCGAGGACAATCATTCGGCGAAGTGGCGCTGGTGGACGAAGGCTTACGCTCAGCCACCGCACAGGCCAAAAGCAAAGATACACGCCTGCTGGTCATCCCGCGCGATAAGCTAATTATGCTGTGTGAAACCTACCCTCAACTCGGCTACCGACTGATGTACAACCTGGCCGCCGACCTGGCAATGAAAATCCGCAACACCGACCTGCGTGTGCGTGAGAGAGTTCTCTACGGCCAGCAATCCTCCTGACCCAAACGGGCGATTGTCATACAACACGTCTCAAAAGTTCTTGCATTTTTGCAAGAGAAAATGTATCATTTTGTACAGTTTGTATTCTAAATGTGTGTAAAAGCAGGTGAAACAGAAAGCCTGCTTTACAAAATTCTTGTGGAGAGAGCGAGGTGATGGCGTATCGCGCAAACCGTGAATGAACATACCCAACTCAGGTTCCACCTATCCCATCAACAAACCAAAAGAAAAACAGGAGGAAGAAGTTATGTCTAAGCGACTGATGTTCGTCGTTGCGGTGCTTGTTGTTGCCAGCCTGGTTCTGGCTGCCTGCGGCGGTCAACAGGCCACCACCATCAAAATCGCAACCCAAAGCCCGCTTTCGGGAGGCCAATCTTCTCTCGGCGTGGATATCAAGAACGGTGCGCAATTGGCGCTCGAACAGCTCAGCGGTCCGCTAACCGAGATGGGCTTCAAAGTGGAATTGGCCCCGTATGACGACCAGGCCAACCCCGATACCGGCGTGGCAAACGCGAAGCAGATTGTCTCCGACCCGGCCATTTTGTGCGGCGTCGGCCACCTGAACTCCGGCGTCATGATTCCGTCTTCGGAAGAATATCACAACGCAGGCCTGGCGTTCGTCTCTCCGGCGAACACCAACCCCAAAGTGACCGACCGCGGCTATCTGGAAGTGAACCGCATCGTGGGACGCGATGACGTGCAGGGTGTGGTCGGCGCCGAATACGCGAACTCGATTGGCGTCAAGAGCGTCTTCATCATTCACGACAAGACCGCTTACGGTCAGGGCGTAGCGGAATTCTTCAAGAAGCGCGCCGAAGAACTTGGTATGACGGTGGCTGGCTTTGAAGGCACGGAAGAAAAAGCCAACTTCGACCCGATTATCACCTCGATTCTCGCCGCGAATGTGGACATGGTGTACTTCGGCGGTATCTACGACCAGGCAGGTGTCTTGTTCAAGCAGGCACGCGAAAAAGGCTTCATGGGAACCTTCATGGGTCCAGACGGGATGGACTCCTCGACCCTGGCGGAAATCGCTGGTGAAGCTCTGGTGCAGGGCGGCGGTATGGTGTACTCGTCCGTCTCCGGCCCGGCTTCTGTGTACCCCGGCACGGCCAAATTCATTTCGGACTTCAAAGCCAAATTCAACGCTGAACCGCAACCCTTTGCCGCGCAGGCTTACGATGCGATGGCAATCTGCTTGAAAGCCATCGAAAACGCCGCCAAAGCCAACGGCAACAAAATCCCGACCCGCCAACAGGTTGCTCAGGCTATCCGCGAACTGAAGGACTTCCCCGGCATCACCGGTACCTACACCTTCAACAACATCGGTGATATTACTTCCGCCAAGTACTTCGTCATCAAAGTCGTCTCGGCGGATAAGACCAAATGGGGCGAAAACGAAGTCATTCAGACTCTCGATATTGCGCCGCCTTCCAAATAAAACCTGAACTCATTCCCCCTCTCCGCCCGCCTCGCTGGAGGAGAGGGGGAATGTCTTGGTGAAGCCATGCAACGCTCTCTCCGAACGTTCCAAATAGAGGAAGTTCTACGCCCGCTGGGGCAAATGCTGGCCTTTTCGCTGGTCAGCGGGTTTGCGCTCTCGGCATTTGTCATTGTGCTGGCCTTTCTTTTCCAAAACACCGCTGTTGGCGCAAGTGTGATGCAGCGATTCGGTGTTTCGCTTGTCAACTATACCCTGCTGAATCTGCCTCAAGTGTTGATGGACGGCCTGACGCTGGGCTTTGTGTACGCCGCAATTGCGCTCGGTTACACAATGGTCTATGGCGTGCTGGAATTTATCAACTTTGCACACAGCGAAATTTTTGCCATCGGCGCCTTCGTGGGCGTTGAAGTTCTGATTGCGCTGGCCGCCTATGGGTTGATTGGCGGCCAAAATTCCTTACTCAGTGCATACCTGTGGCTGTTGGTTGCCCTGCTGGCAGGCATGCTGGTTGCCGGGACAATGGCCGTGTTGGTTGAACGAATTGCTTACCGCCCGTTGCGAGGCGCGCCGCGCCTGGTGCCGCTTATCTCCGCCATCGGTGTTTCTTTCTTTCTACAAGACGCCATCCGTCTCATCGAAAGCGTCACCACTGGTCAGTTCCACCGCATCATTCCCGCGTTCGGCAACTTCGACAACCGCATCCCCCTCTTCACCGTTGCGGGCAACACGGTAGATATTCAAATCAAATCGCTGATTGTGATTGTCGCGGCCATCATCATGCTGGTCGGCCTGAACTACCTGGTCAACGCCACCAAAGTCGGCAAAGCAATTCGCGCCGTGGCGCAAGACCGTGCCACCGCCAGTCTGATGGGAATTGATGTTAACCGCATTATCTCTATGACATTTCTCATCGGCGGAACATTGGGCGGCGCAGCAGGTGTCTTATACGCGCTCAAATTCACGCGGATTGACCCCTTCGTGGGCTTCTTTCCTGGCCTGAAGGCCTTTACCGCTGCCGTTTTGGGCGGCATTGGCAATCTGACCGGCGCTCTGCTGGGCGGCATTGTTCTCGGCCTGCTGGAGACCTTTGCCGGAACGTACATGTCCATCTTCACAATGGGCGTAGCCGGCGCAGAATATAAGGACATCTTCGCCTTTGGCATTCTGATTCTGGTGCTTATCTTCCGCCCGCAGGGTCTCATGGGCGAAAACGTGGCGCAAAAGGCGTAGGAGGATACGATGTCTCAAGTCTCATTCAACCGCCTCCTGGAAACAGCCCGACAAGGCAGATGGCCGTATATCCTGACCCTGGCACACGTTCTGATTGGTGCGCTGTTGGTCTATTTCAGTCCGCGCTCCAATATTGCGTTCCTGTTGCTGCTCAGCTCCCTCGGAACTCTGTATGCGCTCCCAACTGACCGGCGCTTCAAGGTAATTCTGGGCGCGTTCATTGCCCTGGTTGTCATGCCCATCGTGGGCGTACGCAACATCTTCTACCTGGAAATCATTTTCCAGATTAGCGTGTTCGTAGCGCTGGCGCTTGGTCTTAACATCGTGGTGGGTTTTGCAGGTCTGCTTAACCTGGGATACGTGGCTTTCTATGCCGTCGGCGCGTATCTGTGGGCTTTCTTCGGCTCTCAGCAGTACTACGTCTTACCGTTTGCACCCGGTACGCAACCCACCGACCTGCCGTTCCTGCTGCCGGGGGATGCCTTCTATCTGTTCCTGCTTCTGGCTATCATTGTTGCCGCGCTCACCGGCATCCTGCTGGGCCTGCCCGTCCTGCGTCTGCGCGGTGACTACCTCGCCATCGTCACACTTGGTTTTGGCGAAGTCATCCGCCAGCTCGCCAATAACCTGGATAAACCGCTGAACTTCACCAACGGTCCACAGGGCATCACTCCCATTCAACGTCCTACGCTGCCGCAGTTTGCGGTGGATGCCTTCAACGCGCTCTTTCAGCCCATCATCGGCCAACCGGTGGCAACCGCAACGCTCTATAACGTCATGTTCTATCTGCTTGCGTTGCTGGTCATTATCGTCATCATTATCGTCACCATCCGGCTGGAAGATTCCAAAATCGGACGTGCCTGGACGGCCATCCGCGAAGACGAAACGGCTGCAATTGCCATGGGTGTACCGCTGGTTCGATTGAAACTCACTGCTTTTGCCGTTGGCGCCTCGTTTGCAGGCGTGATGGGCGCACTCATGGCAGCCAGCCGCACCTTCGTCAGCCCGGAATCGTTCTCGTTCATGCAATCCATCGGTGTGCTCTCGATGGTCATCCTGGGCGGCGTGGGCAGTATTCCGGGGGTTATCCTGGGTGCGGCCACCGTGACCATCCTGAACCTGCAAGTCCTGCAAGGGCTTTCGCTCTATCTGAGCCAGTTGCGCCAGAGCGATGCAGTTATCCCCATCATCAATTTTGCCTGGCGCGACCTTTCGACCCAACTCGACCCGGCCAAGTATCAGCGCCTGTTGTTCGGCATCATCCTGATTGTGATGATGATTTTCCGGCCTGCCGGCATCATCCCGGCACAACGGCGACAGCGGGAACTGGCCTCCGAACATGCGGACGAAAAACAACCAGCATAAGGACGAGGACGCTATGACACTGCTCCATACGACCGACGTCGTCAAGCGCTTTGGCGGCCTGACCGCTGTCAACAAAATGAATTTCGAGTTGGAACAAGGACGAATCGTCAGCATCATCGGCCCGAACGGCGCGGGAAAGACGACATTCTTTAACACCCTCACCGGCATTTACCGTCCGGAAGAAGGAAAAATCATCTTCGACGGTCACTCGCTGGTTGGTTTGCGCCCCGACCAGATTGCTGCGCTGGGAATTGCCCGCACCTTCCAGAACATTCGCCTGTTCGGGAACATGACGGTTCTGGAAAACATCCTGGTCGGTATGCACTCGCGCCTGAAGCAAAACATGGTCTCGGCACTGCTGCGAACGCCCGCCTTCAAAGAAGAAGAACGTGCTGCCGAGCAAAAAGCCCACGCATTGATGAAATACGTTGGGTTAGGGAACGTAGAAAACGAGCTGGCAAAGAACCTGCCCTACGGCGGACAGCGCAAAGTAGAAATTGCCCGCGCGCTGGCCTCCGATCCGCTCTTGCTATTGCTCGATGAACCGACCGCAGGCATGAACCCGCAGGAAACCGAAGAAGCCATCCGCCTGTTCCGCCGCATTCGCGATGAGAAAGGGGTCACCGTCTTGCTGATTGAACACGATATGCGCGTGGTTATGAACATCTCCGAGCGCATCAGCGTGATGGATTACGGCGAAAAAATCGCCGAAGGTACACCTGCTGAAATCCGCGCTGACCAGCGCGTCATCGAAGCCTATCTCGGACGCGGCGCTGCTGCCAGCCAGCACGAGGAGAAAGCCCTATGAGCCTGCTCAAACTGGAAAACGTCCACAGCTACTATGGGCGCATCCACGCGCTCAAAGGCATCTCGCTCGAAGTGAACGAGGGAGAAATCGTCACCCTCATCGGCGCGAACGGAGCGGGAAAATCCACCACGCTGCGCACCATTTCGGGCATCCTGCACCCCAGAGAAGGCCGCATCCTTCTAAATGGGCAAGACATCTCCCACATGGAGCCGCACAAAATCGTGTACGCCGGCGTTGGTCACGTTCCCGAAGGGCGTGGCATCTTCCCCAAATTGACCGTGCGTGAAAACCTGGAGATGGGTGCCTTCACCATCAATGACCGGGCCGAAATTGAACGGCGGATGGAATACGCTTTCTCGCTCTTCCCGCGCTTGAAAGAACGCATCAACCAGAAAGGCGGCACACTCTCCGGCGGCGAACAGCAAATGCTCGCCACCGCACGCGGATTGATGCTTAAGCCCAAAATCTTGATGCTGGATGAGCCCTCGATGGGGCTGGCGCCGCGTCTGGTGGAACTCATCTTCGACATCATCAAGCAAATGAACCAGGAAGGCACCACCATTCTCCTGGTAGAACAAAACGCCCTCATGGCGCTCTCGATTGCCCATCGCGGCTACGTTTTGCAAACCGGTCAAATCGTCCTTTCTGATACCGCAGATAATCTCAAGGCCAACCCGATGGTGCAACATGCGTATTTAGGCATCGAGTAAGCAGGCCTCCCGTGCAGACGTGAATGGAAATGGGTCTGCTTTCGCACTGCACCCAAAGCACACAGAACCGCAGGGAATGTTCCTGCGGTTCTGTGTTAAAGCGCCAAAACAGACAAAAATACAGGCCTACAACCCCAGCGCCACCAGTTTTTCGGGTGCAGGGATGCCGCCCGGCCAGTTACGATATGCGTAATACTCTGGGAGCATCTTATCCAGCTCGACCACGCGACCTTTAGCGGGGCCTTCGGGCAAAGGCTCAGTGAGCAAACGCGGTGAGAGTGTATCCTGCTCTGGCCCCGAACCCGCCTTGAGCAGGAACAGGCGCTCCAGGGTGTAGACGCGCTCAGCAGCCTGCATCGCTTCTTCGGGGGTGTAATTTGCTCCAGTGGTAAGATTGAGCAGTTGCGTCAGACGCACCGGCCATACCATGCGCTCTTTGGTAAACACGTAACGAATGGCAAAAAACACGCAGATTCCACCCGAATCAATCAACGCAAACGCATCCTGAAAGCGCGCTACCAGTTCGGCTTTCCCTTCGGTCGAAAGCGGGTCCGATTTGACTGGTACACCAAACACTTCTTCATAAGCCACATCGCCTTCCATGTGCGAAGCGCCTTTGTTCGAGGTGGCATACAGTAACCCCATCCCCTGCGAACCGCGCGGGTCGTAGCCGGGGAATTCCTGCTTGCGGGCGGTGATAGACATCTCCGGGTGGTCATAGCGCTCTGCCAGGCGATAACTGCCCTCAGCCAAAACGTCGCCAAAGCCCTGGCGATAACCAATCCGGTTGACCATCTCAATCACCGCATCAGCATCGCCAAAACGCAGGGGCATGCCAGTCTGTTCGTCGGTGAGAATGCCTTTTTCGTACATTTCCATCGCAGCAGAGATGGTCAGACCGGTAGAAATTGTATCCAATCCCAACTCGTTACAGCGATAGTTTGCCTTGAGCAAGCCAGCCAAATCGTCCAGGCCGCAGGCCGAGCCAAGCGAAGCAATCGTTTCGTATTCGGGACCTTCACCCTTGCCCGCATATTTGCCTTCGGGAACTTCGGTAAGCCGCCCGCAAGAAATAGGGCAGCGGTAGCAGGGCTTGTGCGTAATCAGATACGTGTTCTTAAGCGCCACGCCGTCAATTTTATCCACGCCCTCGAACACGCCGCTTTGAAAATTTCGGGTGGGCAGAATGCCGAGTGCATTTGTCACCTGTGGCACATATGCTGTGCCATAAATCCGCAGGTTCGAGCCTTTCTTGACATCCACACCGACTTCTTTGGAAAGTTCCACGCTCAAGGCGCGCATGCCGGCATCATCGTAAAAAGCCGGATTTTTGCGCCCCATCGCCACCACCGCCTTGAGATTCTTACTCCCCATCACTGCTCCCACCCCAGAGCGCGCTGCAGCGCGGTGCTTATCGTTCATAATGGCAGCCATCAGCGCCAGTTTCTCGCCCGCTGGTCCAATGCAGGCAACTTTGGCTTCGGGATGAGTTTCAGCCAGGAGAGTCTCGGTGGTTTCCGGCACTTCCTTTCCCCACAAATGGTCTGCCGGGCGAATTTCCACCGCGTCTTCGTTCACCCACACATACACCGGGCGTTCAGCGCGGCCCTCAAAGATATACATATCGAAGCCGGAACGTTTCATCCAGGTCGGAAAATCACCGCCAGAGTTGGAATGCGCCAGCGCTCCCGTCAGCGGCGACTTGGTGACAACCATGTAGCGATTACCGGTCGGCGCGGTCGTTGCCGTCAGCGGGCCGGTCGTAAAAATGAGTTTATTTTCCGGGGACAGTGGCTCCACCTGCGGGTCTACTTCATCGTACAGATAGCGAATAGCCAGACCCCGCCCGCCGATATAGTCTTTCAGCAGTTTGGGGTCAATCGTTTCAATAGAAACTTTCTGATGAGTCAAATCCACGCGCAAGAGCCGTCCATGCCAGCCGTACATAGATTCATCTCCTTTTCTGGGGAATTGGGTTATCCGGTTCTCCGGTTCTCCGCTTATCCATTTATCCCCCTGCAATGGCCGAAAACGCCGTGATAACATCGCCTTCCGAAAGCAAAGCATCGGCTTCGGCCTGGTAGCCGTTCAGGAGCAACACTGTGCTGTCGTCGAGCGGAACGCCCAGCGGCATCAACACCGCACCAATCGTCGCGCCAGCAGCAACCTCAAGCTCGACTGTATTTCCTTTCGTACCAGGGGGGAGCAACTTCATGTAGTTGGCAATCAACTTCACGCGCACGCGCATTGGTTAATCTCCATATGCAAAGATAAGTGTAGAACAAATTTGCCTGCCTGACAAGCGCATCTTGTCACACAAAACGCATACTGAGTTTCATGACTTAACGAAAATCGGAGCAGATACAGTAAAATAACATCACAAACCACCATTCCACAACCCGTCCATCCTTCGATTTGTATGCCCTCTGCAGAAATCATCACAATTGGAACCGAAATCCTGCTCGGCGAAATTGTAGATACCAATTCCGCCTGGCTGGCGCGCAAACTGCGTGACCTGAACATAGATGTCTTCCGCACCTCCACCGTGGGAGATAACACAACCCGCATCGCGGAAGTGTTGCGCGAAACACTGCAACGCGCTGACATTATCCTGACCACCGGCGGGCTTGGTCCCACTGTAGATGACCCCACGCGCGAAGCCGTTGCCCTGGCATTTGGCGTTGAAACCGTCTATTTGCCTGAATTATGGGAACAAATTGTCGAGCGAATGCAACGCTTTGGACGCACCCCCACCGAAAACCAAAAAAGACAGGCGTTCATTCCGAAAGGCGCCATCCCCATCAAAAACCCGGTCGGCACAGCACCAGCGTTTATTGTCGAAAGCGGCGATAAATGCGTTATCTCTCTGCCCGGCGTGCCGCGCGAAATGGAATACCTGGCCGAACACGAAGTATTCCCCTACCTGCGCACACGCTATCGGCTGCGCGGCATCATCAAAGCGCGCGTTTTGCATACCGCCGGCATGGGCGAAAGCGTGATAGATGAACAGATTGGTGAGCTGGAAAAACTCGCCAACCCAACAGTTGGCCTGGCAGCGCACTATGGCATCGTAGATATTCGCATCACTGCCAAAGCCGAAAGTGAAGAAGAAGCCGATGCCCGCATCGGTGAAATCGAAACCGCCATCCGGGGCAAATTAGGCCGCGTCATCTACGGCGCTGATGGCGAAACGCTCGAAAGCGTAACGCTAAAGGCACTCGCCCAAAGCGGTCACACGCTCACCGTTGTCGAAATCGGGACGGGGGGCGAACTTGCCCGGCGACTCTCCAGCGCAAATCACGGCGCCTTTCTCGGCGGGCAAATTCTTCCCTTGCTGCCAGAAGGCCAACCGTTGCACGAAGCAGTTGCAGCCCAAAAACAATCCAGCGGTGCCAGCACTGCGCTTGGGCTGCGAGTCACGCCATCTACTGGCGCATCCGAAGCCGAGTTCGTTCTGTTAACACCCCAAACGCAACAGACCGAAAAACGCGGCTATGGTGGGCATCCCAAAAACGCTGCTGTCTGGGCTGTCAACACCGCCCTGGACTGGCTGAGAAACATGGTCACCCCATGAGCGGAAAGCGCCTGCACAGTCTGGCTGCGCTTCTATGGATTGGAAACCTGCTTCTGGGCATTGTGCTGGCCGGAGGCTGGTTCTGGTTCAATCGCCTGCCACCAGCCCGGGCCGAAGCAGACCCGGCACAAGCCGTGTTGTCGCCAAAACAGCCAACCCGCACCCCCAAAGCCAGCGTCACCCCCTGGCCAACCCCCACACGCCGCCCCACGATCACCCCCTGGCCGACCCCCTCCCCCGCACCCAGCGTCACCCCGTGGAAAATTCGCCCCGCTAACGTGCGCGAAATCGGCCAATCGGTCGAAGGCCGCCCGCTGGAAACCTATCGCTTTGGGCTGGGGCCTTCGGTCAAACTGATTGTGGCCGGCATTCACGGCGGATACGAACCCAACACGATTGCACTGGCCTACGAACTGA
The DNA here is from genome assembly GCA_025056175.1 of Anaerolineales bacterium. Lineage (GTDB taxonomy): Bacteria > Chloroflexota > Anaerolineae > Anaerolineales > Villigracilaceae > UBA5195. The sequence goes on from JANWWK010000003.1 coordinate 67,483, forward strand.
TTGCTTACCTGAGCGACCACCCCGAAAAAGTACCAGCCGATACCACCCTCTACATTTTGCCCAACCTGAACCCCGATGGCTACGCCCGTAAAATCGGCGTGGATGGGCGCGCCAACGCCAACAATGTAGACTTAAACCGCAACTGGCCGTATAACTGGCAAGCCGAATGGAACCGCGATGGATGTTGGATTTGGCGGCCTATCACCGGCGGTTCCGGACCAGCCTCCGAGCCGGAAGTGCAGGCGCTGATAGCGTTCATTGATGAAATTCGACCCCAGGCGCTCATCAGTTATCACAGCGCAGCCCTGGGTATCTTTGCCGGGGGACGACCTGACTTTCCACCCTCCATCCGCCTGGCAGAAGCCGTCGCCGAAGTCACCACCTATCCCTGGCCGCCTATCAACACCGGCTGTGACTACACCGGCAATCTCACCGATTGGGCGGCAAACACGCGCGGCATCCCTTCAATTGACATCGAACTCACCAATCACCGCGATACCGACTTTGAAATGAACCTGCGGGTATTGCAGGTTTTTCTGACGTGGAAACCGTAAATTAAAATTCAATAAGTCGCTGGAACTTTTCCTTTTCTGCATTCGTCCTCTCGTGGTATATCCAAATGCACGGAGGACGAATGACAAACCAACCACTCACAAAAGTTTTCCTGCTCCTGACGATTGGCGCGCTGGCGCTTTCTGCCTGTAATCTCTCTGCAAGCGAACCCACTCCCACCCAGGTCAGCCTGGAAGTCGTATACACTTCTGCCGCACAGACGGTAGAAGCCCAATTGACCGGTACTGCTGCCGCGCAGCCAACCGCCACCTTCACCCCTTCTCCCACCCCACCGCCAACCCAAACGCCCACACCGGCGGCGACCAATACCACCATACCCACCCTGCCACCGACATCAAGCAGCGGTGGCGGAGGGTCAACCGCTGTCGGCTGCAACGATGCACGTTTCGTCGCCGATGTCACCATCCCCGATGGGCAGCAGATGGCGCCTGGCACGGCCTTCACCAAAACCTGGCGCGTACAAAACAGTGGCACCTGCGCCTGGAATGCAAATTACAAGCTCACCTTTGTCAGCGGCGATGGCATGAGCGGTGTCACCACACCCATCAACCAGACCGTCAATCCCGGCGGCATTGTAGATGTTTCTATTGCGCTCACAGCGCCTGCAACGCCAAAAACCTACATTGGCTACTGGCGGCTGGCAACAGACGGAGGGCAGGCTTTTGGGACTTCGCTATACGTCCAAATCGTGGTCAGTGGGACGCCCGTAACGCCCGGCACCGGCACGGTTTTCCCCTCCATCACTCCCACGTTTGGCGCAGTGGGTTGCTACAACGCTGCGCTGGTCAGCGCTAACCCGCCGGATGGGGTCAGCATTGCCCCCGGTGACTCGTTCCGCAAGACGTGGATTATCAAGAACACCGGGACATGTGAATGGAACGATAACTTCCGCTTTGCCTTCGTCAGTGGCGACATTCTGCGCGATAACACGACCAACCGTTTGCGGCGCGGCACCATCAAGCCCGGTGGTACGATTGAATACTCACTGGATTTCACCGCTCCGCTTGCGCCTGGCACGTATACCAGCATCTGGCGGCTGATGACCGATACCGGCACATTCTTCGGGCCGAGTTTTACATCCCAGATTATCGTGCCGGGAGCAACCTTCACCCGCACACCAACCGCTTCTACGACGCCTTCACCCGCACCCGGAACACCCACACCCTCAGCAACACCTGTGCCGCCTACCAACACGCCCGTACCGACCGACACTCCCACTCCTTCGCCAACGCCATAACCCCAACATCAAAAACGCCCTGCTCTGGCAGGGTGTTTTTGATAACAGACAGTATCACATCAGGCAGCGCTTTCAGGAAAATGCTGGTCGAGCCAGGCAAGCGCCAACCCTAACGTAGCCGTCCAGGAAAGCATCTTGAACTCGCCGTTGAGCATTGCGCGGCGCGCTTCTTCACGGGTCAGCGGGACAATTTCCTGTTCTTCCAGGTCGCCGGAGTGCGGTTCGGTTACGGGTCTGGCACCTAACGCCAGGAAGAGATGGGCTGTGCCACAGCGACGATTGGCGTCGGCAGCATACTTGCCGAGAAAGACCATTTCACGGGCTTCACAGCCCATTTCTTCATACATTTCACGACGAGCGGCCTGTTCAGGCGTCTCACCGGCGTCAATCATGCCCCCCATAGTGGAGAGCGAGACCTCGCCAACGCCATATTTGAACTGCCGCATCACCAGCAGACGGCCATCTTCCAGTACCGGCAAAACATCTACAAACTCCGGGATGACCACCCACGGCCAGTTTTCGATGATTCGACCATCGGGCAATTCCACGGTGTGCCGTTCGACGGCGAGAAAACGGCTGAAATCCAGCACCAATTCACGGGAAAGTGTTTTCCAGGGTTTCATGAGCAAAAAAGAGAGGAGCGGCAAATCACCGCAGGGGCAACTTGCGGCTCATCTCTCAAGCATCTCAGGACATCGTCAGCGCCATGACCGCTTTTTGAGCGTGCAGGCGGTTTTCGGCTTCATCGAAAACAACCGATTGCGGCCCATCGAGAACGCTGGAGGTGACTTCGATGTCGCGGTCGGCAGGCAAGGGGTGCATATAAATGGCATCAGGTTTGGCAACCCTGAGTTTGGCGTCGTCCATAATCCAGTGCTTATACATATCTTGCAGACGCTTGCCTTCGGCTTTATCGGTCGTGGTGAGCAAGGGTCCCCACGATTTGGCATAGATGACATCAGCATCCCGGCAGGCTTCGGTCATGCCATCTGGGTCGGCGATAATCTCGAAAGCAGTGCCGGCTTTGCGGGCTTCTTCTTTGGCCTGTTCGACAATTTCGGGCATAAGCGGAAATTCCGGCGGATAGGCCAGCGTGACATCCATACCAAAACGCGGCATTTGCAAAATCAGCGACTGCGGTACAGAAATGGGCTTAAGGTACGAAGCGGCATAAGCCCACGAGACGACAATTTTCTTGCGGCGCAAATCGCGGCCTTTCTTTTCCATAATGGTCATCAGGTCGGCCAGGCATTGGAATGGATGATACACATCGCACTGCATATTGAGCACTGGTGCGCGGCTGTGCTTTGCCACTTCGTTGAGGTATTTATTGCCTTCGCCGTAGTCACAATGGCGAATCGCAATGCCATCGAAATAGCGTCCATAAATTTGACCGATTTCGACCGCCGTATCACCATGAGAGATTTGGGTCGTATCACTTTCTATGAAAGCAGCATGTCCGCCGAGTTGTGCCATGCCAGCCTCGAACGAACCGCGCGTGCGGGTGGACGAGAAGAAAAACAGCATCGCCAGTACCTTATCGCGCAGGTATGGATGCGGTTCACCCAAAGCGCGCTTACGCTTCAGGTCCCAGGCCACATCCAGTACAGTTTCGACTTCTTCTTTGCTGAAATCGAGGTCGCCGATAAAATCTCGGCCACGAAAATTGGTTTGCATATTCAAATACTCCTTTAGGGTTAGGATTGGGTATCAGTTGGGAGAGTTATACACGCAAAACTTGCACATCAATAAACTGGCCGTTTTCCCACCTCAGGCGGACGCCTTCGCAGTATTCGAGGTAATCGCCCATAGTGGAAAAATCGAAGGCAGGGAGACAGCCAACAGCACTGAGTTCGACCACACCGCCGTGCGTTACTACCAGCGCTGCACCGTCTTCAGGCAAAGAATCCGCTAAATTTGTGTAGAAAGCGGCCAAATTCCGGGCAAACACAAACGTAGCGCCTCCCCGCCGATAAGCGGCGGCATAATCGGAAAAGGAAGCCGGCCAGGGGCACTCCACCTCGACCAAATCGCCGGTGGTAGCCAGCAATTCGACCTTCTCATCTACTGTGAACCCCATTGCTTCAGCAGTTTGAACTGCGCGCGGCAACGGGCTGGCAACCACGCGGTCAAAACGGCGCATTTCCTTTCCTATCCAGCGCGCAAGAGAAATACCCTCTTCCGAAAGGTCTTGTGCGGCACGATGGCGCAGAGAATGGCGGCGGATTTCAATGATTTTCACAGCAAACTAGTCAAGAGGGCATAAAACTCTGTGGATTTGACTACGTCGGCCAGCGGAACGGAATCCCGCACAGTGTGGGCCGTTTCTTCATCCCCGGGACCAAAGCCAATGGCCGGAATGCCTGCCTTGCCTGCCCAGTAAGTGCCATTTGTAGAAAAGTTCCACTTGCCGGTTGGTGCTTCGGGCAAGCCAATCAGACGGCGCACTTTTTGTCCGGCCTGCACCAGCGGATGGTCTTCTTCTAATGCCCAGGCAGGAAAGTATTTATCTACAGGAAACACAAAGCCGGTATAAGACGGTTCATCGTAGAAAAGTTCTTCCACCTTGACCGTTGCGCGCAACTCAGATGGAATCAGGGCTTCCACCTGTTTTTTGACCTGCTCTTTGGTTTCACCGAAGGTCATACGGCGGTCAATGAAAATCACCGCTTCATCGGGAACGGCATTGATGCTCGGTGTCTGCACCTTCATATCGCTGACGGTAATCTTGCCATGTCCTAAGAAAGGATGGTCACCAAGCTCAGGCTCCAGGTCACGAATGCCGGCAATGACAGGTAGAAGTTTATAGATAGCATTCTCGCCCAAATGATTGCTGGCAGCGTGCGCACTGCGGCCTTTGGCCGTGACTTTCATCTCCAACCGTCCTTTGTGACCACGATATACCTGCATTCGGGTAGGTTCACCGATAACCACAAAATCAGGACGAATGTGAGGGTCAACTTCTACAAACGCATTGGGGGCAATGCCATCACACCATTCTTCCATGTTGCCAAAATAATAGGCTGTCCAGCCTTCCAGTAAACCCAAATCACGGGCAATGGCAAGCCCATATACCATGCCAGGCGTTGAACCTTTTTCATCACAAGCGCCACGTGCATAAAGAACACCATTTTCGACTTTTCCTGTAAATGGGTCCCATTCCCATTCGGTCGGGTCGCCAATCCCCACCGTATCGATGTGAGAATCAAAGACGATCACACGCGGACCGTTGCCGATACGTCCAATGGTGTTCCCCATTTTATCGAAACGAACTTCATCGTAGCCAAGTTTACGCATTTCAGCTTGAATACGCTCTCCAACGGGGCCAATTTTGGATTCTATGCTGGGAATAGCCACAATATCACGCAAAAACTGAACAATTGCTGTTTCATGCTGGGCAACGCGGGCATGAATTTGGGAGACAACTTCGCTCATATTCAAAACCTCCAAGATTATGGTTTATTGTTCACCGGAAACAGGTGTCAACTCGCTATTCAGACCAACTTTACGGATAAGATGAAACTTAAAGTAGCCGGGGACAAAATAACTATATGAGTAATCTACCACCCGTCCGCTGGCAGTGTACAGTTTGGCGATGAACTGCAAGAGAACATCACCGCGCTGAATTTCGAGCATTTTGGCGACCTCGGCACTCGCATTAATAGCCGTAATTTCGGTGCGACTAATCGTTAAGGGGTCACCACGTGAGAGAAGGTAATCTAACACCGAACCACTAAAACGATTACCGAGTTCTTCAGGATGCAAAACATCCGCCGGCAGGGTATCTACCAAATACGCCACCGGGCGGTTTTCGGCGCGCATCGTGCGCGAGACGCGCACCAGGGGGTCTCCTTCGGCTACTTCGAGGATGCGGGCAATCTCCAGGTCGGCAGACATTTTTTCGATGGTCACTGGACCAGGGCCAACGTTCAATCCGGTGCGACGCGCTAACGTCAGCATGGATTCCAACACTTCCAGTCCACTTTCAATTACCGGCGGCTTGCCGACCACATACGTCCCAGCGCCTTGACGGCGACGGATAAGCCCCTGCGCTTCAAAGGTGCGCATGGCTTCGCGCAGAGTCGCGCGGCTGACGCCCAAATCGGCGGCCAAATCGGGTTCGGAGGGCAGGCGCGTCCCGGCAGGCAGACGCGCAATCAGCGCCGAAAGGTCGGCTTGTAAACGTTGGAAAGGAAAATGGGGCATGGAGACTCCGGTTATCAGTTATCAGTGAACAGGGATTAGCGCTTTGCTTTGAACAAGTACGGATTTTTACGTCGCAAAATGACTTCTAACTTCAAACTTTGCAGTTTTTCAACCGGCGCTTGTGAAATTCGCCAATATGCTGCGAACCCCATCATTACTCTCTCCAAAAATGAATGTTATTCTATCACCGGCACGAAATCGAAGCGATTCACGTCCACCAGCCCCTTATCGGAAATCCGCAATTCAGGAATAACGACGAGGGCCAGCAAAGAAAGCTGCATGTTGGGATTGTTCAGGGTACAACCACACGCACGAAAACCTTCCAGCACCGTTTCGGCCTGGCGGGCGACTTCCTCAACCGGCGCATTCGACATCAAACCTGCAATCGGTAGCTGTACCTCGCCGATGATTTGCCCTTCTCGAATGACGACCTGTCCGCCACCTGTTTCGGCCAGGCGGTTGGCAGCCTGCGCCATATCAGTTTCATCGGTGCCGACGACAATCATGTGATGGCTGTCATGGGCCACACTGGTTGCCACTGCACAGCGCGTCTGAAAACCAAAACCGCTCACCAGGCCAACCTGTATCGTACCAGCAGCGTGATGCCGTTCCACCAGAGCCACTTTGGCAATATCCGGCGAGGGATGCCTGGTGAAAAGCGAAGAGCGAATTTCACCTTTTTCTGGTGTCAAAACCAGGCGCAAATGGCGCGTGGGCGCCTGGTTTTCGATGACACCAATCACATTTGCCACCACAGAGGTACGAAGATTGGTCAGTTCGATTTTGAAATCATCCGCAGTCAAGAGACGCTTGAGTTTAATGCTGTGTTTAACCCAATCGGGATACGGATACGGAGGCAGTTCGACCAGCCATTGCCCCTGTTCGGCAATCACCTGGCCTCTGGCTATCACCAGGTCAGCGCGGAAATCGTTCAGGTCGCGGACGAGTAAAACATCTCCCCAGCGGCCAGGCGCAATCAGGCCAATTTCCCGGCTCAGCCCAAAATGCTCAGCGGGGTTCAGGGTCGCCATCTGAAGGGCGGTCATCGGCGGCAGGCCTTCGGCAATCGCATGGCGCAACACACGGTCCATATGGCCATCATACGCCAGCGTTGCGGCGTGGCTATCATCGGTGCAAAGGATGAAACGACGCGGGTCGAGGCCGCGTTCCGTAATCGCTTTCGCCTGCACAGCGACATCATGCCAGGCTGAGCCATAACGCAGCATCGGTTTCATGCCTTGACGGGCGCGGGCCAGCGCATCTTCCAGGCGCGTGCCTTCGTGGTCATCTTCCGGGCCGCCGGCAGCATAAGCATGAAAGGCGCGCCCCAGGTCAGCGGAGGGATAATGTCCACCAATTGTTTTGCCCGCGTGTCGGGTAAAGTGCATTTCGGCGTGCATCTTTTCGTCCGACGCAATCACACCGGGAAAGTTCATCATTTCTCCCAACCCAATGATACCGGGCCAGGTCATTGCCTCGGCCACATCGGCCGGGCTGATAGAGGCTCCCGGTGTCTCCAGGCCTGGTGCAGATGGAACACAGGAAGGCATTTGCACCCAGACGTGGATGGGCTGAACAGCGGCCTCATCCACCATAAGTTTGACGCCCTTCAACCCAAAAACATTCGCAATTTCGTGCGGGTCAATGAACATCCCGGTAGTACCGTGTGGCGCGACGGCGCGGACGAATTCCGTCACCGTCACCATCCCACTTTCGACGTGCATGTGTCCATCCAAAAGCCCCGGAACCAGATACCGCCCCTGCGCTTCAATGACTTGCGTCTGCGGGCCAATCGTATGAGCAGCGTTTTCGCCAACGTAAGCAATGCGCCCAGACACGATAGCAATATCGGTATGGGGAAGAAACTCTCCTGTCTGAACACAAGCCCACACGCCATCTCGAATGACCAAATCGGCGGGCAGACGACCCATTGCAACGTGAACAAGAGTTTGTGTGAGCATTTTTCTCCTAATCAGCAAAGCCTGCCTGATTAAATTGCATCCACCAACCGTTTCGCGGCGCGATTATGACGGGCAATCAATTCATTTTCATCTACCGTAACCAGCTGCCCCTCTCTAACAACGAATCTACCACCGACGACGGTGTAATCCACACGACGCGGCTGACAGAACACAATCGCCGCAACCGGGTCGTGAACCGCACCACCCGCCAGGTCGAGTGTATTCAGGTTGATGGCGAAAAAGTCGGCGCATTTGCCCGCTTCAAGCGAGCCGATGTCGCTGCGTCCCAACACCGCCGCGCCGCCGCGTGTTCCCAACCACAAGGCCTGGCGCGCCGTCATCAATCTCCGCTCCGGGTTATTTGAGAGCGAGAAACCGGTAATCCCTTCACGCACGCGTGAGAGCAGCATTGCCTGGCGGACTTCGGTCAGCAGGTGCGAGCCGTCGTTACTGGCAGAACCATCCACGCCCAGACCAACATTAACACCGGCGGCGAGATATTCGCGGATGGGCGCAATGCCAGAGGCCAGACGCATGTTGGAGGTGGGGCAGTGCGCCACACCGCATTGATGACGCGCAAACACGGCAATTTCCTGGGGATTGACGTACACCGCATGGGCAAACCACACATCTGCACCGACCCAATCCAGCGACTCCATGTACCCGACCGGGCGGTAGCCGAATTTCTGAAGACAGAATTGCTCCTCATCTTCGGTTTCGGCCAGATGTGTATGCAGATGAACCCCATATCGGCGCGCTAAAGCGGCAGATTCTTTCATTAGAGTTCCCGTCACCGAAAAAGGCGAACAGGGGGCGAGGACGATTTGGGTCATCGAACCCGGTTTCGGGTCATGATAGCGCTGGATGACGCGCTCACTATCAGCCAGGATGTGTTCCTCGCTGTCGGTGACAGAATCAGGAGGCAGGCCGCCTTGCGATTCACCGAGGGACATGGAACCGCGTGAGGCATGCAGTCGCACTCCCAACGTGCGCCCGGCTTCGATTTCATCATCCAATTTCGAGCCGTTTGGGAACAGGTAGAGATGGTCGGAAGCGGTGGTGCAGCCACTGAGCGCCAGTTCGGCCAGAGCGGTTTGGGCAGAAGTGAAAATATCCTCCGGCGTCAGACGCGCCCAAATGGGGTAGAGTGTTTTGAGCCAGTTGAAGAGATTGGCATCCTGCGCAGCAGGAAGGTTGCGCGTCAGGGTTTGGTAAAAGTGATGATGAGTGTTGACCAGGCCGGGCAGGACAACGTGACCGGAGAGGTCGAGGACTTCATCGGCAACGGATGGCAAACTGGCAGTTTGCCCCACAGCCTCAATGAAGCCGTCTCGGATAAAAAGGCCACCGTCCGAAATTTCGGTGTGGTGGTCGTCCATCGTGACGATGCAGGCATTTTTGACGAGGAGCGTGGTCATTGCTTTCGCCTGAAGGGGAGATTTGTCTGACAACTTCTAGTTTAGCAGAAAGGGATAGACAAGTCAATCGTTAAGACGGGAAAAAATCCCCAAAACAGGGGATATTTGCCCAAGCGGGTAGATTTGAATTCCTGACAATATCTAGTATAATTACGCATAACGAAGCGGATGAATGTAAAACATGGGGAACGCCGCCGCGCACAATCAAGAACAGTTTCACAGCTAAAAACACGTTGCATAGTCACCTGAACGCGCGAAACGCAGGGGATTCACCATCATTTCTGTTTTCTTCACCAACAAGGACGCGCAATGAACGAGCTGAGAACAAGTTTCATTTTACTGGTCTTATATTTGCTTGCACTATTTGCGGTTGGAGAAGTTTTCGACAACTACGGGTTGATTTTTGAGTTTCCAACGCATTTTTATTTTCTGATTGTGGCCGTCGTGGGGACGAACATATTCGTGCCGCGCCTGAGTTGGATGTCGGTTACGCCTCTGTTGGGTTTTTGGGCATTTGTTTTTTTTATCATTGCGTATTTCTACATTCAGGTAAACGGTCTGGGGTCGCTTCAGGTATTAGGCATCGAGTTTATTCTCGTGGAGGTGGCCGTCTGGATGTCGTATCACCTGAACTCCCAATTACGAGCAGTCGAAGCATTGATGGATAACCTGGCTTCGGCTACTTACACCAACCGTACACTCGACCTGAGGCAGGCAACCGAGCGCATCAAAGTTGAAATGACGCGCAGCCGCAGGCATCACCATCCACTCTCGGTTATCTTACTTAAGCCAGAAAAAATCACATCAAACGAAGACCAGAAAGCTTACAAACTCATGCGGGAAGACCTGTTGCGCCACTTTGCCTCAGCACGTATCGGCCAAATTATGACCAATGAACTACGGCAAACGGACTTGATTCTACGCGCGCCCGAAGGACACTTCATCATTCTCTGCGCCGAGACGCCACGCGAAAGTTCTGTCCTGCTGGCTGAGCGTTTGCAAGAGGCAATTGACAAAGAAATTGGGGCTTCAGTGGAATGGAGCGTTGCATCCTTCCCTGACGAAGCGCTGACGTTTGAGGAACTGCTCAACAAGGCATACGCTGCTCTGGGAAAAAACAAGCAGGAAGAGTATATTCGTTCAAGCATATCCGATTTGCAGAAGGTAGAAAAACATTAAAATTCTTCTCGGTGGATACAGACCGGCTGAAAAATCTTTTCCACTACGACTTAAACGAAGGAACACGCCAGAATAAATGCTCGATGTGACAGAGGAGGACAGTATGTACCATTACGCCGAATACTCTTGGATTTCCAGGTTCAACCCCGAAAAACGAATTTTTGTTGGAAAATCCTACCATTTTATGAAGCGAGTGATGGATTTAAGCCTGACCCTGCTCACCCTGCCATTGTGGATGCCGCTTTTCTTGCTTATTGCTCTGGCAATCAAAATTTCCTCGCCCAAAGACCCCGTCCTGTTCGTCCAAATGCGCACAGGGAAAGGCGGCAAACGCTTCAAGATGCTCAAATTCCGCACGATGGTGCCGAACGCCGAGCAACTCAAGAGTCAGCTGGCGCAGGTGAATGCCAACGGAGAGTTGACCGGCCCGCTCAAACTCAAAAACGACCCGCGCGTGACCAGAATCGGGCGATTTCTCCGCAAGACCAGCCTGGATGAACTGCCCCAGCTCATCAACGTTCTCAAAGGCGAAATGAGCCTGGTGGGGCCGCGTCCAACCTCGTGGAGCGCGAACACCTACAAACTCTGGCAAACCGAACGGCTGGATGTCTTGCCGGGCATCGTGGGGCTGTGGCAGGTGTATGGACGCGGCAGCGAAAACTTCGACGAATGGCTGCGCATGGACATCGCCTACATCGAGCGGCGCAGCATCTGGCTGGATTTCTGCCTGTTGGTGATGGCCGTCTTCGTTGTGCTGAGACAAAAAGGAGCGCGTTAACCGCCCTGACGGGAGATAACTTGAAAAAATCGGAAAGCGGACTTTCTTTATCGGTGCAGATTGCGTTTTGGTTTCTGTTGTGGAGCGCGACCGCTTGCTCCGCGCCTGAAGTTCGCACGCCGGTCTCTGAGGAAGCGACTCTCACGCCAACATCAGCACTTGCCACGTCAACGCCGCCTGCCTGGCTGACCGGCAGCGACATCCCCCTGCCGCCGGCCAACCATCTGTATCACGGCGTATTCCCCAGCGGGGGGTATACGGATGTCACCACGCGCCAGGCATTGCACGAATACGAATCGGCTGTGGGCAAACAGGCCGCCTGGGTATACTTCTCTCATTTCTGGTTCGAGGGAAAAGAGTTCCCGCTCGAAACGGCGCGCTGGATTCGAGAAGAGCATAGTATCCCCTATCTGCGGTTGATGCTCCAATCGTTTTTCAAATCGCGGGGCGATGAACCGCTCTACACGCTCCAAAACATCCTGGAAGGCCGCTTTGATGACGATTTGCGCGCGTGGTGCCGCGCAGCGCGCGATTTTGGCACGCCGCTGATTGCTGAATACGGCGTCGAAGTCAACTCTGATTCATTCCCCTGGTCGGGCATCTTCAATGGCAGCGGAGAAACAACCGGCTATGGCGACCCGGCGCTGCCCGACGGCCCGGAGCGATTCCAGGACGCCTATCGTCATATCATCCAGTTGTGCCGCGACGAAGGCGCTCGCAACATCACCTGGGTCTTCCACGCCGATAGTTGGAGCTACCCAAACGAATCCTGGAACGCGTTTGAGAACTACTATCCCGGCGATGCGTGGATTGACTGGGTGGGATTCAGCATCTACGGCGTCCACACCCCCTACGGGCAGTATTACAGCATCTTCAGCGAACGCATGGAAGACATGTACGCGCGCGCAGAACGCCTGGCGCCCGGCAAGCCCATCATCATCACCGAGTTTGGCAGCGCCAGAGACAACCCGTATCTCGACCAGGCCGCCTGGACGCGCGACGCACTGGAAACGATAACCTCCATGCGTTACCCGAACCTGATTGGTTTCAGCTGGTGGAACGAAGCCTGGCAAAACGACGGCAACCCCGCCAACGATACCACCATGCGCGTTCAGGACAACCCGGAACTGGTAGAACTGTTCCGGCGGATGGTGGGAGAAAACCCGGCCATTCTGGGAGAAATCACCCGATGAGATTCGCCCAATTGGACCCACGCCACGAACCTGCGCGCGTGGAACGCATCTGGCGTTCTTTGCTGGAAACCTGCCCGCACCACTATTTCCTCTCGTGGGGATGGATTTCAACCTGGCTGGACAGCCTGCCCGCCGAACAGGAGACCCGGCTGGTGGCCGGATTCATGGACGAAGAGCCTGTCCTGGCATTCTTTTTGGGAACAACCATCCGCAAGAACGCCGCGCACAGCTGGCGCATTGCTGCCCTGAACGCCACCGGAAACCCTTACTTCGACAAAATTTACCAGGAATACAACGCCGTTCTGGCTCACCCAGACATTCGCCTGGATTTCGACCTGTTTCAGCGCGCCTGCCATCAGATTCGATGGGATGAACTGCGTCTGCCAGGGCTTGCGGAAGAATTTACGTTGCTGCTGGGCAGCCTGAAAGACCAACCCACGCGTTACAACGCCTTCATCGAAGACGACCCGCCCGCGTTTTACATTGACCTGGAACGAGTACGTCAACACAACCTGGATTACCAGGCATTGTTAAGCAGCAACAAGCGTTCCCAAATCCGGCGGTCTATCAAAGAGTACGAGAAAGACGGCCCCATCACACTTCAGGAAGCGCAAACCCCGCAAGAAGCGCTTGCGTTCCTGCATCGCCTGGCAGAATATCACGAACGAGAGTGGCAACAGCGCGGCCAACCAGGCGCCTTCTCGAATGCGTACTTCTTCGAGTTCCACCGCGAACTGATTGCCCGCCGCTTTCAGCACGGAGAACTCCAACTCTTGCGGATTGCCACACCCGGCACAGAATTGGGCTATTTGTACAATTTCGTTTACCAGGGATGGATATACTGCTACCAGAGCGGGTTCAACTATCTGCCTGGCAACATCTATCGGCCTGGCCTGATTTCGGATTACTTCGCCATCCTGCACAATGCGCGACTCGGCCATCAGGCCTACGACTTCATGGCAGGCGATAGTGAATACAAACGCAGCCTGGCAACCGATTCTCGCCGAATGCACTGGATGCGGCTGTTCCGCTCCCGCCCGGCCTTCCTGGCCTGGCAATTTTTCAACTGCATCAAAACGACAGCCAGAAGATTTCCTGTCGTTTACAACCTGCTCATGCGGCTCAAAAAGCAGGTTTTTCCAAAGAAAAATGAGAGATGAACCCGACTTCCCCGCTTACTCGCTTACGCTTTTCCCGCTTCGATTGCCGCTCGGAATTTTCGGCGGTCGAGCAAATCTGGAAGGCGCTCCAGGCGCGCTGCGCCCATCCGTACTTCCTTTCCTGGGGCTGGCTCTCCACCTGGCTCAAGACTCTGCCGCCCGCTCAGCGCGTGTGGCTGATTGCCGGTTTCTCAAATGGAGAAGCGGTTCTCGCCTTTTTCGTTGGAACAACTATCTCCTGGCTGCCCGTGCCAGGTCTGCGCCGCGCCGCGCTCAACGCAACGGGAAACGAACGACTGGACAAAATTTACGTGGAATACAACGGCCTGCTCGCCGACCCGGAGATTGCCGTAGATTTCGACCTGTTCCGGCGTGCCTGCGGACAAATTCGCTGGACGGAATTGCGCCTGCCTGGGCTTTCCTGCCGGTTTGCAGCACAATTGCATCCACTGACCGAACATCCCGAAGCACATCTGGCCCTGCTCGAAGAGACAACTGCCGCCTACTGGGTCAACCTGGAACAGGTTCGGGCGCAAAACATGGATTACGCCGCCCTGTTGAGCGCCAACAAACGCGCCCAAATCCGGCGGTCTATCAAAGAATACGAAAAAGATGGACTCATCGCGATTCAGGAAGCCCAAACCCCACAGGAAGCCCTGCGCTTTCTGGAACAACTGGCAAACTATCACCAGAAAGAATGGCAGGAACGGGGCCGCGATGGCGCATTCTCGAACGAATATTTCCGCCGCTTCCATCGCGCGCTCATCACCGAGCGATTCGCGCATGGCGAAATTCAACTACTGCGGATAGCAGCCCCGAACGTCGAACTGGGTTACCTCTACAACTTCGTCTATCACGGACGCGTGTATTTCTATCAGAGCGGATTCAACTACCAGCCCGGCAACCTTCATCGGCCAGGGTTGGTTTCGCATTATTACGCCGTTTTACGCAACGCTCAACACGGCCACGCGGTGTATGATTTCATGGCCGGACAGGATGATTACAAAAAGAGCCTTTCCACCGACTCCGAGCCGATGTACTGGCTGCGACTATTCCGTTCTCGACCAGTCTTCTGGGCCTGGAAAGCATTTGCCGCCGCCAAGAAGAGAGCCAAAACTTCGCCACTGGCGTACCGGTTGCTTCAATCACTAAAAAAACTGGCCTCTTCACAGGAAAACGAGAGATGACCCTGCGCCTTCGTGAACTTTCATGGATGAGTATTCCGATGGCCCTGCTGGGGCTGATTTTTCTGTTCGGCGGCACCTTCATTTACATTGACGGCGACGATGCGGCCTCGATTGCCTATCATGTAATGGGACGCAACCCACAACTGCATCTGCCCTATTCCCCCTATCACGGCATGATGGACCGGTTGTTGAGCCTGTTTCCGGCGCAAGAGCCGCTCCTGCGCGTGGCAGCCTTCAGCCTGACACGGCTGGCGGGCATCGGGTTTGTCCTGCTGGCGCTGCAACTTGCCTTCGACTGGCTGAAACAGACCAACATCGTCCTTTCCCCCTCTCAAAAAGCGCTCACCGCTCTGACATTGCTGCTGGCCGCGCCCGAACTCGCCTATTTGAGCCTGACGTATTCTCCCACGCTGATAGCGATGTGCCTGGCGCTGGGAGCACACCTGCTCGCGCGCCAAACTCTGCGAACGAGAGAACTCTCTCCCCTCACCCAGTCCCTGCGCTACGCCGCAGCCCTGCTCTTGTTCGGGCTGGGCGCCTCTTTCCGCTGGAATGTGACCGCTTACGCGCTGGTCATCGCTGCCGACCTTTGGGTCAGCGAAACAATCGAAAGACAACCCACTCGCTGGCTATGCGCTATTCTGGGGGGCGGACTGGCCGGATTGAGCGCCCTGCTCCTGATTGCGTTCAGCGGCTATGGTCTGACCGATTTTCTCGCCAGATTGAATACGGTGGAATATGTCATGAATCAGGCCGGTTCGCTTGGGCCACAGGCAGACGCGCCACTCAGCGAAATCCTGCTGCGTTCCGGGCTGACCCTCACCCCGCTGCTCACGCCTGCATTCGTGGGATTGGCTCTGCTGGGATTCGGGCAACTGGCAAGGCAGCGTCACCCCCTGCTCCTGCCAATTTTGGCCGGGCTATTGAGCGCGCTGCCCTGGCTCAAATCGGGCGTGCCGAAGTTCATCATCACCTCGCTGCCGCCGATGGTCTTTCTGATGGCGCTGGGTTTGTGGATGGCGTTCACGTTTGCGCGGAAAAAACGCGCCCAAACTGCGTTCACCCTGCTTCTGGCGGCGGTGCTGCTCCTGCCATGGGGAATTGGAATCCGCCTGAGCCGGGAGGATTCAGCCTGGGGGCCGGGCTTCCAGGCGCGACGTTTCGATGAACCTTCTGGCGAAACCGGCGTGTCGTTCCAGTTCGGGGCAGGCGCGGCCTTCCCCACGCCGGAGGGAGTGCGTCCGCTGTACGGTCATGGTTGGGTGTTGTTGAGGGAGTGGAAAACCTTTACTGAAACAGCCGCCGCCGAGCGTGAGCAGGTGGTCGAAACCGCCCTGCAGCGCAACCTGCCGATTGTGGTCACAAACTGGTCGCCCGATTACTATCTCAATGCCCTGTATGCGCGTGGTTTTCAGACCACCGACCCACACGACCGCCCGGATAAGAACGGATTCTTCACCGAACGACGCTTCGAGGGGCCGGACGGCAAAACAGTTGTCCTGCGCTACGGCGAGATAGAAGGGGAAACCGCGGCGTTCCTGCTCGAAACGCTCTCCCGCCTGCCCGATGCGCAAACCGTGCTGCTGACCGGCTACCCGCGCACTCTGCGAACGCTGTATCAGGAACGCCCGCATGCCCTGCAAGCGTTAGGGGTCAATTCAGCCCTGCTGAACCTTGCCGAGCTACGTCAACCGTAAACAAAATGCCATGAACCTGCAAACGACCTGGAAGCACTACAACGCGCGCCTGCTCACCGCCGCCGAAATCGAACCCCGCCTGGTTGCGGCCTGGACGGAACTGGAAGGGCGCGCCCTGCACCCAAACGCTTTCCTATCGCCCCATTTCGTCTTGCCGGCGCTCAAATACCTGGAACCAGCCCAGGAATGCTTCGGTGTGTTCATCGAAAGACAGGCGGCAGGAAGCCGCGACTTGGTCGGCGTGGCCTGGCTGCGGATACGCAAACCCACCCATCGATTCCCGCTCCCCCATCTGGCGGCGTTTCTGTCCATCCATTCATACCTTTCCGACTTTCTGCTGGACCAGGAATGCGCCGCAGACGCCTTGCAGGCAATTTACTGCGCCCTGCGCCGCGCCGGACAGGGCTGGCATGGCCTGTACATCAACAACGCATCTGTGGAAAGCCTGTATGATGAAGCCCTGCAGGCAACAGCCCGCGAGAACCGATTGCGCTGGCATCTGGTCGAAGAGTGGCAAAGAGCCATCCTTTATCCCACACAGGCAGAGATGGCCCTCTCCGAGTACATCTCCAAAAGAAGGCTGAAAAATTACCAAAAAAGTTGGAAGAAACTCGAAGAACAAGGCCGCCTGGAATGGGCTCTCCACTGGAGCGAAGCAAACAACATCGAGACAGGTATCGAGGCATTCCTGCGCATGGAACATTCCGGCTGGAAAAAAGAAGAAGGGACCTCCCTGCTCTCGCATCCACACGAAGCGGGTTTCTTTCGAGAGATGATGCAAGGTTTTGGGAAGGCCGGGCGGGCGTATTTCACGGAAATCCGGCTGAACGACCGGGTCATTGCCTCGACGGCGAACATGATTTCCGGCAGAGTCGGGGTCGGTTTCAAAATCGGATGGGAGGATGAATATACCGGATACGGTCTCGGAATCGCCAACGAAATCAAACTTATCGAACACGCCGGGCAGTTTTCGCGCCTGGCATTCATTGATAGTTGCGCCGCGCCCGATTCGTACATGAACGAACTGTGGCCGGGACGGCGCAAAATCTGCGAAGGCTGGTTTTCGCTCACGCC
This sequence comes from Anaerolineales bacterium, assembly GCA_025056175.1. Classification (GTDB taxonomy): domain Bacteria; phylum Chloroflexota; class Anaerolineae; order Anaerolineales; family Villigracilaceae; genus UBA5195. The sequence goes on from JANWWK010000003.1 coordinate 85,146, forward strand.
CATCGGCGAAGCAGCGCTTCAGGCAGCGCAATTTGCCAGAAAACTCAAAGCCGGGCTGCAAAATGCCTCGAGGGGCAAAGAAAGCCATAAGACATGAATACGTTGCCAGGCATCACTCTAAAACTCTTGCACCCCGCCGAACTCGAAGCGAGGACGCTCTCAGACTGGGCAGACTTGGAAGCGCGGGCAAGCATGCCGAATGCGTTCCTCTCGCCCTACTTTGTCCTGCCAGCCTTGCGGCACCTCGATGCGCAAGAGAACGTTTTTGGCGCGTTCATCGAAAGACACAGCGCAGGGAACTCCACGCTCATCGGCGTTGCGTTATTTCGGCACAAAAAACCATCCCGACACTTCCCGCTACCGCACCTGACCGCGTATGCTTCGGTTCATTCTTACTTAACCGGGTTTTTGTTAGATGCAGACTATGTAGAAGAGACCAGCCTGATGCTCGCGCGTTTTCTCAAATCGAACAGTTACCGCTGGCACGGCGCGCATTTCGAGAACTGTCCGCATGAATTGATGTTAAGACAAGAAACGCTAACGGCTTTTTCCTCCTTTGGTCTGCGCTGGCGTCCCACCGCAAATTGGCAGAGACCTGTTCTGCGGCCCGGTCAAGACAACATCAGTGCATTGCCGCAGATTTCGCGGCATTCCCTGAAAGACTATCAGCGTCACATGCGGCATCTTCAATCGCTAGAAAGTGTTATGAACTTTTACAAGAGATAAGCGATGGCAGCTACAAACCTGGGAAGCATGAGCATCAAGAAAGCCAAAAAGTGAAGTCCAGCCAAGATTTCGGGTGTTCGTTCAAAATCACGCGCCAATCTACGAAACC
>JANWWK010000052.1 GCA_025056175.1 Anaerolineales bacterium
ACCATCAAACTTCAACACCAATCATCAACCATCAACCTTCGACCTTCTATCTTCGAGGCTGGAAGGTGGAAGGTGGAAGATGGAAGATGGAAGTTAGACGTTAGATGTTAGACGCTTTATCTTGCTACTCCTACTTCAAAAGGAAAAGGCCCCATGGTTTGAATCTCATAAGGAAGACGTCTTCTAGTGGGAACTTCTATAATGTTTCCATATTGTTCTGTGCCCAAATCATCGATATACGTCATGTTAGATGGAAAGTAGAAGGCTTGATCATCTTGAGATACTAATTGCCTAACATCATTCCCTTCGATTGCCAAAAGCTGGGAGAGGAGGGGGTGATTGGCTCGGTAGGCTTCGTCGGCGTAGAGGAGGATTAGAGGGAATATTGAAGCCTTGTATTTGAACGCATCTCCAAAACCGATTGGACTGTTTGAGCCATAAAGTTCTATCGGATGACCGCCATAACTGGGAATGGAAAGGAAAAACTTCCAGTTCGCCAGGTCATTGGGGTCAGGATTTTGCGGGTCAAACGGGTCAAAATTGGCAAGATAAAAAGCAAAATAGTTTTGGCCGTTTATCTCAACATTAGCGCCAAAAGGCAGAATTTTCATAGTTATATTATCGTAACGCAAAGTTTCATCAGGCATATCGTTGCCTTTGGCTTTGAGTTTGACAATTTTTCCATCTTCCAACAATCTAAAAAGCAAGGAATTTCCGCCGAGTTTTTGCCAGGAATCGCGAGTGGCTTCGGGGTCAATATACAGGATGTCAGCCAAAGATTGGCCTTCATTCATCTGGCGCTGGATTTCCAAAAGCATTTGCTGGACCGCAAAGCCAGACTGGACGTCTTCAACAGTCAAGGTTGGGCGGTTTTGATAGGCTTCGGGGTTGAATTGTGGATTGTCAGTATTAACGCCGGTGTAAATAGGTTCAAGGTCATACGCCACCCGAAACTCTTTACTATTCCAAATAAGAGTGTGTTCGGCTCCGTTTTTATCAGTTGCTTTTACAGTATTTGGGACTAAAGGATTTTTGATGTCGGGGTTATCTGAAAAAGAACCTGGGACAAGAACAAGCTCAACCGATACAAGTTCACCTGTTTGTGAGTCTCTCATTTTGGCAGTAACAAGGAAGTTTTCTGCGTCTTCGCTTCGGCGGATGTGGGCTAAAGCCCCCATGAATTTTTGAGCCATTTCTGGAGAAAGGCCAAAGGTGCCGGTGAGCGTAATCCGCTCCGGCGTGGGGGTCGCTGTGGGGGGTGGAGTGGGGGTTTCGGTGGGGGTCGGGCTGGGGGTGGACGAGGGCGCGGCAGTGGGCGAGCGGGTCGGCGTGGGCGGCGGGGTGGCCGACTGGCAGGCCGAGAGGGCCAGCAGCAGCGCAGCGAGCAGAAGACGGGTCAGGCGGGGCATGGCAGACCTCCCAGAGAGAATGTATCGAAATTATACGCGCATTTGCCTGCTATCCGCGCTGGCCTCTGTGTACTGTTTGCCGGGCCGCTCTTGTTTCCTGTTTGGAGTCACCCCCCAGGATAACTATCTGGCCTCCCTCGCCTTTGGCGCGCTTCGCAGTCCCGCAGCAGAGAGAGGGGAGAAGTGGCCCAGACTTTCGCCGTTTTGGACAGCAAAATTGCTCCTTAAGAAAGCCCTGGTTTCCTTGACCCAAAAATGCTGCCATGCGCGTAATTCATGTATAATAGTTTAATTGGAGTATCTCGCACCAATTAAATCAGCCCCGGAGGGAGAGATGGCCATCAAACAGTTTTCGCAAACCGACCCTGCATGGAAGAATAAATTGCTGGGCTTCGACAAAACATCCACCATCGGCAGCTACGGTTGTCTGCTGACCAGTTTCACCATGTGCGCCACCCATTACGGAGCCGATGACCTGACTCCCGATACGCTGAACGAAAAAATGAAGGCTGTCGGTGGATTTCAGGCCGGAACGGCCTTTATCATCGGCGGGGCGCTGGGCAGCGTGGTACCAGGCATGAGTGTGGATTACCGCAAAGGCGCGCCACTGACGGAAATTGATGCTTCCCTCGCGCAGGGACGACCAGTCATCATCGAGGCCGATTGGTCGCCACAGGCCGGTTTGCAGACGCATTACATGGTGGTCTATGCCAAAGACGGGGATGATTACCTGATTTATGACCCCTATCCCTTTCCGGTCAAAAACGGTGAAATCAGGCTCTCCACGTCGAAATACGCTCAAATTGCTGGCTCGAAGGACCCGGCGCGCATCATTACCGGGTGTTTCTTCACGCGCGGGCCGATGAAAATTGAACCGCCGGCTCCTCCCAAACTGGATAAGGGCGTGTATGCCTCTTTTCCGGTGTATGCCACCGCCGATGAACTGGCCATCCGCTCTCAGCCGCTGGTTTCCGATTTCACGCTGCTCAAACGGGTAGCGGTCAATACCGAGTTCAAGGTGCTGGAGGCCGATGCCGTCGCGAACGCCAAAATCGGACAGCAGAACCAGTGGCTGGCGGTGAAAGCACCAGATGGCACAGAAGGGTATGTGGCTGCCTGGCTAGTCTCCAGGACGAAAAATGCCGCTGCGCCCGAACCCGGAAAACCGCCTGCGCCTGTTCCCGTCCCCAAAGATGCGCCGGTGGTCAAGACGAATGTGGATGGGCTGAAACTGCGCTCGCGGCCGGATAACACAGAAGCCACCATCCTGAAGATGTATCCGATTGGGACAGAGTTGAAGGTTCTCGAACCGGCCAGCGAGGTGAAACGCAAAGTGGGAGTGCAGTTCGAGTGGCTCAAAGTAGCCGATGTAGAAGGAAAACAGGGGGTAGTGGCAGCCTGGTATGTCTCTATCGTCAGTTTGGGCGCGTTTGGGCCAGAAGCTCAGCGTCAGACCGCCGCGCCAAGTTTCAGCGTGGAAGAAGCACCCCCGCTCGTGTTGCGCGCGCTGGAAGACGGTGTGGCTTTGCGCTCGAAACCGTTCATCTCTCAACAGACGCTTATCACGCGCCTGCCCAAAGGGGCCGAGCTGCTGGCACTTGGACGGCAGGATACCGCCGCGAAGCGAATCGGCAAAACCGGAAAGTGGATTCGCGTGCGTGACGTGAAAGGAAATCGCGGGTATGTGGCTGCCTGGCTGGTAGCCGAACGACCAGAAGACCCGGCGCCACAGGTCAGCCCGAAAGATTGTTAATGACACCCTTTGCCGACCTGGAAATCAGTTTCCATCAACGCGAGCCGGGATGGTACAGCGCAGAACTCCGGCTGTCGTTACCGGATTCTGAGGCAGACGTGCGCCCGGGCGGAAATACGCCGATTCTGCTGGCCTTCGATTTCTCGTCGCTGCAGCCGATGATTTCCGACCCGCCCGAATATGGGCTGATGCTGGGGGAGAGTTTCTTCACGCCGGAAATGGACAAAGCCTTTGGAGAAGCACGCGCGGGGGCGCAGGCAGCGGGTGCGGTTTTGCGCGTGCGTTTGCTGGCCGATTCGAGTGCGCCAGAAATCAATACCCTGTATTGGGAAGCCCTGCGTCACCCCAAAGAGAAAGCCCCCGTCTTTACGGGGGAGAACATTTTGCTCTCACGCTATTTGCCCAGCAGTGACTTGCGGCCCGTCAAACTGCGTCCACAAGGCGCGCTGAAAGCCCTGGCAGCGGTTTCCAATCCCTCCAATGTAACCCAATACAAACTGGCGCAGTTGGATGTGGCCGGAGAACTCGACCGCGCGCGTGAAGCACTGGGAAACATCCCCATCACCGAGCTGGGACGCAACGAACCCTGCACTCTCAACGCCCTGACCGAAAAACTGCGCGAAGGGTACGATATTCTGTACCTGACCGCGCACGGTACGATGACGGAGAGCGGTGGTCGCATCTGGCTGCAAAAAGAAGATGGAACGGCGGCGATTACACCGTCTGAGGAACTGGTGACGCGTATTCACGAACTGCGCGAACCGCCGCGGCTGGTGGTGCTGGTCTCGTGTCAGAGCGCGGGGGATGGCAAACCAGGCAAAGAGACCGGGCGCGTACTCCAGGCTTTGGGGCCACGCCTGGCGCAGGTGGGGGTGCCTGCCGTGGTGGCCATGCAAGGCAACATCAGCATCGAAAGTGCCAGCAAGTTCTTGCCGGTTTTTTTCCGTGAACTGCAAAAAGATGGGCAAATTGACCGCGCCTTAGGAGTTGCACGCGGGACGATTCGACAGGCGCACGATTACTGGATGCCTGCTCTGTTCATGCGTTTGCGAAGCGGGAGAATCTGGTACGTGCCAGGCGTCGGCGGCGAAGGAGAAACGTTCGATAAATGGCCGTCCCTGCTCAACGCCATCCGCAATAACGCGGCGTGTACTCCCATTTTGGGACCGGGTCTCTACGAACCGCTGATGGGTTCCTGGCCCGAAATGGCTGAAAGCCTGGCCGAACAGTTTCACTTTCCCCTTTCGGCCTTTTTGCGGCAGTCTATTCCGCAGGTAACGCAATACATTGCGACGCACTATGACCTGAATACCCTGTTTACCAGCGTAGATAGCATGATGCGCCACGCTTTGCAGGCGCGTTTTGGCGCACAATTGCCCGCTCCGCTGCAAAAACCAAATGCCAGCCTGCAGGAACTCTTCCGCACTGCCGGGCAGCTGGCACGCGCCAGTGACCCGTATGAACCGCATCGTGTGCTGGCAGGTCTGCCCCTGCGGATTTACATCACCACCAACTACGATGATATGCTGGCAGACGCCCTGCGTGAAACAGACGTCAAAACCGAAAGCGGAGAAACGGTCAAAAAGCAGCCCGAAGTGGTGATTTGTCCGTGGAGTGAACGCTTTTATGCGCCTTCGGTATATGACGAAGAGCCGGGCTATGTTCCCAGCGTGGAACGTCCGCTGGTGTATCATCTGTTTGGACACCTGAACGTGCCGGATTCGATGGTATTGACCGAAGATGACTATTTCGAGTTCCTGCTGGGTTTTACTGCCAACAAGAAGCGCACGCCGCCAGTAATTCCGCCGGCTGTGTTGCGCGCACTCACCGATAGCGCCCTGTTAATTTTGGGCTTCGCGCTCGATGACTGGTCATTCCGCGCACTGTTCCGTACCGTGATGGTTCAGCCAGGCGGCGCACGGCGCGGACGCTACGCGCATGTTGGAATTCAACTCGAACCGGATGAAGCCCGCAACCTGAACCCGCGCCGCGCCTATCAGTACTTGCAAAAATACTTCGGCGACGCACAAATCAACCTGTATTGGGGCAAATCGGACGATTTTCTGCGCGAACTGGCGCAACGATGGAAGGGAGAATGACGAAAGATGACCGGCACGAACGCTAACCCGGCAAGCGTGACCACCATCGCCTCGCGCCCTAACCCGTATGTCGGCACGCGTCCGTTCAAACGCGGCGAAACCATTTACGGGCGTGAGCAGGAAACCGCCGAACTGCTCGATTTGCTGATTGCCGAGCGCATCGTCATGCTGTATTCGCCTTCGGGCGCAGGCAAAAGCTCCCTGCTCAATGCGGCTATCCTGCCCAAAATGGAGGAGAATGGCTTCGAGGTCTTGCCGGTTGCGCGTTTGAACCAGGAACCGCCGCCCGAAGCGGCCTCGAGCTCAAAATTCAACCGGTATGTGTACAGTGCGCTGCTCTGCCTGGAGGAAGACGTTCCAGCAGAACAACGTTTTGCACCCGCCGAACTTGCCGCCATGCGCCTGCGGGAATATCTCACCCACCGCCGTCAGCGCGCCCGCGACCTCAACCCGACTTATGACGACTCCCGCGCCCGTTTGCTGGTGATAGACCAGGCCGAAGAAATCATCACGATTGACCCCACCGCGCGGGCGCAAAAGCAGGAATTTTTCAACCAGCTGGGCGAAGCGGTGCGCGACCGCAATTTGTGGCTCTTGTTCTCTCTGCGCGAGGATTATATTGCACGGCTGGATTCGTACATCAAGCCTGTTCCTACCGGCTTCGGCATCCGCTATCGCCTGCGGCTGTTACAGGTAGATGCCGCGCTGGCGGCCATTCAAAAACCCCCGCTCAAACATAACGTCATCTTTCGAGAAGAAGCTGCCCGCAAACTGGCTGATGACTTGCGGAAAATACAGGTGCAACAGGCCGATGGCACTTCTGAAGAGCAGCTGGGTCTGTACATTGAACCTGTGCAGCTGCAAGTGGTATGCCGCCGTCTGTGGAGTTCCCTCGAACGCGCCGATAACGAAATTGGCCTGGACGACGTGGAGCGGGTGGGCGATGTCAACACGGCCCTCGCCGATTATTACAGTCTACAGGTTGCCACCGTCGCAGCCAAGACGGGCGTGCGCGAGCGTGCCATCCGCGAATGGTTCGACCGCAAACTCATCACCAAGCAGGGCATTCGCAGCCAGGTGTTGCTCGCGCCCGAAAAAAGCGATGGGTTAGAAAACCGCGCCATTTACGAACTGGAACGGACCTATCTGGTGCGCGCCGAAAAACGCGGCGGTTCCACCTGGTTTGAGCTGGCGCACGACCGGTTAATTACACCGGTGCGCCAGAACAATCAGGCCTGGTTCGAGCAGAATCTCAACGTGCTGCAACGCGCCGCCGATGTGTGGAACGAACAGGGACGCAGCGATGGGCTTTTGCTCTTTGGACAGGACTACCTCCAGGCCGAAGCCTGGGCGCAAAAAAACGCCGACCTGCTGCTCTCGCATGAAGCCGATTTCCTGGCGGCATGCCGCAAGTTCTACCATCAGCAAAAACGCGAACTGCGCACCAACTTGATTGTGCGTGTTTTACTGGTGGTCAGCCTGGTGGCACTCGCTGCCGCTATATTTCTGTTTATCCAGGCGTGGCAAGCCGAAACGCGCGCCGAAACCGAAGGGTTGGCCGCCGCTGCGTTGCGCGATTTGAAAACCAACCCTATCAACAGCCTGCTATTGGCCGTGCAAGCCGTCGAAAACTCAAAGCCACCTTTGCCAAATGCCATAGATGCGTTGCACCGCTCTCTGCCCTCGTTGCGGATGATTCGCACCTACTACGGACACAAAGACCGCGTATTTAGCGTTGCCTTCAGCCCCGATGGACGCCTGCTCGCCTCCGCCAGCCTGGATGGCAGCATCAAAATTTGGGACGCCACCGGGCAGACCAGAGAAGCCCTGCAAACCCTGGAGATGGAACTCAGCCCCGATACGGATGGTGCCACTTATGCCACGTTCAGCCCGGATGGACGTATCCTCGCCGGGGGAAGCGGCAAAGGGGAAATCATCTTTTGGGATACCGCCACCTGGCAGGAAATTCGCCGCAATCCCAACGCACATGATGGCACGATTTGGGGGCTGGCCTTCAGCCCCGATGGAACGATGCTGGTCACTGGTGGGGTAGATACGCTCGTCAAACTATGGAAGGTCTCTGACCTGAGCGAACTGCACACGTTTCAAGAACATCGCAATGCAGTGAATGCTGTTGCGTTCAGTCCCGATGGAACCATGGTCGCCAGCGCCTCCGATGACCGCTCGGCCAAAGTATGGCGCATGGCCGATTTCAGCCGTGTCGCTTCGTTAAGCATTCCACCGCGCTTCATTTCCAACCCGCCACGTATGTCGGGTCTCACCTTTAGCCTGGATAGCAGCCGTCTCATCACCACCTCCACAGATGGAAATGTGTACGTTTGGGAACTGGCCTCCGGTGCGCAGATAATGAAAATCAGCGGACATGAAGACTGGGTGTACGGCGTGGTGGTGCGCGAAGGCTCCGATGTAGATGAACTATGGGGCGAAATCATCACTGCCGGCGCCGACCGCTCCATCCGCATCTGGGATGGTTTATACGGACGTGTCAAACTCGAACTGCGCGGTCATGCTGACCAGGTGTACAGCGTAGCGCTCGACCCCACCAATAGCGGACGCCTCGCCTCCGCCAGCGCCGATGGCACCGTGCGGTTATGGGATATTTCCTGGTCCGGTAATTACGAACGCTTTACTGCCGACCTGGAGACCGAAGGCGGAAGCGCGGGCTACTCCGAAGATGTGGATTACAACCCGCAAGGCACCTTGCTGGCTGTTCCCGTCTCACTCGCACGCCAAATGACTGACCCGTATCCCACCTATAGCCTGCCCGGAGAAATCCTGCTGCTCGACCCGCATACCGGCAAACGCGCAGGTCCCACCTTGCGCGCCCACACCGCGGGGGTGTTCAACGTAGATTTCGACCGCACCGGCACGCGCCTGGTTTCGGCCTCACTCGATAAAACCGCCATCGTGTGGGATGTCCAGGCGCGCGCGCCGCTTCTCACCCTGCAGCATGATAACATCGTTTACACTGCAAAGTACAGCCATCACGGAAAGTGGATTGTCACCGGCACCCAAAGCGGAGACGTCATCCTTTGGGATGCCCTCACTGGCCAGCAGATTTCTCGTTTTTCGTACCAGCAAGTGCTGCAAACCAGCAAACCACCCCAGGCAGTGGTTCAAATCGATTTCAGCGACGACGACGAGTGGCTAGCAGTTTTATACCGCGAAACTTCTGTCATCTACCTGATTGATACCCAAACCGGCACGCTGGTGATGCGGCTAACCGGCCACCAGGATGTGGTGCGAGACCTGGATTTCAGCCCCGATGGCATGACCCTGGCTTCGGTCGGTGATGATGCCCGCCTGATACTCTGGAACCTGACCCCTGGGCTGCCAGATGATGCGCGCATTCTCCACATCTATCAGCGGCACATCTCCACAATCTTCTCGGTCACCTTCTCGACCTTTGAGGGGGAGGCATACCTGCTCACTGCCGGGGCAGATGGTGTCATCAACGTTTGGGAACAGATGAACTCTGCGCACAATGACTGGGAGGTGGTCTATACCCTGCGCGCGTATGCGTATGCCAATGATGATACCGTTCTGGACATCGAAATTTCGCCGGTAAATGAAAACGAAGTCGTTGCCGTCGTCAGCGATTGGACTGTGCGCGGGTACACCCTCTCTGCCAACGAACTGCTCGAACTGGCAAGACAACGCCTGCGAGCAAATTTGAACTGTGCGCAAAAAGAAACGCTCAGCGAAATCGAACAAGAAATTTGTCGTTAATCACTCTCCGCCCTGTGCTGTGAGAATTGGATAAGGAGCCTGTATGTCTCACCTGCTCTTCCCCAACGGCATTGACGCCGAAACCGGCGGGCCAATCGATGGTGACCTGGTCATCACCACCGAACTGATTGCCAAAGTGGCACGCGGACACAAACTCACCCCCGAAGACCTGCGCGATGCAAAACTTCGTAAGGCAATTGACGAGCAAAAAAGCGACCATTTTGGCGTGGCCGAAGGGATTGACGATACCAACCTGGCAGAAACCGGATGGGCGGTCATCTTTCCAGCTTCGCTGCCCCAAAAATCGGTAGATGCCATCAAAGAAGCCCTGAAACCCCTGCTGGACCTTCGCCGCGAACAAGCCGCCGCCAGAAATGAGACCTTTTACAAAGAAGTGATTGGACCGGAACTCGGCTACCGCAACGGCGAAACGAAAAATGACTTCCTGAAACGCTTTGGGCGCGGCCCCGGCCCGGCAGACCCGAACAAATTTCCTTACTACGCACTGCTTGTCGGGTCGCCGGAAACCATCCCCTACACATTTCAATATCAGCTGGATGTGCAGTACGCAGTAGGGCGCATTTACTTCGAGAATTTAGAAGATTACTATCGCTACGCCCAAAGCGTGGTGGCTGCCGAAACCGGCAAACTGCGCCGGGCCAAACGCGCAGCCTTCTTTGGCGTTGCCAACCCCGATGACCGTGCCACCCAAATGAGCGCCAAATCGCTGGTGCAGCCACTCTCCAGTGAAATGCAAGCACAATACACGGATTGGAACGTGGAGGTCATCGCCCCCGAACAAGCCACCAAAGCCAACCTGACAAATTATCTGGGCGGCAAACAAACCCCCGCCCTGCTCTTCACCGCTTCACACGGCATGAACTTCAAACCAGGCGACCCGCGCCTGTTGCGGCACACCGGCGCGATTCTGACGCAAGACTGGCCCGGCCCCAAGGCGCGCGTCCCCATCAAAGAAGATTTCTACTTCTCCGCCGATGACCTGGCCTCCGACGCAGAGGTAGCCGGCATGTTTGCCTTCCTCTTCGCCTGTTACGGCGGCGGGATTCCCAGAATGGATAACTTCTACCGCCAGGCCTTTGGCGAACAGAAACAAATTGCGCCCCATGCCTTCCTTGCCCCCCTGCCGCTTCGCCTGCTGGCCCACCCCAAAGGGGGAGCATTGGGTGTTTTTGCCCATATCGAACGTGCCTGGGGCGCTTCGATTGAATGGGACGGTTTGAAAGGGGATGTCGAAACATTCGACTCGACCCTGGATGCCCTCTTGAACGGCAAACCAGCCGGTGCTGCCATCGAATACTTCAACCAACGTTATGCGGAAATCTCTACCTCACTGACCGAAGAGTTAGATAATACGTCTCCTGAAACGCAGGATGAAATTCGCCTGGCCGGGCTATGGACTTCAAACAACGACGCCCGCAACTATGCCTTTCTGGGCGACCCCGCCGTGCGCCTTCCGGTCAGTGAAACCGAAATGCCCAAAACAGAGCGCCTCCACCTTGGCGAAATCCTGAGCAAGCCACCCGCCAGCGTGCGCGCCGCTGTCGTCAACTTCCAACCTGATGTCGAAGACCGCACCGCTGCAGTGCCAGGCGCCAAAGGGCCCGGCAGCGGAGAAATGTATGCCATCAGCGACTTGTTCAAAAAACCAGAAAATACGCCAGATTCTCCTCAACCAACAAGCAGCAACCTGAACAAATCGCTTAACCGTTTCCTGGAGAAACTCAGCACCTATTTGAGTCAGGCATTGGACGATACCAGCAGCCTGGAAGTCAGCACCTATGTCGCCGATGACCTGGCCGACGTGAAATACGAACACGGCAAATACAGCGGTGCCCGCCTGCGCGCCATGACGCGTATCGAACTGGATGGAGATACCCTCGTGTGTGTACCAGAGCGCGATGGCGAAGTAGATACGGCGCTGTGGAACATTCACCTGGAAATGGTGAAATCGGCACAACACAACCGCGCCGAGTTGCTCAAAACCATCGTCAGCGCAGCAGGAAATCTGGCCGGTTTGCTCAAGTAGCGCCGATATGACTCAGTTTGAAGCCACCCTCCCCGACCCGCTTGGGCTGTGGCTATCCGTAAAAGCAGGCGAATTGCCGCCCGGATACGAAGAGTCATCTGACCTATCGTTCAGCCTGGCGCCCGATTCAGCAACGCCATCTGGGCCGCCGGTTTTTCGCATGCGCCTGTCTAAAGAGAGCCTGGCTGATGAGCCGCTGACACGCCAGGAAAGCGAGATGGCACAGCTCGATGCCGCTTTGCAACACCTTCCCAACCGGTTAGAAGCACTCCTTCAGGGCATGGAAACAAACCCGAGCGCAGCAGGAAACGTCAGTTTCGACACCGCTGCGGCGGAGACCGAATGGAGTCCGGAAAATGAATTGCGCGCGCTGCTCAATGACCTGACCCAGAGCGAATCAGTCAGTTTCGAGGCACAAGGCGGCGCTCTTGCTGCACAGGAACCGCTGAGCCGTGCATGGCGGCAGGCCAGAGACGAATTTCAGAGCTTTCTGGAAACAATCAACCAAACCGTGTTACACTTTGCCTGGGTCGAAACCGTCCTCGACGGCAAACTCATCGCCCGCAGTGCCGTAGATTGGAGCGGCGATACCATCACCGCATGGGTCGAAACCGCGGATTCAGTGCAAAAACGGCTTCATCATCAAACGCTCGAACGCGCAGCGCGCACACGTCACCTGAACCTGCGCTTGTTTACAGCAATTACAGGCGGTGCAATCAAAATTGCAGCGTTATTAACCACCGGCACGCCCGTGCTGGCCCTGCCCGCCGCTTACCGCTACGTAATGGCCGTCATCCGACAAACCAGAGAATGGCAAAGCCCTGTTCACCCCTCCTGAACCGATGAACGCAAGAACTTGAAAGGAGAAAACCGTATGCCCACCAGTCCCGAATTGAAACAAGCCCTGAAAGACGCCGCCGACGCAGTGGCAAAATACGTCAAAGACGCCGCAACAATGACTGTCGAAACCCGTTACGTGGAAATCGGCGGAGATGTGGAGACGGCCAAATTAGCCGCCCGAACCACCGTCAAACTCGATGGTGACAGCGAATCGGTCTTGCCGATGAAACGGACACCCGAAGGCGAACTGGTGGTAGATACGGTCGTTTATGAAATGCACCAGCAAAATGTGCAGGCTGCCATTGATTACCGCGCCGAAATGCTCGACCGGCTGCTAACCGTCTTGCGCAGTGAATAATCCATCCTCCTCGTGCCTGGAGATGTTCGAACGTGAAAGAACCCTGCGCCCAACTCCTGCCGCTACGTTTCTTTCGCCAATTTCTGGAGACCCTGACCGATGATGTCGGCAAACAAGCCTTGCTCTCTATCCTGGCAAAGGCCAAACTGCCTGCCGATTTGGTCGAGCCGCAAACGGTTTCTCGATACAACTGCGCCGCCGCTGCCGAAACCTACGCCAACATCCAGAAGGCCATGCGGATTTACTATGGGCGCGGCGCACGTGGCGCATTGAATCGCATCGGACGCCTGCTCTGGCCGCGCCTGCTCGAAACCGCCTCGCTTTCGGAAAAAGCACAGGCGCAAGTTATTCGCACCCTGCCGCCCTCCATGCGCGCCAAACCCACCCTCGAGTTACTCGCACGCTTTCTGCGCGAACACCCTGAAGGCGTCACCGTCCACACGCTCGACCTCGACCTGCTCCTGGTAGACCGCGCCGGCGCCGTCACAACCGGGCAGAAGGAAGTCTATCCCATCTGCTACGTCACCATTGGGTTGGCTCAGGAAGCCCTGTTTTGGGCTTCGGGCCGCGAGCATGACGTGGAAGAGCGCGCCTGCCGCGCCGCCGGCGCCGCGCAGTGCGAGTTCAAGGTGACCATGGCGAAATAATTCTTCATGATTGGCTCTGCTTCTCCCCCAATTCGAGCCCGGCTGACGCGCATTCTCCAACCCGAAAATGAGCGCTTCCCGCATGATTTATTGCTCTATCCAACCGGCGAACCCGCGCCAGAACGCTGGGAGACTGTCTGGGTAAAAATTGGCCTCTATGAGCAATTTCTCAACCAATGGGACGGCCAAACCTGCCCCGCCTGCCAAACCCCCACCGTTCAAAAACAAACTGAAAAAAAGTACACCGGCGATACCCCCAACGGGCTGTATAGTTCCTGGGTATCTTACGATGTCTTCACCATTTACCGATGCAACAACTGCCGCTGCGGATGGACCGAGCGCACCGGTTCTGAGTCTTTTGTAGATACGAGTTTCCCATGACAGGAGTCCAAGACCCCTTCCCCGCCTCCGACTTCGACGACTGGGCCGAGACCTACGACCAGACCCTGCGCGAACCCGCCGCCTTCCCCTTCGACGGCTATGACCAGGTGCTGGACGCCATCCTGCGCCGCGCCAACCCTCAGCCAGGACAATCCATCCTCGACCTGGGAACCGGCACGGGCAACCTGGCGCTGCTCTTCGCCGAAAAAGGTTGCCGCCTGACCTGCACTGACTTCTCTCAGGCCATGCTCGCCAAAGCCCGTCAAAAACTGCCCGGCGCATCGTTTTTCCTGCACGATTTGCGCGAAAAACTCCCCAGCGAATTGCACCAACCCTTCGACCACATCGTCTCAGCCTACGTCTTCCACCACTTCGACCTCGACCAGAAAATCCGCATCTGCGCCGACCTCGTCCGCAACCACCTGGCTCCTGGCGGCAGCCTGCTCATCGGCGACATCTCCTTCCCCAGCCAGGCAGCGCAGGAAACCTTCCGACAGAGCATCCCCGATTGGGAGGACGAATTCTACTGGCTGGCCGACGAATCTCTGGCCGGGCTGGAAAAGGCCGGTTTAACGGCGGACTATCTCCAGGTCTCGCCCTGCGCGGGTGTGTATGCCCTGCGGGTCGGGTAAATGTTGGAGTTGCGTAATAGCCCCACACCTGCGCATTCCCTGCCCTACTCTGAACTGGTACAATTTCCCATCATGGAATTTGAACTGCATACCACTTTCGCCCTGCCCGCCGACGAGTGGAACGCTCTCGTCGAAGCGGGCATTCTCAAGGCGCCCTTCCTACGCCACGAATATCTCTCCACCTGGTGGAATACGCGCGGCGGCGGCGAATGGCCTGGCGAGAGCGCGCTGTGCCTGGTCAGCGCCCGCCAAAACGGAACGTTGATTGGCCTGGCCCCGCTCTTTTTCACCACTAACCGCGACGGTCTGCCCGCCCTGCTGCTGGTGGGGAGCATTGAGATTTCGGACTATCAGGATTTGATTGTCCGCCCCGAACATCACGCCGCTTTCATCACGGGACTGCTCGACTGGCTGGACACGCACGCCCCCCAGCCCTGGTCGCTGCTCGACTGGTACAATCTGCCCGAAACATCCCCCACGTTACAGGCCCTGAAAGATGAATCCGCCAAACGCGGCTGGACTTACGCCGAAGAAGTGTACCAGCCCTCGCCCTCCATCCCCCTGCCCGGCAACTTTGAGACCTACCTGGCTGGAATTGACAAAAAACAACGCCACGAAATCCGCCGCAAAATGCGCCGCGCCGAAGAAAGCGGGCGCAACGTGCGCTGGTACATCGTTCGAGAGGAAGCCGAACTCGACCAGGAGATAGATGCATTTCTGCATTTGATGGCACACGACCCGGAAAAAGCTGCTTTTCTGACCGATGTGATGCGTTCACAAATGAAAGCCAGCGTTCACGCCGCCTTTCAGGCCGGATGGCTGCAACTGGCCTTCCTGGAAGTGGACGGGGAAAAAGCCGCCGGATACCTGAACTTCGACTACGACAACAAAATCTGGGTCTATAATTCAGGCATCAACCCGCGCTTCCGCGAGCTTTCGCCCGGCTGGGTGCTGCTTGGTTACCTGTTACAATGGGCCAACGAAAATGGACGCCGTGAGTTCGACTTTATGCGCGGAAATGAAGATTACAAGTACAAATTCGGCGCAGAAAATCGGCATGTGATGCGAGTTCAGGTCAGCCGTACAACGCATTCGGCCGAGATGAACGATGAGACACCAGCTGCTGCCTGCCTGTGTCCATAGTCGAAACCGTCGAAAGCCTGCGCCAACCGCACGTAATACCGCCTTCAGGCGGTGAAAGACAGGCCAAACACAGGTGAAAGCCTGCCCCACATCAGAAGAACGTCCCAAAGGAGGCAAAAATATGCGCGATTTGACGAACGAAATCGTCGAATTCATCCGCCGCACTTCAACCGACCTGCCCAAAGACGTGGAGGAACGCCTGCGCGCGGCAGTGGAGAAAGAAGCACCTGGCTCGGCAGCGCGTGGCGCGTTGGAAACTATTCTCAAGAACGTGGAACTTTCCCGTCAGAATTCCACCCCCATCTGTCAGGATACCGGCACCCCAATTTTCTACGTCCGTTACCCAGAAGGGTGGAGTACCCGCAAACTGCGCCAGATGATTCGGGACGCGATGGAAATTGCCACGCAAAAATCGTACATGCGCCCCAACGCGGTGGACGCTATTTATGACAAGAACACCGGCAACAATCTCGGCGGCGACGATTTCCCGTATATTCACTTCGAGGAAGTGGATGCCGACGAGCCACTCACCATCGAACTGATGCTCAAAGGTGGCGGATGCGAAAACGTCGGGGTGCAGTATTCTCTGCCGGACAATACGCTTGGCGCAGGACGTGACCTGGCCGGAGTGCGAAAAGTGGTCCTCGACGCGGTGCAAAAAGCCCAGGGACAGGGCTGCGCTCCCGGCATTCTGGGCGTAGCCATCGGCGGCGACCGGGGGTCTTCCTACATCAAGTCCAAAGAAATCTTGTTCGGTAAAATCGGCGAACGTAACCCCGACCCCGAAGTGGCCGCCCTGGAAGAACGCCTGACACAGGAGGCCAATCAGTTAGGAATTGGCCCGATGGGCTTCGGTGGACAAACAACCGTGATAGACACCAAAATCACCGGTCTACACCGCCTGCCAGCCAGTTATTTCGTATCGGTTTCCTATATGTGCTGGGCCTATCGCCGTCGCAAGATGGTGGTGAAGGGCGAGGAAGTCATTTACGATTGATAACGGACGATAAAACAGTCTGCGTTCTATGGTCGAACAGGAGTTGCGTATGAAAACAATTCATCTGCCCGCCAGCGACGAGGTTATCCGTGAATTACGCGTGGGCGAGCCGGTGCTGTTGAACGGCGTGATGGTCACCGGGCGCGATGCGGCGCACAAGTGGATGGTCGAAACGTTCATCAAGAAAACCAGAGAGCCAAAGGGCGATGATTTGCAGGTGTACGAAGAGCTCAAGAAACTGCTGAATGGCGGCATCATTTATCACTGTGGGCCAGTGGTGAGCAGGGACGAAAACGGCGAATATCGCTTCCTGGCCGCCGGCCCAACTACCTCCATCCGCGAAGAGCCATACCAGGCCGATGTGATGAAGCACTTCAACGTCAAGGGTGTCATCGGCAAGGGCGGCATGGGCGCGAAAACGCTCAAAGGCTGCCAGGAAACGCCCGGTGTCTACTTGCACGCCATCGGAGGAGCAGCCTCCTACATCGCTCAGAGCGTGACGAAGGTGCTGGGCGTCTTCAAACTCGAGTTCGGCGTCCCCGAAGCGCTGTGGGTTATCGAGGTCAAGGATTTCCCGGCAGTGGTGACGATGGACAGTCATGGTGGCAGCCAGCACGCCGCGATAGATGAAGCCTCGAAGAAAGTGCTGGAAGAGTTGCTGGCAAAACCCTATTAAAAATCGAACGTCCCGAAAGGCTGACAACCTTTCGGGACGTTTTTTTATGCGCGCGCTTTGTAAAGCGCCACCAGCGCCGCGCCAATCGCCTGTGAAAGGTCGCCGAGGGCTGCCGGGACGATGGTGATGCGGTTGCGCTGGGCCGGCCATAGATACGGCAACGCAGTCTCACGGATGATGCGCAAGTAACGTTCGCGGAACGCTTCAGTGGTGGCTTCGGGGTCCATCAATCCGCCGCCAATGACGACAAAGGTCGGGTCGAGTGCAATTGCCAGGTTGGCAACGTGCAGGCCCATCGCGCGCGCTTGAAAGTCGAAGATTTCCGTTGCCAGCGGGTCGCCGCGTTGCGCCAGGCCACGCAGCGAGAGAACTTTTTCTTTGACCGGCGCATCCGACTGCGCGAGGGGATGGTCGGGATAGTGTTGCAATTTTTCAGCCAGCAAATAGGGCAAGCCGGAGAGCGTGGTATAGACTTCCATACACCCCCAATCGCGGCCACAGCCACAGGGATAGGGCTTTGCACCCAACAATTGTAAGGGGGCGGGCATGTGTCCACCTTCCATGCCGGCCAGGGTATCGCCTTCCAACGGCAGGCCATGACTGTCAATGAACGCTGCGCCTAAGCCGGAACCTGGTGCCAGCATCAGAACGCTGCTGCTGCCACTGCCGCGCACACGCTGGGCTTCAGCTACCCCGCCGTAGTTGCCATCATTGCCTACAACAAGCGGAACTGCCCGCCCGGCGCGCTCGGCGAGCGCACTGCTGTATTCGGTATGTACATCCCAGCCCTCAAAACTGGCCGGAAGGTTAGCCGAACGGTCTAAGACGCCGTAGCGCTGATAAGGGCCGGGGATGGCTAACCCAACGCCTTGCACCTGGTCCCACGCCAGGCCGTTTTGCGCCAGGTACTCTTCGATGCCCTCTACCCAGCCACGAATGACGGCCTGGGTGCCAAGATGCGCATTGGTGGGTTTTTGCAAGAGTTTGGTCGAAATAGTGGTGCCGTCGCTCCACACGCCACCGGTTTTGGAGGTAGTGGCGCCGCTGTCGGTGCCGATGTAAACGGCTCTTGGATTGCTCATAGGAATAAGAATGCCTTTCGGAAATGAGTGTAAACATTGCGGGCTGATTTTATCATCGGAGGAGGAATTATATTTCCTCCAGCTCTAAAGCGACCACCGTATCGGTTTCATCGGGCAGACGAGAAGAGGGAAATTCAATAAAGGCATCATCGGGATAGTCGTGAACGTTCCAGGGACGGGAGAGTTTGATTTCAGAGCCATCGGCCAGTAAACGCGCTTTGCGGATTTTGCCGTTCAATCCGCGCAGATTAACCGGTCCGATACCGCGTTCAAAAATATGGGCATAGAGCATGTTACCGTTTTGGGTGTAGCGTCCCCACTCCGGCTTTGGAAGTGACGAACGGTCACAGCCGTAGATGCTTTCGCCGTTGCGGTGCATCCACGCGCCAACCTGTTCCAAAATTTCAACAGATTCGGCAGGTATTTCACCACGCGCATCTGGCCCAACGTTGAGCAGCATGTTGCCGCCTTTGCTCACACATTCGACCAACGCGCGAATCACCTGACGGGCAGATTTGTAATCCCGGTCGGCGGCACAATAGCCCCAATGATTGTTCAGGGTCAGGCAGGCTTCCCATGGAACAGGCCGCCCGGCAGCATCGGTGAGTCCTTGCGGAGGGATGATTTGCTCCGGGCAGGCAAAATCGCCGCAGTACGGAGGCGGTTCGAGGCTTTCGATGCTGCGATTGGTATCACCAGAAGCATCAAGCCGATTATCAATCAAAAGCGCCGGTTGCAGAGAGCGCGCCATTTCCACCAAGTCAGCAGCGCGCCAGGTTTCGCCGCTCATGCTCCCGTAAGAGAAATCAAACCACATAATGTCAATCGTGCCATATCCGGTCAGCAGCTCGCGTACCTGAGCATGAAAATAATCGAGGTAGCGGCCAAAATCTTGCGGGCGGTCTTTGTACGCCGGGTGGTCGCGCATGGGGTGGAAGGGGTCGCCATAGGCCGGGTAATCGGGATGGTGCCAGTCAAGTAATGAATAGTACAGCCCCACTTTCAGTCCTTCGGCGCGGAAAGCGTCCACATATTCACGCACCAGGTCACGACGGCAAGGGGTGTTGGTGGATTTGTAGTCGGTCAGCTGGCTATCGAACAGACAAAAGCCATCGTGGTGTTTGGCCGTCAACACCGCATATTGCATTCCGGCGCGGCGCGCTAACTGCGCCCAGGCACGCGCATCGTAGCGAGTGGGGTTGAACTCCTGGAAGTAAGGTTGATAGGCTTCGTTGCTTAATCGCTCGTGGCTGCGTACCCACTCACCGCGCGCGGGAATGGCATATAAGCCCCAGTGAATGAACATCCCAAAACGTGCCTGGCGAAACCAGCGGGTGCGCTCGTTGCGTGCCGCAATGAGAGGGTGCAGAGAGGTGTCCATGTGTTCTCCTAGAATTTTTCCCAGTGAAGGACTTGCTGGAGCGGTTTCTTTTCGCGTTCGGGAGCTTCTGCCGGAATGCCCACCGGCACAAGCGCCATCAGCCGTTTGTGGTCGGGGATATCGAGCAAATCTTTGAAATGCTCTTCACGCGGTATGACATCTCCTTGCACCCAGCACGCGCCATATCCAAGCGCGGTACAGGCAATCAGCATGTTCTGAATGGCAGCGGCGCCGTCTTCGAGCCACCAGCGGCTTTTTTCATCCAGGACAACAGCGATAA
The DNA here is from genome assembly GCA_025056175.1 of Anaerolineales bacterium. Taxonomy (GTDB): domain Bacteria; phylum Chloroflexota; class Anaerolineae; order Anaerolineales; family Villigracilaceae; genus UBA5195. The sequence goes on from JANWWK010000052.1 coordinate 19,476, forward strand.
CAGCGCCAGCCTGAATAATCCAGGGCGCAGCCGGCAGAAATTGCATGATGGTTTCTTTTTGCGTGATGACGATGAAATCCCAGGGTTGTTCGTTGTGACCGGTGGCCGCCAGGCGTCCAGCGTCTACAATCGTTTCCAGGTCAGATTTCGGCACAGGCTGGCCGGTAAACTTGCGAACACTGCGGCGTTTGCGAATGGCTTCAAGTGCGTTCATTTTGTTTTACAAATTGTGAAGCCGGAATCAGATTAATTCCGGGTCATAAGTGATGTGATGTCGGATGGGATGAGGGGATGGGAGAGGCCCTCATGAAGTTCCCACGTTTCGGTGTGGGTGACGGTCTCACCGGGGCCAAGTTTGACGAGCGGCGCCAGGGTTTCCAGCTCGATAAACTGGTGATTGGTATACGTTTCGGTGTTACAACCGCCATCGGGGAAATGTGCGCCCGGGCAGGGGTCGAAGCGTTTGATAAACAACACATCATCGAGCGCATAAGCCTGCCAGCCATGCGGATTGAAATAGCCCACCTTAACGGGCGGCAACCCACCGCTGGCACGCAGCAGGATAAAATCATCGCGTACAGTCAGGCGCAAGTCCTGGATGCGGGTATAAGGCCAGAAGACGAGCTGCCGGTTGGGCAGCAGACCTTCGGGGTCCGCATTTCCTACCGGAAGCGGGAAGATACCCAGGCCCCCAAGTCGAAACATGGTCAGCGCCCAGGGCGCAAATTCAACCGGCCAGGGGCCATCGTTGCGCAGCTCGTGATACACGATGACCTGTGGCTGGCTGTCATTCAGACGGATTTCGATGCTTTTGGCGATGTGCGTCCAGGGTTCAGCGGGTTGTTCAATACGCAGACCGCCAGGCAACTCGCTGACGATGGCACCCTCATTGTCGGGGATGTAGGTACGCGGCATGGCTTCTGGCGAATGCCACAGACGATGTCCACCGCGGAAATAGAACCGTCCATACGGGGTTTCGTTGAATTCGTTGCCTAAATCGGCAAACAGGTTCGGCTTGCCGAACGGGAACAGGCGCACAATGCGCGGCGAGGCAGCCAGACATTCCAACCGCAGAAAGCGATTTTCGAGAAAAAGAGTCGGCCAGCCGTGGAAATCTCCGGTCTCCATGAGGTTGCTCCTGAGTAAAATGCGTTCGGAGCGATATTACATGCTTCAATAAACGGCGTCAAGGAATACGCCGCCGCAAGAGAAAAGATGCCGGGATATGGCACTCCCGGCATCTTCTGCAAGCGACGTAAAGCTCATAACGAAGAGGGCAAAAAGCCTTCCACCTGCGCCCACAGTTCACGGATATTGATTGGCTTGGACATATAGACATCACAGCCAGCGGCCAGTGCTTTTTCAGCATCGCCCTTCAGGGCATTGGCCGTGATGGCAATGATGGGAATGTACGCCAGCGCGGTCTTTTTGCTGTGCCGCAGGCGATAGGCGACTTCATAGCCGTCAATATCGGGCAGGTTGATGTCGAGCAAAATCAAATCTACATCTTGCGTTTCAGCCGTTTCCACGCCTTGCAAGCCGGTGGTCGCCTGCAACAGGCGATAGCCGCGCGATTCCAGTGCGCGTTTGACGAGCAACATGTTATCGGGATTGTCCTCGATGTACAGGACGACATTTCCCATTCTTGAAATCTCCGTCTATCGTTTATTGACACGCAGAGAGGTACTCTTCTACTCTATCACACAATGCAAAAATATCTATTGGTTTGGTGATGAATTCGGTTGCACCAGCGGCCATCGCCTGTTCCACATCCTGCTTTTGGACATTGGCAGTGATGATGAGAATGGGGAGACAGGCTGCCTTCAGGTTAGCACTGTGGCGTAAACGGCGGGTTACTTCGTAGCCATCAATATCGGGCAGGTTAATATCGAGCAGGACAATATCTACCGGCTCATTTTCGGCAATTTGCAGTCCATCCAGACCGTTGAAGGCTGCACGCACCACAAAACCGGAAGCCTCCAGCACCCGTCGAAAGAGCATCATGTTATCGGGATTGTCTTCGATACACAACACAACCCTACCCATTCTTTGCTCCCTTCTCGCCATTCTTTTCTTCCTCAATGGTTTGAACGACCTGCTCGACAAACTTGCGAGGGGTGAGCGAGCCTTTCTGGTAGAGTGCTTGAATGTGGCCGTTGAGGCGCTGCCGCTCTTCGGGAGTGATGTCTTTGGCACTGACAACCACAATCGGAATATGCGCAGTACGCGGGTCGAGTTTCAGTTCTTCCACCAGGCCGAAACCATCTATGCCAGGCATGGTCAGGTCGCTGATAATCAAGTCAGGAAGTTTCTGGCGCGCCATCGAGAGCCCTTCCCAGCCATCTCTGGCGCGGAAGACACGGTAGGATTTGCGGGCTTCGAGAATGCGACGGATGAGAAGCGAATCGTCATCGTTATCATCAATCAGCAAGACGGTGGTGGCTTTTTCATCCAGGTTTTCGAGCGCAGCTTGCAACCCTTCGCGCGGCGCCGGCGACTGGCCTTCGCTCAGATGGACGTCCACCGCCCACTGGTCGCCCAGCACGTGTTTTTCAACCGGGAAGGTATGGCCAGTGCAGTTGATAACGACGATTTCCTCAGGCGTAATCACCTTTTCGCGCAAGAGTTTTTCCAGCCCGGCAAATGCAACCGCTGTAGCAGGCTCAACTGCCATGCCTTCGCTTTTGGCAAGCGAGCGCATGGCATCAAACGCCTGTGCATCAGTCACCGACTCCATGACACCGCCGTATTTTTGGGTTAATTCCCACAAATGAGTGTACGAAGCGCCCGGGTCACCAGTGGAGAGAATGATAATGGAGGTATCGGGGATGACCGGTTCAGCAACCGATTTGCCCGCTTTGAAAGCTTTCACCATCGGTGAACAACCCTCGGCCTGGATGATTGCCATTTTGGGAATGCGTTCAATCAACCCCATGCGGTGCAGTTCCTCAAAGCCTTGATACACACCAATCGGCCCCATGCCGCCGCTGACAGCCTGGATGTACCAATCGGGAGCGCGCCAGCCAAGTTGTTCGACGATTTCGTAGGCAATCGTCTTCATGGATTCGCGCGCCGGTATCGAGTTGGCGCCACGGTCGAGCAGCAGGCGGCGACGCTGGGCAAATTGAGCGGCGATTTGCTTGGTCTGGTCGTAGTTGCCGCTGACGCGAATGACTTCAGCCCCAAAGAGTGCCGCCTCGCGCAGTTTTTCCTGCGGTACCAGGCTGGTCATGAAGACCCATAATTTGATACCAGCACGAGCGCAAGCGGCGGCGTAAGCCACAGCGGCATTCCCTGTAGAGGCGATGACCGCTTCTTTAATGCCGTTTTCAAGCATGGCGGCTACCGCGCCAGCAGCCTGTCGGTCTTTGAACGAGCTGGTGGGGCCATAACGTTCATCTTTGATGTACACGTGGGAGTACCCCAGCGCAGGCGCAAAACGCTGTGAGAGCCACAGCGGCGTGCCGCCCGCAGGGTACAGGTCGAGCGCTGCAGGATTCTCGATGGGGAGCACATCCTGGTATCGCCACATATTCCACGGTCGGCCTGGCAGCCCGCGCAGAATTTCTCGCTTAAAAGCGGTGTAGTCATAACGCGTTTCGAGCCATTGGGAACCGCAACGTTCACAGCGCGTAACAACAAACGGCTGATAAGGCTGGTGATGACCGCAGGCAGTGCATTCAAGGTGAACAGGCCTGGACATAGTTACCTGACTCTCTTTTCAACTTCAGTGACTTTGGCCTGGATAGGCAACTCAATGTAAAAGATAGAACCTTCTCCAGGAATGCCCGCGCTTTCAGCCCACATGCGCCCACCGTGCAATTCGACCAGGCGGCGGCTAATGGGTAACCCCAGCCCGGTGCCACCCACTTTACGTGTGGTGGAGGTATCTACCTGCGAAAATTCCTGGAAGATTTTCTCCAGATGGTCTGCCGGAATGCCGATGCCGCTATCGGCGACAGAGATGAGAACTTTATCGCCCGGCACGCAAGCCGCATGCACCGAAACGTAACCGCTTTCGGTGAATTTAATCGCATTGTTGACGACGTTAATCAATACCTGTTTGATGCGGGTTTCATCAGCAGTGATTTCCAGCGATGTATCTGTATCTGGTTCGATGAACAGGGTCAGACGTTTGGAATTTGCCAGCGCCGAGGTGATGTTGATGACGTTCTGGATGAGGTCATACAGGTTAAAGCGTTCAGGATGCAGGTTCATACGGCCCGATTCGATTTTTGCCATATCCAGCACGTCATTGATGAGAGCGAGCAAGTGCTGACCGTTCTTTTGAATGAGGCGCAAGTCATTTTCCATGTACTCGGTCAGCGGGCCATCAATGCCTTCGAGCATGACATCGGTAAAGCCCAGGATGGAGTTGAGCGGGGTGCGCAGTTCATGGCTCATGTTTGCCAGGAAGGAGGATTTCAGCCGGTCGAGTTCTTGAAGTTCATCGGCACGCCGTTGTAATTCTTCGGTCAAACGCAGGGCTTCCAGGTGCAGGCTGGTCTGCGCGGCGATGGCATCCATCAGGGCGACCATTTCGGGGGAAATTTCTTCCAGCCCGGCAACCGCCAGTTCGCCAATCGGCTGCCCACGCACTGTAAGCGGCCTGGCAAGGATGACATTGGCGGGTGGTTCGGTGAGAGGAGTGACTCGATTGGAGTCGTACACGAACGCTAAACTGCTTTGTTCTTTTTTCGCGGTGTAATCTTTCCAGCTTTCTCGCGTCAGGCGACGGGTGGCTTCTTCAGCTTCGGCGCGGGCGCGGGCGGCATCGGCAATCAGGCGCAGGTTTTCAACCTGCTGTCCCAGCTGGCGCGCTACGGCTTCGACCAGGGCTTTGTCCTCGTCTGTGAGCGGGTGCTCGGGGTCTTGCTGAAGTGCAAGGCGACCAATTTGTTCATCCAAAACAGAGACAACCGCCTGCACGTCCGCCTGGAGCGGCGCGGAATCGGTCAACGGCTCGACACCGGTCTGGTCATAGACATATCCCACGCGCTCGCTCTGGTGAATGGCATCGAGAAAGGAAGCCCAGCTTTCATGGGCAAAGCGGCGGGTCGCGGCCTGCGCTTCGGCACGAGCACGTTCCGCCGCCTGAAGCAGACGCAGATTTTGAATTTGAAGCGAAACCTGGCGAGCCAGCGCTTCGACCAGGGTGGTTTCTTCTGTTGCCCAATGCTCCTTTTCGGGCGGGGGTTCGACCACAATTGCGCCGATGGATTTGTTTTCTGCCGTCAGCGGTGTGTAGAGGACGCGCTGAACATCCAGTTTGGAGAGCGGTGCCAGCCGCAGGGGTTCCAGGCGTCCGTTAAGCCAGGCAAAACCTACCTGTTCTTTTTCATACACGGTAAGCGGTGCAGAATATCCAAATCGGCGGGCGAGCGCCTGGTGCTGTAAAGAAGCCTGCCACTGGTCCACCTGCGTTTCGATTTCCGCCACACGGGCGCGCAACGAGTCCAGTTCCCGGCGCATCAGCGTGACATCTGGGTTAGGATGCGAGGCCAGGCTTTCGATGTCCTCGAACAGGCTTTGCAGACGTTTCTTCAGCCGGTGTTCGCTCATGGCAAGTCTCACGAATCTTTCAGGCTGAGTTGAGCAATGGCGCGCGGCGCACGCAAGGCATGACCCAATTCGCGGGCGGCGATTTGCAAGACGGCTTCCACCGAGGTGGCACTCTGAATCTTCTGGCTGATGGCATTGAGCAGGGCTTCGCGTTCGGCCTGCCGGCGAGCGCGTTCGTAGTTGCGGGCATTTTGCAGCGCGGTTGCCACTTGCGCGGCCAGCGTGACCTGGATGTTGATGTCTTCTTCACTAAAGGCATTTTGCCGCTCTGACTGCACATCCAACACACCCAGCACATCTTCACCAATCACGAGCGGAACGGCCAATTCTGCGCGCGTCTCTGGCAGGAGGGGATTGGGAAGCCAACCCGGGTCGGCACGCACATCATTGACAACCACCGGCTCACGGATACGCGCCGCGCGTGCGACAAGCGATTGTTCCTGCGCCAGCGGAATCAGGGTCTCATCTTCCAGGTTTTCGTCGGTGCCATCAGTCCAGCCAAACGCCACGGCACGCAGGGTTTCACGAACCGGGTCATACGTGTAAATTCGGCAGTGATAAAGGTTAAATTTCTGACGAGTCAAACGGGCAACGGTTTTGAGGATGTTTTGAATATCCTGTTCGCGCGAGGATACCGTGCTGATTTCCGAGACGGCGGCCAATTGTTGCGCGCGCCAGTCGAGTTCTATCTGACCACGCCGCGTCTCTTCGAGCAAGCGCAGCGTTTCAAGATGTTCACTCAAGCGCTCGGTCACCAGGTTAACCAGTTCCAGCGTCTCCGTGTCTTCAGGGTCAGCATCCAGAACGGTCAGTTTTCCGATGGTTTCCTCGCGCACACGCACGGGGACGGTCAGCGCCGTTTCAGCCTGCAAAGTGGAGACGGCTTCCAGCGGGATGACTTGCCTGGTATCGTACAGATAGCCCAGCGTCTCTGCCTTTCTGGTTTTCAGATATTCCTCCCAACCCTCGCGCGTCAGGCGGCGAGCAGCCTGTTCGGATTCAATCCGGTAGCGTTCTGCCATTTCGAGCAGGCGCAAATCTTCCAGGTGTTGCGCCACCTGCCGGGCAACGACAGACACCAGGTCTTGCGTTTGGGATGTTTTTTGGGATTCGTCGAGTTCGACGACAAGGGAGCCAATCGGTTCATTACCGGCGACAAGTGGAACAACAAGCGCCGCAGGACTTTCCGGCAACACAGCCTGCTCAAGCGTATGAATCTGGTCATTCTCGAAGAGGTATCCAATCTCTTCGGGCTTGTGAACGCTATCCAGATACTCCTGCCAGGCACGGCGTTCCAGCCGGCGGGCATACTCTTCCACTTCCGCACGCGCCTGCTCGGCTTGAGCCAGCAATTGCGCATTCTGAACAGCAACCGCCAATTGACCAGCCAGCGCTTCAAACGCAGGCAGCATTTCTTCGGTCAGGCCACCGACGGTTTCGCTCTGCATATCCAGAACACCTACCACCTGGTCGCCCAGCAGTAGCGGCACGGCCATTTCCGAACGGGTATGCGGAAGCAGCGGATTGGGTTTGAAAACCGCGCTGTTGGTGGTATCCGCAATCACGACCGGCTTCTTTTCAATAGCAGCGCGTCCGTTGATTGAGCCGGTGTTCAGGGGAAGCTGGTGTTTGCGCGCGCGCAACGTTGCACCCACTTCGCCAGAGCCAGCCTCCAGAATCAGGTGGGTTTTTGCAGGGTTGACCAGATACACCTGGGCATAGTACAGGTCGAAACGCGCACGAATACGCTCAACCGCATCCTGCAGCAGGTCATCCAGCACACGTACCTGTGAAATAGCGCGCCCCACTTCGGCAGCAAGTTGAATTTCGTCAAAGCGTTCCTTCAATTCGACTTGCGCTTTTTCCAACAAACGATTGCGCTCTTCCACAACACGCTGCGCCTGACGAATTTCTTCCAAACGCAAACGCTCCAGGCTTTCACGATGCCAGGCAAAGAGCAGGACGAAGAGGCCGAGGGTGAATGTGCCTGCTAAAACATTAAGAGCCTCAACTCTCGTCAGTTGGGGCAAGAAAATCGGTACAAGGATAACAAGGAAAATTTGATTTATAAGTACAAAACCTAGCATCCATTTCAAATCCACCAGGTTTGTTAGCAAAAACAAAACACCAAAGCCCATAATGATAAAAACGGAAGGATAATCACCCCAAAACGCTGCTATATAAGCAAGAAAACCAAAAGATATCAATAAGAGCCAGGGGGCATATTCTTGATTTGGGCCACGGTTAAATATGTACGCCAAAGCCGAAATAAAACTGAAGGTAAGCGCCGCGGCCAATACAAAATCTAAACTGCTACCTAGCATCAGGCTTGCGGCCACGCCTGTAAAAACGATGAGCGCAAAAGCAAAGGAGATTGCCGCTATCAATTGTACTTGGCGGTATTTGACTGGCGATAAATTATCCGAACCCGGAGAGATGATTGAAAGGAGAATGCGCTGTAGGAGAACGAGAAAATTATGCATAAATTACATCCTTTCAAGCAGAACCAAACGCTTTCTATTAACTTGTTCGAGAAACCTTTTGTCAATCTCTGGACTTCTGCCATATTCAGACAAAAAAATATCTCCTACCATGTTAACGAACGAAGCTTCTAAAATCCGTTTTACAAGAACAATAAAAACCCTATATCTTTGCCAGAGATTTGGGGGTAATTCACCGATACGTTCACGCAAAAACTCTCGGTAGAAAGCACTTAATTTAACACGGCGTTCTTCGAGAGGGAGAAAAAAATAAGGACATAGCATGTGAGTAATGACCATCAGCATCCTGGTCAGAAATACCAGAAAGCAAAAGAAAGTTTCGTACCAGCAATAAGTCATTTTGATTGATAATGTTCAGATTAAAAATGCCCCAATAACCATTTGCACCACTGTCAGTTATTGCATCGCCTGCATCATCGAAAATGCGAACTGCAGGATTGCAGCTTTTACGAATAAACTGCTGCAAAACAGGATGGGCATCAATTTCTTGCAACGAAGGCAATTCTGTTTGATGTGTGCGGTACAACGCATATACAATCGAACCTGCGCTCATTAAGCCTGAGCAATCAATCATCACCTGTGCCGACCGAAAAGCATAGTCTTTCCAAAAAGAACCGGTTGAATTTTCTAAAAAAAGATTGCTCAATAAACGCAATACTGTCTGATTGAGTAAAACTTCATTTTCAACAGCGTTTAGAACGTATGGATAATCTTGTGGATTAGGATTGATCTGCCTTGCAAAATATCGAATGTGCTGCAAGGCTTCCAGGCGATATGTGACCAAAGGCAAAGGGAGCTTTTGCGAGTCTGAATGTCCATTTAGGATTCTCACTGCTGCCAACATGTTCTCATCCCCTCGATCCATACTTTGGTCACACCAATACACTAAAGAAATTATCGCAGCAGCATTTGCCAATCCTTGTACGTCTTCAACATCCCCAGCCGAAGTCGCCGCACAAAAGGCAACAGACTTGGGCGCAATCTCATCAAAAATCTGGCGCACCTCTTCCGGCGATGCTTCGGGCATTCCCTGCTGCAGAACAGGCGGAAGCAGTTCCACCAGGCGAGCATACACATCATCGAAGAGGCGAAACAGTTTGTTTTCATCAAGACTGGCAGGGAAAGAATCCCCAAACAGAGGATTTTGCCACAACAAGCGGAGCAAAGAACGAAGTTTGTGCGATGAAGTGGTCATGATATAGAGCTCCTCAGGAAAATCACGATTTTTTAGCAGAAGGCGCCACCAATTTCACAGAAATTCTCCGTGCGCCCAACACCTGTGCTAATTCGCGCGCCGCAATCTGCAGCGTATCTTCAAGGGTGCTGGCACGCTGGATGCGCTGTGCCAGGTAGTTGGCTGTGGCTTCCAGCTCGGCACGGGAGGCAGTTTCTTGATAGGCGCGGGCATTTTGCAGAGAAATGGCCACCTGGCTGGCAATGGCTTGCAAAAGAACAACATCATCTTCTGTCAGGCCATTGACACGGTTTTGTTGCACATCTAAAACGCCGAGAACGGCCTCGCCTGCCATAATGGGGACAGCGGCTTCGGACCTGGTCTCGGGCAAGAGCGGGTTGGGCAGCCAGCCAATGGCCTGCGCGACATCCGACACCAGAACCGGGGCTTTGCTTTCTGCTGCGCGGCCTACCAGACCGCGTCCTTGCGGAATGCGGTGACCAGCCGCCAGCATCGCCGCGCCGGCCTCTCCTGTGCCGCCAGCCATCACCAAATCACCGCTTTGTTCATCTCGATAGTAAATGTGAGCGTGGTAATAACCAAAAGCAGCCTGCAACTGCTCGACGACATCCACCGCCAGTTGACGGGGGTCAGTTGCAGCAGAGAGACGGCGACTCACTTCCAGCGAAGCCTGCAAGGCTTTGGTACGTTCAGCCACGTGTTCTTCGAGTTGCACCAACGACTGTTGAATCTGTCCGGTCATGTTGTTGAATACCGTTGCCAGTGTGCCAATTTCATCATTAGTCTCAACCAACGCGCGTACCTGGAAATCGCCACCCTGAATCTGCCGGGCGACCTCGGTCAGACGCAACAACGGCCCGGTGATAGTTCGCCCCAAGAGCAAACTGATAACAGCGGTGACCAGGAAAATGCCCAACGCCACAAGCAAAGAGAATTGCAAGGTGGTCCGCGTTTCGGCAACCAGCCGGTTTTGGGAGGCAAGGAAGGGCTCATCGAGTTCAGCGGTTGGCACCAGCAACGCAAGGCTATAACCGGTGGTCGGCAAAGCAGTATAAGCCAGATAGTAAGGAGTATCCTTAATGGTCAGCGTGCCAACCCCCGATTTTCCGATGGTCATTTCGAGTAACAGATTAGAAAAATCGCCGGAAACCTGTCCAAACAAGGTCTGGCGCAGGGGTTGGCCGGGTTCAATTTCTTCAGGCGTCAGGCCAAATAAGGTGTAACCCGCCTGAGGCAAAGCAATCGGGTGAGCATAACGGTCAATCAGAAAAGCAAAGCCCGTTTTACCAGCGCGAATTCGTTCGACGGCCTGTGTAATTTTCTCCAGTTGAACATCTATGCCCAAAACGCCCTTGAAGACTCCTTGCTCATCATAGACGGGAATAGAACCAGTCACAATCAGGCCGGCACCGGCTGTATCCTGATACGGTTCTCCCCAAACCGGTTTCTTTTCGGGGTTACGTTCCGGCAAGGCTGCCTGGTAATACGGCTGCTTGCGAGCGTCGAAACCTGGCGGCGCAATACGTGCCAGTTCGATGTTGGGATAGTAAATCGTATATCCCTGTTCACTTATAAAATAAATCGCAGAAACATCCGATGCGCTCTGTAAAATTGCCGGAACCGTGAAATCCAGATAAATGTTCAGGTTCATGTCCTGGAACATTGCATCGGTCATAGTCAGTGTGTTCGGAACGAAAACAGAGGCTTTATCGGTCTTGGGGTTGCCAAACTGGCCATCAGGTAAACGAAGCAGTTTATCAGCAGCGTTCCAGTAAAGGCCATCCGCCAGCACAGTGCGTTGCGCATACAGAGAGGATTGATACGTGGAAAGACGTATCAGAATGGCGGAGATATTCCCCAGAAACTGGTCGAATACCTGCGCATCGGCGTTGATGGTGCTGCGCAGCTGCTGACTTGATTGCGCCAAAACGGTCCTCTGCAATTCACTCTGCAAGAAATTTTGGGTTTGCTGGGTGCGATTGTAGAAGAAAAGGCCAGAGACCAGAATCGCAAAGCCGGCAATCACCAGAAAGCTAAACAGCAATTTGGCGCGCAACGAAACATTACGCGGCACAAGAGAGATAGAAAGGCTGTTTTTCATTGTCAGGCCTCTTTCTCCTGCGAAGATAAGGCTGATTGAATAGCCGCCAGAACGGGTTTCTTCCCCAGCACCTGCCCCAACTCACGGGCAGTGATGCGGAGCGCATCTTCTACCGAGAGCGTTCCCTGAATTGCCTGAGTCAGGCGGTTGAGCGCCACTTCCCGTTCAGCACGACGGCGTGCCTGTTGTTCGGCTTCGTAACGGGCTGTGATGTCCGTAATAATTGCGTTGAGCATCGGGCGGCCTTCACGATTGGGCGCCGGTGTGAGCCGAATTTCTGTGCGAAATTCGCGCCCGGTGCGCGAACGATGCACCCATTCAAAGATGTGCTGTCCTTCACGCAAAGCGCGTTCGATTTTTTCCTGTGCGGCCTGCTGGGAAGAACGTCCATCCGGCTGAAATTCCGGGCTGAGCAGCACCGGCCCAGTTTTGCCCATCTCTTCCGGCGAGAGTTCAAACAGTTCGAGCATGGCCGGGTTTGCCTGCACAAAGACACCCGTTTGGGCATCCAGAATTGCAATCGCCGCCGGAGAGGTTTCAATGAGCTGCTGATAGTCGTTCAACAATTGTTCGGACTGCCGGTTGGCGCGAAGGTTCTCCAGCGCAATGCCCACCTGGTCGGCCACCGTGCGGATGAGCAGAACGTCCAGCTCACCCAAACTACCCACCTGGTCGTTTTGCACGTCCAGAACCCCCAGCACGCGCTCATTGACTACAATCGGCACAGCCACTTCAGCGCGCGTCTCGGGCAGGAGTGGATTGGGTAGCCAGCCCGGGTCAGAACGGGTATCGGGAACGAGAACGGCTTCTCCGCTTTCCGCAGCGCGCCCCACCAGGCC
>JANWWK010000062.1 GCA_025056175.1 Anaerolineales bacterium
GTCATAGCATTTTTTGTGGAGCGAAATGAATTTCGCTCTATGGCAAAGGGTCGATTTGCAGGCGTTCCAGCCCGGAGCGCAGGTATTCGTTCTTCATGGTAATGGCATACACAAGGTTATTTTGGTAGTTTGCCAGCATGAGCAGGGAGATGCCTTTGTCTATGCCGATGACATCCGATGCGTACCAGTTTTGGGTCAGGTTGTAGGCATCCTGAAAGCCGTACTTTCCTTTGAGCGGCTCAATGTTATAGTAGTTTAGCATGGCTTGCGCGGATTCTTCGGGCAGGAAGAGGATGGAGGCAATAGCGGCATAGGGCGGGACGGTGTCATCCACCGTGTGGACGCGGTTATCGAAGCCAGAAGGCGGCGCGCCGTACAAGCCATTATATCCGTTTGGTCCGTCGCAGGCGCTCAAGCCCCAGGCGAATGGACCGAGAGTGAGGTATTTTTCATCCATGTTGACGGCAAAGTCGTAGTGAGCGCGTGCAGCGCGGACGGAGTTCTCAAACCAGTTCACGCCCTCGCGGTCGGCGGTGTTGCGGAAGTCGAGCCAGGCATGACTGAACTGGTAGGTGAACAAGGAACCAAACCAGGAATGAATGAAGGGCTCGCCGTCGCCGTACTTGGCAACATGGCGGGTGAAGCCGTAATACAAACTGTCATCGGTGGGATGGGTGGGTGAACCTGCCGCCAGCACATAGAGCATCAATTGTTCGGCGTAGAAGTCCCAATGACCCTCGAAGCCTTTCTCGGGGCGGTATGCCATGTAGAACATATCGCGTGAGTCGTCCACGAACCAGTTCCAGTTGACATCGCGGTAGAGTTGGTTGGCTTTGGCTTGAATATCGCCGCCGAAGTATTCGCCTGCAGTGAGGACGCCCATCATCAAGATAGCGGTATCTATGCTCGATATTTCGCTCTTCCAGGCGCGCTTGCCGGTTTCCATATCCACGAAATGATAGAAGAAGCCTTCGGTGCGCTCCATGTTGAGCAGGGTGTCGAGGGTTTTGTCGGCGCGTTCGTATGCCTGCTCGTAGGTGACGTATCCCTTTTCGACACCGATGGGGTAGGCGGATAAGGCAAAGCCGACGGCAGCGATGCTGGAGATGCCGGGTGAGCCGGGATAACGGTCACGAATCAGACCGTAGCCGGGGCTGGCGAGGTTTCGATTGACTTGTTCCCAGAAGAAGTCAAAGGCGCCTCTCATTTCGTATTCGATGACGGTTTCGAGGGTGACAGGTTCGGGTGTGGAGGTGAAGGCCGGGGCGGGGGGAAAGGTTGGGGTGGCAGGAGCAGGCTGCGGCGTCGAGGGCGAGGCGCAGTTCGTCAACAGGAGCAGGAAAATCGAGAGGAGGGGAAATATCTTATTCACCGGTGATGCCTGTCCTTTCCACCGATTCGACGAACCATCTTTGCAGCAGGAAGTACATGACCAGCATGGGGGCGATGTTCAAAAATGTGCCGCTCATTTTGACGGCTTCATTGAGGCGGTCGAAGATGTTGACTGTGCCGGGCGGGTAGAGGCTTTCGTACGCCTGCACGAAGCGCGAGAGTTGCATGGGCAGGGTGGTTACACCGCCTTCGAGGAAGATGACGGTGAGAAAGGTTTCGTTCCAGTACCAGACGACGGAGAAGATGAAAGAGACGATGAAGGCGGGCAGGGCGGAGGGGACGGCGATGGTGAGGAAGATGCGCAGGTCGGAGGCGCCGTCGAGGCGGGCGGCTTCCTCCAGCACTTTGGGGAGAGAGATGAAACTTTGGTAAAAAATGAGGATGAAGATGGCAGATTTATAGCCCTGTCCCAGCAGGGCGGGCAGGATGAGCGCCCAGGGGCTGCCCAGCAAGCCTTGTTCCTTGTAGACGAGCATTTGCGGGATAACAGTGTTTTGGGGCGGGATGATGAAAGTGGCAAGGATGAGCAGGAGGATGAGATTCCGGCCCCAGAAGCGATAGCGCGCCAGCCCATAGCCCACCAGCGATGCGATGCAGGTCTGAATCAGCGAGGGGACGACGCTGACCAGAATGGACGCCATGAGCGTGTTGGGATAGTTCAGCACGCGGTAGGCTTTTTCGTAGTTGCCGGTGTAGAACTCGGTGGGCACCCATTGCACCATCGGGTTGAGCAGGTCGGAGGGGCTTTTCAGGCTGGTAACGAACATGAAGAGCAGGGGGTAGAGATAGACGAAGCCAATGGCAATGAGCAGGGCATACAGAAAGACGGAAAAGAGCAATCCGCTATGGATGCGGTTACCAAATAACAGGCTTTTCCACCAGTCGAGGTTAAAACGGCGCAGGAAGAGCATGTCAGTTCCTTTCTCGTTTTGCCTGGTGTGCCAGAAAAAGATAGACGATGCCCAGCAGCAAAATCATGACGGCAAAGTAGAGGAATGCCATGGCGCTGGCGTAGCCAATGCCACCCTGCACGGCGTAGGTCTGGTCATAGATGTATTGGATGACCTTGTTTTCGGAAAAGTGTGAGAGGGCGATGATGGTGTAGATGGCGTTGATGAGAGTGGCGGTGGAAAGGGAGGGGAGTGTGATTTTCCAGTATGTCTGCCAGGCGGAGGCGCCGTCTATGGCGGCGGCTTCGTAGATGCTCTTGTCCACTTTTTGCAGGCTGGAGAGGTAGATGAGAATCTGCACGCCCGAAAACCACAGGATGAGGATGAAGGAGGTCAGCAGGTATTCGACCGGATTACGGAGCGTGCGCGGCAGTTGGGTGAGAAACTCCGCCACGGCCGGGGTATTGGCAATGCCCGGTGCGACAGTGGCGCCCTGGGCGGTCAGTTCGCGGATAACCGGTCCACTGGTGATGATGACGGGCAGGAAGAAAATCGTGCGGAACAAGCCCTTGAAGCGGAACTTCAAGTTGAGGAAGAGGGCGATAATCATCGAGAAAATCAGCACGATTGGCACGGAGACGATAGTCTCGATGGCGTACCCGATGACCAATTCGATGAAGTTGGGGTCGGTGAACAGGGCGCGGGTGTAGTTTGCCCATTCCACGAAATCAAGGCGAATGCCCTCGGCGGTCACCGTGACTTGATTCAGGCTGTAATGGAATGTCTCAATGAGCGGAAAGAGGGTGAAAAACAAAAAGCCCACCACCCACAGCGCAATGAAGCCGTAACCGTGCAGGGCTTCGCGCAAACGCAGTGTGACAAGGTTGCGGCGCAGGATTTTCATGGTGCACTCTCCAGAAGCGCGGCGTCCCTGGCGGGGACAGTCATGCCGTTGTAGTTCACGGGACGGTCGGTGTAGTTGACCAGGATCTGTTTACCGTTGGCGTAGGTGGTGACGAAAACGCCCTCGCGCAGTTTCTGGCGGGCGATGATTTCCTGTCCGCGCACGGGGGCGAGCAGGGCGTTCATCCGCGTGTAAGTCTGGCGCACTTGTTCCTCCCATTGCTCATAAGAGGAGGTGTAAATCCAACTGGAGCGGGTGTCAAGCATTTTGGCGGTGGGTTCGTAGGTGAGGAAGTACGAGGGATACATGCCATAATCCACGTGCCGCAGGATGTCCTCCTCGAGGTTGGGCGAGAAGTTGAGCGCCGCGCCATAATACGGCACATAGCCGGAAAGCACAATCGGCAGGAACGGCACGGCTTCGGATGTGTAAATGTAGCCGTTGTCGCCCAGCGGCATGTCGTAGTAGGCGGAGGTCAGGCTCCAAAGGTAATCGTTGGGGCGGTAAAAACCCAGCCGCAGTGGAGATTTGCCCAGCGCGTCCTGATAGGCGTGGATGGCTTGTTGACGGTTGAGCGGCGCGTCTTCCCGGAAATCGCTGTAGAGGGTGAAACCGATTCCATCCAGCGCCAAGCCCGCGTCCAATTGTGAGGCGAGGCTTTCAGTCAGCGCGCTGTACCGGCGCTGGAAAGCCTCGAGGGTGAAGTAGTAGTTGTAATAGCGGTTGTACCCTTCGAGATTGACGCGGGTGATTGCCATCGCCAGGTCATTGCGGGCGGAGTAGCCGCGTTCTCTCCGCAGCGCCGCCTGCGGGTCCAGGTAGAGCGAGAACCGTCCGCCATTTGCAGCGATGTTTTGCACCACAGAGCGCAGTTCCTCCAGCGACCCCAAGCCGCGTTCCAGTTTCAATGCAAGCGGGGGCATGCTCGAAGCGCCGAGCGGCTGCCAGCCAAAGTAGATGACTTCGGCGTTGGGAATGTGCAAATCATCGAGCAGGGTTTGCATCTGACGGACGGTGGTCATGGGGACGAAACGCCACCAGAACAACACCTTTTCCTTGTCGCCGCCGAGAAACTCCAGCCGAATGCCGATGTTCGGATTGGGGTCGAGCGCCTTTCGCAGAACGCCCTTTTCGATGAGATAACGCTGGTAACTGCGCGCCATGCCCACATAGTCCGCCGCCTCGCCCTGCAAAAAGCGGTAATGCACCACCACGTCGAAATCGTTAGTCTGCTTTTGGATGGTGGTCACGCCTGCACCGGAGCGGTTGGTCGCCTGAAAGTAACTTTCGTTGTAGATGAAAGCATTGTAAAGAAAGTTAAAGTTGGTGAGAATGCCCGCGGGGTGCGCCTGAATCTCGCCGTATGCCGCGCCGTCCTCCACCACTGCCAGAAAGGCATTCCCTTTTTCGCCATGCACCATGCCGAAGACCGGGAACGAAATGGGGTAAGGGCGATTGATTTGCGGGTCGTAGGGCATCACGGCAAGCATGCCCAGGTCTGCGCCGTAATAACGCCCGTAGAACATGTTCTTTGCCTTGGTTGAATCGGCAAAGCGGATAAGGCAGCCTGTGCCATCGGGCAGAAACATGTAGCCCGGCGTACTTCCGCCGCGTGTCGCGCCGAGGAACGGGTAGAGATAGACCAGCCCCAGTTTAAAAGCGGGATTTTCCTGACGGATGGACTCGGAGGGGATTTCGACCCGCACGCCCTCCGCCTCGAGTCGCAAGCGGACCTGGAGACTGATGCCGACTTCCTCGAACTTAATCTCCGCCTCGACCCCTGCCTCGATGGGTGTGACCTGCAGTGTGTGTTCGGCATTGACGATGGAGATGCGTTTGTTGACTGCTTTTTCGTCAAGATACTCGATGCTCACGCCGCTTTGGGCAAACGCCCGCCACGATTTGTTCAGACGGTCGCCCTGTTGGAGTTCGTCAATGCCCGAATGCCAGAGGTAGCCGTTGCGTTTGTCCAGCAGTTTGAAGGCAAGTGTGGATGTGTCCACGTACAGTTCGAAGGTCTCGTTTTGGGCGACGCGCTGGTAGGAAGGGGGAATCTCCTGCGGACGGGCAGGAGAGGCATCCGCTCTCAGCGAAGGAAAAAGCTCGATGGTCAGGAGCAGGTAGAGGGTTAGAAAGAAGCGGGTGAGGTGTCGCATATCAGCCGCGCAGTCCAATCTCCTGAACAATCGCCAGGATGAATTCGTACAACTGGTTGAACAACACGTAGAGGATGTAACCGGTCAGCAGGAACATCGCCATCGTGAACAGGGTGACGAGAATATTGCGGATGGTCTCCGAAAGCGAGTAGTTGTGAATCTCCTTGACCATAATGAAGAGCATCAGCCCGGTCCAGAACCACATGAGTTGGGTGGAGAAGGTGTAGAGGAAGGTTTCGTTGAGGGTGAGCAGGTTGGAGAGCAGGGCGATGGGCAGGGCGAAGAGGGCGTAGGGGAAGAGGCTGTAAGCACTGCCGATGACCACATCACGCAGGCGTCCTTCGCCGTCGCTGATAGTGGAGACGAGGTAGTTGGCGGCGTTCCAGAGCAGAAGGGCAAGGACGGCATATACGACTTCGGTCTCGACGGGGATCCACGCAGGGCTGGGATAGGGGCTGAAGATGAAGCCGGTCAGGTAGAGGGAGAGGATGCGGGCAATCACCACCCAGGCGTAGAGGAGGAAGGCAAAGGTCAGGCTGCCGCGCTGGTCTTTTTTGATGTAGTAGAAACTATCGGCAGGCTGTTTGATGAAGCGGAACAGGAAGATGAAGTCGTCCACCAGGCGGATGTTTTGCCACATCTGCACTTTATGGCGCACAGGTTCGAGCCAGCCGTAGCGTTTTTCGATGCGGCTGAAGATGGAGGAGGCAATCCACAAGCCGAGCAGAGCGAGAAGTGCGCTGGCGAGATATTGTTGCAGGACGGCGTTGCGGAGTTCCCAGAAGGTTTCGGAGTAGCCGCTGCGGTCTTCGGCGGTGCGGTAGGCTTGTAGGGCGCGAAGGTAGTCGTTCTGTTTGTAGTAGGCATCGGCAATGCCCTGATAGGACATGATGAACAACCCATTGTAGGTGAGCACTTGCTCGAAGTAGGGCTTCGCTTCGACGTAGTAGCCGTCCATGTAGAGGCGCACGCCTTCATGCACGCGTTTGGCAAAGTCGGTGGCGCGGTAGGTTAGGATGGCGTTTTTGTCCTTGTCCAGCACGTAGAGGTCTTCGCCGATGCGTTCGATGGAGACGGGATTTGCCAGCATGCCGAGACGCTGGTCGCCCGTGTCTTTTGCTCCAAAGATGAAGAGCAGCGTGCCGTTCGATGTGTATTCGTAGATTTTGCCATCTGCATCCACGGCGGCGAGCAGTCCGTTGTCACTGACGTGGATGTCGCGGAAGGTGGTGGAGCCGAAGACATTTTCGAGCAGGTTGCTGCCGGCGATGTTGAACTTGCGGATGCTACGGTCGCGGCTGGTGCCGGCGGTGACGGTGTAGAGGAGCGACTGGCGGTCTATGGTGACGTTGGAGGGGGATGCCGCTTCGGTCTTGATGAACTGTTCCAATTGTTCCTCGGTGAGGAACATGCGCTGGAGGACCATCTTGAGCGACATCTGCGCGCGGTTGGCGCCAAAATAGCCGATGAAATTGCCGGCAGTGTTCATCATCACCAGCCCGTCCACCGAACCTTCGCTGACGATGTACAGATTCTTACGCGCGTCCACGATGAGTTTGCGCGGCAGGAATTCGCGCCGCTTGCCGAAGAGCGGCTCGGAGGGACGCCCAAACTCCGCCCGCAGGCTGCCGTCCCGGTTCAGGATGACAATGGTGTTCTTACCGGCGTCGGCGATGTAGAAGACGCCGTCTTCATCTATGAACAGACCGCTTGGGGCTTGCAGGAGTCCTTGCCCGAATTCGGCGGCGATTCGAAAGTCTTTGTCCAGTTTGACGATGCGCCCGTTGCCGGTGTCGGCGACGTAGAGGAAACCGTCGGGGGCGAGAAACAATTCTTCGGGCGCGGCAAGCGGTAGGTCAATTTCATCGAGCGGGACGTAGGCGTCCTGCGTGGGGTAGAGGAAGCCGCCGGGTCCGCGCGCCCAGGTGGTATAGGGCGATAGGGCAAGCGTCCGCACGGGAAGGGCGGCGCTCAGCAGGAAGAGGGCAAGGAGCAGAAGCGGCAGGGTTCGTTTCATTTCAAACCCGAATGCGACATGGTGCTCATCACCTGGCTTTGCAACAAGATGAAGATGATGAGATTGGGCAGGAACATGATGAGTGCAGCCGCGGCGGCAATGCCCTGTCCGGCGACGGCGTTGGCGCCGGTGGTGGCGGTGGTCAAAGTGCTGAGATAGAAGGCAAATGTCTTCAGGCTTTCGGTGTTGACGTAGAGCGCGGAGGTTTCGGCGTTGTTCCACGCGGCTTGAAAAGTGAGGATGGCAATGGTGGCAATGGCAGGACGAATCATCGGCAGGATGATGCGCCAGTAAATCTGCACGTCCGAGGCGCCATCGATCTGAGCGGCTTCGATGACTTCGTTGGGGATGCTGTCCATGAATTGCTTAAGCAGAAACAATCCCACCGGCATCGCCAGTCCGGGCAGAATGTGCACCCAAAAGGTATCCAACAGGTTGAGTCGTTCGATGACCAGAAAGCGCGGAATGGTGACGGCAATTGGCACGAACATCAGCGCCACGGTGTTGACGGCGAACAGGGTCTGTTTGAGCTTGAAGCGTTTTTTGGAGAGCGCATACGCGGCAGTGCTGGACACCAAAATGGATGCCGCCACCGCAACCAGCGTAATCACTACGCTGTTGAACAGATAGCGGCTGACCGGCACTCCCGAACTGGACATTTTGGAGAACAAGTCGGTGAAGTTTTTGAAGGTGGGGTTGACTACGAAGAAGCGCGGCGGATAAGCATACAATTCATCGGGCGGTTTGAAGGCGCTGGAGAAAATGAACACGATGGGCAGGAGCATGAACACTGCCAGCGGCAGAAGCAGCAGATAGAACTTGAGCTGGCTGACGTGAAAGCCTTGCGGGTTGATGCCCCGGTTGCGTACCCCGGTAAAGCGGCGGAACCAGTTTCTTCTCATAGCGGCTGGACTTAACCTTTTCTTGTGCTGGTTCCCCTCTCTCACTGGGAGAGGGGTTGGGGTGAGGTTTTGCTCATTCTTCACTGGCAAACAAGTGGTTCGAAAGGCGGGTGAAGAACAGTACCATGAGCAGCAGCACCACTGAGACGGCGGCGGCATAGCCCATTTCGTAGCGCAGAAAACCGTAATCTTCGATATGGTTGACGATCAACTGCCCGGCGTATTGCGGCGTGGGGTTGCTGCCCGAAAGCGTCACGCCGATGGCTCCAGCCTGAAACGTGCCGACGATTGCCATCACCGCGCCGAAGAGCATTTGCGGTTTCATGGAAGGGATGGTAATGTAAAAAATTTCCTGCCAGCGGCTGCTCACGCCGTCCAACGCGGCGGCTTCGTAAAGTTCCGGGTTGATTTCCAAAATGCCCGCCAGCATTGCCAGAAAGCCGATGCCCATGCTGCTCCACAGTGTGACAACAATCATGATGGTCATCAGGTAATCGGGCGATTGCAGCCATTGAATCGGCTCCTGCACGATTCCCAGATTCATCAGGAAACTGTTCAGGTAGCCGATCTGGTCACCGCTGAAGAGGGTTTTCCAGACCACCGCCATCGCCACGCCGGAGGTCATGGAGGGGGAGTACAAAATCAGCGCAAACAGGGTGCGCGGGATGCGGGGCAGTTGGGCAAGCACCCATGCCAGCAGAAAGGCGAGCGCATATCCGCCCGGCCCCACAATCACGGCGAATTGAATCGTGTTTGGCAGAACGTATCTCATGAAGGTATCGTCCTGTGTAATCAGGGCGATGTAATTGTGCAGACCGATAAAGCGCGGAAACTGTATTGTGTCGAAGAACGTGAAAGAGAGCAGGAATGCCGCCAGCACCGGCACGACGATGAAAACGAAAAACAGTAGAGCATACATGGACAAGAAACCGTAGGCGCTGCCCTTGCGGCGGAGCCACTTTTGAAAAGAGGTTTTAGGGGGCATGTTCCATCCACTCCTGCACGGTTTCGATGGTTGGAATTTTGAATTCCTTCACCCTGCGCCCATTTTCCAGATAGCCAAACTCTTCCATTTTCCGTGTAATCTCGCGGTTGATGAGGATGATGGAACGGTCCAGCGCGACGCGGGGGTTAATGCCATCGAAGACAATGCGATTCCAGACGTTGCTCAATTCGCGTTCCTGCATGTAACTGCCGGGCAGGCGCACCGGCTCCAGCAGCCACTTCCACTGCTCCAAAATCACGGTGCGGTGTTCTTCGGGAATAGCAAGGCGGCTAAACGCCTCCAGGTTGGCAGAATTCCACAAGTATTCCCTGCCGTAGTTCAAAATCAGCCGTTCTTGAAAATCCACCTGCGTTTCGGTGGACATCCACCACTTCAGGAACTGCCAGGCTTCCTGCGGCTGGTCGGTATTCTTGAACATGATGCTGGCTTGCGCCGAGCCGGTGGCATAGCGTAGTTGCCTGCCGTCGGGCAGAACGGTGGCGGGATACAGGTCAATCGTCCATAGTCCGTCAATCTCCGGCGCGGCAGTCATGAGTTTGATGTAGTCGGTGAAGTTGGAAATGCCAATGGGCAGCGTGCCCTGACGGAAACTCTCGTAAAAACTCGAGGTGGTCAGCGGCATGCCGTAGATGGTGAAACTTTCCGCCATGAATTTGACGGCGGCAATCGCCTCCTCGCTTTGCAGGCCGGTGGCGAAGCCGTCATCACTGTAGAGTTTTGCGCCGTGGTTGAACAGGTAGGGCGCGGTGAGCAGATACCCTTTCAACCCGGCGCCGCTCGAAAGCGGGGTGTTGTAATTCATCCCGTAGCGCTGAAGTTCAGGCAAAATTTCGATGACCTCGTTCCAGGTGTGCGGAACAGGAATGCCAAGCGATGCGAGGATGTCTCGGCGGTAGAACGTCACCCAGAAATCCTGCGTTTCGGGAATGGCGTAGACCGAGTCGTTGATGATGTAACTTAACAACGCGCCGGGGGAATAGATGTGGATGAAGGAGTCGAAATCCTCGAACGAGCGCAAATCGTACAAAGCGTTGCGGATGGCGAGCTCATAGGGGATGTTGGTGCTGACTCCCAGCGCCACGTCCGGCTGGATGCCGGCGGCGTTTGCCAGAACCAGTTTGCCTTCATCGGGCATGATGGAAAATTTGACGCGGATGCCGGTCTGTGGCGTGAAGGATTCGTCGGACATGACCTGCAGCAGGTCCACGTATTGGCGCGGGCGGTTGACCCACACCTCCAATTCGCCCTCGCCCGCGCCGATGGATTGATACGGGTCGGGCTGGAAGGAATGAATGAAGCGTTTGAAGCCCTCTACAAGAGAACGAGAAAAAGGCGCCGGCGGCGTTTGAACGATGAGGTCGGGGGAATGAATGATGATTTTGTCGAGGGCGAGCGGTTGGCTTTGCAGTTGAAGCAGAAGCGACCCCAGCAATTGTGCTGCCGAGCCGGGTCCTTCCGAGAAGCGCTTCATGTAGACTGGGATTTTGTCCGGGTCGGCGGCGAGGAACAGGAGGTTGTCAATCGCCAGCTGGTAGGTGAGCACTTCGGGAGAGGCGCTGCTGCCCGTGATTGCCAGCAGGGTCTCTTTATCGTCAATCAGGTTTTGGGCGATAGCGTTCAGGCGGGTTTCGATGTTGGGGATGTAATCGGAGATGACCCATTCTTTGTAGGGGTCACGCTGGTTGCCGGTCAATTTGCGGATTTCGAGGGAAAGGGTGTTGATGTCGAGCAGGGCTTGCTGGATGGTTTGAATGGCAGGCAGGTAGGGGGAGACGGTCGCTTCGATGCCCAGCGTGTTCACGCCTTTGTGCAAAAAGAGCAGGTAGGGCATTTCTCTGCCCAGCGGCACATCCACCCAGTTGGTTGAATAGGAGAACGGGAAGGCGTTGAGTTCCTCGAACGGCACTTTGCCGTTGAGGGTGATGCGGCGGAATACGGTGAAGTTGCTGCGCGTGTTTTGCAGAGCGCGGAAGGTGACCGCGTACATGCCGTCGGCGGGGACTTCAAATTCGTAGTACACGGCGGTTCCGCTTTTGTTCCAGCTTTCGCCGCCCAGGGTGTTCAACAGCAATTTGTCGGTGTCGTAGGGAGTAACGGTCAGGTCGCGGTTGCTGGCGGGGCGCACCGAGGTGTCATTCTTGTAGGCGGGAAACTCGGCTTCGAGGCTGAGTGAAAAACCGGAGGAAACAAAAGCAGGCTGGACGTCGAGGTAAGAAGCGTAGGAAGGGTAAGGGGAAAAGGTCTCGAGGTAGATGCTGCCCAGGTATAGCGCGCCGTCGGTCAGTGTGAAGTCGAAGCGGTGTTCGCCTGCCTCCAGCGGAAGGCGCAGAGGGTAAGGCTGGCTGAAGGTCACATCGCGGGCGGGGACTTTTGTCCAGCGTGTCAGCCGTATCTGGCGGATGAGCGCATCGTTGCCGTAACGGTCTTTGGGGAAGGCATCGGCGCTGTTGCGGTAGAAGACGGGGAAGAGGACGCGCCGCAAATCGCTGACGGGGAAACCGTCATCCACCTGCATCTGCCCTTCGGGGGCGGTCGGGGCAGAGGGGGAGGCGGCTGCATCGAACCAGAGCGTATACTCCCCCGGCACTGGAATGGTGACGTTGAATTGCACGCGCTCTCCTTTGTGAAGCAGGACGCTTCCTCTGGCATATTGGCGGGCGGGTTCATCCTGTGCCAGCGGCAGACCGAACGATTCAGCGGGGATTTCGATGATGGTCTGATGCGAGGCTTGCGTTGTGGGCAGCTGCCGCCGGGCAGGCAGGGACGCCGCCGAGGCCGGGGTGGCGGGGAGGAGCATCAGTAGGGCAAGCGCCAGTCGAAAAAAGCGGCTCAGGTTCGAGAACATACGCCGGGTTCCTGATGTTGCGTTAGCGAACACACACGACACATTGGTTGATTTGCACAACGGGCGTTCTCCAACGTCCGCTATGCGAGGAACGAGGGCGAAAAAGGGGAGCGCTGTCTATTGTACAACGCTCCCCTGTAGTGGGTGTTACGGGTTTAATCCGGCGCGGGCGTCATCGAGGATTTTGTTGGCAAATTCCTCCAGTTGCGCGGCGTAATCTTCGTACTTGTATTTGCCGTCGTTGGCGAAGTTGAACATATACCACATGTTCACGTCCTTGTCTTCGCCGATGTCAATGCCGGGTTTGCCTTCCCAGCGGGCGTTGACGTAGCCAGGCACAATCTTTGCTAGCGATTCGAGCAGGCTGTTATCCAGGTTTTCGAGCGCCTGGCGCAGACCGGGCTTGTCGCCCACGAAGGACATGTACAGGTCAATGGACTCGGCGTTGACCGAGACGGGCATGCGGGTGGGAACGCCGCCCGCCGCCTTGGCAAGTTCGGCTTCCTTGGCGTAACCTGCCTTCGAGAAGGTCATCCATTTGGCAAAGTCGTAGGCGGCTTCGGGGTTGGAAGCGGTTTTGGAGACGACGATGATGTCTGCTACCATGGCTTGGTTGCCGCCGGGGATGCCCATGAAGTCCCACTTGAAGGTGGCGGAGGCATAGCCGGGCACTGCCCAGCCGCCATCCCAGCGCACGCCAGATTCCTGGTTGAGGAACAGTTCCCACGGACCGACCGATTTGAAGTTCTTCTTCTGCTCATCGGTGAGCCCCTGCCAGGTGTGCGGCTTCATCTCACCCGCTTTCGCCACAGCGGCTTTGAAGGCGGCGGAGTTGTAGTTCATGTGCTGACCGTCGAAGCTGAACCATTTGAGGTTGGGGTCCTGCGTGCTGGGATACCAGCCCATGATGAATTCCATCTCATCCAAGCCCAGTTTGCCCTTTTGCACGTTGGTCAGGGCGGTGGTAGCGGCAAAGAAGTCATCCACTGAAACGCCGTAGGTGGGGGCATCGAGGTTGGCGGCTTCGAACAAGTCCTGGTTGACGAAATAACCCATGACGAACTGCGCGGCGGGCAAGCCCAGCACCTTGCCGTTATAGGTCACTGCATCTTTCAGGACTTGCGGCACGTCCTGCCAGTCGGGGTCATTTTCGACGAAGGAGGTCAGGTCTGCCAGCCAGCCGTTCTTGACGTAGAGCGGTGTCACATCTGCCATGAACACGTCGGGCAGTTCGCCCTTGGCGGCGTAGTTGGTCAGTTTTTCGTCCCATTTGCCTTCCTGGGACATATCCACGAACTCAATGGTGACGTTGGGATGCATTTCCATGTAGGCGGCAATCAACTGGCGCTGGAGGTTGTTCTCCTCCGGCGTGCCGACATTCCAGTTGGCGTAACGAATGGTGACCGGCTCCGCCGGCGCCTCCGTAGGGGCGGTTGTGGGAGCAACTGTCGGGGCGGTGGTTGGTTCTTCGACGGGGGCAGCGGTTGGCGTCGTCTGCGAACCGCAAGCCGCCAGGCTCACAGCCAGCAGGAGGACGAACGCGGTATTGATCCATTTAGAAAGGGTTTTCATTCTTCTATCTCCTTGTGAATTTTCGAGGGTATCAACATCCGAACGGGTGAAACCTTGAAGAGTCTTGCCGGGCGCCTCCTTTCATTGTGCATCCTGTTGCTTTCCCAAAACGACATGAATGACGTGGGTTTTGCCATCCCCAAAGACAGGCAAAAGATTGCCCGCAAAGGGCTGCCCATCCACACGCACCGAACGGATTCCACCGCTGACGTGCTGTGGATTCTCTACACGGATATCATAGACCGCATTCCGAAACCGCCGCGTGACTTTGAACCCGCTCCATACCGACGGGATGGTGGGTTCCACCAATAAGCCGTTTTCCTGCGGACGGATTCCCAAAATCCAGTGCGTGGCGACGCGATGCAGCCACTGCGCCGAGCCGGTGTACCACGTCCAGCCGCCGCGCCCGTAGTATTCCGAGAGTGGACCGTCAATGTTGCCCGGCGTGACGTAAGGCTCTGCCTTGTAGGTTTCGATGTCGGCGCTGCGGTTGGGCGGGCAGATGCGGCGATAGGCTTCGTATGCCAGGTCCGGCTGACCCATCTGCGCGTATGCCCACACTGACCAGGTGGCGGCATGGGTATAGACGCCGCCGTTCTCGCGCAAGCCCGGCGCATAGCGGGTGACGTAGCCAATATCTGTGCGGGGGCGGGTGAAGGCTGGGTAGTTGAGGAGCGTGCCGTAATCCTTGAGCAGATATTTCGTGACCGCATCCATCGCCGTGCGGGCGCGTTTGGCATCGGCAATGCCGCTCATCGCCGCCCAGATGTTTGGCATGAGGAAGATTTTGCCTTCCTCGTTCTCCCGCGAGCCGAGCGGCAGTCCGTCATCGGTGGTGGCTTGCAGATACCACTCGCCGTCCCAGCCGAAG
The DNA here is from genome assembly GCA_025056175.1 of Anaerolineales bacterium. GTDB lineage: Bacteria > Chloroflexota > Anaerolineae > Anaerolineales > Villigracilaceae > UBA5195. Next base: position 14,556 of record JANWWK010000062.1, read on the forward strand.
CGGTTGAAGGCGTCTTTGAGGCTGGCGCGCACGTCCTCGCACTTGCGGGCAAAGGTCTCGTCGCCGCGGCGGCGGGCAAGGGGTGCGAAGGCTTCCAAAATCATATAGAGGAACTCAGCCACCCAGAAACTCTCGCCCTTCAACAATGTACCGACGGCGCTCAAGCCGTCGTTCCAGTCATGGTCACCCATCAGGGGGATGCCGCGCGGTGAAAAACGCGAGAAAGAGCGTTCGATGGCGCGTTTGCAGTGCTGATACAGCGGCTCGGCGGGCGCGTTCAAGTAGGGGACGGGTTCGTCGAGGATGGCGTAGTCGCCGGTCTCCTTCAGGTAGGCATCCAGAATGAACGGCAGCCAGAGCAAATCGTCCGAGCAGTTGGTGCGCGGACCGCCACCGCGAATGGAGAACCACCAGTGCAGCACATCGCCTTCGATGAATTGTTGGGAGGCGTGAAGAAGCAGTTGCCGGCGGGCATGCTCCGGCTGGCTGACGAGGAAAATCTGGCTGTCTTGCAGCTGGTCGCGGAAGCCGTACCCTGCTGAGACCTGATAAAACGCCGACTTGCCCCACAGGCGGCAGGAGATGGCTTGATACTTTGCCCAGGTGTTGGTCATGAAGTTCAGCGCTTCATCGGGCGTTTCGACGTGTTCGACGTCGAGGAAGCGTGACCAAAAGTCATGGACGGCTTCAAGTGCCTGCACGCTTTTTTCTGGTGCGGTAAACCGTTCGATAAGTTCGTGTGCATCTTCGCGTCCATCTTCCGCCGCGCCGAGGGTGAAGACGATGGTCTTCGCTTCGCCCGGGCTCAGCGTCACAGCAACTTGAAGGGCGGCAATGGCGTCGGTAAAGCGCCCCAACCGTCCCGCAAGCAGGGATGCGTTCATTGCCTGTGGATGGTCGTCGTTGTGGTACAGTCCGAGGAAGGATTCCTTGTCACAATCAAAGGATTTGAGCGGCTCACTGACCGCCATGAAGGCGGTGTAGGGCCAGTCTACATTGTTATGGCGTCCCTTGTCGTCCGGGAATCCCCACAGGCATTTGCGGGCGAACGCCGCGCGCCGTTGCGGGTCGGCGGAGGTTTCGATGAACAGTTTGTGGAATTCGCGGTGTTCATCGGGCGCAAAACCCAGCAGCCACTCGGCATAGGAGGTCACATCCAGTTCGCGGGTTTCCGCGCTGAGGTTGGTGAGGGTCAACTGGAAGATTTCCAGCGGCGCATCTGCCGCCACAAAGACCGTTAGCACACTTTCGATGTCCTCCACCTGGTGCAGAAAGCGGGAATAGCCCGCGCCGTGTGTCACCTCGTAGCGCTGATAGGAGCGCATGACCGGCTTGTACGCTGCCGACCAATAGGTCTGGCGCTTCAGGTCGCGGATGTAAAAATACTTGCCCCAGTTATCTTTGATGAGGTCTTGAAACGAGCGGGTGATGCGGTTTTGCCCGGCATTTCCCCGCCAACTATAACCAGACCCCGTCTGCGAAATCATAATGGCGTAATCACCATTACTGATGACATTGCCCCAGGGGCGCGGCGTAAAGGGGGTGGTGATGGTGTATTCCCGCCCATCCTCTGAAAAATAGCCAAAAGGGCTTTCAAATTTTTTCTTCATGCGCAACCTCAAGGGGACGGCTTTTCTTTTCTCGAATTTTGGGATAAACTAGCGGCTACGGAGGTGAAACGTTTCACTTCCTGCCGAAAATTATCATACCTGCTTGGGTTTGTCAAGGACAATCCGATAATCGTAGAACAACTCGAAAGAAAACGTTTTTGAAATTCGCTCAACATGCGCGGGAACGTTGGAAAACGCCCCCCAATGCGCCAGCGAGTGACATTTTATGTAAAAATGGGAAATCCATGATTGGTTTCAAAACATTTTCCAAGAGTTCTTCCGCCTGACATTCCCGTGGAGAACACCATGCCTCGCAAAACCGACGAAACCTTCATCAACCACCTGCTTGCCCAAATGACCCTGGAAGAGAAACTCGGTCAACTCAATCAAGTCAACCCCGCAGACGATTTTGACCCGACGCCTCTGCGGGAGGGCAAGGTCGGCTCACTCATCAACGCCTCCGGTGCGCTGACCGGACAGGGATTCTCCGACTCCGGCACTGCCGAACTCAGCAACCACTTCCAGAAACTAGCGCTTGAGTCGCGCCTCAAAATCCCGCTCCTCTTCGGGCGCGACGTGATTCACGGCTTCCGCACCGTCTTCCCTATCCCTCTCGCCCAAGCCGCCGCCTTTGCCCCCGACCTTGCCCGCCAAGCCGCTTCGATTGCCGCCCGCGAAGCCACCACCAGCGGCGTCAAATGGACCTTTGCGCCCATGCTCGATATTGCCCGCGACCCGCGTTGGGGGCGTGTGGCGGAAGGCAACGGCGAAGACCCGTTTCTCGGTTCGCAGATGGCGCGCGCCATCGTGCAGGGTTTTCAGGGCGATGACATGTCCGCGCCGGATAAACTCGTCGCCTGCGCCAAGCATTACGTCGGGTATGGCGCGGCGGAGGGCGGGCGTGATTACGAAAACGGCGAAATTTCCGAACCCACCCTGCGCGACATCTACCTCCCACCCTTCCATGCCGCCGTTCAGGCGGGCACTGCCACGCTCATGTCGGCGTTCATTGACCTGAACGGCGTCCCCGCCACTGCCAACCACCGCCTGCTCACAGATGTTCTGCGCGGCGAATGGGGATTCGATGGCTTCGTCGTCTCCGACTGGGAATCGGTTCGGGAACTCACCCATCATGGCGTTGCTGAAGACGAAGCGCACGCCGCCTGTCTCGCCTTGCAGGCTGGTCTGGACATGGACATGGTCAGCGGCGTGTACCTGAACACGCTGGGCGAAAGCCTGCGGCAGGGGAAAATTTCAATCGAAGTCATTGACGAAGCCGTGCGCCGCATTTTGCGAATCAAACACCGCGCCGGACTCTTCGACCAGCCCTTTACCGACCCGCTTCGTGCCAGCCGTGATCTGCTCACCCCCGAAGCGCGTCATCTCGCCCGACAGTTTGCCCGCCAGAGCATGGTCCTGCTCAAAAACGACCGCGGCCTTTTGCCCCTTCAGGGCTTCCACCGCATCCTGGTGGCGGGTCCCTTCGTCCATGCGCGCGGCGAACTCTTCGGCACCTGGACCCCCGACGGGCGCGCCGAGGACGTCACCCCGCTCGATGAGGCGCTGCGCCAGACCGCGCCCCAGAACGTGGAACTGTGGTTCACAGAGAATGTGGATATGGCTTTACACCTTGCCCACCAGGCAGATGCCGTTCTTCTGCTCCTCGGCGAACATCCCGTCCGCTCCGGCGAAAACTGCAACGTCAGTGATCTGGGCTTGCCGCCCGGTCAGGCGGAGTTCGTGCAGGCGATGGCGGCGCTGGGCAAACCGCTCGCGCTGGTGGTCTTTGCCGGACGTCCACTGGCGATTACCCACCAAGTCAAATGCGCCGACGCGGTTCTGTATGCCTGGCATCCGGGTATCGAAGGCGGCGCAGCACTGGGCGAAATTCTGTTCGGCAGCGAAGCGCCCTGCGGCAGGTTGCCCATCACTTTTCCACGTGCCACCGGGCAGGTTCCCATTTATTACAACCACAAAAACTCCGGGCGTCCCGTGCATCCTGAGGGACAATTCAAAACGCGCTACCTCGACCTGCCGCCCTCGCCGCTCTTTCCGTTTGGCTTCGGGTTGACCTACACCCGCTTCGAATATTCCAATTTGAAATTGAGCAGTGAAACCCTGCGCGGCGCCCTCGAAATCAGTGCAGAGATAACGAACACTGGCTCACGCCCAGGTACGGAGGTCGTCCAACTCTACATCCGCGACCTGGTCGGTTCGCTCACGCGTCCCATCCGTGAACTGAAAGGTTTCCAGCGAGTTACACTCCAGCCCGGCGAAACGCGCCGTGTCTCCTTCACCTTGCGCGAGGAAGACCTGGCGTTTACCCGTGCCGACGGAACGTTTGGGGTGGAGCCGGGCAAGTTCCACATCTGGATCGCGCCCGACAGTCAAGGCGGTCTGCGCGGCGAATTCAGGCTGTAGCGCAACTTTTGCCAATCAGCGGCCCGAGGCGCCAGTGGGTTAACTCAAGCAAAAAAACGGCAGCTGTCGTATCTGGCAGCCACCGTTCGCAGAAGCAGGCTTTTTGAGAAGACGTGTGATGACTGTAAAGACCGCTTATACTCGTCTTCTGAACTTGTACCCGTACACAATCACGCCACGCTCGTCGCCATCGTTGCGCATTTTGCGTGTGACCATTTCCACCGGCATCCCGATTTCCACCGGCTGGTCGCCCAGGTCAGTGAGTTGCGCCGTCACCATCGGTCCTTCTTCCAATTTGATGAGTGCCACGGTGTACGGGGCCATGCTGTCGAACCCGGTCGGCGCTTCATAGATGGTGGTATAAGAGAAGACTTCTCCTCTGCCGCTAAAGGTGTACAGGGTTTTGGCCTCGTCGCCACAGTTGGGACAAACATCACGCGGCGGGAAGATTTTGTAATCGCAATGCGGGCAGACTTCGCCCACCAGAGCATAGCGTTGCTTTTTAAGTCGCCAGTGACGCGGAATTTCCATAGTTCGCTCCTTTTGGTTGGATGAGCACAATTGTAACGAGCCGGCCTGTCAGGAACTATCAAAGAGCGCGCTTTACAAGACCGCAAGATTCGTGAGAGTCGTTGAGAGTCCGCCGCGCGCGGCGCAATCAGGCAGTTACAACTTTTCCAGAAGGTGGGTAACGGCAGTGGACGCCGGTCCGCCCAGAGACTGAATCAGTCCCAATCTGGCTTCGGACACCTGGCAAGCTCCGGCCTGGCCACGAAGTTGCAGCGCAGCTTCAACCGCCTGATACAAGCCGGTTGCCCCACCGGGGAAACCGCGTGCTTTCAAGCCTCCCATCGTGGCGCAAGGAATGCGTCCGCCGCGCGCAATCGCACCCTGAGCAGCCAGTTTCCACCCCTCACCACGCGGAGCAAAGCCCGCCGCTTCCAGCGAAAGTGCTGCGTAAATACTATACGCATCGTGATACTCGAAAAAGTCAATTTCATCCAAGGTCACGCCTGCGCGATGTCGGGCCATCTCCACCGATTCGCGTGCCGCCCAAAAACCGAGCGGGTCATGCCGGTCGTGCAACGCCAGCGTATCGGTGGAAACCGCCGAAGCAGCAATTTTGACCAGTGCATGTGGATAGCCGTTCGGCAACAAATCGCTGCGGGTTAGCACCACTGCCGCCGCCCCATCGGCGTTCGGCGCGGCATCAAACAGGTTGACCGGGGCGCTGACCATCTCTGCTTGAGCATACGCCTCCACGCGTATCGCCTTGCGAAACATTGCTTTGGGGTTGCCGACACCGTTGGCATGAGCAGTCAATGCAAAACCTGCAAACCCATCGGCTGGGACACCATACTCATGCATGTAGCGGCGCATCAACAAGGCGGCCTGCCCACTGGCGGTCAGGCCCTGCACGGCCTCGAAATCGCTATCGGAGGTGGTCGCCATTGCCGCATCTACCCCGCCACCCACCTGGTCTGTAAACTTTTCGACTCCCACCACCAGGGCTACATCTACCAACCCGCTTTTGACGGCGAGATAGCCCTGTCGCAACGCCGCGCCGCCCGAAGCCCCCGCGGCCTCAACCGTCACCGCTTCGATGCCTCGCATGCCGCAATGGTCGGCCAACAACACTCCCAAATGCGCCTGATTGGAAAGATTGGGAGCCAGCATGTTGCCAACAAACAACGCCTGAGGCTGCAACCCGCCGCTATCTGCAATCGCGTCCTTAACAGCGGCATACGCCAGGTCGCGCAATCCAATCCCCCAATGTTCACCAACGTCCGTTTGTCCTATTCCTGCAATGATGACATCGGTCATAACCATTCGTTCCCTACTTCATCGTAATCTTGTCGCGGAAACGTGCATAGGTAGCGTAGTCAATTTCCGTGCGGCGTGCAATATATTCCTGCGTCCTGGTCGCCAACCCGGCGCGTTCCAGGATTTTCTCAGTCACCACAATATCGAAGGCATCAGACCCCGCACCAGAGCCAAACGATGCCAGCAAAATGCGGTCACCGGGCCTGGCAATATCGAGAATCGCCGTCAGGCCGATGATGGAAGCACCGGAATACGTGTTCCCAATGAGCGGCACCAGCAGACCGGGTGCAATCTGTTCGGGCGTAAAGCCCAGCATTTGTGCTGCGCGTTGAGGGAACTTGGTGTTCGGCTGGTGAAAAACGGCCCAGGTATAATCTTTTGCAGTCAGACCGAGTTCCTGCATCAGCGTTTTTGCCGACGAGGTGATGTGATTGAAATAGGCCGGTTCGCCGGTAAAGCGCACGCCATGCTCCGGGTATCTTTGATATTCGCGCCGCCAAAAATCGGGCGTATCGGTCACATACGAGTACGAAGCATTGATGACCGCCAGAGAATTTTCTGCAGGTCCAATCACAAAAGCGGCGCCGCCCGCTGCCGCTGTATATTCCAGTGCATCGCCAGGTTTGCCTTGCGCTGTATCCATCCCAATCGCCATCGCATATTCAGCCATTCCAGAGCCGACAAACCCCATCGCAGCCACCATCGCTTCAGTGCCAGCCTTACAGGCAAACTCCCAATCGCCAGCCTGAATATGCGGCACGGCGCCAATCGCTTCTCCAACTACCGTAGAAGTAGGTTTGACGGCGTAAGGATGCGACTCCGAGCCAACCCAAATGGCGCGGAGCTGTGAAGGCGCAATTTGCGCCCGCGCCATCGCATTGCGTGCCGCTTCGATGGACATTGTAATTACATCTTCATCGAGACCCGGCACCGCCTTTTCTTTGACGGGCAGCCCACTTGCCTTGCCACCTGCCCATACGCGGGCAATCTCTTTGGCAGGAATGCGATAGCGAGGAACATACGCGCCGTAACCAACGATGCCAACGGGTCGGGAGGGTTTGAGGAGGGTGTTATTGGTCATGGGTATCCTTTGAATTTCGTTATGGATTTCTCTGTTCGGGTGATTTGCTTCTCGGCTTATCCAATTCACTGCTCACTGCTTACTGCTCACTGGTCAACTGCTTGACCAACTCTTCCGCGCGGTCAATCCGTATCATTTTTTCTGCCACCATCTGAGCAGCCACCTTCTCGATGAGTTCACCGGTAGCGCCTGCTGCGATGGCAACCTGTCGAGCATGCAGGCTCATATGTCCGCGCTGAATCCCTTCAGTTGCCAGTGCGCGCAAAGCGGCCAGGTTTTGCGCCAACCCAACGGCCACAATGATTTCGGCCAGTTCAGAGGCAGTCTGCACGCCCATCAATTTGATAGCCGCTCGCGCCGCCGGATGCACTTTGGTCGCCCCGCCGACGATTCCCACCGCCATGGGCATTTCCAGGCTACCCACCAGGTTGCCGGCGACATCCCTTCCCCATGTCGAAAGGCTGGTGTAACGGCCTGAACGCGCTGCGTAAGCATGCGCTCCGGCTTCGATGGCACGCCAGTCATTGCCGGTCGCAATCACCACTGCATCTACGCCGTTCATAATGCCCTTGTTATGAGTAGCAGCCCGGTATGGGTCAGCAGCGGCAAACGCCCATGCAGCAATGATGCCATCGCGCACGGTTTCGCCGCTGTAAGAGAGCGTATTCTCGTCTCCCAACATCTCTAATTCCTTAAGCGGAATCACACACCGTGCGCGCGCAATGCGCCGGTCGGCCAAATTGGAAAGAATTCGCAAATGCACCTTGCCACCGGTAATCGCCTCCACCTGAGGCGCAAGCCGTTCACAAGCGGTATTGACGGCATTCGCGCCCATCGCATCGCGTACATCATAAATCAAATGAACGACCAGAAAACCGCCGATGGGTGAATCTTCAATAACGCGCACCTCCAAATCACGCGCGCCGCCACCAAATTTCTTGAGAATCGGGTCAATTTCATCGGCAGCAGCCAGCAATTCGGCTTTTTTCTCGTAAATTTTCAGCCGCGCCGCGTGCAGATTATCGAGATGAAGGACTTGCATTTGCCCAATCATGAGCGGCTCGCTGCTCGAAGTCTGAAACCCGCCACCAGCGCGCGCAAGCTTTGCCATAAACGAAGCCCCAGCCACCACCGAAGGCTCCTCCACCGCCATCGGCACCAACACATCACGCCCATTGACCACAAAGTTCAGGGCAATGCCCAGGGGCAGGCTGTGCAAACCGATGACATTCTCAATCATGTGGTCTGCCGATTCCGGTGAAAGACCGCCCGTGGACCAGGGAGCAAGGTCAGAGGCAGTCAAAACCGCCGAATCAGCCACACGCGCCAGACGTTCTTCCAGAGACAGGTTATAAAAACCGGCAATTCGCGAAGTTCCCATCGAAAAATCCTTTGCCAATGGAGTCAGGGGTATTGTAACGGTCTCATCTGGCAAAACCTATCAACTTGAACAATTCGGACGGGTAGGGTAGAATTATTTGCACGAGGAGACCCCCATGCTCTTAACGAGACAACAACTGGAAGAGCGGCTGGTTGCCCTCCATCAGGCCAGTTTACAGCTGGTGGAGGATATTTCTCTGGAAACGCTGCTGGAGCGTATCGCCACCGTTGCCTGCGAACAGGCACAGGCACGCTATGCCGCTCTGGGCGTATTGGGAGAAGATGGGCAACTCAAACAATTCATCTCGGTTGGGATGACCGAAGAAGAAATCCGGCGAATTCCGCACCCTCCGCGCGGATTGGGGCTACTTCGCGCACTCATGGACACTCCTTACCCCATCCGCCTGCCAGACATCCGTCAAGATGCGCGCAGTGTGGGGTTTCCTCCCAATCATCCGCCGATGCATTCGTTTCTGGGTGTCCCCATCCGGCTTGGGGAAGACCAATACGGACAAATCTATCTCACCGAAAAGATAGGCGCACCCGAATTTACCGCCGATGACGAACGAATCATTCAAATGCTGGCAGCTTACGCGGCAGTTGCCATCCACAACGCGCGGCTGTATGAGGAACTGCACGAACGCGATCAGGCGCTCACCCGCCGCAACCAGGATTTAGCCCTGCTCAACAGCATTGCCAAAGCCCTGACTTCTTCGCTCAAACTCGATGAAATTCTACAAAAAACGCTTTCCCTGGTGATGGAATACATGCAGGTTGAATCGGGGGAAATTTTCCTGCTCGAAGAAGACCAGCGCACCTTGCGCCTGGTGTTGCACCGTGGACAGGCCGCCGAAGCCTTCTGGACTCGCAATCGCTTCACCGTTGGAGAAGGATTGGTGGGGCTGGTTGCCCAAACTGGCGAACCGATGGTCAGTCATGACCTGGCAAACGATGTACGTTATCTGCGCGATGCAGTCGTCAAAGCCGGATTCCGCCAAATGGCCTGTTTCCCACTCACCTCGAGCGGCCAACTGGTGGGCGTCTTGAGCGCCGTTACCCGCAGCGCCAGCCCACTCGACGACCACGATATTCAAGTCATCACCGCGATTGGCAGTTGGGCCGGGTTAGCCATCGAAAATGCCCGTCTGCACAGCAACGCCCGCCGCCTGGCCGTTTTGGAAGAGCGCGACCGCATCGGTATGGACTTGCACGATGGCATTATTCAATCCATTTACGGCGTGGGGCTGGTTTTAGAACACGCCCGCCTGTTGACGACCGAAGACCCCCAAAAAGCACAAGAACGTATTCAGCAGGCCATAGACAGTCTGAACCACACCATTCGAGATATTCGCTCCTACATTTTGGATTTGCGCCCGCGTCAATTCGGCGATGAAAATTTGCTGGATGCCCTCAAGCGCCTGGTAATGGAATTCCGGGCCAACACCCTCTCCGACGCCACCCTGACGGGCGACTCAAAAGACATCGAAAACCTTCCCCGAACACAGGCCCTGGCGCTGTTCCACATCTGTCAGGAAGCGCTGGCAAATGCCGCCAAACATGCGCAGGCCAAAAAAGTGCAGATTCGCGTTTGGGCCACCCCAGAGCGCCTGTTGCTCGAAGTGCGCGATGATGGGCGCGGCTTCGACATGAGCAAAATGAGCATGACGCTCGGACATGGCCTTTCCAACATGCACACCCGCGCCCAACAGGTCGGTGGCGATGTTGAAATTTGCTCGGTCATCGGTGAAGGAACGTCCATTCTCGCGTGGGTGCCGCGCGGCCAGTAATTGTGATTTTACGATTTGTTAACATTTGGGGGAGTTTCTAATTTTTGTCCGAACTGGCTCAAAACGACACGACGAATAGAGCATAGGAGAGTTACCAATCCGTAACAGACGGCAAGAAAAATTGCCAGAGTCCTTAAGATAGATATACGACAAATAGCCGTTTCAGGCAACCAGACCCCAGATATGGGGGGTGTTTCACAGATAAACACATTTTTGGCTGAAACAAACGTTCTGTAAATCGCAAAAACAATTGTTAATCGCCTAACTGTTTTTTAAGGTCAGATGGTCTTAAAAAAGCAAAAGTTTTTAAGAAAGCGTAGGTTTATCGTGTGGCGTGTTATAGCCATTTTTGCTAGAATTTGCACAGTCTTGAGTGGATGCACCGGAGACAGCATCCAAAACCCCTGAAACGGATTGCAAAAAATTCAGTTCGTCCTCCACCCTCTGTAAAACCTTGCAGAGGGCTTCCTTACCCTTATCCTTACTGCTGGAGCAGACCATGAATGCAGCACAAGCCTGGCAATCGGTGCTGGGGCAACTCCAACTGGAAATGCCGCGCGCTTCGTTCGATACCTGGGTGCGTGACAGCCGCCCCGTCTCGTATCAGGATGGCATCCTGACGGTGGCGGTGCGTAACGCCTATGCACGAGACTGGCTGGAAAATCGTCTCTTGAGCAGTATTGCCCGCCTGCTGGCGGGTGTTCTGGAATCCGAAGTGCAGGTGCGCTTTGTGGTTGATGGCGAATATGATGATGACGCAGTGAACGCCCCGACACAAGCAAAAGAAGACTACCCTGAGAATCAAACCAGCGCGCAAGCGCGTAATACCACGCTCAACCCGCGTTACACCTTTGAGAACTTTGTGGTAGGAGCAAACACCCGCCTGGCGCACGCCGCGGCGCTGGCGGTGGCCGAAAAACCCGCACGCGCCTACAACCCGCTCTTCCTTTACGGCGGCGTAGGGCTGGGTAAAACCCACCTTCTGCACGCCATTGGCAACGCCTGCCATGCGCGTGGGTTGAGCGTTTTGTATGTGTCTTCGGAAGAATTCACCAACGACTTGATTAATGCCATCCGCACCCACACCACACAGGCCTTCCGCGAAAAATACCGCTCCATTGATGTTCTGCTGATTGACGACATCCAGTTCATCGCTGGCAAAGAATCTACACAGGAAGAATTCTTCCACACCTTCAACACCCTGCACAGTCAGGACAAACAAATCATCGTTTCGTCCGACCGTCCGCCCAAATCGCTGGTGACGCTTGAAGAACGCTTGCGGTCACGCTTCGAGTGGGGCCTGATTGCCGACATTCAACCCCCCGATTTCGAGACCCGTCTCGCCATCCTGCGTTATAAAGCGGAACGCGCCGGTCACGAAGTTCCCAACGATGTGATGGAAATGATTGCCCGCCGGGTGCAATCCAACATCCGAGAACTGGAAGGCGCGCTCAACCGCATTATTGCCTACGCGCATCTGATGGGTACGCCTGTCAACCTGCGCCTGGCCGAAATGGCGCTGGCCGACCTGTTGCCCCAGCGCCATCACGTTGCGCCGGAGAAAATCATTGAACTCGTGGCGCGCAATTATCAGGTGTCTGTTGAAGAGATGCTTGGACGTGACCGCTCGCAAAAAATTGCCCTTCCGCGCCAGATTGCCATGTACCTGTTGCGTGAAATGGCAAATGCTTCTCTGCCGCAAATTGGCGAATTTCTGGGCGGACGCGACCACACCACTGTCATGTACGCCATCGAAAAAATCGCCAGAGAAACCAGTGATTCCGGCTCCAAATTGGGGCGTGAAGTCAATAAACTCCGCGAACAGGTTTATAACTACAGCAACGCTGCCCTTTGAGAGAAAAAG
>JANWWK010000071.1 GCA_025056175.1 Anaerolineales bacterium
ATGCTGGAGTTCGTCATGCGCCAGAAAGGCTATCGCCTGTTGAGCGAGGCGGTGCTGGTACGGCTCAATGGCGAGGTAGATGCCGCGCTGAAGGCAGTCTCACCCGAAGGCGAGCCGGTTTCGGTGGTGATGGAATCCAAAGCGCGGCTGGGCGCCAGGGATGTGATACGCTGGTCGCAGCGGATGCGCTCTGCCGATTTTCAGAAACGGCTGGCCAAGGCTGGCTACCCGGCGCCGTATCTGGTGTATGCGTATGGGATACGGGTAGATGCCGCCGCGCGCCAGGCGGTGCAGGAAGCTGGAATCGGACTGATACGCGGTGAAGGCGAAGTGTTTCCCCCGCGTGGTTGGCTTCAAGACGCATAAACACATGCGCGCGTGAAACGTGCGTCGGATGTGTTTCAGATGCATTCGGTTTTGTCAGCGGTGCTGGAGCGGGTACGCCCCAGCACTTTTCGTACCGTATATGTTGGCTTTTGTTGCGATTCGTGATAGGTGCGTACCAGCAACTCCGCCATCAATCCCAGCAAGATGGTTTGGAAGCCGAGCAGGGTGAGCAGAACGGAAAGCGTAAAGATAGGGGAGGTGAGAATATCTACATTGAGCAGAATCTTGCGGACGAGCAGAAAAACCATTCCCACAATACCCAGCGCCCCCATCAGAAACCCGCCGCCACCGAACAGGTAAATGGGCTTGGCCGCGTAGCGCGTTAGAAATTGCACCGCAATCAGGTCGAGAATGACTTTGATGGTACGCTCCAGGCCGTATTTGCTCTTGCCGAACTTGCGGGCATGGTGACGCACAGGCATTTCGTAGATTTTCGCACCGACGGCGCTGGCATAAACCGGAATAAAACGGTGCATTTCGCCATACAGGCGAAAGCCGGTGATAACTTCACGGCGATAGGCTTTGAGCGTGCAGCCGTAATCGTGCAGGTGTACCCCGGTGACGTGCGAAATCAGCCAGTTTGCCAGATGAGAGGGCAGGTTGCGCGTCAGGGCGTCGTCTTCCCGGTTCTTGCGCCAGCCGCTGACCACATCATAGCCCTGCTCGAGCTTTTCCAGCAGGAGGGGAATGTCTGCCGGGTCGTTTTGCAAATCGGCATCGAGGAAGACAATCACCTCGCCCTGTGCGTGGTCAATACCGGCGGCAATGGCGGTCGTTTGCCCGAAGTTGCGACGAAATTCCACCACGCAAACATGCTCCGGGTCTTCGGCTGCCAGGCGTTCCAGCACCTCCATCGAGCGGTCGCGGCTGCCATCGTTGACATAAATCACCTCCCATGTGCGCGAAATGCCTTTCAGCGCAGCGTGGATGGCCGCGTGCAGGTGCGGAAGGCTTTCTTCTTCGTTGAAGACGGGAATGACAATAGACAGGTTCATTGGCAACATTCGCACCCAAAAGCAGGGTTGCGTTTATTTTTTGGCATCTCTGAGCAGGCGCAAATCGGATTCAACCATCATCTCGACCAGTTCGCGGAACGACACTTTGGGCTTCCAGCCAAGTTCGCGGTGCGCTTTGGAAGGGTCAGAAATCAGCAAATCTACTTCTGCAGGGCGGTAGAAGCGCGGGTCTTGTACCACATACTCTTCATAATTCAGCCCCACACAGCCAAAAGCCAGCTCGCAAAACTCACGCACCGAGTGGGTCTCGCCCGTGCCGATGACGAAGTTATCGGGCGTGTGGTGTTGCAACATCAGCCACATTGCTTCGACGTAATCACCCGCATAGCCCCAATCGCGCCGGGCTTCCAGGTTGCCGAGCCGCAGTTCTTTTGCCAGGCCCAGTTTGATTTTGGCAGCGTGATGGGCAATTTTGCGAGTCACAAACTCCATGCCGCGCCGCGGACTTTCGTGGTTGAACAAAATGCCTGAGGCAGCGAAAATATCGAACGATTCGCGGTAGTTCACAGTAATCCAATGTCCATAGACTTTTGCCACGCCGTAAGGCGAACGCGGATAGAAGGGCGTGCTTTCGCGTTGTGGCACTTCAACCACTTTACCGAACATTTCGCTGGATGAGGCCTGATAGAAGCGGATTTTGGGGTTCACCAACCGAATTGCTTCCAGCAGGCGCGCCACACCCAGAGCAGTCACCTCACCGGTCAGGATGGGTTGATTCCACGAGGTAGGTACGAAAGACTGCGCTGCCAGGTTATACACTTCATCGGGTTTGTATTCTTCGAGCAGGGCGACGAGCGAAGATTGGTCGTGTAAGTCGCCCTGGGCGATGATGATGTCATCCTGAATATGACTGAGCCGCTCGAATGTGACCGTGCTGGAGCGGCGCACCATGCCGACGACGGTGTATCCTTTTTTGAGCAGAAATTCGGCCAGGTAAGAGCCATCTTGACCGGTGATGCCGGTGATGAGAGCGGTGGGCATGTATTCTTTCTCCTTGAGGACAAATTCAAACGCTGAATTATAACGTATTCCTGCGCCGCAACGCCTGCCACAGCCAATCGCCTGCCACCAGCAAAACAGCGGCAGTCAGCGCAATCAGCAAGGTGTTGCGGATGCCCAGGTTGAATCCGATTTTCAGATAGCGCCATGCGTACCAGTGCGTGAACACGAGCAACAGGATGACTTCTACCCACACGATGCGCCAGAACCAGCGCGTCTTGACGGCGTAGAACGCGTGCGCCGCCACGATTGCCAGAAAAACGAGCAAGATAACACGATAACGGGGGTTATCCCACTGGTCGCCGCCGCCGCGCACTGCTACAGTCACAATCCAGCCCCACAGGAACAGGGCAAGCCAGAGCATCTGCCGGCGACTGACTTCCTGCTTTTCGTGGGGAGGGAAAGAATAGGAGAGCGCCGCAAAAGGGGAGTAAGCCAGCAAAGGCAGGAGCAGATACCATCCCAGCGCGCGCAGAATGCCCAACCCCTGCCAGAAAGGGTTGCCCGGTTCGATGAGGGCGGCAGGTAACACGGGCTGGAGAACGCCGTAACCCGCCACGAAGGGTAGCACCAGGCTGCGCGGCAGGCTCTCAAATAAGAGTTGGACGATGCCCGAACTGCGCTTCAGCACATCAGCATTCCATTGGGCGGTTTCGCGCGCCCAGTTTCCCAGTATGCCCAGGACACTGCCGCCGCGTGCCGCAATCAGCGTTTCCCAACTTGCGGCCAGGATGAAGAGCGCCAACACGAACACGGCTGCGCCTGCTGCGGCTGCCTGCCAGGGGAGGGCGCGGTTTTGCCCGCCGAAAAAGACCCAGCCGGTCAGGGCAAGTATCGTCACAAGTGCAATGCCGGGGGAGAGAAACAGCATTCCACCCAGGGCGAGGGCAATCCACAACCACCCAGTGCGAGCATTATCGGTTTTTGTTATGTTTGTGATGCCGTAGAATGCGATAGCGGTCAGCGTCATCAGGAAGGGTTCGCGCATTTGTGAAGCGCCGAGCAGGATAGAATCGGGGTAAAACAGAAAGATGAGCATGGCGAGGCGGGCTATTTGGGGATTGAACCACAGGCAGGCGGCGCGGTATACGAACAGCCCGCCCAATGAACCGGCCAGAGCTGCCAGAAACACCATCGTCAGCGGGCTTTCGTTCACGTAGCGATACAGAAAGGCGCTCAGCCATAACAGACCGCCGTACTGGTCAGAAGAAAATTTCTCGTCGAAGGCCTGGGTGAGTGGCAAGCCAGAGTGCGCCAGCATTCGCGCCTGGCTATCGCGGCGGTAGGCGTCGAAGAACAGATAGCCGGCCTGTTCGGTTTCGCTTCCGTATCCGGCCTGAGGCAACACAAAATGGGCAAACAGCCCCAGCCCCGAACGAAGCAGGAAGGCGAGCAAAAGAAGAAGAAAAAGAGTACGAGGCATGGTGAATAAGGGATTAGGAGTTTCCCGCAAATCCTTCCAGAATCCGTTTTGCTCGTTCGGTCCAGGCGTAGCGGGCGGCATTGGTGCGCGCCTGGCAGGCCAGTGCCTGACGACGCTGCGGGTCATCGAGCAGGGCGCGGATGGCGCCTTCCCATGCGCCGGGGCGTTCGGGCGGACAGAAGACGGCATTGGTCTCGTTCAGGACTTCGTGAAAGACGGGCAGGTCACTGGCAATGATGGCACGTCCGGCAGCCAGGTATTCGAACATCTTCATCGGGCTGGCAACCTGCGCCGAATGGCCTGCCCCGCTGGAAATGCCGATTTCGCGCTCGTAGGGCATCAGCAAAATATCTGCCGCCGCCTGATACAGCGGCAGCTGTGCGTTGTGAACGAAGCCAGTGAACAAGACGTTGTTCAGTGCGCGCGCCTGAGCTTTGGCCTGCCATGTTTCTACGTCTCGGGGGTTGCCGCCGACCCACAGGAAGCGCACGCCTGGCAGGCGTGCGGCCAGGTCGAGGAACAATTCCGCCCCGCGCCCGGCGTATAAATGTCCGGCACAGACCAGCGTGGGGGCTTCGGGCAGGTTCAGCAGGCGGCGGGCGATTGGCGGGTCGGGCAGGTGAGCGAAGCGTTCGATTTCGACTCCGTTCGGGGCAAGGACGACTTCTCCGTCCGAAAAACGCCCATATTCGGCTTCCAATGCCTGTTTGAGCGCACCGGTGATGATGGCCTGGCGCTTTTTGCCGCCGAGAGCGCGAAATGTGCGGTACCAGAGCGGGCCAAACGTGCCGGAAGGCAGGTCGTGCATCTCCAAAATCACTGGCAGGCCTGAAAGTAAACCCAGCACCGCCGATTGCAGCGGCCAAACGTAGAGCAAATCTGGCTGGTGCTGACGTGCGCGCCATACGGCAGAAGCAAAGAACAGACGGCGCGAGGCGACCGGCAGGTATTCGAGATGAAATTCGGTGTGCAGGCCGTAGAAGGTGGCAAGCTCCGGCCAGGTGGGCCGTTTGCGGTCTTCTTCAGCGTTTTCCGCATCTGGCACAATCAGCGTTACGTCATGCCCGTTATGCGCCAGCGCATGAACAGCCTTGAGTGCCTGGATGCTGTTGGCGGCTTTGGATGGAACCTGCGAGGCGGAAATGGCAACAATTTTCATGGGCGTATGCTGCGTGAGAAATCACCTGCGAACACAATCTGTTATGACCTGGGGAGCAAATTCCAACCGCGCCAGGCTGTCAGGCCAATCGAAAGGATGAAATAGCCCGAAAAAATGGTCGAGAGCAGGAGCATCGAATCGGCAATTGGGACGAGCGTGAACATCAGGAGAAGTTCCAGACAGCCCGTCAGCAGGGCAATCAGCACCGGGTAGCCGGGTTTGCCGAGCGCCAGAAAAAGCGGGCGGTTCCACTGAAAGGTGCTGGCGAAGCCGTAACCAGCCAGCAAAACAAGCAGAATCGGGTAGGCCGGTGCGGCTTGCGGCCCATAAACGAGCGGGAGCAAGAACCAGCCTGTGAGTGCCAGCCCTGCTCCCACCATCAACACGAGACTGCCAGTGAGCAGGCTGACGCGGCGCAACAGGCGGCGAGTGGCTGCCCAATTTTTTTGTGCCACGGTTTGGGTGATTTCTGCGTAAGTCGGCCAGATGAGCGGGTCGAGCGGCAAAATGATGAAGTTAATCAGCATTTGCGCCAGACGGTAGTAGCCAACTTGTTCGCTGTTCAACAGCCAGGCCGCATAGAGCGGGAAATTATCCCGTGTGAACAGATTGACCGTGCCGTTCAGGTTGGTGTTCAGCAAAAAAGTGACCAATGCTCGTTTTTGGGGCAGCGCCTGGAGAGGCGTTCGCCACCAATTTGCGCCGAGAAGCCGGCGTAATTCGACTTGCGCCAGGAAGGCTAGCCCCAATCCGTTGATGCTTTTGCCAATCACATACGCCAGCACCACTTCGGAGACGCCGCGCCGCAGGAGAAAAGCGGCCAGGATGACAACCGCTGTGGTAAGGCTTTGTAAGATGCTCAGGCGCGCAATCCACGCAAAGCGGCGGGCAGCCTGCAAGATGCCGGTGGAGGTTTCGGTGACGAAATTGGTCAGCAAAATGAGACCGTAGAACCGGAACAGGTCTGCTGTCAGAGGGTTACTGCGAAAATCGGCAGCAAAGGTTTGCACTGCCCAACCTGCAAGCGCCAACAGGATGAGATAGGCGGCAAGCGAAGTGATGCTTTCGATGAGCAGAGCCGCTTTAACCGCCGCTGCACCTTCGTGCGGCCTGTCTTCGGCCAGGGCGCCGTTCAGGCGTTTGACCACCATTTCGCTCATGCGAAAGGTGAGCAAGCGGTTGACATTCGATACGAACGTGATGATGGTTGTCACCAGCCCCAGTGCCGGAATGCCTATCAGCCGGGCCACCAGGATGCCCTGAGCGAAACTGACCCCGGCGCCAATTGTGCTGCTGGAGAGCAGGTGGCTGCTGTTTTGCACCACGCGCCGCAGGAGCGGGTCGGTGCGCCAGGCGGTGTTCAGGCGGTGGAAGAAGGACATGCAGCGAGGGTAATGCGGAATGTGTTCGCCGTAAAGGAGGAAAAGGGCAATTTCAGAGTGTGAGAATGTCTTTTGCCCATTCTCGCTCCTGCATATACCAGGCAATCAGTTGTTCGACGCCGCGGCGCATTTCATATTCGGGAGACCAGCCGAGCAGTTCGCGGGCTTTGGTTACATCGGCCCAGTTGGTATACATATCGGCCAGGTTGGGCGGGCCATATTGCACAGTGGCTTTTTTGCCGGTCAGCTCTTCAATGAGGGTGACCAGGCCGTTGATGGTGATGACTTCATGTCCGCCGAGATTGATGATTTCGTAGCCCAGCGGTTTGAGCGCAGACAGAATTCCGCGGACGATGTCGTCAATATACGTGAATCCGCGCGATTGTGTGCCATCGCCGTTAATGCGCACCGGGCGGCCTTCGACGATCCACTGCACAAAGCGAAACAGCGCCAGGTCGGGGCGTCCGGCTGGCCCATAAACGGTAAAGAAGCGCAGAACGGTGGTATCTATTCCGTACAGGTGGTGGTAACTGTGTGCCAGCACTTCGGCACTTTTTTTGCTGGCGGCATACGGTTGGAGCGGTTCACTGCTGGAGGCCGTTTCGGGCGTCGGGTAGGGTGGGTTGGCCCCGTAAATGCTGGAGGTGGATGCCAGGATAAATTTGCAGTTGCCATTTGCACGCGCCAGTTCGAGCATGTTGAGCGTGCCGATGACGTTCGATTCCAGGAAGACCCAGGGATTTTCGACGCTGTAGCGCACACCCGCTCGCGCCGCGAGATGAATGATGCCGTCGAAACGGACATGGCGCAGGCGTGCTTCTTCCAGGATTGCTTTTTGGGCAATATCGGCGCGCACGAAGGTAAATCCTGGTAAGGCAACCAGTTTTCGCAGACGATATTCCTTCATGCGCGGGTCATAGGCGTCGTTCAAGTTGTCTATGCCAGTTACGGCATGACCCTGCGCCAGAAGTGTTTCGGCGGTGTGTGCGCCGATGAAGCCGGCCGCTCCGGTCACCAGGTAGTGAGACATTGCAGTAATCAGTGTTCAGTCAATGGTGCGATTAGCGGAATACAGCCTCACAGCCGAACCACCTTGTGACTCTCTTTGCCCGCTTTGCCCAGTGCGTTGCGGGTATCAAAGATGAACTGGGCAGCGTTCAGAATGGCCGGGTAATCGTAGATTTTGTGGTTGGTGATGATGACCACCGCATCGGCAGCGGCAACGTGCGCCAGCAGGTCAGCATCGGAGACGCTATGCATTTCCCAGCCTTCATATTCGTGGTGTAAATGCGGGATGTAGGGGTCGTGGTACTCAACCAATGCACCTTTTTTCTTCATGAGTGCAATCACATCAAAGGCTGGTGATTCACGCACATCGTCAATATCGGGCTTGTAGGCCGTGCCCAGCACCAGAATTCGGCTTCCTTTCAGCGTTTTTCCGCGTTCATCGAGGGCCTCCATCACGCGCGTCACCACGTAGCGGGGCATGTTGGTGTTGATTTCGCTTGCCAGTTCAATGAAGCGGGCGTTGTAGTTCATCTCCTTGAGTTTCCAGGAGAGGTAGAGCGGGTCAATCGGGATACAATGCCCGCCCAGACCCGGCCCCGGCGTGAATTTCATGAACCCGAAGGGTTTGGTTGCGGCGGCCTCGATGACTTCCCAGACATCAATTCCCAACCGTTCGCAAATGATGGCCAGCTCGTTTACCAGACCGATGTTAATCATCCGGAAGGTGTTTTCGAGCAATTTCGCCATCTCTGCTGCTTCGGGCGAGGAGACCGGCACGACCGTTTCCAGCGCGCCGCCATACCAGGCCGTAGCCACTTCAACGCAGGCAGGGGTCATCCCTCCCATCACTTTAGGGGTGTTGTAGGTCGTCCAGTCGGTGCGGCCCGGGTCTACGCGCTCCGGCGAGAAGCAGACGAAGAGGTCCTGGCCCACCTTCAGGCCCGATTTTTCCGTCAACATCGGGACGAGCAGTTCGCGCGTTGTGCCGGGGTAGGTGGTGGATTCCAGCACGATGACCATGCCGGGGTGGACGTATTTCGCCAGTTGTTCTGCCGCCGAGACGATGTAGGACATATCCGGGTCGCCGGTTTTGCGCAAAGGGGTGGGGACACAAATGGAAACAGCGTCCATTTCGGCCAGGGCTGAAAAATCGGCGGTCATCTTCAAGCGTCCCTCGCCCCGCAGGCGGGCAACGGTTTCGGAGGGAACATCTTGAATGTAAGAAATGCCTTTATCGAAGGTTTCGACTTTGCGTTTGTCGGGGTCAATGCCCAGCACATCGAAGCCTTTTTCGGCGAAGACGACCGCCAGCGGCATACCAACATATCCCATGCCGAGAATGCCAATTTTCGCGGTCTTAGTGGTGAGTTTTTGAATGAGGGTTTCTTTGGTGGTCATGGTTTCCTTGTTTTTAGAACAATCGCATCTGTTTGGGTGTTTCGTCTTTGGGCGTCGGGGTTGGGGGTGATGGTTCGGGGGTGGATGGGAGAGAAGTTTTTGCCAGTTCCCGACGCGCGGTTTCGAGCAGTTGGGGGAGTTGGGCGAAATCCTGTTTGATGAGCGGCAAATAGGTGGGATTGTGAAGCGCGGCTGCCGGATGGAACATCGCAATTACGAAACGGTCTCCTACGCGGCGCATCTGACCGTGAATGGCGCTGATGCGGGCGGTAGGGAAGAACTTGCCCATCGAAAACCGTCCGAGCGTGACGATGATTTTGGGGTTGATGACGGCAATTTGCCGCTCCAGGTAAGCATGACAGGCCTGCAATTCTTCGGGCATTGGGTCGCGGTTGTTTGGCGGGCGGCATTTTACCACGTTCCCAATCCACACATCGGAGCGTTTCAGCCCGGCCAGGGCCAGCAGCTGCTCCAGAAATTGCCCGGCCTGGCCGACAAAGGGGCGTCCTTGCTGGTCTTCGTTGAAGCCGGGGCCTTCGCCAATCAGCATGATTTCGGCGTTTTGCGGCCCTTCGCCGGGGACGGCGCGGGTGCGGGTTTTGTGCAAGGCGCAGCGGGTACAGGCGGCAACTTCGCTGGCAATCTGGTCGAGAGAATCGGAAGTGGGCATGGATTCCTCCGGGTCTTCGGTAAACTGGCTACGCAGAAAACTGGACGGTTGCGGACATTAATATCGCATCTTCGCCGTTTGAGTAATAGTGTGGACGGCGGCCATCTTCTATGAAACCAAAGGAACGGTAGAGCTGTTGTGCTGCATGGTTGCTGGCGCGTACTTCGAGCAAAATGCGTTTGAGACCCAACGCTGCGGCCTGATGAAACGCCGTCTGTAAGAGCGCGCGCCCTACGCCTTGCCGCCAAAAGCGCGGATGTACGGCCAGGTTAGCAATTTCTCCTTCGCCGGCAGTGTCCCAGAGTGTAATTGAGCCAATGACGGCCTGGGCGCCCGACGGATACGATACGCTTTCTACCGATAGGGGCAGGGGCGAGGCATATTCCAGTGGTTCGGGCGTCTGTATTTCCGCAACCCAGCAAAAGGAAGTCGGTTTGCGCAGTTCGCCAGCGTAAGCAGCGGGTGACCAGGGCAGTAAAATTCCGGCCAGGGCGTCTATTTGTATGACGGCGGGAATATCCGCCAGAGTCATGCGGCGGATGTTCATAGTGGTTCGCCAATGTGCAGGTAGCGCGGCGCCAGGCGGTGCAGGTCATCGCTTGCGCCGGCTTGCAGACGCTGCCAGGCCAGTTCGGCCAGCACACCCGGTCGGCGCGTTGAAAGGGCGGGGGAGACCAGCCGAAGGAGAGGGTTGTTTTGTAGCATAGACCGCTCGGCAGCGGTCAGGTCGCCGGCCACGAGAGTTTCCTGCGTGATGGAGGCCGATAACGCTTCGGCGGTGGTGATGTGCGGGTCGCTGCTGGCCTGCCAGCCGGTTTCGTGCGCGCGATACCACCCCAGGGCAAGGCGTCCCCGTCCGGCGGGCAGCAGGCAGGCCAGCGGACGGGAATCCCGTGCCACCGGCGCGGCCACCACGTCCAGGGTCGGGATGCCGACCAGCGGCAGGTTTCGGCTCATCGCCAACCCCTTTCCAAACGATAACCCGACGCGCAGGCTGGTAAACGAGCCGGGGCCGATGGCGATGCCCAGCCCGGTGAGAGCAGAGATGGATGCGCCGGTTTGCCGAAGCATTTGTTCGACCATCGGAGCCAGTTCGACGGTATGCCGCGCCGGGCTGACCCACAGGTGTTCGGCCAGCACGCGCGCGCCATCGTAGAGGGCGACGCCGATTTGCGGGGTGGACGTATCAATGGCCAGGAGCATGGGGCGAGGGAAGTTGCGCCAGAATTTGTTGAGGCCGCCGACCGGTGGCCTCAACCACAATCTGACGGCGGGTGTCATCCAGCAGGGTGAGGGCAATCCAGAGATGTTCGAATGGCAATACCGGCTGGATGCGTTCGGGCCATTCGACCACCAGCGGCCCTTGTGTGAGCATGGAGTCCAGGTCGAGCTCTTCGGCTTCGGCGGGCGATTCGATGCGGTAGGTATCGAGGTGGAACAGGCGCTGGTTATTTTCGCCGCGATAGACGTTGACCAGGACGAATGTAGGGCTGGAGACTTCATCGTGTGCGCCCCAGCCGGCGGCTATCCCTTGTACCAGGGTGGTTTTGCCTGCGCCCAAATCACCTTGCAGGCAGATGCAATCACCAGGGCGCAACAAAGCGCCCAGAGATTGTCCCCATTGACGGGTTTGTTCGGGAGAGTGGCTGATGAAGGAAAGCATTGGCGAGATTATACCGTCAGGCAGGGGTTTTCTGAAAGTTGATTGGAAGGGGGAGGACAGGAAAAGCTGGATAATAAAAACTCCCGAAGTCGGGCGACGTTCGGGAGGTCTTTTGTGGGGGTGGAGAAAAATTACCCGACAAGCTTGAGCAGGTCTTCGGCGGCGCGGCGCATTTCCAGGAAGACCAGCCCCAGTTTGCCTTCCTGCCGCGCCAGTGCGGTCAGAACGGCTTCCTCGCCAATTGAAATGAGGACGATGAAGCCGCTGTTGCCTTTGATGTAAACCTGCTCCAGCTGGCCGCGTCCTAATTCTTGAGCAATGCGCTCACCCAGCGAGAGCATTGCCGCAGACATGGCCGAAACGCGGTCTTCTTCTGCACCTTGCTGCAAGGCGGAGGCCATAATCAGGCCGTCTACAGAGACAATGGCAGAGGCTTCGATGTCGGGAGCGGCGGCCTGCATTGCGCGCAGGCGTTCGACCATCAACTGGCTGCGGTTTTTGCTCATGGGGCATTCTCCAGGCGTAAAAGTCTGTCAGAGTTTACCATGAAATTATAAGACAAAGCGGACTTTTTTTGCAGGCTCTTTTGGCAGGTTCTTTCCGCGTTTTTGTAAGTGGCACGTTTGTTCACGAAAAATGCGGCGTGCGAGGGAAAGATGGTGGCTCGAAATGCGGGGCAGGTCTTACAGTGTGTCGAGCCGTTCTTCCAGCCAGCGATAGACGCGGTAGATGACGAAGGCGTTGAACGCCAGGGTTGTCAGGCAACCGGGCAGGGCCAGCAGCAGCAAAATCCGCCGGGAAAGGTAGCGGAACGTTTCCTGTTGCAGGAAATCGTACAGCCAGAATGCGCTGGAGAGTGTAAGTATCAGGCACGCTGCCAGCAGGGGCAGAGAAACCGCAATTGTTCCGGCATAAACCAGCAAAAAGCGCAGTGCGCGAGGAAAACGCAGGATGTCAGGGGAGGTCATGCCAGGTGCGTGGTGTTTTCAAACAGGTTAACGCGGAATCTGGTAGTTGGGCGCTTCTTTGGTGATGATAACATCGTGGGGATGGCTTTCGATGAGGCCGGCGTTGGTGATTTTGACCAGCCGGGTGCGGTTGTGCAGGTCATCGAGCGTTTTGGCGCCGGCGTAGCCCATGCCAGAGCGCAACCCGCCCACCAGTTGATAGACAAAATCGCGTAACAGGCCTTTGTAGGGGACACGGCCTTCGATGCCCTCCGGCACGAGTTTGCCGAGCGTGCTTTGACCGGTGCCGTAACGGTCTTTGCCATAACCTTGCAGTGCGCCCATCGAGCCCATGCCGCGATATTCTTTGAACCGGCGGCCTTCGTAGAGAATGGTATCGCCAGGTGATTCCTCCAGCCCGGCCAGCAGCGAACCGAGCATGACCGTATCGGCCCCGGCCACAATCGCTTTGACGATGTCGCCCGAATATTTGATGCCGCCATCGGCAATGATGGGAGTGTTGGTTTTGCGGGCTTCTTGCGCGCAGACGTAGATGGCTGTCAACTGCGGCATACCGGCGCCGGCGACGATGCGCGTGGTGCAAATGGAGCCGGCACCGACGCCCACTTTGACGGCATCGGCGCCGGCTTCGATGAGCGCGCGCGTGCCTTCGGCGGTGACCACATTGCCGGCGATAATTGGCAGGTTGGGGAACGCCGTCCGCACGCGCCGAATGGCGGTCAGCACGCCCTTGGAGTGGCCGTGCGCGGTATCTATTGCAATCACATCCACGCCTGCTTCGTAGAGTTTTCCAACTCTTGTTTCCAGGTCGGCGCCTACACCAACGGCTGCTCCCACGCGCAGACGTCCGCGCTCATCCAGCGCCGCGTGCGGGTGTTCGATTTCGGTCAGAATGTCTTTGACCGTCAGCAATCCCTTCAGCCGCCCGGACTCGTCTACCAGTAACAGTTTTTCGATACGGTGCTTTTGGAGCAGCGCCCTGGCTTCGGCATTGGAAATGCCTACCGGTGCGGTCACCAGGCGCTCGCGGGGGGTCATAAATTCGTGAATGGGGCGCTGAAAATCGGCAGGTTCAACGAAGCGAATGTCGCGGTTGGTCAGAATGCCCGTCAGATGCCCTTCGTGTGTGACGATTGGGACGCCGCTGATTTTGTAGCGTGCCATGATGGTTTCAGCGTCTTGCAGGGTGGCTTCTGGGGGCAGGGTGACGGGGTCGGAAATCATGCCGGCTTGCGAGCGTTTGACCTTGTCCACTTCGGCGGCCTGTTCATCGGGAGAGAGATTGCGATGAATGATGCCGATGCCGCCTTCGCGCGCGAGCGCAATCGCCAGGCGCGCTTCGGTGACGGTATCCATCGCTGCCGACAGGATGGGAATGTTGAGGGGAATGTCGCGCGTCAGACGGGCGCGCACATCCACATCGGCGGGCAGGGTTTCGGTATAGCCCGGCACCACCAGCACATCATCAAAGGTCAGGGCTTCAGACGAGCGGAAGAGTTCTTCGTTCATTTTTCTCCAGGCAGGGAATGAGAGGCGGGCTGATGCGTTCTGTTTTGGTGAAATTATACCCGCACATGTTTAAACAACATAACCAGGAGACGCGGGATAATCGCTGCTGAAAGTGGTATTTTGCTCTGTGCTGGCAGCAGCGAATCGGGTAAACTTGTCTAGAACACCATTCAACAGGAGGCGATTATGCCTGTGGCGATTCTTTCCGTCTATGATAAAACCGGCCTGGTGGAGTTTGCTGAGGGGCTGGCCGGGTTGGGATGGCGGTTGCTGGCTTCGGGCGGCACCGCGCGGCTGCTGAGCGAACACGGTTTGCCGGTGACCGAAGTGGCGGCTTATACCGGCTCGCCGGAAATTTTGGGTGGGCGGGTGAAGACTCTGCACCCGGCCATTCATGGCGGGTTGCTGGCGCGCCCCACCGAAGCCGACCGCCAGGAATTACGCGCGCTCGGCTGGGACTTTCTGGATTTGGTCGCCGTCAATCTTTATCCCTTCGAGGCCACCATTGCCAGGCCGGGCGTTTCTTACGAAGAGGTCATCGAAAATATAGACATCGGCGGGGTGACGTTGATTCGTGCCGCTGCCAAAAATCACGCCCGGGTGACGCTGGTTTGCGACCCCGCCGATTACGCGGCGGTGCTGGATGCGCTCAAGCAGGGGGAAGTTCCACCGGAGATGCGCAAGCGTCTGGCGGTGAAGGGCTTCCGCGCGACGGCGCATTACGATACGGTGATTTCCGATTACCTGTCCAGGCTGTGAGAGGGGGCCGCGTGTCTGCGCTTTGAAACCCAGGCGGAAAGACCGCTGCAAAAAGAGTTTGACCACCAGGACCCCGTCGAAGTCTGTGAGAAATTCCCAAATTTCGTTGACTTCAGACGGCGCGGATGATACAATACAGCCCGCTTTTCGGCATATTGCCCCCATCGTCTAGCGGTCCAGGACGGAGCCCTCTCAAGGCTCAAACAGGGGTTCGAGTCCCCTTGGGGGCACTCCCACATGTGGTTTTTGTTCCGGTTGTGTAGAACAGTGAAAAAATGCCTGTCCATTCGCGGCAGGCGTTTTTTTATTCCAATTCGCATCACTCACAGAACACGAAACGAGCGGATTTTCACATTGTCCGCAAGGCGCTATTGCCAGGGCAGCTTCGATAAATCCACGTTTCCGCCGGAGAGGATGACTCCTACCCGCAGGCCGCTCAGGTTCACTTTGCGCTCCAGCAGCAATCCCAGCGGCACAGCAGCAGACGGTTCGATGATGATTTTGAGCCGTTCCCACGTGAAACGCATGGCCTGGATGATGGCGGCTTCGCTGACGGTGACAATTTGTTCTACCCGCTGGCGGATGATGGGAAAGGTGAGTGTGCCGAGCGAGGTCAGCAGGCCATCGGCCACCGTTTTGGGGTTGTGCGAGGGCAGAATCTGCCCGGCCTGCATGGAACGATAGGCGTCATCGGCCTGTTCTGGCTCGGCGCCCAGCACGCGCAGCCTCGGGCGGGTTTCGGTGGCGGCGATGGCGGTGCCGCTTAACAAGCCGCCGCCCCCCACCGGTGTGAGAATCACATCCAGGTCGGGGACGTCTTCCAGCAGTTCCAGCGCGGCGGTGCCTTGTCCGGCGATGACTTTTTCGTTGTTGTAGGGATGGATTTCCACCGCGCCGGTGCGGGCGATGACTTCGTTCTGGGTTTGTTCACGCGCCTCCAGTGTGGGCGCGCAGAAGGTGATTTGCCCGCCGTAGCCCTGTACAGCATCTTTTTTGACTTGTGGAGCGGTGTGGGGCATGACGATATAGGCCGGAATGCCGCGCAGACGCGCCGCCAGCGCCAGCGCCTGGGCATGGTTGCCCGAAGAGTGCGCCACCACGCCGCGCGCGGCCTGCGCTTCGGGCAGGGAGAAGACGGCGTTGGTTGCGCCGCGAAACTTGAACGCGCCCACTTTTTGGAAGTTTTCGCACTTCAGGAACACCTGTGCGCCCACGCGCTGGTTCAAACTGGCACTTGTCCAGACCGGCGTGCGGTGAATGTATGGGCGGATGCGCTCCGCTGCTTCGAGAATGTCGGACAGAGTGACGGTCATGGTCGTTTCTCCAGGTGTGGGGGTGATTGTGCCATAACGGGCGTATTTTGCCCAGACTGGCGGGCCGGCAAACCCGTGCTACAATTTGCGCATCTCGAACAGAAGTGAGGCATGTCGGATGAAATCGTATCGCAAAGAATTGTGGTTTAACATCCCCGCGCGGCGCGGGTTTGTCAACATTACTCCGCAGGTGGAGGCCTGTCTGCGCGAGAGTGGTATTCGGGAGGGGTTGTGTCTGGTGAATGCGATGCACATCACTGCGTCTGTTTTTATCAATGATGATGAGAGCGGATTGCATCACGATTACGAAGTCTGGCTGGAGCAGCTGGCCCCGCACGAGCCGATTGGTCAATACTGGCACAACCGCACTGGCGAGGACAATGCCGATGCGCATCTCAAACGGCAGGTGATGGGGCGCGAGGTGGTGGTGGCCGTAACCGGCGGAAAGCTGGATTTTGGCCCCTGGGAGCAGATTTTCTATGGGGAGTTCGATGGCCGCCGCCAGAAGCGGGTGCTGGTGAAGATTATTGGCGAGTAAAACGCAACGCAGAAGGGGTCAGGCGAGAGGCCAGGTTTCTTCAGGATATTCGATGGCTGTTTTCAGGCGCGCGACCCATTTGCGCAGCGCGTTTTGTGCTTCTTCGATGGTGGTTTCCACGAAGCGGATTCGCCCCGTCCCGATGGGTGCTTGCGCCAGGAGCGGCTGGTCGGCGGTGATGACGGCGCCGATTTTGGGATAGCCGCCGGTGGGCGGACAATCGGCCTGCATGACGATGGGTTGTCCATCCGGCGGGATTTGGATACAGCCGCGCGTCAGGCCTTCGGAGAGCAATTCGCCGGGGCGCAGAGGTTCGAGCGGGGGGCCGTTCAGCCGATAGCCGGTGCGGTCGGAGGTAGGGGAGAGGCTGTATTCGGCAGCGTAGAAGGCGTTTTTGGAAAAGGAATCGGCCTGGGGGCCAGGCAGGACGCGCAGGGTGGGGTTGAGGGCGTAGTTAACGGGGAATTTCAAAGCGCGCGCAGCGAGGTCCGGCAGGGGGGCGCGGGCGGTGCCGAGGGGCAGCCGGTCGCCGGGGGCCAGGGGCGGCGCGCCCAGGCGGGCAGGGATATACGATGAACGGGAGCCAAGCGTCAGTGGAGTCTGAATCCCGCCATGGGCGGCCAGATATGCCCAATTGCCGGGTCCCTGCTTTTCGAGCCGAATCCGCCCGTTTTTTCTCACAAAAATTGAAGCTTCCATTCGCATCGGGCGGTCGTTGATGAAGAGCGCAAAGCCGGGGCCGGCGGCGGCTATCAGGCAGTCGTCCAAAGCCAGAAATTCTGCCGAAGTGTAGCCGATTTCGAGCGCGGCGGCTTCGGGCGGGTTGGCGGCCAGCAGGTTGGCGGCGCGGTGGGCGAACCAGTCCATTGGCCCGCCGCGTGGAACGCCAAAGGCCTGCCAGCCGAACCGTCCGCTATCTTGAACGGTGGTCAGGAGGGAGGGGGTAAGAACTTGAAGCACCGGATACGAAGAGCGGCAGGGTTTCGAGCGGGGCGGGGAAGTTGCGCAGGGTGGTTGGGCCTTCGTAGAGCGCGCCCGTCCAGTAGTCGCGCCATGCGCCGGGGGGCAGGGTGATGTCGCGGCTGCGCTGGCCGGGGCGGACGACCGGGGCGACGAGGATGTCCTCGCCGAGCAGGAACTGGTCATCGCAGGCGAGGGCGTTTTCATCGATTGGGGCCAGCCACCACAGGGGGCGGATGATGGGCGCGCCGGTTTGCGCGGCTTCGCGGGCGAGTTCCAGGATGCGCGGGGCGAATTGCAGGTGCAGTTCGGCGTAGCGGCGGCACAGTTCGGTGCAGTCTGCGCCGTAATCCCACGGGGCCAGGCTGAACTGCATGGCGGGCAGGAGCGCGTTCAGTTGTGTCCAGCGAATCAGGAGTTCGGCGTCGGGCAGGCAGTCGTAGGCGTTGCCGCCAATCATATCGGGCAGGATGAACGGGTAGCCGCACAGCCCCAACGAAAGGATGCCGGTCAGAACGGAATGCAGGCCGTTGTCCAGCCCCCAACTGGATTCCTTATCCCACTGGCGGAAGAAGATGGGCGCGCGCTGGTTGTTCCAGGCGGAACGGACTTCGGTGAGGCGGAAGTTTTGTGCCACGAATTCGATGTAGCGGTGGGTGTATTCGTTGGGCGGGAGGGGGTTGGCGCTGTGGGCATCGGGCGGGATGAAGGCGGCTTCGCCGGCGTCGAATTTGAAGCCATCCAGGCCGGTTTCGCGCTGGAAGCGGCGCAGGCGTTCGCCGAACCATTCCAGCGCGGCGGGGTTGCTCATATCGAGCAGGCCGCCCACGCCCTGCCACCAGCGCACCGGGTAAGGTTCGCCATTGGCCTGACGCAGCAGGTAGCCCTGCGCTCTGGCTTCCGCAAAGGCTTCGGATTCGGGGTCGAAGAAGGGGATGACCCAGGCGGTGACCTGGAAACCCTGCTCGTGCAGGCGGGCAATCATGCCCTGAGGGTCGGGGAAGCGGCGGGGGTCGAAGGCCAGGTCGCCGTAGTGCATTTGCCAGCGGTCGTCAATTTCCAGCACGCCGTAGGGGTAGCCGTGCCGGAGGATTTCTTCGGCAAAGTTCAGAATGGTTTCCTGGGTGATGAACATTTTGTAGCGCGCCCAGGTGGTCCAGGTGGGCAGGGTGAACAGGCGTTCGGGCGGAATTTGGGCGGGGTGGCCGAAGCGTTCGGTCAGGTAGTGGTAGGCGGCGCGGGAGTTTTCGCTCAGGTGGATGGAAAGGTGCAGGCCTTGCCCGCTGAAGGTCAGGCGGCCATCGCCAATGCCGCCGGGGTCGGCGAAGGGGCGGTGGGCGAAGGGGCCTTTGTCGGCGCCCAGGCTCCAGGCGTAGCGCGGGTAATGCGCGGGCGGCTGGTTGATGCCGACGGAGACCGGTGTGTGCGCGATGATGGAAATGCCATTGGAGGAGAACCAGGCCGGGTGGGGTTTGCAGCTTTGTCCGGCGGGGCCGTTATCGAAGGAGTGGAAGGGGCTTTCGGGCAGCATCACGCGGTTGAGCGGGTATTGCTGGTGAACCAGTTCGCCGTGTCCGTACCAGTGGCCGGTCATCTCGAAGGAGAGCGAAAAGTGCGCTGTTTCGGGATGAACGCGCAGGTCGCAGCCGTGTCCTTGTGGGGTGATGGAGAGGGTGCAGGAGGGGAATTCCACCTCCAGGCCGGTATCGGTCTGGCGGAGGGCGAGAACCGGCTGGGGGTGAGGGGCCGAGCGCAGGCAGATGTTTCCGGCGCGGCAGCCGGTGAGCCGAAAGTGCGGCTCGCGCTCGATGGAGAGCAGGCAGTTTTCAATTTCCAGCAGCATGGCTCACCCACGCTGGCCTGCTTCGGCCAGTTCGCGCATTTCGGCCAGGAGACGGGCTTCCTGGTAGCGGGTGAAGATGACGCCTGCCGAGAAGCACAGCAGGAAGCCGACCAATCCGCTCAGGCGGATGCCCAGGTCGTTGCCGGGGTCTTTGCCGAGCGTGAGCAGGATGGCGAAGACGAAGATGCCCAGAGTCTGTCCGACTTTTTGCATGAGGGTGCGGGCGGCAAAGTACATGCCTTCTTTGGCTTCGCCGGTTTTGAGGGCGTCGTGTCCGGCAATATCGGCCAGGATGGCGTTGGGCAGCACGCCCAGAAAGGCCAACGGCACGGCGTAGAACAGGACGAGCGCGTAGGCTTGCGTTTGCGCAGGCAGGGGGAAGCGCCCCAGGAAATAGACGCCCACGAAAACTACGCTCATCGCCAGGAAAGAGACGACCACCAGGATTTTCTTGCCCACTTTGCGCGCCAGCACGTTGACCAGCGGGTAGAACACGAAGGAACTCAAGACCATGATTGCCAGCAGGCTGCCCACCAGGGCCTCTGGCTGGCCGAGCAGCACGGTGATATAGAAAAGCAGGCCGGTGTTGATGATTGCCAGCCCCATGAAGTAGGAGAAATCGGCGATAACGTAGTAAATGAAGTGCGGGTTGCGGAAGGTCTCACGCAGAGCCTGGAAGAAGGGGACGCTGGTGGGTTTGCTGCGGCAGTAGCGGCGCTCATCAATAAACAGGATGGGGATGAGCATGAGCAGGAAGGCCAGCACGGCCAAGACGCCGATGGCGACCTGGATGGCGGTCATGCGGCTGGAAAGCCCCAGCGCCGATTGGAACACATCGGCCAGCAGCGGGGTTTGAGCGGCGACGATGATGCCCAGGGCATAGGTGATGGAAATCCAGGTAGAGAGGTTGAGCCGCTGGTTGGAGGTGTGGCCGAGTTCGGGCAGCAGGGCAAAGTAGGGGGTGACGTAGGCGGTCAGGAAGGTGTAGAAGAGCGCCTGTACCACCACCACCCAGACGATGTTCCAGACGCTGATTTCTCCCACCGGTGGGACGAACATGAGCAGGCAGAAGAGCGCCGCCGGGAAGGCGCCCGCCAGCATAAAGGGGATGCGCCGCCCGCGCGGGTGAGTGGAGCGGTCGCTCAGGGAGGCTATCAGCGGGTCGGTGATGGCATCTACCAGGCGGCCCGAGGCGGCAATCAGCGAGACGGCGTTGAGGATGCCCAGAAAGACGACCTGCGTTATCAGAAAGGGGATACCGGCGTCTTCGGGCGGGACGTAGAAATAGACCAGCATCAGGCCAATGATGTTGACCAGGGTAGACCAGCCCAGTTGTCCGATGGCGTA
This sequence comes from Anaerolineales bacterium, assembly GCA_025056175.1. Taxonomy (GTDB): domain Bacteria; phylum Chloroflexota; class Anaerolineae; order Anaerolineales; family Villigracilaceae; genus UBA5195. The sequence goes on from JANWWK010000071.1 coordinate 20,343, forward strand.
AGCCATTTGACGGCCAAACGGGAGGTCTTCGACCGGGTGGGCGGAGGCAGAGAGGCTCATGGCGGCTCCTTGGGAAGCGGATGGGGTGGAGGACGCGGAGAAATGAAGGGGGAGCGGCGCGTTGGCAGAAAAAGGGAGGCTGCGCCAAGCGGTGACCGGAATGTGCGGTTGGTGTTTGCCCGCACGGTGGCCAGTCAGGTTTTACCACAATTTTGGGTTTCTGGAAAACTTTGTGTGGCGCGCTGCTGCATAGCATCGCTGGTGCTATGGACGGGGCGTGGGAGTAGCAGATGCGGCGGGAGCGGCAGGGGTTTCGGCAGGCAGGGGCGCTTCGCCGGTGGGGGTGATGGTAGGGGTTCGTAAGGCCAGGATGCCTCCCTGGTCTACGATGCGGCAGATGTTTTCGTTTTCGGCCAGAATTTGCTGGACGACCGGGTCGGTGCCGTAGCCGGCATCAAGAATCAATTTCATAATTCGCCGGGCGTTGGGGCAGTAATTTTCCTGTGGGCGGCTGAGGGCGGCCAGGTTGGATGCGTAGGAGTAGTAGTAAACAAGGGTGTTGGGAGTCAGCGGCAGGGGTTCAACCCAAACGCCTTCTTCTCCATATTTTGCAATACACTCGCGCCCGTAGCGGCCAAGGCAGCTTTCTTCGGGGTTGCAGCCTTCGATGGCGCATTTGAAGGCCAGGTTGGAGCCTTCAAAATTGCGCGATTTGCGGAAGACGATGCCCAGCTGGCCGTAAATATCGGGGTCGGCGGGTTTGTAATCGAGCGCTTTCTGGATGTTGAGAGCGGCGGCGAAGTAGTCACCGGTTTGGGAGTAGGTGCGGGCAATCGAAAGATAGGGGAAGGGCAGGCGCAGGCCGAGCTGTTCGTTGATGTTGGCGGCGCGGGCAAAGTATTCGAGCGAGCGTTCGTAGAATTGGGTTTGTTGTTTGGATTTGGGGGGACTGGCAAAGGCCAGCTGGCGGTAGTTTGCGCCTGCGTAGATGTAGAGGAAGGTCATATTGGGAGCCAGGGCAATGGCGCGGTCGTAGGCTTCGATGGCGCGGCTGTAGGCACCCTGGGTTTCCAGATAGTAGGCATAGACACGGTGCCAGTCCCATAAATCGGCGGCGCTTTCGCGCGATTGGGTGAGGTATTGTTCGCCCTGGCTCCATTTTTGCTGGTCAATCAGCACTTCGGCATAGAAGACCAGGGCCAGGGTGTTGCCCGGGTCGAGTTGTAAGGCGCGGGCGGCTTCTTTTTCGGCCTCGAAGAGCAGGTTGGCGCGTTCTTCGGCATCGAAGGTGGCGGAAGCTTTCCAATCGAGCGCGAAGGCACGGATGGCAGCGACGGTACTGTTTTCAGGGTCGAGTTCTTTGGCGCGGTTGACGGCCTGTAGTGCGCTTTCCAGGGCGGCCATGCGTTCGCTATCGGTGGTGGTGAGGGCCGAGGCGTAGGTCTGAATGCGCGCCAGGCGCGCCCAATGTTCCGCGTTGTTGGGTTCAATTTGGGTGGCCAGGCGGTAGGCTTCGACGGCGCGCGGGATGGCGCCGGCAGCGAAGTGTGCTTCGGCTTCGGCGGCATACGATTGGGCAGAGCGCGTAGCGGTGGGGGTGGGCAAGCCCATCGGCTTGACTGTGCCGCGGTCTACGCCGTAGACGAGCCACAGCCCGGCGATAATGAGAAGGGTGTAGAAGAAGATACGGTAGATGTTGTTTTGGGCCGGGCGGTGAAACAATCGTTTGCGTGGAGAGACGTCCATAATCCCTCAGGGGGTGGGAGGCACCGTGGAGGGGGTGGCGGTTGCAGTGGTCGAAGGTGTGCCGGCCGCCTCGGCGCAGCGCTGGTAGATGGCGTTGGCGTTGAAGACGGCGACTTCGTTGCCTGGAATTTTGTCCATGATGCGCTGGGCAACGGGCAGAGCCAGGTCGCAGCGGGGAGGGATGAGCCGGGTAAGCGCCAGCCCGTAGGTGAAGTGGTATTCGATGTTCCGCAGCGAGTTAGGGTCGAGCGGGGAGGCAGGCAGTTCGTAGCCGTCTTCGGTGACACCGCCGTTGACGTAATAGCCCAGTTCCTGTACGGCCTCGGGGTATTTGAAGTTTTTGTAGTACATCAGGCCGAGGTTGGCGTGCAGGTTGGGGTCGCCGGGAGAATCGCGCAGGGCTTGCTGGGCGTATTGCTCGGCTTTGGTGAATTCACCGGTGGTGTAGTAGATGCGGGAGATGATAAGGTCGGGCGTGGGGTCGGCCGGGTTGAGGGTATCGGCTTTGGAGAGGGCATCTACCGCCAGGTCATACACGCCGGCCAGGCGGTAGGAACGCCCAAGCGCCAGGTAAATTTTGGCGATGTTGGGATTGATGGCGATGGCAGCCTGGTATTCCTGGATGGCTTCCTGGTAGTTGCCGGTAGCTTCCAGCACGTAGCCGCGCGCGTAATGGGCTTCGAGGCTGCCGGCGCCGAGCCGCAGGGCTACCCGCGATTCTTCACTCATGCGTTCGACGATGTTGGGGCCGCCCTGGTTTTCAAAGTATTGGTCTACCAGCAGTTCGGCGTAGTAGGCGTGCGCCAGGGCGTTGTTGGGGTCAAGTTCGAGGGCGCGCTTGATGGCTGATTCGGCGGTGAGGAATTCGCGCTGGTTGGCGAGCGCCCATCCGCGCACAGCGTGGGCGATGGAGCTGTTTGGGTTGAGCAGCAAGGCGTTTTCGGCGTTGGCCTGCGCTTCTTTGTATTGCCCGGCCCACACCTGCGCCCGCGCCATGTTGATATACAGGGCGGCATTGGCCGGGTTGTTGGGAGCGGCTGCAATGGCTTGCTGGTAGGCCTGTACCGCCTGGCTGAGTTTACCCTGTGCCAGCAGTTGTTCGGCTTCGGTTACGAACGATTCTGGCGGGCGGGTGGGGGTGGGAGTGGGGTTCCATGGGGTTTCGACGGTGCTTGCGAAAGGCGCCAGATATATGCTGACCAGCACCAGCACGGTCAGCACCGTCAGGTTAAAGTAATTCAGCGGCCTGCGCCGGCGGGTCATTGTCCATTTGCTTCCACGAAGGTACATATTTTCATCTTACCACTCCCGCTAAATCAGCGTCAAGCCACGTGTGGAATGGTTAAGGCTTCTCTTATTGAGAAGCTGGCGGCAGTTTTGCGCGCTGTCTGCCTGGTGTGGGCAGATGTCTTCGAACCGGCGTCATTCGCTGGTTGTCCTGTGCTTTCGGCGCGTTTTGCGGTCTCATAACTCCGCGTCAAAATGCTGCTCAAAGAACTGTAAGTTCTCCTGCGGCCTTGTGTGAGAACTTTTTTGCGCACACCCGTTTGCCGCCCTGAATGCTGGAGGGCTTTCCCAATGGTATAATTTCACGTTGCAATTATTGTTCAATGTCGAGGAGCGCTGCTTGGCTTTCAATCCGCTCAACTGGCTGTTGGGAATGTTTTCGCTGGATATTGGCATTGACCTGGGGACGGCGAACACGCTGGTCTATGTCAAGAATCGAGGTATTGTCATCAACGAACCTTCGTGGGTGACAATTGATAAGCGCACCCGCGAGCCGCTGGCCGTGGGGCAAAAGGCCAAAGATATGATGGGCCGCACTTCGAGCAATTTAATTGCCGTGCGTCCGGTGCGTGATGGCGTCATCTCGGAGTTTAATGTCACTCAGGAGATGTTGACGTATTTCATCGGGCAGGTTCATGCGCAAAGTGTGGTACCGCTGCCGCGTCCGCGCGTGGTGATTGGCATTCCGGCAGGGGTGACGGAGGTGGAAAAGCGTGCGGCGTATGATGCGGCCATGTCGGCAGGGGCGCGCGAGGCGTACCTGGTGGAGGAGCCCGTCGCAGCGGCGCTAGGGGCTGGCTTGCCGGTGGGCGATGTGAAGGGTTCGATGGTGGTGGACATCGGCGGCGGGACGACCGAAGTGGCTGTGCTTTCGATGGGCGGGGTGGTGGTCTCTCGTTCGCTGCGCGTGGCCGGTGATGAGATGGACCAGGACATCGTCCAGTATATTCGTAACAAGTATAATTTGTTGATTGGGGAGAGCGTGGCTGAACAGGTGAAGATGAAAATCGGTTCGGCGTATCCCTTGCCGCAGGAGAAGACCGCCGAAGTACGCGGGCGCAATCTGGTGACCGGCCTGCCCGAAGCGATTGAGGTCTCTTCGATTGAAATCCGTGATGCGCTTTCGGTTTCGGTGCAGGTGATTATTGATACGATTCGAGATGCGCTGGATGAGGCCCCGCCAGAAGTGATTGCCGACCTGATGGATAGCGGAATTTGTCTGGCTGGGGGCGGCGCGCTTTTGCAAGGGCTGGCCGACCGGATGTCGGACGAGCTGAACCTGCGGGTGTGGCAGGCCGAAGACCCGTTGACGTGTGTGGTGCGTGGGACGGGAGTGATTTTGAGTGACTTTGAAGCGATGAAGGGGTATCTGGTGAGTCTGGAGCGTGGCTCAACCCGTCATCGTTAAAATATCCCGTGAACCTTCCGCGTACCCTTGCCTTCGGCGCGCTTCGCAGTCCCATAGGGCGAGGGGAAGTTGCCAGGATATCTGCCGTTTGTGGCAGCGAAATCGCCGATGTGCGGCCGTTTCCCTTTCCCGCTTTTCTGGAGGCGGTGGAAGCCTGGAGACGAAATGCTGCTCCCTTACCGCCCGCCGCAGATAGCGCTGCGCGGGCAGTAGCCCGTTAAACCGGCGCTACAAAACAACGGTGTAAATCAATAATCCCGCAATTCCCCAATCCTTTACGCCCTCGTTGGAATCTGGTAGGCTTAAGATTATGAAGAATTCGCTTTCCGATACCCTGCAAACCACTGTTTTGTTCCTGGTGGTGGCGGGCATTCTGGCGCTGGCGTTGAGTGGTTCGCTGGGCTTTATCTCGAATGGTGTGAACGCCTTTCTGGTTTCGGCGCAGACGTGGGTTTCGAGTCGTTTCGTTGCCATTCAGGACTTCTTAACCGCGCCGCGCGATGTGGCAGCCCTGCGTCAGCGCAATGCCGAACTGGAAGCCGAAGTGGCACGTTTGCAGGCGCAAATCGTCCAGCTCCGCAGCCAGGCGTCCGAGATGCAGGCGCTGGCGGCGCTGGTCAACTTTTCGCGCGCCAACCCGGAAAATGTGTACACCGCTGCGACCGTCATCGGGCGTGACCCCAGTCCGTTTTTACACTACCTCATTATAGACAAAGGATCGAACGATGGTTTGCGCCGCGGTATGCCGGTCGTTACCGAGCAAGGGCTGGTGGGGCGGATAGATGCTGTCATCGGCAGCGCTGCGCGTGTGCAGTTGATTACCGACCCCACTTCGGCGGTCAACGCACGGCTCGAACGCGCCGACCGCGAAGCCGTTCTCACTGGCGCTATCACCGGTGACCTGACGTTGGAAATGCTGCCCCAAGACGCTGCGCTCGAAATCGGCGATGTTGTGCTGACTTCCGGGCTGGGAGGCAGCTATCCGCCAGACCTCATCATCGGGCAGGTGGTCAGCATTCGCCGGCGCGATTCCGACCTGTTCCAGCAGGCGTTTGTGCAACCGGCGGTCGATTTGACGCAGTTGAAACTTGTCCTGGTCATCACCGATTTTCGCCCGGTTAACATTGCTCCCCTTCTGCCCTGATGAAAAATCTGGTCGCATTTCCGGTGTTGGGGTTTGCGCTTGTTGTGCAGACGGCTGTTCTGAGCCGTATGCCGCTTCTTTCTGGCACTGCTGACCTGGTGTTGCTTATCCTGGTGGCGTGGGCGTTGCAGGCGCAGGTACAATCGGCCTGGCAATGGGCCGCTTTGGCCGGGTTAATGACGGCGTTTGTTTCTGGTTTGCCGCCGTATGTGCCGGTGGTGGGCTATCTGCTCGTAGTGGGGCTGGCACGCTTTTTTTTGCGGCAAATCTGGCAGGCGCCGCTGCTGGCCTTGTTCAGTGTGACCTTTTTTGCTACCCTGTTAATGCATCTGGTCACGTTTAGTGGCTTGTTTCTCAGCGGAACGCTCTTGCCCGTGGAAGAAGTGCTTTCCGTCATCACCCTGCCGGGCATTTTTCTGAATTTACTGTTCATCTTGCCGGTTCACGCCATCATTCGTGACCTGGCTTTATGGGTATACCCTGTGGAGGATTTTGAATGACCACTTCTGCTGCTTCGCGCGCCTGGTTTGAGGCCTGGCGTGCACTGGTTTTATATGTAGTGTTGGGCCTGGCGTTCTCGTTTATGGTGGCCCGACTGTTCGTTTATCAGGTCATCGAACACCCGCTTTGGGTGGCGCAGGCCGAAGAAAACCGCACGCGTGTCATCAGTGTTCCGCCCTCGCGCGGCATCATTTATGACCGCAACGGCTACATTCTGGCGAGCAATGTGGCCTCCTACAACATTATCATCATCCCTGCTAATTTGCCAGATAGCGAGGGGGATGTGCAGGCCATTTACCGCCAACTCTCGGCGCTGACGGGTGTGCCGGTGAACAAAGGCACCGTAGAAGATGCCAAACTGGTCTCACCGTGTGTGCCAGGACCGGGCATTGCCCAAATTGTTGAGCTGCAACGCACGAATGCGCCGTATAGCCCGGCCAAAATTCAGTGCAACGTGAGCGAAGAGGTTGCACGTATCGTGCGCGAAAAGGCGGTAGATTGGCCGGGTGTGAGCATCGAAATCGAACCGGTTCGCAACTACCCCACTGGTTCCCTCACGGCTAACATTATCGGGTTTCTCGGTCCCATCCCGGCATCACAGGAGCAGACCTACCGTGAACAGGGCTTTCAGCCCAACCGCGACAAAGTGGGTTATGCCGGGGTAGAAGTGTACTTTAACGACCTGTTGATGGGCAAGCCCGGACGTCGCGTGGTGGAAGTGGATGTGGCCGGGCAGGAGTTGCGGAATCTGGAGCCGCCGATTGCTCCCGTTTCCGGGTATAACCTGCACCTGACGATTGATACGCGCCTGCAAAAGGCGATGGAATCCGCGCTGGTGGGTGAAATCAACTCCTGGAATCAGTTCTTTTATGGCGGCACAGGGCAACAGCGCATCTCCAGTGGTGCCATGATTGCCATTAACCCCAAGACGGGCGAAATTCTGGCGATGGTCACTTACCCCACCTTCGAGAACAACCGGCTGGCACGCTTCATCCCGGCCTATTACTACAACCAGCTGGCGCAGGACCCGCGCAAGCCCCTGTTGAACTACGCCGTCTCAACCGAATATCCACCCGGCTCGGTCTTCAAACTTTCCACTGCGCTGGGAGCCTTGAACGAGGGTGTGGTCACTCTCAACCAGATTCTCGAATCGCCGCCCGAACTGGTGGTGCGCGAATCTTTCTCGCCCAACGACCCTGGCTTTGAGCGCACATTTGTAGATTGGAACAAGAACGGTTTTGGTACCATTTCCTTTCTGCGCTGCATTGCCTATTCCAGCAACGTGTGTTTTTACAAACTTGGCGGCGGCTATCGGGAAGAAGTCCGCGAAGGGCTGGGCATTTTGCGCCTGAAGGAGTATGCCCGCGCGCTGGGATATGACCAGGTAAGCGGCATCGAATTGCCGGGCGAAGCCGATGGGCTGATTCCCGACCCGCGTTGGAAACGCATCTTTCAGGGCGAGAACTGGTCTACTGGGGATACTTACATCGCCAGCGTGGGGCAAGGCTACGTGTTGGCGACGCCGCTTCAGGTGTTGCTCTCTGCGGCGACGATCGCCAACAACGGACGGCACATGCAAGCCACCATCATCAAAGAATTGACCGATAACAACGGCACGGTCATTCCGCTCTGGCGTGACCAGGATGGCAATTTCTACTTTGAGCCGGGCCCCGGCCGCTGGCAGATTTCTCCCAACCAGGGGCATGTCAAGTGGGATATGACGATAGATGCCGTTATCAAGGATTACTTCTGCGAGAACAGTTATTGTACGGAAACCGGAAATCTCAAGACGGTAGACCCCTTCGTCATTCAAAAAGTTCAGGAGGGCATGCGCCTGGCGGTGACCGACCCCACCGGCACGCTGCACAAAATCTTCGTTCAGCCTTCGCCACAGTTTCCCAAACCATTTCCGATTGCGGTGGCCGGCAAAACCGGCACTGCTGAATACTGTGACGACGTGGCGCGTGCGGCCAATCGCTGTCGTTTTGGGGAGTGGCCGACCCATTCGTGGACGGTGGCCTATGCTCCTTACGAAGACCCCGAAATTGCTGTGGTGGCTTTTGCCTACAACGGCGGTGAGGGTGCCAGTGTGGCCGCACCGATGGTGCGCCTGGCGTTAGAAGCCTATTTTTGCCTGAAGACGCTGGACTCGAACCCCGGTAGTTTTGCCGGATGCAACTGAAGCCTTCAACCTGCACCCGTCTGCGCTGAGGGTGCGCCAGGCGCGAACTGCTCAGAAGGGGGCTTGACCGGCAACGCTTCTCTTTGGACGATAAAAACAGCCTTCTCCACCGGCGAGAGGGCTGTTTTTTCTGACATTTGCTGTTTGTTGCGCTGGCTTTATCCGGGAATGCACACGCAGTAAGGCGCATCTGCCCAGCCGTAGGGACAGTTCCCCGGGTTAGGCCGCCCAATTGAAGTGCAATAATCGGGGGTAATTGTTGGGCCAGGGCCGGATGGTTGTTTCTGCGCTGCCTGGGTGGGCGGAACAATGACGGGGCAGATTTTCGGCTCGAAACCTGTGGGAGCGAACCCAAAAGCCTGATAGCAGGTGTTATCTACGGCAAACAAGGCCCGGAGCGGGTAGAACTGGTTTTTCTTGTCGGGGGAGCCGGCTTCTTTTTCGGTGAAAGCATCTACATAATCCAGTTTGGTCACATCACGCAACCCGGCATCGGCCAGGACGCCATACAGGAAAGTGGTGCCAGCCCAGTCTTTCTTGAACGCAAATTCTAAAACGGAGGAACTCTGGGGGCTGATTCGCACCCAGGCCAGGTCGGGGTCGGCGCCGAGCCGTTCGGATGGGCTGTGAATTAATTTATCGAAACCATTGCCGCCATATGGCGCGTCGGATTGTTTGGGAGAGCTTCCGGCGGTATCACGGTTGGTATCGGCGTAGATTTTGATGTTCTCGGCAGACCAGGTTTCCGAAAATGGCGGCAGGGCGGTGATGAGGAAATCTCCAAAGCCGTCACGGTCGCGGTCGAGTTCGACAGCATACATGATGCCAATGTCGTTGTTGGGGTTTCCGCCCACCAGCCGAATCGAAACGTAATACCACTTGTCATCCTGACTGATGCCGAAATCGAAGATGTCGAGGTCAGGGAGGTAGGTCATGTCTTGCGTGAAAGGACGCTCGAGCCGGTTGATTTTGTACGAATCGCCAAAAGGCACACGCTTTTCGGCAGCGGTATCTTTGGAGGTCACATCGGGGTATGATTGCGGCTGGAGAGCGGCTACGGGAAACATTTGATGGTTCAACCCAGGGGTTTCTGTGGGGGGCATGGTTGGGGTCAGCGGGGGCGCCGTTGGCGGCGCTTGCGTCGGTGGGTTCGATGTGGGGGGAGCGGTGGCAGGCGGCGGGGATGCTGGCAGAAAGGAGCAGGCCTGGAGCAGCACGGCGAGGGTGAGCAAGAAGGACAATTTTGAAGACTTCATACGTATCTCTCTTTCTTTTGGGGTAAAAATTGTGCGTGGAGACGGATGGGGGAATCTCCGAAAACCTTTACTTGCATTGTAATAGTTAAGCGTCCTCCAGGCGTCCTCGAAGGGCTGATACAAATAGGATAAAAGAACTATTGTTTTCTATTCTGGAAATATCTGGAATGGCGAAGGTGAAGAATGGTCAAAAACGCGCCGGTTGAGCAGGTCTTATCTCTCAAACCGACGTTACGCGGACGTGTTTTCCAGCCCCGGAATGTCTCCACTACCCCCCGTTGACTGCCGAAAACACTTTCACCTGGTCTTCGTCACGCACGATGGCCGTTTCGGCTTCCACCAGTTCGCCGTTCAGGGCGGTGAGCGCCACTTCGGGCAGAGGAATGCCGAGCTGCGCCAGAATCTCCCGCAGCGGCGTGGGTTCGCGCAGAGAGATTTCCAGGCTGTGCTTGCGCCCCGGCATGTAAAAGGTCAGGTGCCCGCCGGCATATAGTTTCATCGAATTTGGTGATTGGGTGATTCGGTGATTTGGTGATTTAGTGATTTAGTGATTGGGTGATTGTAGGATTGGTGAGCCCACTGTTCACTGATTACTGCTCACTGATGACTGTTCACTGTTCACTGCTCACTGATTACTGTCCACTGTTCACTGCTCACTGCTCACTGCTCACTGATTACTGTCCACTGTTCACTGCTCACTGATGACTGAAACCGCCCAATCCAGCCCCAACTGGCGCAGTTTTTCGGCGGTGGGGAGGCCGGTTTGGGGGTCCCAGCCCTTTTTCTGGTAGAGAATGGTCAGGGCTTGCTCGAACTCGTCGCGAGGCATGGCCTGTCCCTGTAACGCACCGTTTTGCAGGCCGGTAAAGAGGCGTTCGGGCAGGGTGTCGTCTTTGCGCGTAAATCCCTCGCGGGCGTTGAACAGCCGTGCCAGGTTGGTGGCGCGCTCGCCGATGGTCAGGGCTTCTTCCATCGTCAGGTTCCAGCCGGTGGCCGCGTTGATGGACAGAAGCACGTCTTCTGGCGGGATGAAGGAGCGCGGCGCCGGGCCGAAGAAGCAGAAGCCGGTCACTTTCTCCAGACTGTTCCACTTTTCCAAAATATAGAACATCTCCATCTTCTCTTCGCCCAATGAGCGCGGCGGCAGAGCCTGGGTGATGCCCAGCGGCGCGGCGGCCTTGAGTTGGATGGCCTCCGGCCTGGCGAAGGCGGTATCGTGCGCCACCACCAGGTGGTCGGCGCCGATTTCGGAGACCGCGTAGCCGATGCCGACGTTGTATTTGCCGCGCGGCTCGTGCATGGCGAGTTCCTGCCCTTTGACCTGCATGGCAAAGTAGGGCGCGTCGCCGCCGATTTTTTCCGCCGCGCGTTTGCTGCCCTCGGCCAGCAGGTCGCCGATGCCCTCGCGGCGGCCAATCAGTTCAATCACCTTGAGCATGGCCTCGGCGTTGCCGAAGCGCAGGTCGAGGCCGCCGGTGTCTGCGAGCGTGAGCAGGCCGTGTTCAAAGCATTCCATCGCAAAGGCAATCGTCGCGCCGCACGAGATGCTGTCGAGCATGTAGGCGTTGCACAGTTCGTTGGCTTTGGCAATTGCGTGGATGTCGCTAATGCCGCAGTTCGGGCCAAACGCGCCGACGGTTTCGTATTCCGGGCCGCCGTAGGGCGATTCGCGCCCGTCCACTTTCACTTCGCGCTTACAGCGCACGGCGCAGGCGTAGCAGGTGCGCGAGGCGGTGAAGATTTCGCGCTCATAGGCTTCCCACTTCACCTCGTCCACATTCTCGAACGCGCCTTGCAGGAAGTTGCGCGTGGGCAGGATGCCGCCGGTATTGAGCGGCTCCACCAGGCCGGGCGTGCCGCGTTGCTGCAAATCCCAACTGAGCGGGTTTTCTTTGACCATTTTTGCCAGCTTGCCGCCGATGCCCATCAGCGTTTTGGCGTCGTAGGCCAGGCTTTGGTAACGCTGATTGCCGCGCACGGCGATGGCGCGCAGGTTTTTGCTGCCCATCACCGCGCCCAGCCCGTTGCGCCCGTTGAAGTGTCGCAGGTCATTCGTGATTCCGGCAAAGCGGACACGTTTTTCGCCCGCCGGGCCAATTTGCAGCACGCGGATTTTGTCATCGCCCAGCTCGCGGCGGATTTCTTCCTGCACCTCGGCGGTGAACCTGCCCCACAGATGACCGGCAGGCCGGATTTCCACCTGGTCACCGTTAACCCACAGATAGACCGGCGTGGGGGCTTTGCCCTTGACGACAATCGCTTCCCAGCCGGCCATCTTGAGTTCCGGCCCCCAGAACCCGCCCGCTTCCGATTCGCCGTAGCCGCCGGTCAGCGGGGAGCGCGCCGAGACGACGTAGCGCGTGGCGGTGGAGACGGGCGCGCCGGTCAGCAGACCGTTGGCAAAGACCAGCACGTTTTCCGGCGCGAACGGGTCGGTGCGCGGCGGAAGTTCGGTGAGCAGGATGTAGCCCGCCAGCGCCTTGCCGCCAGGGTACAGGCGGTAGAAGTCTTCGCTCAGGGTTTGGGTTTCGATGTTTCCGGTGGTCAAATCAACACGCAGGATTTTGGCTGTTGTTCCGTACATGGGGGACTCCGTGGGGCAGTTGTCAGTTATCAGTGATTAGTGAACAGTTATCAGTGAACAGTGAGCAGGGAGCAGTTTCTGGTTGTCTGTTGCGGGTGGAGGGCGGTTTTAGCGCTCCAGAATGAGGGGGCATGGCACGGGCGGCAGACCGGGCGTTTTGAGCCATTCTACCGGCCAGAGCGGGGTGGAGGTCAGGATTTGGTTTTCCGCTGCGCCGAGCAAAATCGTATCTTCCATCTTCGCGCCCTGCACGGTGGGATTCCAGGCCAGGGCTTGCCCGGCGACCAGGACATCCGTTCCGCCGGGGGTGGCGAGGTACTCGCGCGGCTCGTAACCGGTTACCCCGCCCTGGTGGTGATGCTGCCATTCACCGGGGAAACCGGCTTCGGCGTAGGCGGCCTGGCCGATTTCGAGCAGTTCGCCGAGCGTTTTTCCGGGCCGCGTATGGGCGATGAATGCCGCATTGACGCGCGCTGCCGCGTGGGTTTTCTGCTCCAACTCGGCGGGGATTTTGCCAAAGTGTACCATGCGCGAGACCGAACAGACCAGCCCGAGCCAGCGTCCGCTCAGCACCAAAAGGGCATAGCGTTCCAGTGGTTTGGAGGTCGGCAGCGGGTGGCGGTAGCGGCGCTCATCGGTGGCAACCAGGTTGACAATCGGCTGGACGCCGCGTTTTTGGGCTTCACTGCCGAGCAGGGCTGCGATTTCGTATTCACTCATGCCCGGCTGGATGCCCTGCGCCGCGGCTGTGATGGCTTCCGCGCACAGACGGCCTAACGTCCGAAGGCGTTCTCCCTCCTGCGGCGTGAGATGCGCCCGCAGGCGGGCCATTTCGGCGCTCACGTCCTTCGCCGCGCCGAACGGCACATCGCTCACGATTGTTTTGCCAGCCAACAGGTCATTCAGTCCCTTGAGCGGGGTTTCCCAGGGCGAGATGACGAACTCCCAACCTTGTTCAGCCAGATTTTCTTCTTCACGCAAGCGCGGGGCTTCGATGTTGTTGGTGGCAAGGTACGCTTTTTCGCGCGTTACGACCAGCGAAGCCGCGCCCTCGCTGGTGGCCGTGTTGACGTAGGAGGCTGCGCCTTCGGTGGCCCAGGCGAAACTGCTCACCCGCCGCAATAACAGGGCTTCGGCGTTGTGTTTTTCGAGCAGGGCGCGGAGCAGGAAGAGTTTGGACATGGGAGACAGGTAGACAGGGAAAGGGGGAACTGGTTACTGATGACTGTTCACTGATAACTGACGTAGGGAATCGTCGAAACCGCATGTGGCAAGATGCCGACCGGCTCGCCGCGCGGCAGGGCGGCCAGGGTTTGGTCAATCATGGCCTGCAAATCGGAGATGGGGTTGAGCAGCAGGGCGCGCGCCAGGTCGTGATTCATGTCGGTATACAGATAGTAGTTCACAATCGCGCCATCGCGGGCAAATTGATAGGCTTTGTGCGGCCCAATGCGGAAACCCTCGGCCTTGAACTTCTCGCGCACTTCAGCCAGCGACTTTTTGCCCAAAGTCCAGGCTTCGTAATGGTCGCTGCCACTCCCTTCGGGGCAGGCCGCTGTGATGATGACCGTCCCGCCGGGGCGGGCAATCAGAATGGCGTGGCCGAGGGCTTTTTGGGATTGGTAGACGTTAATGTCTTTGGGATGCCCGCCCGGCGAGGTGATGAGGAAGGCGTATTTCTGCGGCACGGCCACCTGACAGGCGCGGCGCGAATGCTCCAGCCCGGCGCGCACCACCAGGCGCGGGTCACCGGCCAGGGCGGTGACGATGCGCCGCTGGTGGTTGAGAATGGCGTTCAGGGCCAGATGCACGCCGATTTTCGCGCCAATTTCCTCGATGTCCTGCCGCACGGGGTTGGTCTCGTATTCGCCCAGTTGCGCTTCGGGCAGGCTCATCATGGCGTGGTTGGGGGCAATTGTCTTCATGCACGAGAGACCGATGGCTGCCGTCTTGACTCCGCCCGAAAACCCGGCGAACTGATGCGGTTCGACGTTGCCGACCACGATTTTGAAATCGGATTCGGCATAGGCGCGGTTGACCCAAACCGGCGTGCCGCGCGAGGTCTCGCCCAGAAAGGTGAGCAGGCTATCGTCTTGCGAATCGTGCGAAACCACGCGATAGCGGGCGAGAATCTCCGCCGGTAAAATGCCGGGGAACTCGTCTGGCGTCATCGGTGGGTGGGTGCCGACGGCGATGTAGAAGGTAATGGCCGAATCGGGGATGCCGAGGGCGGCCAGCTGCTCCATCAGCGGCGGGAGCAGGTGTTCGTGCGGAACGGGGCGAGTCTTATCGTTTACGGCAATTGCTACGCGCTGCGCGCCGCGAAAATCGTCCCAGCGAATCTCACCGAGCAGATGGTCGAGCGCGTCTTCCACCGCCCGGCGCGGGTCGGCGGCAGGGGCCGGGTTGGGGGCTTCGATGATGTGGACGGGGTATTCGTCGGGGATGTGGGCGGTGAGGGTGGTTTTGCCGTAAGGAATGTGGATTTGCATAATCACACCCACAGGATGCTGATGTCTTTTTGTAAAGACTCGAACTCTTTGTCACCGGTCACCAGGGGCGCATGGTAGAGAGCGGATAGTGCGGCAGCAAAGCAATCGGCATAAGAGAGCTTGCCCCTGACCTTGAAAATTGCCGCCTGGCGGGTCAGCGCCCAATCGGGGTTGATGATTTCGATGCCCATCCGGTGAATTTCCTCTACATATCGGTCAGCGACTTCGGGGGAGTTGGAGCGCGCAATCGCGTACCAGACTTCGCCTAAATTCACAACAGACATCATCAGCGCATCACCTTTCTCGAGGGCGCTCTCCATGATTTGGCGGATGGTGTCTGCGCCAGGTTCGTCTTCAAAAAAAACCATTAGCGCGTAAGCATCGAGGACATGGGTGGTCACAGTTCAGCTTTCCTTTTCGCGCTCTCTGGCGCGTTCTTGCTGCAAAATCTTGAGGCCGCCTTTGCCTTTGAGCGAACCTTGCAGATTTTTAAGATATTCTTCTGTGACCGGTTTGAGCAAGATGCCATCTTCGGTATCGGTGACAATGATTTTCGTGCCGCTTTTGATGCCGTATTTGTGCCGCAGAGCAGCTGGAATGACGATTTGTCCCTTGACGGTTGCGTAAGTTTCCATAGGGTTTATCCTTTCGCAACCAAATCTTACATCACTGGTAAATGTAAGTCAATCATCAAAAAGTATTACGCGCCCAGCGGCGAATACAGAATCAGCGCCAGACTGAGCGCAGCCAGCAGGACGGCGACCGAGGTGCCAACCAGCAGTGGTTTCAGCCCCAGGCGACGCAGGCTGGCCAGGTTGGTGTTCAGACCGACGCCGGTGAGCGCCATAAGAATCAGAAATTTGGAGACTTCATCTGCGCCTTTCAAGAAAGAAGCCGCCGCCTGGAGATTGCCCGGGTGCGAGACGCTCTGTGGTAGGAGGCCGGCGGCCACGCCCAGAGTGCGGAGGAGCGCCATCGCCAGGAAGCCCAGCACAAAGCCGGGCATGAGTTTGCGCCAGGCAAAGCGGGCAGCGGAATCGCTCATCGGGCGGCTTGGGGCGCGGGAAGAGACCCATCCAAACAAAAAGATGAGCGGGGCCATCAGCGTGTTGCGGGTCAGTTTGACGACGGTGGCGACATCCAGTGAGAGTTGGCTGTAGATGGCGCTGACGGCCACAACCTGCGAGGTGTCGTTGACCGCCGTGCCAGCCCACAGACCAAAGGCGCGCTCCGACAGGCCAAGCGCGTGTCCAATCAACGGGTAGAGCAGGACGGCCAGCAGACCGAACAGGGTGATGGTGGCAACGGCAAAGCCCATCTCTTCCTCGTCGGCTTTCAGGACGGGCGCAGTGGCAACGATAGCCGTGTTACCGCAAATGGCCGTGCCGACGCCAATCAGCGCGGCCAGTTTGGGCGGAACGC
>JANWWK010000075.1 GCA_025056175.1 Anaerolineales bacterium
TTTTTGCTGGGCTTTGGCGTGTTGATTCCGGTCGTCAACGGCGTGCTGGGCATTCTCATCGGATGGCTGGTAGGGTTGAATGTCGGCGGGGCAACTCTGCTGGGTGCATTGGCCGCCAGCGCATCCTACATCGCCGCGCCGGCGGCCATGCGCGTGGCCGTGCCGCAGGCCAACCCAGCCCTCTCTCTGACGGCAGTGCTGGCCGTCACGTTTCCGTTCAACATCGCCATCGGGCTGCCACTCTATCTGAACATTGCCCGCTGGCTGTTTAGCAGATAAAACAGCAACCTCGAGGCACAGGTCAACGCCCCTCTTACTCCCCTTGCCCAAGCGAATAGCCTGGCTGCCCGTCGTAGGTGTAGAGATTTTCGGTCTTGATGACCTCCAGCCCGGCTGCGGTCAAGCGTTGAAGCAAAGTCAGCACTTCGGCATAGTCCACGCCGGCACCGGTGGTTCGGAAACGGCAGCGCCAGTGGTCGGTGCAGAAGGTTTCCGGCAGGCCTTCAGGATAAACCTTAACGCCGCGATTGGTAACCAGCATCAGTGGCAGAGATTCGGTTGTCGCCGCTTCAAGCCGCTTGCCCAGCACGTTGGGGTCACGTCCGGATTCGTCCCAATACACAAACACGTCCACCCCTACCAGCTGCCGAACGGCGGGTTTCTGCGGGGCGCGCTGAATCTGAATGGGACGATTCTGATACCGAACCGGACGGAGAATGCGCGGTTCGCGTCCCAAACGCTCGATGACGGCTTCGGCAAACCCCTGCGTTCCGACCTCGCGCGCGCTCAGCTGTTCGCGGTAAATATCGGGGGTGTGAATGCCGTCTTCCAGCGTACACAGCCAGGCATTCTTGATGCGCTCACCGATACCGCCATAACCCAAATGCACCAGCATCTGCGTAGCCGCCACCAGCAGGCCAGAGGGATTGGCAACCCCCTTGCCAGCAATATCGGGCGCAGAACCATGCACCGCTTCGAACATGGCAAAATCCTGCCCAATGTTGGCCGAAGCGGCAAAGCCAATCGAACCAGCCAGCTGCGCAGCAATATCGGAGAGAATATCGCCATACAGGTTGAGGGTGACAATCACATCGAACAATTCCGGGCTGGAAGCCAGCCGCGCGGCGCCGATGTCAATAATCTGATGTTCCGCCCGGATTTCAGGGTATTCGGCAGCAATCTCCTCGAACACCTGATGAAACAGCCCATCGGTCAGTTTCATGATGTTGTCTTTGGTCATGCAGGTTACTTTACGGCGGTCATACGCACGGGCATACTCAAAGGCGTAGCGCACGATATTTTCTGTCCCCGGGCGGGTAATCAGTTTCAGCACCTGCGT
The DNA here is from genome assembly GCA_025056175.1 of Anaerolineales bacterium. Lineage (GTDB taxonomy): Bacteria > Chloroflexota > Anaerolineae > Anaerolineales > Villigracilaceae > UBA5195. Next base: position 1,340 of record JANWWK010000075.1, read on the forward strand.
CACTTCCGGCGTCTGCCGATGTTCGATGCCGGCATACAGGTCTTCTTCATTTTCGCGGATAATCACCAGGTTCATGCCCGGATGCGCCGAAGCCACGCTGGGGCTATAGGCTTTACACGGACGGATATTGGCAAACAGGTTGAGCGTTTTGCGCAAGGTGACGTTAACGCTCTTCATCCCCTTGCCCTGCGGCGTAGTGATAGGCCCCTTCAGCAAACATTTGCCCCGCCGAATAGCCTGCCAGGCTTCGGGCGAAATACCAGAAGTGTGTCCCTTTTCGTAAGCCGCCAAACCGACTTCGATATACTCGTACTCCAGCGGCGCTTCTGCCGCCTGAAGGATACGCACAACCGCTTCCGTAATTTCCGGGCCGATTCCATCGCCCGGTGCAACCACAACACGCTGTTTGTTCTCCATAAAAAGTGCTCCTCTCTGAATTGGCCGATGGTAGGCCAAAAGTATAACCGAAAATCACTCCTGTCGCGTCCCGGCGCAAACCGATTGAGTGATACAATCAGCGCGGGAAAGAACCAACCTCTTTCTCGAACTTTTTATCGAAGAAGGCTTCGCTACTCCATGATATACAACCTGAAACTGTTCTGGCGCATGACAATGCGCTCTTTTTTTGGCGTGAATCGCACCCATGCCCGCCTGACTCGTAAGCGTCTCTTGTTCCTGTTGCTGTTCTATTCCGTTTGGCCAGCCTGGACTCTTTTTACCTGGACTTGTCTGTTCCTGGATGATTTGCTCTTTCCAGGCTATAAACAGCAGGTCATCGAAAAACCGCTGTTCATTTTGGGCAATTTCCGCTCCGGCTCCACCTTCCTGCATCGCCTGCTCTCCCGCGAGGCAGAAACATTCACCAGCCTGCGCACGTGGGACATTTTTATCACCCCCTCCATTACCCAGCGCAAACTCTCCGGTGCGTTTGCAGCCCTCGACCGGCGGCTGGGAAGTCCCCTCAAGCGTTTTCTGGTGAATCTGGATAAGCGGTCGCTGGGGAAAATCCGCATTCATCGCATCAGCCTGTTCGAGCCGGAAGAAGACGAGAACATCCTGTTGCATGCCTGGAGTACGTTCTTCTCGGTGGTGATGTTCCCCTTCTTTGACGAAATGCCTCCCTACCCCTTCTTCGATGACGCGCTGCCCGCCGAAGAGCGCCGCCGTATCATGGGGTTCTACCACGCGCTGATTCAACGTCACGTTTACGCCGATGGCGGCAAACGACATTTTCTCTCGAAGAATCCGGCCTTCAGCGCAAAAATCGAAACGCTGCTGGAATTCTTCCCCGATGCCCGCATTCTCTACCTGGTGCGAAATCCGCTCGATATGCTGCCTTCTACCATCTCGTGGCTGAGTTATGCCACAAGCGTCTTTTGCACACCGCTGCAAAAGTATGTCTTCATCGAAGAAACCCTGGCCTTCACGCAATACTGGTATCGCCACCCCTTGCGTTACATAGATACACACCCCTCGCCGAACTTCAAAATTCTGTCGTATGACGACCTGATCGAACGTCCGCGCGAGATGATAAGCGAATTCTACTTACAATTCGGTTACCCCGAACACCCCGCTCTGGAGCGGATTGTGGCGCAGGCCGTCGCCGAAACCCGTACCTATCGGAGCGACCACGAATACTCTTACGAAGCCATGGGACTGACCCGCGCCCAAATTGTAGCCGCGTATCAGGATATTTTCGACCGCTTCGGGTTCGATACTGGCGTGCCGCTCACCAATCCAACCGCCCTTACGCTCGAAACGCCCATCCCCGTGCCGGGGGATTGAGAACCAATTTTACGCCAACTTCTTCCCTGCCGTGGGGGAGATGGTGTAGCGGCAAGGCCGCCGAAAATCTGTTTGGCAAAGATATAGTTGATGCGCTCCTGCCTGTCGGAGTATGGTCTTCCAGGCTTGGCATCAGACGTTTAGTAATCCCAAGCAGGAAGACGCCCATTTGGGTCGCAGGATTGAGGAAGGTCACGTTCGGGTTGCATCAGATTTCAGGCGGGAGCAAATCCAGCATTTGGTTAGCGATGTTGGGCGGCGTGAAGACTTCGTCGCTGGAGAGGTTGGCAAGGCAGGAGAGCATGTCGGGGTTGTAGTTGAGGAGCATGGGTCATTTTCCCAACAGAAAGTCTCTGGTCAAAAATTCGGGTGCAATCTTCTGTTCCTGCGGCAGGTAAATGGATACCTGAATTTCCATTTGGGAAAGGTAGCGGCACATGAGCGGCCCCATCTCTTTCCAACCCAAACCGCCCAAGCCGCAGCCCAGCGCGGGCATGGCAATAGATTGAATCCCTTCGGTTTTGTAGTTTTCCACCAGCCATGCCAAACCCTTCTCGATTCCCGCGGGGTCGGAACCTTCTTTCCAGTGGTTTTTGGTTGGGAAGAGCAAAAACCACTTGTTGGCGTTCAGGTTGGGCAGGGAAAGCGGCTCGTCCGCCAAATCTTCATCCAGAGAGGCTTCGCGTTTATACAGATACGGTTTGCCCATCGCCAGCCGTTTACTTTTGCAAACATCCTGATAGACCACATACATATCGGGAAACTGGTATTTGGCGCGCGAAGCCAGTCCCTTGCCCATCACGCCCACCGTGTTCACGCTCACCGTGAGCGTCTGCATTTGGGAGAAGAACATATCGCCGTCCACCCAAAACAACCTGTCGGTAATTTCACCGCGCTGCCGCGGCTGGAAGAACATGTGTGGCTCCACCACCACCTCGATGGGAAACGGCAGACTGCTCAACACGGGGCGGATTCGTTCCGCCGCATGTTGGCTGACAACATAGACGGAATGAATGGCGGAGGGCGGAACGCTGTTGGGGATGAGGCATTCCGCCATGATTTTGCGCTTTGTGCCGTCCTCGGTCTTCCACCAATCGCTGTTCAAAATGTTCCAATACTCGCTACGGATGGCTTTCAGTCCCGTTTTTATGTCCACCAGAGACGATAGGGAATGCGCCGCGTTGCCCAACGAAATAAATGCGTCTTTGGTATCCAGAATCTGCGGTTTTATTCCCAAAATGACCACGTCTTTTTTTTCGGTTTCGCTCAACACTTTATAAAGCATAGGGTTGCGCGGCTGAAAATATAAGTTGGCGTATTCCCAAAGGCTTTTGTTGTCAGGCGTTGCAATCCGCTCCCGATGAGCGACAATTTCGGCGTTATACACAGGCGTAAAAGAAATGCCCTGCTCCGTTATCTTCCGATGCGAAAGGATCCCATGCTTAAGGATAGACGGCAGGTTATTCACGTGCGTAATGTAAAAGAGGCTTTTTACGCTTCGCTCTGCCATTTTTCATCTCCAATCTTCAAAAACGGATACCGGTTTCCTTCTCCTGATGAGCGCGTAAGCGTTCAATCGTCGAGATGGCAAAATCGTACCCTAACACGGACGTCTGTTTCTTAAATCACTTCCTCCACACCACCGTGTATCTATCATCCGCCTTCGACGGTTGCCCACTTTCGAGTCGGTTGGCTAGCCTTTCCACTCGACCATGGCGACAGCGTTCATATCGACTGTATATCATCGTGGGCTTGCTGACAGCCTGCATGTCTGCAATCTATTCTGGTTTATAACCCAGATGAAGCAAGCGAATGATGGTAAACCTTTGTCATACTTCGGGACTTTGGTCTCGACAGAGAGCGGTTTCGACTGCATCGAATTCTCGTTCCGTCAGGTGACAATCTCGGCTTTCGGCATACCTTAGTTTATCACGCTTGTTAAAGTTCATTCGTGATTACTTACGGGAGTCTAGAGTTCGTTTAGAGTTGAAACCTTTTAGACACGCCTCAGGCGGATTATAGGGAATCTCACAGATTTTCTTAAGATAATCCTCCCCCTTCACAGGAGAGAAAAACGCCCGCGAATTAGCGATTTTGCTGCCAAAAACGGCGAAAATCCGCATAATTTCTCCCATTTACTGCTTACGGGCCTGCAAAGCGTGCCAAAGGCGAGCGGCCGGGGGAAGCGCCGCAAGGCGGAGTGAGGGAGGCTAGATGCAATCTTACGCCAACTTCTTCCCTGCCGTGGGGGAGATGGTGTAGCGTTCGGGGAAGTGCGGCCAGGGTAAACGCAGCCAGCCCTGCCGCGCCAGCAAGAGCAGGAGACCAGTCAGTGCCATCAGCGCCGAAACGAACATCGAAGTCGTAATGAACGTGCCGGGAAACAGAATTGGCTGGTCGGGACGGAAAAATTCGATAAAGGTGCGCGCCGAACCGGCCAAAATCAGCCACCAGGCAAAAACAGCACCCGGTTTAAAGCGCTCCGGCCAGCGGCGGGCAGCCCAAATCAGCGTCCCGGCCAGGAGAAGGTTCAAAATCATCTCGTAGGCAAAGACCGGATGGAAGCGCGTGGTCTCCAGCGGGTAGGCGCTCAAATCCTGATAGGCGGGAATACGGTGAGCAGCGTCAATCGGGATACCCCAGGGCAGCGTGGTGGGCGGGCCGTACAATTCCTGGTTGATGAAGTTGGCCGGTCGCGCCAGCGCCTGCCCAATCATCGTCATCGGTGCCACCGAGTCCAGAAAGAGCCACAAATCCAGTTTGTAATAGCGCGCGTAAAAATACAGCGTAATTGCGCCAAATAAAAGCCCGCCGAAAAAGTGCAGGCCGCCTTCCCACACCGCCAGAATTTTTGCGGGGTAATCGAGATAGTACGGACTGCCGCCGATGGTGGCATTGACCACGTACCACAACCTGCCGCCTAAAATGCCTGCCGGAAGTAGAAACAGGAGCGCATTCCAGATGTGTTCACCGTTTTCGCCGCGCCGCTTCACCTCCTGTTCGGCCAGCCAGGCGCCCACCGCTACACCAAACATCACCAACACGCCGTACCAGCGCAAGGTCAGCGTGAAACTTCCCAGTTGAATTGAGAAAATGACCGGGTCCACTCTTTCACCTCCATTCGGAAACTGGGAGAATTATACCCGTTCGGCGAAGGGCATCGGGGGCAGGCAAGAAATTTGTGACACAACCGGAATTCTTTGCTACAATCGAAACAGAATATCGCACATCCCCCTGGAGACTCCATGACACTGAAACTGACCCTCCCTATCTCCGCGCAGGCCGAATTTTCGGGCCTGGTGATTACCCCTGCCCTGGCATCTGAAACCATCACCCCCCAAAGCGCCGGTAAAGATGTCGGTGATGTGCGCCTGGTCAACGGTCACGTTCTGCTCTCGCTGGGGCCACAGAAAAAACTCTCGCTCGAAACCCTGCGCCAGGCAGGCGGACTGCTCGCCAGGTGGCTGGCAAAAAACAACGCCAGCGAGGCCGGGCTGGAACTCGGTCCACTGTTTGGGCTGGGGTTGCCGCCGGTCAGCGCCGTGTATGCGCTTTTGGAAGGACTTTTGCTGGGCGCTTTCTCGTTTGCGGCATACAAATCGGAACGCGAGGAAAAACAATCGGTGTTGCGTCTGCTGATAAGCGGAGAAACCGGCCCCAGCCGCGAAGAACTGGAGCGGGTCATCCGCAAGGCCGAAGTGGTCGCCGAAGCGGTCAACCTGGCGCGTGCCTGGTCGCACGAACCGCCGAATGTTCTCAACCCGGTCACACTGGCAGAGCGGGTGCAAAACCTGGCCGCCGAAGTCGGCCTGAAATGCACGGTTTTGGATGATGCACAACTCACAGCACTGGGGGCAGGCGCAATGACGGCGGTGGGCAAAGGCTCCAACACCCCGGCGCGGCTCATCCTGCTGGAACATCCTGGCAGCACGGGCGGCGCGCCGGTGGCGCTGGTGGGCAAAGCCCTGACGATGGACACCGGCGGTTACTCGCTCAAAACCACCGAGGGCATTGTCGGCATGAAATACGACAAATCGGGCGGGATGGCGGTCATTGGAGCGATGCTGGCCGCCGCCAAACTGGGGTTAAAGACTCCGGTTGTCGGGGTCATTGCCGCCGCCGAGAACATGATTTCCGCTGCAGCCTACCGCCCGGATGATATTCTGAAGGCCCTCAACGGCAAGACCATCGAAATCATCAGCACCGATGCCGAAGGCCGCCTGGTGCTGGCCGATGCGCTGACGTATACCGAGCAGACCTTCAAGCCGCGCGCCATCATTGACATCGCCACGCTGACGGGCGCGGTCCTCATCGCACTGGGGTCAGTGCGTGCCGGGCTGATGAGCAACCACGAAGAGCTCGCCGCCGCCCTTTTGCAGGCAGGGGAGCGCACACACGAACGGTTGTGGCGGCTTCCGCTGGATGAAGATTACTTTGAACAAATTCGGGGCGACGATGCCGATTTGAAGAACAGTGGCGGGCGCAAAGCCGGAACAATTATCGGCGGCATGTTCTTGAAACAATTTGTCAGCCCAGAAACCCCCTGGGCGCACATTGACATTGCCGGTGTGATGTGGGCCGAAAAAGACCTGTCTTATTGCCCCAAAGGCGGCATGGGGTTCGGGGTGCGGTTGTTTCTGGAATACCTGGAATCGTTGAACTGAACGCTGCATGCGCCGCGCCCGATACAAGAATGTGCCTGGTCGGGTGCGGTGCGCTGGCAACTGCCAGTACAGTTTTCAATCTATCGCAAGGAGGCGCGCACAATGAGCGAACACCATATCAACCCCGGTGATGTACGCTTCTTTTGCGGGCAGTCGCACCCGGCGCTGGCGCAGGCAATTGCCGACGATTTGGGCGTGCCGTTGGAGAAATCGCAGTTTCGGCGCTTCAGTAACGACTGCATGGAAGTTCAGCTAGGAGCCAGCGTGCGTTCACGAGATGTGTACATCGTGCAATCGCTGGTCAGACCTGTCAGCGAACATCTGGTGGAATTGCTGATTATGCTGGATATTGCGCGGAGCGCCGGAGCAGCCAGCGTCCACGCCATCTTGCCATATTTTTCGTATGCCCGTTCCGACAAAAAAGATGCCCCACGCATCTCCATCACTGCCCGTCTGGTGGCCGATTTGCTTGCCACCGCGGGCGCAACCCATGTGATGACGATGACCCTGCACTCGCCGCAGGTACACGGCTTCTTCAGCGTCCCAACCGATGTGCTGACCGCGCGCACAGAATTTGCGGCCTACTTCAAACACCGCAAACTGGAAAAGACCATTGTGGTTTCACCCGATGTAGGACGTGCCAAATCCGCAGTGCGGTTTGCCAATATGCTGGGCCTGCCCGCCGTTGCAGCCCACAAAGAGCGCCTTTCGGATACCCAGGTCAAAATCGGCGGGTTACAGGCACGCCTGCTGCGAAAATACCGGCGTGCGCTGGTGTATGACGATGAAATTGCCACCGGCGGCTCGGTGTTCGAGGTCTGCAAAGCGCTGGCCGAGGGGGGCATTCAGGAAATCATCCCGATTTGCACCCACGGGGTATTCACCGCGCGAGCGCTGGAGCAGCTGGCAAAGATTCCACAAATCGTGGAAATTGTCACCACCGATACTGTACCGCCGCCCGTGGAACGCCCGGCCTTTCTCACCATTCTGCCGGTGGCAAAAATTTTTGGCGAGGCCATCTGGCGCAACGCTACGCGCCAATCCATCGGCGGGTTGTTTTCATACTGGCAGGAACCGGAGCATTTGTAATCGCACCGCGCTCCGGCGTAAGCAAACCGGAAAGCTTCGGTACAAAGTCCCCTCAAGCGGACTTAAAGGCCAGATTTTAGCCGTTTTCAAACGGCTTTGAACGAAATAGCCCGGACATTCACGCGTGCCACAAAGTGATATGTCCGGGCGAAATGGCGCAAGAATATTTTTCGGATAGGTTCTAAGCTCAACCGGCACAGGCTCGCCAGTTTGAGGGTCTTTCATCCTGGCAGTGACGAGGAAGTTTTGTCCGTCTTCGCTGCGGCGGATATAGGCTAAAGCCCGCATGAATTTTTGAGCCATTTCTGGAGAAAGGCCAAAGGTGCCCGATAGATGGCAGACCTCCAAATTCGATTATAATCCTGGTCAGGAGCTCGTCTATGGCCTTTGAAGTGCGCGATTACTACGACTTTATGCGCCTGTTGCACCAGCACCCGGAGTGGCAGGAAGAACTGCGTCGGCTGGTGCTGACGC
>JANWWK010000083.1 GCA_025056175.1 Anaerolineales bacterium
ACCGGCGTAGGGCTGGCCATCGTACAACGCATCGTCTGGCGGCACGGCGGACGGGTATGGGCCAAAGCGGAACCCAACCAGGGTGCCGAGTTCTTCTTTGCGCTCCCACGCAGAGAAAACAGTCAAATTTGATAATTTCTATCATCCATTTTAGACTGGTATCTTCTCTAAGAAAACATTATAATTTTTACAATGCACCAAGATATATCCCGTGGAGGCGGGAATGACGGAAATGCCTGTTGAGATTTTGCTTGTCGAAGATAATCCGAATGACGCCGAATTATCGCTCTATGCGCTCCGGAAGTTCAAGATAGCCAACCACATCCGCCACGCACGCGATGGCGCCGAAGCGCTGGAATACATCTTCGGCTCCTCAACCGACTCTGAAAAGCCGCCAGTACAATTGCCCCGCCTGATTTTGCTTGACCTGAAACTCCCCAAAATTGACGGACAGGAAGTTCTTCGTAAACTCAAATCGAACGAATCCACACGTACCATTCCGGTTGTTGTGCTTACTTCTTCGCGTGAGGAACGCGATATTCTCGAAACCTATAACCTGGGGGTCAACAGTTACATTGTCAAGCCGATAGACTTTGAACAATTCACCCAAGCCGTCCGTGATGTCGGTTTGTACTGGCTGTTGCTGAACCAGGTGCCGCTCGCGAACACTTAGTACCCGAATGGGACTCAAAATGCGGCTGAATGTCCTCATCCTGGAAGACCGTCCGGCGGACGCAGAGCTCATTCTATATGAAATGAAGCGTTCAGGTTATGATTGCGCCAGTGTCCGCGTAGATACGCAGGACGAATACCTGCGCGCCATAGATGAGCAGCCGGACATCATCCTGGCCGATTACAGCCTGCCGCAATTTACAGCCATGCAGGCGCTTCATCTCTTGCAAGAAAAGGGATACGACATTCCTTTCATCGTTGTCACCGGCACCATCAGCGAAGAAGCCGCCGTAGAAACCATGAAGCAAGGCGCTGCTGATTACCTGCTCAAAGACCGTCTCAGCCGGCTGGGGCAGGCGGTGGAACGCGCGTTGCAACAAAAAGCCCTGCGCGACCAGAAACGCAAATCCGATGAAGCCTTACGACTTTCGGAAGACAAATTTTCCAAAGCCTTTCGTATTTCTCCCGATGCCATCTCGATTACACACCTCATTGATGGAACATATATTGAAATCAACGAGGGGTTTACTTCCATTACAGGCTATCCAGCGGAAGAAATTCTCGGCAAGCCAGCACTGGCCGTTAATATCTGGGCGAATCTGGATGAATACCGCAGCTTTCTGCTCTCCATGCAGTTACAAAACCAGGTCAATAACATGGAGGCGATTTTCAAAAATAAACGTGGAGAACACTGGTTCGGACTGATTTCTGCGCGCATTATCGAAGTGAATCGAGAACCCTGTATCATCTCCATCATCCGTGATATTACCGAGCGCAAACGCGCTGAAATCGAACTCCAACGCGCGCACCAGTATCTGGCCGAAGCATACGATGAAACCATCGAAGGCTGGTCACGCGTTCTTGACCTGCGCGACAAAGAAACCGAAGGCCACACCCAGCGTGTTACCGAAGCCGCCGTACGCCTGGCGCGCGCACTGGGCATGTCGGAAGATGACATCGTCCACTTACGGCGCGGCGCTTTGTTACATGACATCGGCAAGATGGGCATTTCAGACCGCATCCTGCAAAAACCAGGCGCGCTGACCGATGAAGAATGGGCCGAGATGCGTAAACATCCCGAATATGCCCTGCAAATGCTCTACCCCATTTCTTACCTGCGCCCGGCGCTTGATATTCCTTACTGTCATCACGAACGTTGGGATGGCTCCGGTTACCCGCGCGGGTTGAAAGGCGAAGAAATTCCCCTGGCTGCGCGCATCTTCTCCATCGTAGATGTGTGGGATGCCCTGCTCTCTAACCGCCCATACCGGCGTGGCTGTACAGAAGAATCGGTGCTGGAATACATCCGCAAATATTCCGGCATTTATTTTGACCCCAAAATTGTCGAAGTCTTCATCGAACTGCATAACAAAGGTGTTTTTCGTGATACCCGCATTGCTCAAATTTCGAGCGGCGGCGCAAAGACCGAAAGTATTCTGACCGGTGTCCCGTAATACGACACTCCTGATTGTTACATTTGCCTGCGTTTCCCTTGCGCTGGTGGCATGGCTGGGGGTTTCACTCGCCCGCCGAAGGATTGCCAATGCACGTCCCACGCCCCCGCCACTGGTATTTCCCACCTTTGCCCCCCAAACACAACCTGCGGCTTCCACCCCCGCCCGCGAAACATCCATAGCCAGTACCAGCGCTGTATCCGGCAGCGGAAAAATCGTTTACGTCTGCCAGATGTTTCGAGTAACGACCTATGATCAAATCTGTATCATGGATTCGGACGGACGCAATCAACGTCGGCTGACCACCAACGACAACGCCCGACATTATTACCCCTCCCTCACCCCCGATGGCGAAAGCGTCCTGTTCTCTTCCAACCTGAATGGGACGAACTTCACCCTCTACGAACTCAACCTGACAACCGGACAACTCATCCATCTGGGCCAGCCGGGCATAGCCCCCGAAGCCTCACCGAATGGACGGCTGATAGCCTTTGCGCAAAGCGATGGCAAGAAGGATATGATTTGGGTAATGAACCGCGATGGCAGCAATCCACGCATGCTCTACCCCAACGGTTGGGACCCTACCTGGTCACCCGATGGACAAAAAATTCTGTTCGCATCCCAGACAAACGGCTTGCCACAATTATTCAGCATCAATCTGGATGGAAGCGGCCTGCAGCAGATTTCGGACCTGCCGCTTTTGCGCGGACGCAGCGATTGGTCTGCCGATGGCCGCTACATTGTCACCTATTCGGGACGCTCATGGGAGCGGGAACTCTTTCTGCTCCCCTTCGATGGTTCCCCCGTACGTCAACTCACACCGCCGGGCGGTAACAGCCAGGGCCCCGCTTTCTCTCCCGATGGGCAATGGGTTGTCTTCACCGCCTATTTCGACCGATTTGGAAATGTGCATGGCTGCGAGATTTACAAAATACGGATTGATGGCACAGGCCTCACCCGTCTGACGAATAACGATTACTGTGACTGGCAGCCTCGCTGGGGACCCTAACCATGGCGCGTATTTTGCTTGCTGAAGATGATGATATGCTGCGCCGCATGACACGCGCTATCCTGGAAATGGATGGGTATGAAGTCTTTGCTTACCCCAACGGGCAGGCAGCCCTGGAGGCTTTTGAGCAAATCAATCCCGACCTGGTCGTTTCCGACATCAGCATGCCGTTTCTCAATGGCTTCCAATTGCTGGAAGCCGTGCGGAAGTTGTATTCTGGTTCGGTGGTTCCCTTCCTCTTCCTTTCGGCTCTTTCCGAACATGACGATGTGTACATGGCAAAACGGCTGGGGGTAGATGATTACATTTTCAAGCCCTTCCAGGCAGATGATTTGTTGATAGCGGTCAAATCCCGGTTGGAACGCCGGCGGGCTGCAGAATTGTTCGATTCGCACCAGGCACATTTACAAACCATCACCCTGCTGGCCAACGTCATCGAAGCACGTGACGCGTATACACGCGGACATGTAGAACGGGTTCAACAATCCGCACTGGAACTGGGACGCGCGCTCGGATGGTCGCCCGAAGACCTGATTATCCTGGAGTTCGGTGCACTCTTGCACGATGTGGGCAAAATTACCACGCCTGAAGCAGTTTTAAACAAACCGGGTCCCCTCACCCCCGAAGAAGTTCAAATCATGCGCAACCACACAGTCGCTGGAGCGCACATCATTGAAAGTGTGCCGCACCTGCGTCCGGCCAAACCGTATGTTCTCTATCACCACGAACGCTGGGACGGCAACGGTTATCCCGAAGGACTGACCGGGAATGAGATTCCACGCGAAGGCCGTCTCATGGCAATTGTAGATGTGTATGATGCGCTCATTTCAGACCGCCCTTATCATAAAGGAATACCTGCCGAGGATGCGCTCAACTTCCTGCGGCGAGGACTGGGCAGGCATTTCGACCCAAACATGGTGCAGGTCTTCATCGAACTTCAGATGAAAAAACTGCAACAAACAAGTTAAAGTCTCTACCACGTGCAACTGGGACAGGTGCTAATGCCTGCCGATTTTCCAATCCGCTTGTACATGGTGACGTTCGTGAACGGCTCGCCCAAAATGCCATCATGAATGGCCCAGGAACGCAAGCGGATGCTGTGGGCGGCTTGCGGCAAACGGAAAGGCGTCGAAGCATCGAGCGTTTCCAATAAATCGCCTCCTGGCTCAAAACCGGCTTCAATACGTTCCATCAACCGCCGCCCCATCTGATAGGCAAACCCATACCGCTCGAAAATGACCGCATTGTGATAATAAAGCGGCTCGACAAAATACATTTCATGTTCCAGGCTGGCAATGAAGCGCTCAAAAGCCGCAATGGCCGGCGCCAGCAGGCGCAAACCGCGTCGAACCTGACCCGGCGCCAGCCCCGCCTGCATGGCAGCAATTTCAGCCTCCAGATTGCGCTTCAGAGTGCCAAAACGAGTAGGAGTACCGTCGGGCATACGGTCTACATCGAAGCGCGGCGAATCGGGGTCGTTCAAAATATACAGCAGAACATGTACCTGCCCGTTCATCGTATCGGTCAAATGCCCGTACAAAACCGGGTCGGGAAAGCGCGGCTCGTGATACAGGCGCATTTCCACATCCGTCGTGCCAGGGTCAAAGCGGAAATGCAAAAGCGATTGCAAGCGTTGAGAATCGGCAGCAGGCAGTTGAAAGCGGTCAAGCAATTCCTGTGGGATAACCCGGCTGTAAATTGCGCGCTTTTGCGCCTCAGGCAGCAAGTTGATACCGCCAATCGTCGAGGGAAGCATACGCATCATCCCTTTCTCAGAATCCATTGCTGCGGCGCATCTCACGTGCGTGTTCACGGGCTTCATCGCGCCGGGCAATCGAATCGCGTTTATCGTGCAATTTCTTACCTTTTGCCAAAGCAATTTCGAGTTTGGCACGCCCGTTCTTCAGATACACCTTGAGCGGAACAATGGTCACGCCTTTCTGGCGCACTTCGTTCCAGAGTTTACGAATCTCGCGCTTGTGCAGGAGCAGGCGGCGCGGACGTTTGGGGTCGTGATTGAAACGGTTGGCCTCGCGGTAAGGAGCGATGTGCGCCTCTACCAGCCAGGCTTCGTTTCCATCCGTCTCCACATAGGCTTCGCCCAGGCTGATTTGACCCGCTCGAATCGACTTAATTTCACTCCCCTGCAAGGCCAGCCCAGCCTCGAAATGTTCCATCAGAAAGTATTCAAACCCGGCTTTACGGTTGGTTGCAACAATTTTGATGTTTTCCGGCATAGTAAATGGATATTATCACGAGTTTGAAAAATCGCAAATTGTCAAAAAAATTTTCAGTTTGCTTGACGCATCACAAAGGTTGTGCTAGTATCCAATTACCCACCCCACTCTCCCGCGCCTATTCCGTCTTTCACCTGGAGAGGAGCAAGTTACTATGAGCAAGCGTCTCGTTTTTTCTTTCCTGGCGGCGCTGACCCTGCTTGTGGCCGCCTGTCAGCGCACGGCCTCCACGCCGGTGCCCACACCGGAGTTCCCTGCCGTGCCAACCATTGATGCCGGCATGCAGGGCATTCAAGCGTTCGCCACGCAAACTGCCGTTGCCCTCACCGGCACGCCGGAGGGTGGGCTAACACAGCCCGAGTCACCCGTCATCGTGACCCCCGACCCCAACGTCACACCCCAACAGCCGGTGGTGGTCGCAGGAGAAACGCCTGGAGCGCAGGTTACAAACCCCTCGCCCACGCCGCCCCCGCAAGTGAATCCCGTTTCTCCCACAGGCCGGCCATCCACCTATACCCTGCAAAAGGGCGAATTTCCCTTCTGCATTGCGCGCCGCTTCAATGTAGACCCGGATGAGTTACTGGCGCTCAACGGTCTCACCCGCTCGCAAAGCTACTTTACGCCCGGCACCGTGCTGAAGATTCCGCAGACGGGCAAACCCTTCCCTGGCGAGCGCGCGCTGTTGAAACACCCCACTACCTACACCGTCTTGAGTGGCGATACAATTTACAGCATCGCCTGCAAATTCGGCGATGTAGACCCGCTGGCAATTGCGGCCCAAAACGGCTTACAAGCGCCCTACACGCTCACCGTCGGAACGCAAATCACGATTCCCTGACAATTTCTTGCGTTCTCCCACGCCCGGGCAAGCTCTCTGCCCGGGCATTTCTTTACACAGGAAGGCCTCCATGAAGTTTGAACTGCTCCGTGCCGAATCGGTCTATGAAGGTCGCGCCTTTCACGTCCGCCGCGACCATCTGCGTACCCCCGATGGCCGCACCGTGAAATACGACATCATCGAGCATACCGGCTCCGTCATCTTGATTCCGGTAGATGACGAAGGGCAAATGTATTTCGTGCGCCAGTATCGCCATGCCGCACAAGTTGAATTGCTGGAACTGCCCGCCGGCACACTGGAGCCGGGCGAGCCGCCGGCAGAAGCGGCCGCACGCGAAATTCGCGAGGAAATTGGCATGGAAGCACAACATCTGGAAGAGATTGGGGCCTTCTACCTGGCACCAGGCTATTCCACTGAGTTAATGCACGTCTTTCTGGCAAGGGGCTTAAAGCACAACCCGCTCGAAGCCGATGCCGATGAGTTTCTCTCAGTTGAAACCCTGTCGGTTGCCGAGGCGTTTCAGCAGGCCGAGCGCGGCGCACTCCAGGATGCAAAAACGCTCGCCGCGCTTTTGCTGGCAAAACAGCATCTTTCGCCTGCTTAAGGCGAACAGTTGGCCTGTTGAAGAATGGATGCTGGCACGGTCAATTCCACATTCAGCCGCCTCCACAGAGCGCATAATGCTTTGCGCCCCACCGGGCTTTCAAGCGCGCGTGCCGAGAGCATTTCGACCTCTTGCCACGCTCCAGCGTGGGCATAAGCCTCCACGAAAGGCAAAAGTTCGAGGACGTTCGAGGGCGTAAAACCGGCGGCGGCAGATTCTTGCCATAAGCGGGTCACCTGCGCCCAATCACGGTACTGACGCGCCCGTTCCGCGCGAACGTAATATGAACACCATGTTGTGGGCTTTTCTGGCCCAAACACAGACGCGGGCAGAGCGGGCGCAGGCCTATCGGTCTGAATGTGTGCGGGGTTAGAAAGCGGCAATAACTGCGAAAGAAGCGCCGACTCTTTGCCTGACGTCGCTTCGCTGTCAAAAGCCGGGTCCAGAATCCGCAGGCACCCTCCTGGCGGAAACAAGAAGACCACCGCCTGTGCAGTGTTGCCCTCAAAACGCACCGGCCGGTAGGGAAAAGTGAAGGCATGCCCCGGTTCGAAAGCGGGCAATCTGCCGGAGCGTTCTCCCACCCCCAAAACCAGATACGGGAGGTTACCGCCGCGAAACTCCGGCGCATATATCCAGTTGACGGCAGCGGTCAGGGCATAATCGGTCTCATAATCCATCTCCACTTCATCTGTCAGCAACACTGTGCCAGGAGAAAGCGCCGGAATACGCTCGACCAGCTGGCGGTAAAAGCTTTGCTGGCGTTCCCAATCGCGCCGGAAGATGTTGGCATTGTAGACCTGCTGGCCTGTTCCCAGCGCAACCACGCAGGCCGCAGCAACGCGCCAGAGCGTCTCCCGCCGAAAGAGCAGTGAGAGCATGCCAGCGGTCAGCAATGCTGCTGCAGGGAACATCGAGACAGTGAAACGGTCGAAACTGGATTGCAGCGTGAGCGGCAGCCCGGCAGCCCACGAAGGAATACGTCCCAGAACCAGGCCAATCAGGCCGATGATGATTGCCTGAAGCGCCCAGGTTGAACGAACCGCAAGTGGCTCAGGCCACGAAAAGCGGCGCAAAAAGACCCAAACCAGTCCAAACGAAACCCCCGCCACTCCCACCGCCAGCCAGGTGGATGGCGCGGTAAAACTGCGCGCTGCCAGCAGCGGCAAAAGCCCCCAGGCGTAAAAACCGGCTTCCCAAACTGCTTCACCGCTGGCCGCAAGCCACCCCGTCACAACCCCTGCCGGAGAGAGAGTGGTTTCTCCCAGCGTGACATCGTAATTGGCATAGATGCCAGAACGGTAATAAAACAAAAGCCACAACGCATTCAATCCCCATACGGCCAGGTACGGAAGCCAGGCACGCACAGCACGCCACAGAGCGCGCGCACTTTCTTCGCGTTCATAAAAAATCGAGGCCAGGAAAAAAAAGCGCAACGGTTCGAGGGTGATGAAGTATTCGGTAGGAAAGACACCCATCGCAAGCAGAAGCAGGCTCAGGATGGTACGGCGGTTGCCTCCAGATGCTGAACGAAGCGCCAGACCGGTCATCCCAAAAGAGAGGAGATAGAACAGCAGCGGAATCAATTCCTGATTGATGTGCGTAAAGGCCACCCAATGCTGACTATAGCCGGGATAGACCAGAAATGCCAGGGCGGCCAGCAAGGTCTGGCGAGGATGCGCCGGCCAGATTTGCCGAAACGCCCACCACGCGGTAAGCGTGAGCAAAAAACGGATGACAAGCGCAAAAATTTGCCAGGCCAGCGGTGTTTCGGGCAAAAGCGTAGTGGTCAGCCAGAAAATCGGCGCAAGGAAAGGACGCACACGCACAAACGAATCAAAAAAACTTGTTGGGCCAAGAAAATGCGCCGACCAGGCAAACGGCCAATCGTCCCAGTAAAAGCCAGTCTGAAATACCAACAGGCCATAGGCCAGCACGGTGAGCAGGCCAAAGAACCAGGGAGTCGAGCGTTCGGAGAAGCGTGGAAACAGTTTCATCATAGTCAGGTCGAATTATAGAACATAATTCAGGCATCATCAGGCGAGCAGTTTGCCATTTTCAGGTCGGTTATAATTATCGCGCAGGCGGCTCTTGGCAACCATCGCTCTGCGTAACAGGTGGTCATTTCCAGTTCAGGACAATGAGGTCGAACATGACGTCTGAAACGTATGCGCCTCTCTTCGGCGGCATTGAAGGCGGCGGTACCAAGTTCGTGTGCGCCGTTGGAAGCGGCCCCGACGACATCCGCGCCGAAACGCGCTTTCCAACCACCACCCCCGCCGAAACTATGGAGCGGGCTGTGGCATTTTTTAAGGACCAGGAACGGGTTCACGGCGCACTGGTAGCGCTCGGGTTCGGCTCGTTTGGGCCGATAGACCCACGGCCCGGCTCACCCACCTTCGGCCATATCCTGCTCACCCCCAAAGCAGGCTGGTCCCACGCCGATGTGGTTGGGCCGTTGCGGTCGGCGTTCCATGTGCCAATTGGCTTTGACCTGGATGTGAACGCTGCTGCCCTGTCCGAAGGACGCTGGGGCGCCGGACAGAACTGCGACCCGCTGATGTACATCACCATCGGCACGGGCATCGGCGCCGGACTGCTCGTTCACGGCAGGCTGGTTCATGGCCTGCTTCACCCCGAGGCCGGACACCTGCCCCTGCCGCATGACCGCGCTCGCGACCCGTTTGCGGGCAATTGCCCTTTTCATGGAGATTGTTTCGAGGGGTTAGCCTCCGGCCCGGCCATCGAAAAACGCTGGGGACAAAAAGCCGAAACGCTGCCACCAGAACATCCAGCCTGGGAATTGGAAGCGGAGTACATCGCGCTGGCACTGTGCAGTTACATTTACACTCTTTCGCCCCAGCGCATTGTGTTAGGGGGTGGCGTAAGCCAGCAACCACAAGTGTTGCAAAAGGTTCGCGAGAAAGTTCCCGCCCTGCTCAACAGATATATTCAATCAACTGCCATTCTGGAACGCATCGAAGAGTACATCGTCCTGCCCGGGCTGGGAAATCGCGCAGGGGTGCTGGGTGCACTGGCCCTGGCCGAACAGGCCTGGAGGAATCAAACCCTCAACGGATAAACGGCATGAACATTCGCGCGGTGATTTTCGATTTGGGCGGTGTTCTGCTGGAATGGAGCCCGCTGGCACTGTACAAAAAACATTTTCCCGCCCTGACGGAAGCGGAAATCCGCGCTTTTTTGGAAGAAGTCAACTTCCTGGCCTGGAATCTGGAGCAGGACAAAGGACGCCCATTTACAGAGGGGGTCGCCGCACTTTCCGCCCGTTTTCCGCACCGGGCGGCGCTCATCCGTGCATATCACGAACACTGGCTCGATTGCATCCCCGGCCCCATCGAAGGCACAGCACAAATTTTGTACGAACTGGGCGGAAACGGCCTGAAACGCGCCGCATTGACTAACTTTTCGGCAGAAAAACTGGCACTGGTTCGTCCACGCTTTGCTTTTTTCGACTGGTTCGATGTGATGATTGTCTCTGGCGAGGTGGGAATGGTCAAACCCGACCCGGACATCTATCATCTCACGCTGGAACGCCTGGCCTGCCAGGCGCAGGAATGCGTTTTCATTGATGACTCTCTTGCCAACGTGGAGACCGCCCGCCAGTTGGGGTTTCATGCAGTTCACTTCCAATCGCCGCAACAGTTGCGGGCTGCCTTACAAGCATGGCGGCTTTTGCAGCAGTAGCCCCAAAAGCCTGCTTGCAAATTTTCTCAATCATCCTATACTGAAGTTACACTCGTCTCTTGCTTAAAGGACCGACCATGCACCGCCATCCCCTGACCTGCATCTTGCCTCCGCACATGCTCAAGGAAATCATCCGCAACGGCAACGAACGTCAGCGTGCCTTTGCGTTGCAGACGTTGCAAATTTCAGCGCAATTTCGCGGTCAGCGCCAGGCGGCGCGTGACCTGGCCGTGGCACTGGCGCTCACTGCCGCGCCCGGCAAACAACGGGTGGTATACGACGCGCAGGGTGGTGCACAACTGCCCGGTATTCCCGTGCGGCGCGAAGGAGAACCACCGGTGGAAGACCCGGCGGTTAACGAGGCGTATGACGGCTCCGGCCTGACCTACGACCTGTTCTCAGAAATCTATGGCCGCAATTCCATTGATGGAAACGGGCTTCGCCTGGATTCGACCGTCCATTACCTGAAAGGCTACGACAACGCTTTCTGGAACGGCCAGCAAATGGTGTATGGCGATGGCGATGAAGATTTACCACCCTCCCAACGGTTGTTCAACCGCTTTACGGTTGCGGTGGACATCATCGGCCACGAACTGACGCACGGCGTGACCGAATACGAGGCCAAACTGGCCTACTACGGACAATCGGGCGCATTAAACGAATCCATGTCCGATGTTTTCGGCGCGCTCGTCAAGCAATATCAACGCCGCGAAAGCGCTGACCAGGCCGATTGGGTCATTGGCGCCGGGCTGTTCACCGCTAACGTCAATGGAATCGGAATCCGCTCGCTGAAAGCACCCGGCAGCGCCTACGATGACCCGCTGCTTGGCAAAGACCCCCAGCCCGCTCACATGCGCGATTACGTCAATACAGTCGAAGACAACGGCGGTGTGCATATCAATTCGGGCATCCCCAACCACGCCTTTTACGTAACGGCGCGCGAAATCGGCGGCTATGCCTGGGAAAAGGCTGGCCACATCTGGTATCTCGCTTTGCGCGACAAACTCACCGCCACCTCCAACTTCCAGCAGGCCGCCGACCTGACCTGGCAAACCGCAGGGCAGATATACGGCGCAGGCAGCCTGGAACAGCAAGCCGTCAAGACCGGTTGGGCCGAAGTGGGTATCCTCGTCAACGAAACCACAACCCCGCCACCTTCCCAGGGCGATGGTTGCCTGCCGACGCTGTTGCGCGCCATCGGACTGAAGCAAATATGAGCACGCGCATTCGCTACGAACGTACCGGCGGTTTTGCCGGACTGAAACTCTCCTGTACGTTCGACCTGGACGACCTGCCGGAAGACCAGGCGGACAAAGTGAGCGAACTGCTCGAGGAACTGGATTTCTTCGGCCTGCCGGAACGAATGCTTCCTTCCCACCCACCGGTAGACCAATTCGCCTACAAAATCGAAGTGGAGAGCAAAAAGGGGAACCACCGCGTCCTGACGACCGATAGCGCCGCGCCCGAAAAAATGCGCGAATTGATACACTTGCTCAACCACCTGGCGCGGGGATACCGCAAGAAAGATTAAAAAAGGATCTGCTTAATTCCAAAAAAGTTTTTTCGGAATCACATTCTTTCTCCATATATGAGCCGCTTCTATTTGCAGCATATGGTCGGACTCGGAAAAAGGCGGTTGCTCAGACAACCAATCCATGGCGTTTTGTAAAATAGCCTGAAGCACTCTAAAATCAGGTAGAGTGAGCCGAAACCCGAAACCAGCAAGCCAGATTTCTATAAAAGCCTCGCCACTGGGAGCTGTCCGTTGATGCAAGTGGATACGGCGGTTGATGTTGTCGTCGGTTGCCAGCCCATGCGCCAGCGCGTATAACGTATTCAACTCTTCGGGCGAAAGGTGAAAAGTGGCGCGTCCCCAGGCCAGGTGAAAGGTACCATGTTCGCAACGGTATATGGAACGGTTGTCATAGTCAGGTGTAATCGGCAGCAAGTAATTGCACATGGGTATCCTCCTGGAATGTCGAAATCAGATGCGTAATGCGTTTATTTTTTCAGTATTTCCGTCAAATCATGCAACAATTGCTTTCGCCCACGAAGACCCGGGTAGCCGAGCCGATTGAGTTCAAAAACCCGGCCTGATTGCACGGCTGGCAATTTTTGCCAAATCGGATTGGTTTTTACTTTTGCCAGTGATTCCTGTTCTCCATCCACGCGCGCTGATTGCAACAAAATGAAAGTATCCGCCGCGAATAATTCGAGCCGTTCAATGCTAAAAAAGACTCGCCCATCGTGGATATTAAATTGATTAAACTGCGCCGTTCCTGGACTCAGGGTAAAACCCAGGTCGAGCAACATTTGTGGCACAGCAGTTGGACCGTCTACCCATGCGGCAGGCGATTGGTCAGGATAAATCGTCCCAACAGAAATCGGGCGTCCATTCGCATTCAGCTCTTTTTTTATGGCAAATAAACGCGCATCATAATCTGCCAGGTTCGCTTTTGCATCCTCTGCCTTACCAAATATCGCGAGTGTTTCGACATAGGTTCTTCGCCAATCCTCATCGGCATCAATTGCAACAACCGGTGCAATCGCCGAAAGTTTATCGTAGCCAATTCGGCTGATAAAATAGTCCACTCCAATAATCAGGTCAGGATTGAGTAAGGAGAGCATTTCTAAATTCGGGTCGGTCGCAGAGAGAAGAACGATATCGTCTAATTCCTGCGGTTCAAAACCGTCCAGGTTGTCAGTCAGGTTGGCATTAGAGGCCACAACTGAAATTTCAGCATCCAGTAAATCGGCCAACATGTATTCCTGACCAAGCGCCAACACCCGTTTGGGTTCCAGTGGAACTTGTGTTTTGCCAAAACGATGAACGACCATGCGCGTCCCATCCATTTCTTGAACAATGATGGGAAAAGTCCGGTTGTCATTGCCACAGGCAGTTAGCATGATGATTACAAATATGCTCAAAGCAAAATAGATTATTCTCACCATGAATGTTTCCTCATTAGGCAATGCGCCGCAAAGGCAAGCACAATGGCTTGCCTGTAACAGGGTGTGGCATAACCAGGCTCTCTACCCCAAAGGTCTTACGAATGATTTCTTGCGTAATTACCTGACCGGCCATTCCCTGGGCAACAACGCGCCCATCAGATAGTACAATCAAATGGTCAGCATAATGCGCGGCATGGTTCAAATCATGCAATACCATGATGATAGTCTTGCCTTTCCGATTGAGTTGAACCAGCAATTCCAACACCTCAAGCTGGTGCGCCAGGTCGAGATAGGTGGTTGGTTCATCAAGCAGCAAAATATCCGTTTCCTGAGCAAGGGACATCGCAATCCAGGCGCGCTGACGTTGACCTCCTGAAAGGGTATCTACCACCCGGTCAGCCAGGTCTGTAAGCGAGGTCAGTGCCAGAGCATTGCGAAGGGCAGTTTCATCTTCCTGTCCCCATTGCTGAAACCAGGTCTGATGAGGATAACGTCCTTGCGCTATCAGTTGCCGCACAGTAATACCTTCAGGTGCTGTTGGCAATTGCGGTAAAAGCCCCAGCACGCGTGCAAGCTGCCTGGTAGGGAGGGTATGAATGGCACGGCCATCAAGCAAAACAGCTCCGTGCTTTGGCTTAAGCAGCCGCGCCAACCCCCGTAATAGGGTAGATTTTCCACACCCGTTTGGGCCAATCAGAGCGGTGATTTGTCCGGAGGGTGTTTCTAAATCGAGCAAATGCACAATCGGCGTTGTGTCGTAACCCAGCGATAATTTTTCTGCGCGTAAAATGGTCATCAGGCTTTTTCTCGCTTCCACAAAAGGTATAAGAAAAATGGCACTCCAACGATAGAAATAACGATACCGGCGGGGATTTCAGTGGGTGGGCGAATAGTGCGCCCAATCAAATCAGCCAGAATGAGCAAAAAACCACCCATCAAAGCCGAAGTTGGAATCAACTTCTCGTGCATCACGCCAACCAAACGCCGGGCAAGGTGTGGCGCAATCAGGCCAACAAATCCCATGATTCCAGCTACGGTAACGGTCACACCTGCTAACGCTACTGCAAGCAGGAGCAAAAACGCACGGACGGTATGCAGAGGTAATCCCAGACCTTGCGCCACATTATCACCCAGGTTGAGAACGTTCAAATCGCGCGCGCCTAGCAACGTCAACGGCAAACCAACCACCAGCCATGGAAATAGTGCGTTTACATCGTCCCATCCGGTCGCATAGACCGTGCCAGTCAGCCAAATCATAGCGCGCTGAGCATTCCAGATTTCGCTAAAGGTAAGCGCAAAAGAAGTAAATGCGCTTAAGACGGCAGAAAGCCCAATCCCTATCAGAATCAACCGAAGCGGCGAATCGCTCCCTGCTGTTGACCGATTACGCCAGGCGAACAGATAAAGCAGCCATGCCGTGAAAATACCACCTCCAAAAGCCGCGAGAGGCAGCAAAACATCTGGCGCGCCGGGAAAGAAAACAAACATGGTGACGGCCCCAGCACTTGCGCCTGCAGAAACTCCCGTCAGGTCAGGAGATGCGAGCGGATTGCGCGTAAGGCCCTGAATGATTGCGCCTGAGGCACCCAAGGCCATCCCCACCATCCAGGCCACAATCGCGCGCGGCAGACGTAATTCCATCACCACAAAGTGATAATTTTTGTCAGTTACTTGCCTGCTGAGCAGGGTGTTCAATACGTCGAATGGCGCGATAGGATACTCGCCAAGCCAAAGTTGCAGGACAAACGTTATGAACGTGGCGAACAACAAACTACCCAACACCAAGTACAGACGAGAGATATTCTTCAAAGAAACCCGCCAAGAGCGCCGGGTTATCGAATGAATATGAAGTGTCGCTTTCATCACTTGACCTTTCGCCGCGCCAGG
This sequence comes from Anaerolineales bacterium, assembly GCA_025056175.1. GTDB lineage: Bacteria > Chloroflexota > Anaerolineae > Anaerolineales > Villigracilaceae > UBA5195. The sequence goes on from JANWWK010000083.1 coordinate 15,359, forward strand.
TAGATAAACATGGGGCCGCCAAGAGCAGCCGTCATAATGCCAACTGGCATTTCCAATGGGCGCACCAATATACGGCCGGCCAAATCGGAGAGTATCAAAAAGGTGGCTCCAAGGATGGCAGAATAAGGCAACACCCAGCGATAATCTACTCCAACAAACATGCGAACAACATGGGGAATGATGAGACCGACAAACCCAATTGGACCAGCCAACGCCACTGCGCTGCCTGCCAAAAGAACAATGGATGCGGCAGCAAGAAATTTAAGTCTGCCAACATTTTGTCCCAGTCCGCGCGCAACATCTTCGCCCAATGAAAGAGTAGTGATTTGTCTGCCGAGTGCCAGTGCCAGGATTAGCCCACCTACCAAGAAAGGCGCTGCCTGCAACACCAGGCTCATTTCACGGCCTGCCACGCTGCCGGCCAACCAAAATCGGACTTCCTCTAGCGAGCGTTGGTTGAACATCAGAATCGCCGTCGTCAGAGAAGACAAAAAAGAGGTGATGGCTGCGCCAGCGATGCTCAACTTGAAAGGCGTTGCGCCACTTCGACCCAGCGAGCCAAGCGCATAAACAGCCAACGCGGTCAACGCACCGCCCATGAAAGCAAACAGAGCATAAACCGGCAATGTATCAATATGAAAAAGATATACACCGCTCACCACCGCCAAAACCGCGCCGGCTTGAATTCCCAAAAGACCAGGGTCAGCCAGAGGGTTGCGCGTCAATCCTTGCATAATTGCTCCCGCAACCCCCAGCGCGGCACCAGTCAACATTGCCGTCAAAGCGCGTGGTAGGCGCAAGGTTTGGATAATCAAATGCTGGGTGTTGTCTGCATCGAAAGCAAAAATGGAATCCACTACTGTGGCAGGATGAATATCTACCGCCCCAAAAGTGATACTCACAACAACGGCCAATCCCAACACAGCAATCGTGAGCGGAAATGCGCCAATCTGCAAAAAATGCAACGTTTTCGGTTTTAATCTGTTCAAAGTCTGTACAATGTTTGTCATGTTGTTCCTGTGATGTATCGCTCCATATTTTGTTTCACAAGCGCAATGCGTTCCTTCATAGGACGGCCTGGACATGAATGACAATACGCGCCATTTTTCACCTGATAATAGCGGCAACAGGATGTCCGTTCCAGGAGATACTCTACTTGTCCCAGGTGTTCGACAGCAACGAATCCGCGCTTTGTGCTCAATGGTGATTTGACTGCCGCAAAAGCGCGGCTTTCTTCAATGCCCAAAACGCTGTTTCCCATCAGGCTTCCTACCGCAGCAAAAGCATAGGCAAGATAATCAGCAGCCAACGCCCACAGACTCGCCTGGCTGATAGCAGCATAAGTGGACAATAAAACAATCAGCGGGGCAAATAAGGCAATAAGTTGTCCGCGCAAATACTCACGCAAGGCATCCCGCTCTGGCAGGACAATACAATCAGGATGCGCGGCTGCCGAATCGCTGGACGAAGCGGCAAAGAAACGCCCTATCCAGGCAATATGTTCCATTTCTCCATCCGCGCCGAATAGAAATCGCAGGTGCGTAGCAGAAAGGTCAGGCACACGCTGTTCGACCATAAAGCAGGCGATGGAAGCGCCCGCAACGCCATAGACCACATGACCAAACCACAAGGTCGCAGCCGGTCGCAAGTCGTTTGCTTTGTACCTGGATGATGCGAGATTGAGCAAATAGAAAAGAGAGGAGGAGCCTTCCGCCACAAGGTCTGTGGCGGAAAGCCAACCCTCTCGAGCGTCCGTCTGAGTGAGCAACCAGTGGCTATACTCAGGGTGCGACGCGCTTAATCGGGCAAAAGTTTCTTCAAGCGGATGTAGAGTCATTTTGAATAAATGGTGATTGGGTCGCCATCTATCGCAGCAGCCAATTGGGGCACCAATTCATCCAACACATAAGGCAGGCTCAACACGGTATTGAACGAAAAAGCAAATGCCAAGGGTTCCTCTGACTTAATGACGATATTGCGCCCCTCCTGGCTGATTTTGAGCTGGTGATATAAGGGGTCCGAGAGTTCGTCGTTATCAGCAAACCATATCGCTACGTCTGCATCGTTCAACAGGTTTACCTTTTCGCGGCTGATAGAAGCGCCAAAAGTACTCCCAATAACTTCGTCGAAGACGGGAGACGAGTTGAACCCCAACGTCAACAGAAATTGAGTACGAACGTCGCTGGAGCTATATACCCAGTACGAATCGGGGTACCCCCAGGCAGAGGCAACAATGGCGGTTTTTCCTTTGAATTCTGGATGCGCTTTCCGAACGGCATCAAATTTTGCTTCCAGGTCGGCGACTAATTGTTCGGCTTCTATCCGTTTACCCACAATCAACCCAATTTTGCGAGTCAGTTCCTGCCAGGGAATGCTCCAATCGGGATATTCCGCCGGTTGAGCAACGGTAGGGGCAATTTTGGAGAGATTGTCATATTCTTCTTGAGTCAGGCCGGAATACAACCCAATAATAACATCCGGGCGCAGTCCAGCAATTTGCTCAAAATTCAACTCGCCAGAAGACAACACAACTGGCAAAGGAGCATCTCCCAATTTATCTTTTGCCCATTCGAAAATGGCGCCTGGGCGCTCGCCCCACCACTCACGGGTCGCCACCGGCACTACGCCCAGCGCCAGCAACGCATCTTGCTCAGTTAGCCCAACCAGAACAATTCGTTCTGGCTTTGCAGCAATCGTGGTTTCCCCATATTTATGCGCAATCGTAACTGGAAAAGACAATTGGGGAGTAGCAGGATGCTCGGTTGCTATCGCGGGTCTTGCCATACCCTGGCAGGCAGCAAGCAACAAAGCCATCAAAAAGACGAACAACGGATGTTTTTTCACAGTACCTCCAAGAAATGATGAGATTTATTTGTCTGAGCAACGCAACGTCGCTCTTTTTTTGCCAAACAACACCAAAGATTAACTCAGGCGAAAAACCTGGCGTGTCTGCCGCATTTAGAATGTGCGCAGTATAATAAGTGGCTGACGCATAATCTAGATACTTATGAAAAGATTGATGTAAATTCCCATAAACTAAAGTTTCAACATACTTGATATTTTCAGCGAGATAACTCCGTGAGCATTAGTTCGGCCATGCGGCGATACGCCGCCGAAATTTATCGTCTTCAACAAGACCATATTCCCGTACCAGTTTCGCTCTTGGGTGAGCATGTTGGCGCTTCAGTGCAAGCCGTCTCCCAGATGATTCGACGTCTGAACGAAAGCGGCTTCATTATCCACGAGCCGTATCGCGGGGTGCGCTTAACCGAAAGCGGTGAAAAAATTGCCATGCCAGCTTTACGCCGCCATCGCCTGACGGAAGTGTTTCTGGTGAAAATTATGGGATACGATTGGGCATCGGCGCATGAATTAGCAGACACTTTTGAACAAGGACTGAATGACGAATTGGAAAATCGCATAGATGTTTTGACCGGTTACCCAACACGTTGCCCACATGGAGAACCAATTCCCAGTCGAGACGGCATCATGCCGGTGTTGTCGGACCTTTCCTTGTTAGAAGTTCCATCTGGCTCAGATTGCATTATCAGTCGCGTACGGACTCACAATCCAGAAAAACTGCGTTACATCGCAAAACTGGGTCTTATCCCTGGTGAACCATTCCATCTGCTCAGTTGCGCTCCCTTCAAAGGCCCACTGCGATTGCAACTGAAGCGCCACGACCATGTCATCGGCTACGAACTCGCCGCATCGCTTTGGGTGGAAATCACACAGCGCGGCGAGGGGAACAAACTACTGCCTAATCAAAACAATTCTTAAATTTTGTTTAGCAAAAAATAACAAACTTCTCATTTTGAAACGGTTGTTTCAAAATAGTGCTATACTTACCGCATGTCACCGCGCGCCAGAGAATTTGACCAGACAAGCGTCATCGAGCAGGCCATGACGCTCTTTTGCGAGAAGGGCTACGCTGCCACCTCCATCCGTGACCTGGTATCGCGCCTGGGGGTGAGCAGCAGCAGTCTGTATGGCGCGTTTGGCGATAAAGACGCCATCTTCCTGTTGGCGCTCAAGCGGCATAGCCAGATGGAACGCGAGATGCTGCGCCAGGTGCTCAGCCAGCCTGCCGGCGACCCCAAAGCCCTGTTGATGCAGATGTTCCAGACCCTGATTGACAGCCTGCTTGCCAATCAACTCCCTGGCGGCTCGCTCACCCTGAAAGCCGCCATCGAACTCGAGCAGCGCAAACCAGAAGTGAACGCCGTCCTTGCAGAGCATACTGAAGAAGCGGCGGCCATGTTTGCGGAATTTCTCGAACGTGCTGCCCAGAGCGGACAGATTCGTTTGCGCCAGCCTGCTCGTCAGGTGGCCGATTTTATTCTATTCAACTTCTACAACCTGAACTTCCTCGCCAAGGTCAACCTGCAGCGCGCCTGTCTCGAAAATTATGTGCAACTGGTTCTATCCGTCCTGGATTAGCCGCCCCTGACGGTTGGCGCATTTTTACCTCCAATCCGACATGCTCGTTTCAACTTTTGTATCTACACACCATCTACCGGAGCGACACGCATGACCACAATTTACGATTTCACGGTTGAAGATGCCCAGGGCCGGCAGCACTCGCTGGAGGAATATCGGGGCAAAGTGCTGTTGATAGTGAATACAGCCAGCCAGTGCGGCTTCACACCGCAATACAAGGGATTACAAGCCCTGTATGAACAATGGCATGAAAAAGGGCTGGAAATTCTGGCCTTCCCCTGCAACCAGTTTGGCGGGCAGGAACCGGAAGAGAATGCAGTTATCCAACAATTTTGCCAGCGCAATTACAATGTGCAATTCCCCGTCTTTGCCAAAATCAACGTCAACGGGCCCGATGCGCACCCGCTCTACAAATACCTGCGCGCCCAAAAGAAAACCCTGTTGGGAGACAGCATCCCGTGGAACTTCACCAAGTTCCTGGTGGACCAGCAGGGGAACGTTTTGAAACGTTTCGACCCCTCCTTTGAGCCTGAGAGAATCGGCAAAGAGATTGAAAAACTGCTGGCAAATGCGTAAAGCAAAAAATGCTGCGCCATCCGGTGAAGTGCCGTTCGCCCGGCAAAGCGCGAATGCTGTTTCCACGACTTTTTCATTTCGACTGTGCTATGCCCCGCGTATCCATCAACCAAATCGCTCCCAATTTCACGCTGCCTGATTTCAACGGCAACCCCTTCCAGCTGACCGACTTGCGCGGCCAGAAAAACGTTCTGCTGGTCTTCAACCGCACCTTTGTCTGACCATTCTGCCAGAGGCACATGGCGCAGTTGCGCCAGGACTATCAAGAATTTGTTGCCCGCCATGTCGAAGTGGTGGTGGTTGGCCCCGAAGATGCCAAAGCCTTCGCCGCCTACTTCCAAAAAGAATCCCTGCCCTTCATTGGACTGCCCGACCCCAAAGCCAGCGTGCTGAAACTATACGGACAGGAAGTCAACCTGTTCAAGATGGGACGCATGCCAGCCCAGGTGCTGATTGACCGCAACGGCCTGGCACGCTTTGTTCACTACGGGCATGATATGAAAGATATTCCACCCAACAAGGAAATTCTGGCGTTGGCGGAGCAGCTGAACGCTGAGTTTATGGCTTAACCGGCACTTTCGTGAGATAGATGGCGCATTTTACCGGAAGTTTTGTATAATCGGCGCAGGAGGCCCCACACAATGAGTCTGAACGAACTCACCTCGCAGATGCTCCCTGCCATCGAGGCAGAACTTCAGCGCCAGACCGCACGCCTTGACCAACCTCGTACCCGCCCATTCTACGAAATGCTCACCTATCACATGGGCTGGAGCGGCGAAGGTGCCGGACCCGAAGCGACCGGCAAGCGCATTCGTCCACTGCTGGTCTTGTTGACCACGGCCGCATGCGGCACCGACTGGCAGCCCGCTTTGCCTGCCGCTGCTGCGGTTGAGCTGATTCACAACTTCTCCCTGGTACACGACGACGTGCAAGACAACTCCGACAAACGCCGTGGACGTCCCACCGTCTGGGTCAAGTGGGGTGTGCCGATGGCAATCAACGTCGGCGATGCGCTATTCGTGCTGGCAAACCAGGCTCTGCTCGACCTGACCCCACATTACCCTGCCGAAACAGTAGTCCACGCTGCGCGCATTCTGCAAGAGACCTGCCTGGACCTCACGCGCGGGCAATATCTGGATATGTCGTATCAGGGACGCAAAGACCTGCACATTGAAGACTACTGGCCGATGATTGGCGGCAAAACCGCCGCTCTGTTAGCAGCCTGCACCTCCATCGGCGCCTTGCTGGGCGCAGCCGATTCGGCCACGCAGGAAACGTACCGCGCCTTCGGCCATTCTCTGGGATTAGCCTTTCAGGTGCAGGACGACCTGCTGGGCATTTGGGGAGATGAAGCCCTGACCGGCAAATCGGCGGCCTCCGACCTGGTCGAAGGCAAGAATTCCCTGCCCGTACTGGCCGGACTGAGCAAAAAAGGCAAATTTGCCGAGCGCTGGGCGCAGGGACCTATCCGCCCGGACGAAGTGCAAGAACTTGCCGACTTGCTTGCCGCTGAATCGGCCTACGGCTACACCTACGAAGCCGCCAGGCAAATGACCGACCTGGCGCTCAACAACCTGCGCGTGGCCGACCCGCAAGGCGAAGCAGGCGTAGCACTGTTTGCCCTCACCGAAAAACTGCTCGGAAGGCAGGCGTAACAAAGCGTGCTTTTGAAGCGCCCGTTGCAACGGAATGCACACGATACGCCCTTTTATCCGCCGTCCCATCCGCTGTTATAATTACACCCATGATTGAACTCAACATCCCCGGACGTGGCAGCCTGAGCATCGAACATCTGGTGATGGACGTGAACGGCACATTGGCGGTGGATGGCACTTTGCTGGATGGCGTTGCAAAACGCATCGGCGCACTGCGTGACCGGTTAGACATCCATCTGCTGACCGCCGATACACACGGACGCCAGAACGTCATAGACCATCTGCTCAACCTGCAAGCCGTGCGCATTCGGGGCGGGCGCGAAGCCGAGCAAAAGGCCGAATATATCCGCAATCTGGGTGCAGAACGAGTAGCAGCCATTGGACAAGGCGCAAATGACGCTCTCATGTTGCGGGAAGCTGCGCTGGGAATTTGTGTTCTCTCTCTCGAAGGGCTGGCCGTCGAAACCCTGACCGCCGCCGATTTGCTCATGCCCGACATCTTGAGCGCGCTCGACTTGTTTGAAAAACCCCTGCGATTGATTGCGAGCCTGCGTAAATGAGCCTTCCCGAAGAGAAACCACTCTCCGATGGTGAGCAACCATCCGGTAAGCCGCCTGCCGACACCCCTGCACAAGATTCAGCCTCGCCTGAGGCCGAACACCAGCATTCCGTACTCTCCCCGACCGAATCTGAAACCGAGACGGACCTGGAGACCCTGCGTATGGCAAACGAGGAAGTCGAAGCCTTTCGCCGGCGCATACAGGAATTCGAGTTCACGCCAGCGGCCATCCGCCTGCCCGAAGAACGACCGGCGCGTGCCGAAACGCCGCGCCGAAGGCGCCGTTCGAATCGCCTGTTACGGCGTCCTGACGCGGATGAATTGGGCGAGCGGCTCGAATCCATCGCCCGGCGCTCCGCTCCGACGATAGATTTTTTCATTTTTGCCTTTCTCGCCGGTTCCATTCTGTCCATTGGCTATCTGCTCAATGCCCCTGCCATTCTCCTGCTGGGCATCATTGTCGCTCCATTGATGGCGCCGTGGGTGGGAGCCATGCTCGCAGCGGCCACCGGAGAAATGCGCTTTTTAGGACAAACGCTGGGGGCATTGTTTACTGCCATCGTCATCGTGTTTGTGATAGGCATTCTGGGTGGCTTTGTCTCGCGGCTGTTTCAGCCGATGGATTCGACGCAGGCCCTACTGCACGCACGATTATGGTGGCACGACCTGCTCCTGTTAATGTTCGGCACCATTGCGCTGGTCATTTCGTTTATCCAGAGCGAAGAAAAACCCATTCTTGCCAGCTTCATGCTGGCGTATGAACTCTTGCTACCGGTAAGCGCCGCAGGATTTGGGTTAGGGTCCGGTGTGGAAGGCATCTGGCCGCAGGCCGTACTGGTCTTCCTGGTGCATCTGGCTATCTCACTCATCATCAGCCTCTTGGTCTTCTTTTACATGGGCTTCCGCCCGGTAGAGACGTCCGGCTATGTCATCACCGGCGCCGTTGTCGTGGTCAGCCTGGCTTTCGTGGGCGGCTTTTTTGGGCTGGGCGCGCTGTTGAACGCACGCCAGGCCGCCGCGCCGCCGCCCAGTCCCACCCCTTCGGTGACGCCCACATTCACCCTGTTGCCCAGCCCTACACTCCCGCCCACCCAACTGGCAACCATCACGCCTTTGCCGCCCACCGAACCACCCACCGTCACACCTCCACCAACCGCTACGCCCGATTTCAGCCTGCTCCCCACGCCTTTACCAACGCCCATTTACGGGCGGGTACAGGCCGAAGCCGGTGGAAACGGCGCCCTCATCCGCGAAGAACCCGGCGGCAAAGCCATCACCACCGTCCTGAACGGCTATCTGGTGGAATTTCTGCCTGTGGACCCGGTGGTGCTGAACGGGGAAACCTGGGTCAAGGTGCTGATACGCATTCCCTCACGCGACATTGAGGGGTGGATGCTCCTGCGGCTCATCGTCACCGCCACGCCGTTTGGGTCGCCGTAGTTCCCTTTTCGTTTACCCCGTTTGGACAAATTTCGCCATCTCAATTCCTGATACGGAGTTTTTTTCGACATGCCCATTCACTTTGGCACCGACGGCTGGCGCGCCGTCATCTCAGATACGTTCACTTTCAGCAACCTTCGCATGGTGGCACAGGCCATTGCCGATGCTGCCGCTTCGGAACATTGGGATACCAAATCTACCCCCAATGTAGACCCCAACAAGTTCGTCGTCGGCTTCGATACGCGCTTTCTTTCCGACCGGTATGCAGCCGAAGTCGCGCGCGTGCTGGCTGCCAATGGCTTTACCGTCCTGCTGGCGCAATCGGATGCGCCCACCCCTGCCATTTCTTACGCCGTGAAATACAACAATGCCGCTGGCGGCGTGATGATTACGGCTTCGCATAACGCCCCCCGTTACAACGGTGTCAAACTCAAAGCAGCTTACGGCGGCTCAGCCCTGCCCGAAGACTGCCGCAAAGTAGAAGTGTACATCAACGACAACGAACAACGCGCGCGCGGCCCCAACCTGATGGATTTTGACAAAGCCCGCGAGCTTGGCCTGATTCAAAAATTCAACCCCCTGCCGGCCTACTTCAACCACCTGCGTCGCCTCATCAATACCGACATCATTGCTGAAAACCCGCAGCGCTTCGTGGTGGATTCGATGTACGGCTCCGGGCGAGGGGTGATTCGCGCCTTTTTGCAGGGAACGGGCTGCGAAATTACCGAAATTCGCGGCGAGATGAACCCTGGCTTTGGCGGCGTTCACCCCGAACCAATTGGAAAATACCTCTCCTCCCTGGCTGGAGCCATTGGCGCCGGCATGGGCAACTTTGGGCTGGCAACCGATGGCGATGCAGACCGCATCGGCGCGATGGATGAGCGCGGCAACTTCGTGGACCCGCACAAAATCATGGCGCTGGCACTCAAATACCTGGTAGAACAACGCGGTTGGACGGGGTCAGTCGTCCGCACTGTTTCCACAACGCGCATGATTGACCGCCTGGCAAAACGCTACGGCCTGACCGTGCATGAGACACCCGTCGGCTTCAATCACATCGCCGATTACATGATGGCTGGAGACGTATTGATTGGCGGGGAAGAATCGGGCGGTATTTCGTTCAAAGGCCACATCCCCGAAGGCGATGGGCCCATCATGGGCTTGCTGCTGGTCGAAATCATCGCCAAATCGGGCAAAACGCTGGGGCAACTGGTGGATGAGTTGTTGGCCGATGTCGGCCCGGCCTTCTACGAACGCGCCGACCTGCGCCTTTCGCGCCCGGTTGCCAAAAAAGAGATGACCGAATTCCTGGTGAACCGCGCGCCGGCAGACATCGGCGGCCTCAAGGTAGCCGAAGTCAGCAGCCGCGATGGCGTCAAATACATCCTGGAAGATGATTCGTGGTTGCTTATCCGCCCTTCCGGCACCGAGCCAGTTCTACGCGTCTATGCCGAAGGACGCACAATCGCAACCGTCAAAGACTTGTTGGGCTACGGGCAAAAAGTGGCCGAAAGCGTGGTCTGAAAACAGTTAGAGCGAGAGAGACTCTCGCTCTATTTTTTGATGATTTGATTGCCACCCGCCGCCTTAGCCTGCTTCAGCAGGTCTTCCGCTTTTTGCAGCAGATGTTCGATAGTCACCGCCTCGGTCACATCCACCAGAGCAATCGAAACGGTGACGGAAAGCGCTTGCGTCTGCCCATCCAGACGCAGGTCGTCAAAGCGGGCGCGCAAGCGGTGAGCAGCCTGGATACTGGTTTCGGGCGTCGTTTCAAGCAACAGGGCGCCAAATTCATCCCCTCCCAGCCTGCCAAGAATATCGGCCTTACGCAGAGTTTGCTGAAGAATCTGCGCCGCCGACCGCAAGAGCGAATCGCCTGCCGCAAGACCGTACAGCGCATTCACGGCCTGAAAATTATCAATATCCACCACCAGAAAGG
>JANWWK010000009.1 GCA_025056175.1 Anaerolineales bacterium
GGTGTCCCTCACCCGCGGCCCCTCTCCCGCAGGGCGAGGGGAGACCCTCACCCCCGGCCCCTCGCCCGTAGGGCGAGGGGAGGCCCTCACCCCCAGCCCCTCTCCCGAAGGGCGAGGGGAGACCCTCACCCCCAGCCCCTCTCCCGAAGGGCGAGGGGTGTTATATGGGCGGGGGGCGGTGGATGCCAAAGGGCCGCTGGCGTGTTTTACCGATGCGGTGGCGCGAGTGGGCGCGGTGGAGGGCTGGCAGTTCGTGGTCATCGGGGCGGTGGAGGAGGAACGCGATTCGGACGGCGCGCGCTTCCTGGTGGATAAATATCGCCCCGATTTTTTGATTGTCGGCGAGCCGAACCGCTGGGACCGGATTGCGTTGGGCTACAAAGGCTCGGCTTGGGCCGAAATCACCGTGCGGCGCGTGCAAAGTCACACGGCCAGCGGCGAGCAGACGGCGGCGGAAGCGGCAGTCGAGGCCTGGCTGGCGATTCGCGCGTTTGCCGAGTCGTTCAATGCGGAGAAACAGCGGGCTTTCGATAAAATCCTGCCCACGCTGCGGAACATCGAGGCCGGGCAGGATGGTTTCGCGCAGTGGGCGCGCTTGAGCGTGGGAGTGCGTCTGCCGGTGGAGATGCCGCCGGAGCAGTGGTATGCCAGGCTGCGGGAGATTGTGTCAGATGCCGAGATGCAGCCGGTGGGGTATGCTGTTCCAGCCTGGGGGTGCGAGAAAAATACCCCGCTGGTACGCGCCCTGTTAAGCGGAATCAGGAGTCAGGGCGGGTCACCGTCTTTTGTCTATAAAACCGGCACTGCCGACCTGAATATCGTCGCTCCGGTGTGGCAATGTCCGGCGGTCGTGTATGGCCCGGGTGATTCGGCGCTCGACCATACGCCGCATGAGCATATTTCGCTGGAAGAGTACGAGAAGGCAGTGGAAGTGCTGGCGGCGGCGCTGATGAATCTGGTGGAGAACCAATCGAAACCTTAAGAAACCGGCACACCCGTCAGGTCGTAGGCCAGCCCACCGGTGATTTTCACTTTCACCATTTGCCCGATTGCGGCTTTGCCTTCGATGAACACGAGGCCGTCAATTTCAGGGGCGTCGCGGTAAGAGCGGCCAATCGTCAGGCCCTTGTCGTAACCTTCTACCAGCACGTCCAGCGTCTTGCCGACGTAGGATTGGTTGATTTGCAGCGAGATGTTTTGCTGGCGTTCCATCAGCCGTTCCCACCGCTCCTGCTTCACTTCGGTCGGAATGGGGTCTCCCAATGCTTCGCTGGCGGTGCCTGGCTCGAAAGAGAACTGAAATGCGCCCACGCGGTCGAAGCGGATTTCTTCGATGAAATCGAGCAGGGTTTGGAATTCTTCTTCAGTCTCACCCGGGTATCCCACGATAAAGGTGGTGCGGATGGCAAGTCCTGGCAGCGCGGCGCGCATTTTGGCCAGGGTTTTGTGCACCCACTCGATGTTAGAAGGCCGCTTCATGCGGTAGAGCGTTTTGGGGTGCGCATGTTGAAGGGGCATATCCAGGTAGGGCAAAATTTGCCGATGCGAGGCCATGACCTCGATGAGCCGGTCGGTCACATAGCCGGGATAAGCGTACATCACGCGAATCCAATCCATATCGGGGACGGCGCGCACGAGTTGTTCGAGCAAAATGGCCAGGCCGTCTTTCATTCCCAGGTCGTGTCCGTAGTCGGTGGTATCCTGGGCGATGAGAATGAGTTCGCGCACGCCCATTTCTCGCAACTGGCGCGCTTCGTTCAGGATGGTGTTGATTGGGCGGCTGACTGCCGTTCCTTTGATGAGCGGAATGGCGCAGAAAGCGCAGGGGCGGCGGCATCCATCAGCTACTTTGAGGTAGGCGCTGGCTCCGGCTACGCTGGCGCGCAGAGCGTTGCGCTCATCGGCGCCAACGGTAGGGGCTTCGGGCAGGTGATAGAGCGGTTCCGGGTGTGGACGGGCGCGCAATTGTTGCACGAGTTGCACAATATCCATCCAGCGGCGCGTGCCGAGAATCCCGTCTATGCCTGGCACTTGTTGCGCTACATGTACACCGTAACGTTGCGTGAGACACCCGGCGGCAATCAGAAGTTGTCCGTTCCGCTTTTGAGCGGCGAGTTCTTTCAGGGTGTTGAGCGATTCTTCTTTGGCCGGGCCGATAAAGCCGCAGGTATTGACAATCAGCACGCCGGCTTTACGGACATTTTCGACCGGTTCATAGCCATCGGCTATGAGCAATTGCGCCATTGAGTCGGAATCAACGGTGTTTTTGGCGCAGCCAAGCGAAACGAGATGGAAGGTTTTGCGGGTCATACCGGTAAGAGTCCTTTCTGAAGGCGTCATCGCGGCGGGGTAGGGGTGTTGGTTGCAGTCACCGTGAGGGTTGGGGTGGGAGTCGGCGAGCGGCGCGGCGTGGCTGTGCCGGTGGGACTGGGAGTGGGCGTAGGCGTTTCTACGCCATTGCGTGTGTAAATGCGGTTGACCACCTCGCCCAAACTTCCCAGCACGCCTAAGTTTTGCTGGTTGTAGATGACCTGGATGGCTGCACCGGAGCCTGTCAGGACTTCGATGCGTTCTTTGCCCTCAAACTTGAGCGCTGCTCCTGGTACCACACGCCCTTCCTGCTTGACTTCGCCATCTACGATGACTTTCAAGTAGGTGCGTTCGGCCACCAGGAGGGTCAGTTGTACGCCGGGCGCCGGAGCAAATTCAATAAAAGGCGTGACTGTGGCCGGCAGAGATTGGGGCGGAGCGTCGGTCGGTGCCAGTGTGCCGAGCTCTGGTACGCTGGTTGGTTGAAACTCAGGCGTGAGCGTGTTTTCACTTACGGGCGAGGCCAGCAGAACTTCGGAAATGGATGGCCCTTCGGTGGCTGTTGGTTCGGTGGCTGTTCGGTTGTTTGTGAACAGCCGCCCTGCGCCCCAAACAGCCATCCCAAACAGGAGCAGAATCATGCCCCCTCCGAACACCAAATCGGCGCTTAAAAATTGTCGAAACCAAAACGGCAGGTGTGGTGTTGTTCGACGTTTGCGCGTTGGGACCGGTGCTTGACGTTCCTGGCGGCGTATCTGAAGCGCTTCGGCGTAGCGCAGGAGCAGTGCGTCTGCATCTAAATCGAGAAAGTTTGCGTACGCATTCAGCAGTCCGCGTGCCTGGACGGGAGAGGGCAGGTCGTCGAATTTGCCGGTTTCGATTTTTTCCAGATGATGGCGGCGGATGCGGGTGTGCCGTTCGATTTCGTCCAGCGTCAGGCTGAGCAACTCACGCCGCTCGCGCAGAGTTTTGCCGATTTCAAGCAAAATCCGTTCGGAAAGGGTCGGCTCCCCTGTGGGGGTGGGCGAATCGGCAGCGGGTTGCGGCGGGGCGGGGGGAGGGGGAGGCTCTGTTTCTGTGGCAGGCGGTAGCCGGGGTGTTCGAGGGGGTTCGGGGGCTGTTGCCTGGCTCGTTTCTGAAGAGGGAGAAAGCGGGCCTGGAGTCGCCTCTGACCCCGTTAGTTCCTGAAAGTCTAATCCCAGATATTCTGCATACGAACGCAAGAAACCGCGCGCCTGCACGGGGGAGGGAATCGCGGTCCAGTCGTCGGCTTCCAGCGCTTCGAGATAGTAAGAACGGATGCGCGTGGCCTGGACGGCTTGTTTGAGGGTGAGTTTGCGGGCTTTGCGCGCTTGTTTGAGTCGTTCGCCGATGCTTGCCATTTTCTTAAGAAAACATCACCGACCGGCGCCGCAGGGGTTTGGTCGGTGATGTTTCGACGCTCATGGAAGGGGTTAAGCCGGTTCTGCGGCGGCTTCCGTCTCGGCGGCGGTTTGCGCCGGAGCGGTTTTCAGGGTGGGGTCGGCTTCGCCTTCGCGGAAGACCACCACCTTCAGTTCGGGGACGAGGTCCATCGTCAGACGCACGTGAACGGTGTGTTCGCCCAGACTGCGGATGGGCTGCATGTCAATCTGCTGGCGTTTGACTTCGATGCCCGTGCGCGTTTTGATGGCGTTGGCAACGTTTTCGGCGGTAATCGAGCCGTACAGTTTGCCGGTTTCGCCTGCTTTGGCGGGGAAGCCCAGCGCCAGACCGTTCAGCACTTGCGCAATGGCGCTCATTTCCTGGTTCAGGGCGGCGCGCTGTTTGATGGCCTCTTCGCGGATTTTTTCGGCCTGTTTGAGCGCGTTGGGCGTGGCAAGTACAGCCAGGCCCTGCGGGAGCAGATAGTTGCGCCCGTAGCCGTCGGCGACTTTTTTGACGTCGCCCGCGCGGCCAAGTTTGTACACGTCTTTGAGAAGTAATACTTTCATTGGGTTCAAGCCCTTTCGAGATAAAGAGTGGATTTGGAGCGAAGGGTACGACGCTCCGGCGCGTCATTTTACCAGAGGGGGGCGGAGGCGTCAACGCGAAATTTCGTTGCGCGGGTTGACGCCATCCCAGGCTTCGATGACGCGCCCGTCTTTGATGAGGCGGCCATCGTATTCCTTGCCATCGCCAACCGGAATCCAGCCATCCATGACAAAGGGCAGCGTGGAGTCATCTGCCGCAATCCAGACTCCGTTGTAACGGCGGGCGATGTGCAGGTGTGCTGCGATGGTGAATCCGCCCTCACAGGAGGGATGGCCGATTTTGTCGCCCGTCTGTACCATCGTTCCCGCAGGGATTCGGTCACGCGCAGCGATGTGCAGGTAGAGAATCACCCAACCGGTTTGTTCCAGGCCATCGTTGTCGAGTTCTTGCAAGACTGAGCCGTCTTCGGAGCGCAGGATTTTTCCCGGCGCTACGGCGCGTACCCAGGCATCTGTCTCGTTGCAGCCGATGGGAGGGCCGGGTGGTGCAAAATCGAGCGCGGCCCAGCCAGAACCGCTGCCCCAGCCGCCATGTGGGCCGCCGGTAAATTGCCAGATTTCCCCTGCGGCAAATGGCAATGAGAGCGTCGGTTGGGCCAGATTTGCCGGTAAGAGCGGTTCGATGGCCCAATCGAAGGGATAGCCGAACAGGCGGCTGTAGGTGGCAAAGAATCCGTTGGGGCCGGTATCCAGTTTCCAGGTGGTCAGGTCATCGAAGGCGGAAAACAGGTTGTAAAGCGCCGCAGTGCCGGGGTTGATGCCCGGCTGGGGGATGACCTGTGTGCCATCGGCCAGCGTAAAAGTTTGGATTCGCCCTTCGCGCCAGCGATAAAAACCCTGGTTTAGCCGGTCGGCGCTCCAGGCCAGTTGTCGGTACAGGCCAACCCAGTAGTCGTCTATGTAGCCGATGGGGTAATCGTAAGTGGAAGGGGCCGGATTGGGGTTGGTAACCCACTGGGAGCGGTATTCCAGCAGCGCCAGCAGAATGCGAGGATTGACGGAGTAATTTTCAGCGACTTTTCGCACAATTTGTGCGCCGGTCAGAGTGTTTCCATCTATGGTTTGCGTGTAGTAGTTAAGGTAACCACCCTGATTGGCGAGGTAGGTTTCGATGTTGAGCAGGCTGCTGAGCGGCCCGTAGACCAGTTCGGAATCCGGGATAATTTTGAAGTAATCGGCGGTGATTTGTGCGTTCGAGAGCGTCGCTGGGCTGGCGGTGGGGGTGACCGGGATGAGGATTTTATCGCCTGGATAGATGATGACATCGTAGCCGAAACCGTTCGCAGTCAGCAGTTCTTCGACGGTAATGCCATATTGGGCGGCAATGGCACCCGGATATTCGCCTGGCTGGACGATATGAGTGAGCGGCCCAGGCGTGGCGGTGGGTGGTGGCGTCAGCAGCGCGGGCGCAGGGGTAAACGTGGGCAGAATTTGTGGTACGTTGGGGGTGGGAGTGGGTGCGATGCTGCCTGGCAGGCGTGTGGGAGGCAAATACGTCAGGATGGCAGGTGGTGCGCCGGTAGGCAATGCAGAGTTTTGAATGGGTGCAGGCAGGGCTGGCGGGGTATAGGCTGTGTCAATTGGGGCGGCGCGGGTGCAGGCGGCCAGGGTCAACACAAGAAGCAAGAGGGCAGAAGTCGAACGTCTCATGGCGCGATTGTACCAAAAAGCAGTTATCATCATGTAATTGCAACCATGAAGCATTTTATGGTACAGTGTAGGGTGACGAAACAAAAGTGAGAGGACCCCCCCATGAAGGCCACCAAGATTCTTCGCAACGACCAGGAATTGATTGAGCGCTTTCTGGCTGTTTTTGGTCAGGGTGCTGTAAGCGCCGCGCAAAACAAGCCGGTGCAGCCGGGTTTTTTCATCTATGGGTGCAGTTTCATCAAGGAATTCATCGAAGGATATTACTTTAAAAAAGAGCGCGTCTTGCTGGAGGCGATGGAAGCCAATGGCTTGAGCGCCGACAGTGGTCCGCTCCAGCACATCCTGGAAGAAATTGAACAGAGTCAAACCATGAGCGAAGATATTCTGGCCGCTGCGCGGTACTGGCAGGCAGGCAACATCGAGGGTCGCAATGATATTGTGTGGATGACCAGCGGATATACTTCCATGCTGCGCCAGCACATCGAACGCTCACGCAGTATTCTGTTTCCCCTTGCCGAGCAAATTATCCCGCCAGAAGAGCAGTATAAAATTGCCGAAGCCTATAACCGCATTGCTTTTGAGGAGGGTCAACAGCATCCGCCGGAGCATTACGAAAAAATCGTCGCTGCCCTTAAAGAAGAGGCCGAAGATTGGAAATGAAGTTCGCCTGAACGGAGAAAGCCATGCCCGACCATCCTTATCAGCACATTCAAACGTTGCTCTCCAGCGCAGATGCGGAAAAAATTCATGAGGGGTTGGAACTTGTTCGCCAGGAGGTTGCCCGCTCTGGCGCGCAAGCAGCACGTTCTTTGTTTGAGATGGTGGCGACGTTGTTCCACTTCGACATGTTCGACCGCCCTGACCTGCTACCGGTGTTGGAGGAAGCCGCCAGTCTGGTAGTTGGTTTTGGCGATTGGGTCATTCCTGAGCTTTTGCGCGGACTGGATGAGGGCGATTTGAAGGCGCAACTGGCGATTGGTCACGCTCTGGGGCAGGTGGGCGCTGAAGCAATTCAGCCACTCATTGCGGAGTATCAGGCAACCGAAAACACGGCCCGCCGCGTTTTTATTTTGTACGCGCTGGGAAAAATCAAATCTCCGCGTATCGTAGAAGCTCTGCCGCTGGCGCTCGAGGCGCTGAATGCTGCGGATTTGGAACTGCGCGATACGGCAACGCGCGCGGTTGGCAAGTTCGCAGAATGCGTTCCGATATTTTCCGAGGCGGCTCGCCAGGAGATGTTCGAGAAACTCCGCCACAATCTGGCCGATAGCAGTCCGGTCGTTCGCGCCAAAGCGGTGCGCAGCCTGGGTAAGCTGGCAAAATTTGGTCATCTCGTGCCGGAAGAGCGCATCTTGCTCAAGACGATTCTGGAACGTCTGATGGGGATTGACGAGCAGTATGCGTGGGATTACGCCTTTATCGTTCGCCGTGAGGCCGAAGAAGCGTATCAGTACGTGAATTCTGCCGGCTGAATCTCTCCGAAAATTGCTTCCGCTGGTACCATCATCATCTCAACGGAGGATTACGAAATTCAAGGCAACCACACAACCGCGCGGTATGCACACATCCTCTTCTCAACGCTTGACCCTGACTCGCTTTGCCTGGCTGTCAATCGCCGCGGCAGTTGCTACCATTCTTCTCAAGCTGGCGGCTTACCTGCTGACTGGCTCGGTGGGTTTGCTTTCTGATGCGGCAGAGTCGCTGGTCAATCTGGTCGGCGCGCTGGTGGCGCTGGGTATGTTGACAATTGCCGCCCGCCCACCAGATGCACAGCACGCTTTTGGACATAGCAAGGCCGAATACTTCTCCAGCGCCATTGAAGGCCTGCTGATTTTGAGCGCGGCGGCTGCAATTGCCTATACCGCCATTGAGCGGTTGCTGAACCCCAGGCCACTTGAGCAAATGGGGATCGGCTTGCTGGTCTCGACGGCGGCCTCGCTCATTAACCTGGTCGTTGCCCAAATTCTGATTAAGGCGGGTCGGAAGTATGAGTCCATCACCCTGGAGGCCGACGGTAAACACCTGATGACCGATGTCTGGACTTCGGTAGGGGTGATTGGGGGCCTGGCGTTGGTGGCGTTTACCGGTTGGACGATGCTCGACCCGATTGTAGCTCTCCTGGTGGCTGTCAACATCGTCTGGACCGCGATTGACCTGCTGCGCCGCTCTGTCAACGGCCTGATGGATGCTTCTCTGCCCGCTTCTGAACAGCAGGTGATTGAGACGGTCATGGCGCAATACCGTACCAGGCAGGTAGAGTTTCATGCCCTGCGCACCCGTCAGGCGGCTTCGCGGCGGTTTCTCTCGGTACACATGTTGGTGCCGGGCTCCTGGACGGTGCATGACGCCCATCACATTGCCGAAGATTTCGAGCGTGACCTGCGCGCCGCGCTGGGTGATGCCATCGTCCATACCCATCTTGAGCCAATCGAGGATGAGATTTCGATGGACGATGTAAATGAAAAGCCAGGCGAATGAGCCTGGCTTTTTTGATTGTTGCTTAATCATTCTCTCCCCCTTCGCCTTCTTCTTTTTGCCCGGTGGGGTGACAGCGCAGACAATCGCTAAAGTTGGCAATGCCTTCTTTGCGGTGTTTTTGCTCGGTTTCGGCCTGGTTGTGACAGGTGTAGCACGTCCAGGTGGCGAGGGTGGGCTGGTGACAGTCGGCGCAGGTGTTGAGGCGGCCTCCCTCCTGACCGTGATTCATGGGAAAGGCGTGGGGGCCGTTATATTGCGCCGGGCGCCAGGCGGTGGTGGTGTGGCACTGTGAGCAGGCCTGGCCGGGGAACATGCCCGCGTGATAGTTCGGTTCGCGGTGACAGGCAGCGCATTCGGTGGGCGTGCCTTTGAAAACCCGGTTTTGGTGGCAGTTCTCGCACTGGACGGTGAGATGCGCGCCGGTGAGCGGGAAGCGGCTCAGATTGTGGTCGAAGGTGGCGTTTTTCCAATCAGTGGGGGTGTGGCAGGTTTCGCAGGTTGTGCCATATTGTCCGTTGTGGGCGTCATCGGCCTGGTGACAGGCGTAGCAGTCTTTGGGCGTGCCTTTGTATTGGCCGTTCTGATGGCAACTCTCGCATGGGGCAGCGGCGTGTTTGCCTTCCAGTTTGAAGGCGGTGCGGTTGTGGTCAAATTGGGCGGGCTGCCAGCCTTCGGGGGAGTGACACACGCCGCAGTTTGTCCCAAATTGTCCGGCGTGGGCGTCATCTTTTAAGTGGCACGATTCGCAGGTGGTGGACAGACTTTGTAAGTCGGTAAGCGTGCGGGCCTGGCGATGACAATCGGCGCAGGCGGCGTTCTGGTGTTTGCCGGTCAGCGCAAAGGCGGTTTGGGCGTGGTCGAAGTGGCTGAAACGGTCGTGACCATCGTGGCAGGCCAGGCAGTTCGCGCCGAAATCGGCCTGGTGTGCTGCCATAAAGGCCGCGTCTCGTTGCTGGTGGCAGTTCAGGCAGGTTTGCTGGTCGAAACGGGCAATGCTTTCGGTGTGGCAGTCACCGCAGGCGAAAGGAAGGCCGGGGGAACGGGTTCGATGCGCGGTGAGCGCGAAGCCGGTGGCTTCATGGGGAAAGGAGGCGGTATCCATAACGGTCAGCAGGCCTGCGGGTCCGGCGTGTTCCGTGTGGCAGGTCTGACAGGGGGTATCCGCTCCATTGACAAGAGTCCCGTGCAGGGTAGATGAATCTCCCAATTCCGCCTGAATTTCGGTGTGACACGCCAGGCAGCGCTCCGTCATGCGCTCGGAAGCCCAAAACGGGGCGTGGCATTGGCCGCAGTCATCGCCAATGTTGGCATGGGCGGCGTGCAGCGCGCCAGGGCTGAACATGGCATTGCCGTTCAAAATTTCGGAGATGAGCAAGGCCAGCACGGCCAGGAAGAAACTGACCAGCGCAAGCGGGGAGAGGCAGCCGAGTTTGTTGTTCATAGGCATTTCCCCAGGGGTGAGGGGTTAGCGCAGCAATGTGGCGTAGTAGAGCGCGCCCAAAATGTGGGCAAAGGCGGCGGTGAAGAGTGCCATGCCCAGCGGAATGTGAACGGCGTGCCAGAGCGCCATCAGGCGGCGGGCGTTTGCCAGCGCCGAGGCTTTCATGATGGCGGTCAGGCCGGGGTCTTCGAGGCCATCGGCGGTGCGCGGGATGCGGGTGTAGATGTAGCGTCCGATGAAGCCGCTCAATACGACGATGCCCGTCATGAGCAGGGTGACGCCCGCCAGGCCGTTGAATTTCCACGAGGAGTGCAGCAGGACCATGAACGGCCCAACGATGCCGGTGAAGATGTGGAATTGCAGCCAATCGGCCATGCGCCCCCAGCGGGCCGCGCGGGAGCGTTTTCGCAGGCTGTAAAGGGTTTCGGTCATCAGCATTAACAGGAAGCCCAAAACTCCGATGAGGTGGCCGTAGAACCCGCTTGCGGCGGGGATGGACTGCGTGAAGAGCAAAACGCCGCCATACGAGGCCGCAATGACCAGGCAGGCGAGGAAGGCGAGGAGCAGTTCTTTGCCGCGAAGCATACTTATTTTCCTGTGTTTCAGTTTCCCTGTTTTCCGTTTCCCCTGCGGACAAACCCGGCCAGAATATCGGCAATGGGCGCATCGGGAGCGAGGAGTTGGGCGCGGATGGGGGTAATCTCCACTTTTTCGCGGATGAGTTTTTGCAGGGGGGCCGAAAGTTTCTGGTCGCCCATGACGATTGCGCCGAGCAGATGGGTTTTGCCCACCATCAGGCGCAGGCGGTTGACCTCGAAGCCGCTTTGGGCAATGATGGCGTGGGGCAGTTCGCGCCAGGTTTCGCTATCGCCGCGCGCAATCGCGAGCAGGTCGCCCTCGCCCCGTCCCTCACCCCCGGCCCCTCTCCCGGTGGGAGAGGGGAGAAGATGAGACGGCGTGTTCCCCTCTCCCTGCGGGAGATGGGAAAGGGGTGAGGGTGCGTTCCTCTCTCCCTGTGGGAGAGGGGGGAGGGGTGAGGGCGGCTTCCCCTCGCCCTGCGGGAGAGGGGTCAGGGGTGAGGGCACCGCCACCGCCCCGATAATCGTCACCGTCAGCCCGGCCAGGCGGGTGACGTTGAAGGGAATGCTCTTGCAATAGGCGGTCGGCTGTCCGGCCATGTTCCGCCCGGCGGCGCGGCCTTGTTCGCGGGCGGGAGTCCACAGACTATCGAGGACGTGTTTTCCGGCGGCGGGGTCGTAGACCTGGGCCGCATCTCCAGCGGCGTAAATGCCGGGCAGGGAAGTTTCCATACGCTCATTGACCAGGATGCCGCGCTCGCAGGCAATTCCTGCTTCGCGCGCCAGGCCGATGCGCGGGGCAATTCCGATGGCATAGGCTATCAAATCAGCCGGGATGATTTTTCCATTGGAAAGACGCGCGCCGGTCACCTTACCGTTCCTGCCCAAAATTTCGGTCACTTCGGTTTGGGGGGAAAGGGTCATGCCCTCGCGCCGCAAGAGACTTTCGATGATGCGTGATTCGGTCTCGTCCAGCACGGCGGGCCAGTAGCGTTCACTGCGGAAGACGTAGTGAACCTTCATGCCGCGAGAGGCCAGCCCTTCGGCCAGTTCCAGCGCGGTGATTCCGCCGCCGGTGACGAGCGCCGGGCGTCCGCGCCGGGCATGGGCCAGCAGGGCGCGGGCATCGGCCAGGTTATCGAGTTTGTGAACCCCCGCCAGGTCTGCGCCAGGGACTTTGAGCGGCAGGGCTTGCGCGCCGGTGGCAATCAAAAGTTTGTCGTAGGGCAGGCGCGCGCCGCCTTCGAGTTCAATTTCCTGTTCAGATGGGAAAATGTGGCTGACGCGCGCGCGATAAAAGCGAGCGTTCAGGCGGCTGAAATCGGCTTTCTGGTAGGGGAAGAGCAGGCTTTCTTCCAGTTCGCCGGTCAGGTAATAGGCCAGGCCGGGACGCGAGTAGTAGCCATGCGGGTCATCGCTGACGACCGAGACCTCGCCGCGCTCATCCACCGAGCGGATGGCTTCCAGCGCGGAAATGGCGGCGACGCCGGTGCCAATCAGCAAATAGCGGGTCATTTCTTCCGCTCCGCGAAGAGATTGGTGCGCTCGAAGGTCAATACCCCGCGCGGACAACGCGCCACGCATTCGCCGCAGGTCAGACAGCGGCTGTTGACCACCGGCTGCCCCAACCAGGCATGGCGGCGTACGTCAATGCCGATGGGGCAGTTAAACGAGCAGATTCCACACTGTACACACCGGCTGGGGTCGGGCGTGACCTGCCCGGCAGTCAGGGCTTCGCGGCGGGCGCGTTCACTGCGGAAAAGACCACGAAACATAATTTAATGATACTCCCGATTGTGAGAAGTGGAATAGTGATTTTTGGGTGATGCATGTGCGATTGAGAAAAAACAATAATTCTCGTCAATAAACTTACAAACAGCCGAAAACTTTGTGACTTTGTTCACAATAGCCATATTCCGAACTATCGTGTAAAATTCATCCAGACAAACTGGAAGGAGTTTTTTATTATCGTATGAACGTACAACAGTTGGTCGAAATTGTCCAGGGACAGGTACTCAACCCCCAGGTTTCTCTTCGGCATGAATTGAAAGGCGGCTGCGGGGCCGATTTGATGAGCGATGTACTGGCTTCGGTCAAACCCGATGCTGTTTTGTTGACTGGTTTGTGCAACATTCAGGTTGTGCGTACGGCTCAGATGGCCGATGTACGCGCGATTGTGTTTGTGCGCGGTAAGAAACCCACTGCCGAGACGATTGCCCTTGCAACGCAGGAAGGCATTCCGCTGATTAGCAGCCCCTTTGGGATGTTCGAGCTGTGTGGGCGTCTCTACCAGGCCGGGTTACACAGCCTCGAAGAACCGGTTTCCAGCTAGGATAACCATGAGTAATCTGCACGAACTGCAAGGACGCCGAGGACGCATCATCACCGATAAAGACGCGCGCGAAATCAGCCGCGTCGAAGAACTCTCGTATGACCTGAAAATCAGCGAGGTCATGACGCGCAACGTCAAGACCGTTTCGCCCGATATGCCGATGAACGCAGTCCTGGAAATTTTGCGCGTCAACCGGATTTCGGGAGTCCCGGTACTCGAACATGGCGACCTGGTCGGCATCTTAAGCATTGAAGACCTGGTACGCTGTATGGAGAAGAACGAGCTGCATTTTCCAGTCAGCGCGTATATGAGCCGCAACATCGTCAGCGTCAATGCTTACGATTCGGTTGTCAAGGCTATCGAAACCTTCAGCACGCAGCGCAAAGGCCGCCTGCCAGTTGTAGATGAAGCGGGTAAACTGGTCGGCATCATCACCAAAGGGGATATTACACGTGGGGTGCTGAATGCCCTGCAGCGTGACTACCACGAAGAGGAACTGCGCCGCTACCGCGCCAGCCACCTCTTCGAGGACATCACTTCTGACCGCACCAGCCTGATTTTGCGCTACAACATCAAACCGCGTGACTATCTCAACGGGGGGCAGGCTTCCAGCCATATCAAACGCGCTCTCTTGCGGTTGGGTGCAAACCCACAACTGGCGCGTCAGTGCGGCATTGCCATCTACGAAGCCGAGATGAATCTGATTATCCACACCACGCATGGGGGGATTATCCGTGTCCAGATTGAGCCGCATCGTATTCTGATGCAGACCACCGACGATGGCCCCGGCATTGAAGACGTGCAAAAAGCCCTTACACCGGGCTGGTCCACTGCCAGCCAGGAAGTGCGCGATATGGGCTTTGGCGCGGGCATGGGGCTGGTCAACATTCAACGCTGCGTGGACAGGATGGAACTGGAATCGGCCCCGGGCAAAGGCACCCGGTTGACCATGGAAATTATTTTGCGCCCGGAAGAACGTTTTAAGGAAACGGAAGAAAACGGAACTGTTGCTTAAACGAGGAAACCCATGAACCTGCAAGAAATCATCCATCGGCTTGACCTGACTCCCCTCACGCACCCGAAACCATTTGAGAGCATTCACCCCACTGGCGGCTACGCCTCAGACCTGCTCAGTTGCGTCATTGCCGGCGCCAAACCCGGCAATTTGTGGCTGACCATTCAGGCACACGTCAATATTGTGGCAGTAGCCTCGCTCAATGAGTTGGCCGCCGTCATCGTCACCGAAAATGCGTCGCCCGACCCGGCAGTCATCGAAAAAGCCAACGAACAGGGGGTCACGCTGCTGGTCTCCCGCGAAACCACGTATCAGGTGGCCGGAAAATTGTGGGAGATGGGCATTCGGTGATTGATAAGGCAGAAGGCGTTGAAGGTATTTCGGGCTGACCTGCACGTGCATACGGTGCTATCGCCCTGCGCGGGCGTGGAGATGATTCCGCCCCTTATCGTGCAGACGGCGCTTGAACGTGGCATTCACCTGATTGCCATCACCGACCACAACGCCAGTGCCAACGTTGCTGCCGTCATGCAGGCTGCCCAGGGGACAGAACTGGTCGTTTTGCCCGGTATGGAACTTCAGACCAGAGAAGAAGTGCATCTTCTGTGCCTGTTCGATACGCTCGAACAGGTTTTTTTGTGGCAGGCACAGGTAGACCGCTTGCTTCCCAACCTGCCCAACAACATCGAATACTTTGGTGAGCAATTCATAGTGGATTCGACCGGTGAGTTCCTGCGCCGAGAGGAGCGTCTCCTGCTCAATTCGGTCAATCTCTCGCTCGAAGATGCCGCTGCGCAGGTAACGGCATTGGGCGGGTTGGCAATTCCGGCACACATTGACCGCTCTGCCAATGGGTTGATAGCCATTTTGGGGCTGATTCCGCCTGGCTTCGAGGCTCTCGAACTTTCACGTCACCTCACACCCGCAGAAGCCCGCCGCAAATATCCCCAAACTGCCAGCTATCCGCTCCTGCAGAGTGGAGATGTTCACCTGCTGGATGGTTTTCTCGGCTCGACGCATTTTGAAATCGAACGTCCGACGGTTGCCGAGTTGCGCCTGGCGCTGGCCGGGCAGCAGGGTCGTTCGATGTGGGTAGACTAATCATCTCAAAACCTGACAAAATTTATCTAAAATTGTGACAAACATCTCTTCCCTTGCCCCACTCTGTCTGTACAATAAGAGTACGAACCTGTAAATCTAACTGATTCTATCTGGCAATCGGCATTCGGCGGCGCATGTGGTGAAATCCCCCTATTTCAGACAACTGACACGCCTAACGACATGACATTTGTTAGTTGACGAATGACGCCGATGCGATTAAACTAGCGAAAGATTGTGATTTTTTTCACGAAATCAAATTCTTTTCTTTTTGGAGTGTTTCATGGAAGCAGTCGCCAAACCGCACATTGACGGACTCTGTGAAGATAAACGCGCTTTGCTGGACGAAATTATCGAACAAAACCGCGAGCGCCCCGGTGCGCTGATGGTCGTCCTGAACGAAACGCAAAGCAAAATTGGCTACGTCTCTGTTCCGATTCAGCACTACATTGCTAAAAAAATGCGCGTGCCGGTCGGTGCTGTGCATGGAGTCGTCACCTTCTATTCGTTTTTTACCACCGAGCCGCGCGGCAAACATACCATGAAGTTTTGCATGGGAACGGCCTGCTATGTGGGTGGCGTGCCGCAACTGATGGAAAAAGCCAAACAAATCACTGGCACTGAGATTGGCCGTACCACCCCCGATGGTCAACTGACGCTCGAAGTTTGCCGCTGTGTGGGCGCGTGCTCGCAAGCCCCGGTGGTGATGGTAGATGACGAAATCGTCGGGCGCATCAAACCAAACAAATTTCCGCAGTTAATCAAGAAACTGCTCGAAAGCTAGCCCTGCTGCGCGCCTGTTTTGCTTTCACAGGCGAGAGTAACGATGAAAGAAATTGCCCTCCATCTTCTGGATTTGGCCGAAAACAGCGTCAGCGCGGGCGCGAAGACGGTGAAAATCACCGTTTGCGAAGACCAGAACGCCGACCTGTTGACGGCTGTTATCGAGGATGATGGGCGCGGCATGACGCCCGAAATGGTCAAAATGGTCACCGACCCGTTTTTCACCAGCCGCACCACCCGCAAAGTGGGGTTGGGCATTCCGCTCTTCAAAGCGGCAGCAGAAGCATGCGGCGGCGGGTTGGAAATTCAATCCACGCCTGGCGTTGGCACGCGGGTCGAGGCGCGCTTTCAGCACTCGCACATTGACCGTATGCCGCTGGGCAACCTGCCAGCAACCTTTTTGGGGCTGTCGGTTGCCCATCCCGAAGTGCATTGGATTTTTCACTATACCGCCCGCGCCAATGGGGCGCAGGAATGCTTTGAGTACGACGACCAACCTGTCAAACAAACGCTCGATGGTCTGCCCATCACACATCCCGAAGTGCTTGCCTGGTTGCGCAGCATGTTGGAAGAAGGGATTGGAGCGGCCCAAAAGATTTTGAACGCATAAGGAGAGAATTATGCCAACCGTCAAATCGCTGGAAGACCTGAAGAAAATCCGTGAAGAAGCCCTCAAAAAGCGCGAAATTAAATCCTCTCCGGGCAGTGTCCAGATTGTGGTGGGGATGGGCACTCCCGGTATCGCGGCCGGGGCACGTGAAACACTCAAAGAAATTCTGAACTACATCGAAGAGAAAAACCTGACCAACATTACCGTCCGCCAAACCGGCAATATCGGCAGAGATTCGTGGGAGCCGATTGTGCAGGTGGTGGTGGGTGAGAATGCGCCGGTGACGTATGGCAAGGTGACGCCTGCCGCGGCGCGCCAAATCATGGAACAGCACGTCGTGGGTGGCAAAATCGTTAACGATTACGTCATCCCGGCCTGACATCACGCAACGGCATGGTGAATGGCTTGCCATGCCCAACAGGAAAAGGTTATTGAACTATGGCTTTTTATCGTTCTCATGTTCTCGTATCCGTTGACCCGGAGTGTCTGGCGCGTGGCGCACACGACATCATTGACGCGCTTAATGATGAATTGATTGCGCAAGGATTGATTGACGAAGTGCAGGTGTTGGAAACCTCCCGCATTGGTGACCCACACCGCCTTGGTCCCGATATGCTGGTGTACCCGGAAAATGTCCATTACGCCAACCTGACGGTAGATGACATTCCCTATCTGGTGGAAGAGCATTTCCTGAAGGGGCGCATCGTTGAGAAATTCCGCGCACAAGAAAAAGTCATCACCGATGAAGAATTGGGTGCGCCCAAACCTAAAGAGGTGCGCGTGGTCTTGCGGAACTGCGGAAAGATTGACCCGCACAACATCGAAGAATACATTGCCGAAGATGGTTACCAGGCGCTTGCCAAAGTGATTACCGAGATGACCCCTGAACAGGTCATCGAAGAAGTGATGAAATCGGGCCTGCGTGGACGCGGCGGCGCAGGCTTTCCAGCGGCACGCAAGTGGCAGCTCTGCCGCCAGGTGCAGGATAACCCGAAATATCTGACCTGCAACGCCGATGAAGGCGACCCTGGCGCGTTCATGAACCGCCGCGTGCTGGAAAGCGACCCGCATTCGGTCATTGAAGGCATGATCATTGCGGCCTATGCGATTGGGGCGAGCATGGGCTACATCTACTGCCGCGCCGAATATCCGATTGCGGTGCAGAATTTGAACATCGCCATTGCCCAGGCGCGCGAATTTGGCTTCCTGGGACAGAACATCTTTGGCACCGATTTCTCGTTTGACCTGGAAGTGCGCATGGGTGCAGGCGCGTTTGTCTGTGGTGAAGAGACCGCCCTGATTGCTTCCATCGAAGGAAAACGCGGCGAACCCCGCCCGCGTCCGCCTTTCCCGGCAGTCAAAGGCGTTTGGGGCAAACCGACCAACAACAACAACGTAGAAACCTACGCTGTGGTGCCGCAAATTATCCTGAAAGGCGCCGAATGGTACGCCAGCATGGGAACGGAGAAGAGCAAAGGCACAAAAACCTTTGCAATTGCAGGCGATGTGGTCAACACTGGTCTCATCGAAGTTCCCTTTGGTATTACCCTGCGCGAGGTGATTTACGACGTGGGCGGCGGCATCAAAGATGGTAAGAAATTCAAGGCCATTCAGACCGGCGGCCCGATGGGCGGATGTCTGGTGGAAGAACACCTGGACCTGCCCGTAGATTACGAGGCGCTCACCGCTGCTGGCTCCATTATGGGTTCGGGCGGCATGATTGTGATGGACGAAGATACCTGCATGGTGGACATTGCGCGCTTCTTCATGGAATTCACGCAGGAAGAATCGTGTGGTAAATGCACCCCCTGCCGGGTTGGCACCAAGCACCTGCTGGAAATTCACGAAAAAATTTGTGCGGGCAAGGGTGAACCCGCTGACCTGGAGCGCCTGGATGAACTGTGCGTGGAAATCACCCGTAACTCGCTGTGCGGACTGGGACAGGGCGCACCGAACCCGGTCATCAGCACGCTCAAATACTTCCGGCACGAATACGAAGCCCACATTTACGAGAAACGTTGCCCGGCCAAAGTGTGTCGTGCGCTCATCCGCTTTGAAATTCAGGCGCCGGCCTGCACGGGCTGTACGGTTTGCTCGCGCAACTGCCCGGTCGAAGCGATTAGCGGTGAACGACGCCAGGTACACGTGATTGACGACGAAAAATGTGTCCGATGCGGCATCTGTGTTCAGGTGTGTAACTTCAACGCCATCGAGATTTTGAGTTGACGCGTAGCGCCCTCCCCTTTGGCTGCGTTCCTAAAAACAGAGCGCAGCAGGGGAGGGAAACGGATGAAACGGTCTGTCGTTCCGACAGGTCAACGACCTGTTTTACAACTGAATTCGAGGAGGCAGGATGTTCAAAGTTGCGGAAGTCCCGTCGCAGGCGGGACAAACCAAAGACCTGACCAGAATCGTGGAAGCGGCAGTCGAGAAACATGGCGCGCACGCTGATGCGTTCATCCCGATACTGCTGGAAATCAACCGCGATTACGGTTATATCCCGGCAGAGGCCATTCGGTTGGCGCGCAAGTTGTTGCACCAGCCTGAGGAGCACGTCCTGGTCTCGGAAGGGCAATTATATGGGCTGGCTTCGTTCTACCACATGCTCCATACCGAAAAAACCGGCCGACATGTGGTGCAGTTTTGTGAGAGCGCCCCATGCCACGTGCAGGGCGGGCGCGAACTGTGGAAGGCCATCCGACAGACGTTGCGCCTGGAGGCCGGAGAGACCGACCCTGAAGGTCGTTTTACGCTCAAGACGGTCAGTTGCCTGGGCGTGTGCGGCGTGGGTCCGGTGATGCTGGTGGATGATGACCTGTATGCCAACGTCACACCGGAACAGTTGACAGAGATTTTCGGCAAGTACGAGTGAGAGGCGCGCTATGAAATTCTCCCGGTCTATGGTTCTCGTCTCGAACGACCCCGATAGCGTGCGGCTCGGTGCGCAAGAGGTATATCGCCGCTTTGGGGAAAAATTGCTGGAACTCGGTTTGAGCGAAGAAGTCACTCTCGCGCAGATTACCGACATTGGACGGCATGATGCCCTTCCGCTGGTCATCGTCTATCCCGAAGCGACGGCCTATGGCCCGGTGACGGTGAAAGATGTAGACCGCATTGTCGAGGAACATCTTTACAAAGGCCGCATTGCCGAAGAACTGCTTGCCCCCGTCAAAGAACTCTCCGGACGAATTGGCTGGTTGAAGGCGCGCAAAGGCGCCAGCCCGATGGAGAAGAAAATCGTCACACGCCGGGTGGGACGCATTGACCCGGAAAACATCGAAGATTACATTGCGGAAGACGGTTACCAGGCACTTGCCAAAGCCTTGCACATGGAACGTGCTGAAATCCATGCCTTGCTGGAAAAATCGGGCCTGCAAGGGCGCGGCGGCGCGGGCTTCCCAACTGGCATGAAGTGGCGCTTTGTCGCCAGCACGAAATCGCCCAAGAAGTATGTGGTGTGCAATGCCGATGAGAGTGAACCCGGCACATTCAAAGACCGCATCATTCTGGAAGGTGACCCGCACAGCATTCTTGAAGCAATGGCGATTGCTGCTTATTGTGTGGGCGCCGATGAAGGCTATATTTATGTGCGCGGTGAGTACCAACTCGCTCAGCGCCGTCTGGAAAGAGCGATTGTGCAGGCACGCGAATGGGGTCTGCTCGGCAAGAACATTCTGGATACGAATTTCTGCTTCGATGTGCATGTTCACAGTGGCGCGGGCGCCTATGTGTGTGGCGAAGAAACAGCCCTGCTCGAATCCATCGAAGGCAAACGCGGCGAACCCCGCGCACGGCCTCCCTACCCCACCACGCATGGCTTATGGGGCAAGCCAACTCTTATCAACAACGTGGAAACGCTTGCCAACGTCCCGCCGATTGTGTTGAATGGGGCAGAGTGGTACCGCTCTTTCGGTACGCCTTCCAGCCCTGGTACCAAGTGTTACACCATTCTGGGAAATGTCAACTTTCGTGGTCTCATCGAAGTTCCGATGGGCATTACCCTGCGCGAAATCATCAATATTTACGGGCAGGGCATGAAGAACGGCGCACCGTTCAAGATGGCGCAGACCGGTGGCTCCAGCGGTTCGATTATCCCTGCCAGTTTGCAGGATACGCCGATGGATTTCGAGTCCTTCCGTCGCGCGGGCGTTTCGCTGGGTTCTGGCGCCTTGCTCATTTGTGATGAAAGTAACTGTGTGCTGGACCTGGCGATTACGCTGATGAAGTTCTTCCAATTTGAGTCCTGTGGAAAATGCACGCCTTGCCGCGTTGGCACCGAGCGCGCTTTGCGCATGTTGACAGCCATCAGCCGCGGTGAAGGCAAACTGGAAGACCTGGATACGCTGGCGGCCATTGCCCAGGAGATGGAGTATGCTTCCAACTGTGGATTGGGACAAACAGCAGGAGTTCCCATCCGCGATACGCTCAAGTATTTCCGGGCTGAAATCGAAGCGCACATTCGGCTGGGGGTTTGCCCGGCAGGTGTGTGCGAAATGACGCCGGCAGTAGAGCGCGTTTGAACTCTGCGGATTACGCACTTACGGATGACGTAACGCGTAACGCGTACATCGAATTTTAGTGAGGAACTTATGGTTCAACTGACAATCAATGGAAAACAAATCGAAGTCCCGGAAGGGACAACCGTCTTGCGGGCGGCGGAGATGGCGGGAGTGAACATCCCAACACTGTGCGACCACAAGGAACTGACCCCTTACGGCGGTTGCCGCTTGTGCATTGTGGAAGTGCAGGGTTTTCGCGTGCCGATTGCTTCCTGCACTTTGCCCGTCAGCAATGGCATGGTGGTCAGCACCGAAACGCCCGCGCTGAAGAAATCGCGCAAGTTTATTCTCTCGATGCTGTTCAGTGAACGGAATCACTTCTGCCCGTTTTGCCAGGTGAGTGGCGGCGATTGTGAACTGCAAAATGCCGCTTACCGCGAAGAGATGACCCATTGGCCGATGCAGCCTGGCTGGAGCGGCTACCCGGTTGACTCTTCTCATCCGTATTTTGTGCTGGATAACAACCGCTGCATCTTGTGCCGCCGCTGTGTGCGTGCCTGCGCCGAACTGGCGGGCAATTTCACCCTGAGTGTGGCCGAGCGCGGTGCAGCCAGCATTATTGTGGCTGATACGAACGTTCCCCTGGGTGAAAGCACCTGTATCAAGTGTGGTTCTTGTGTGCAGGTTTGTCCCACCGGCGCATTAATTGACCGCACGAGCGCTTACCAGGGACGTGAAACTGAAATTACGCCCATCAAATCAGTATGCGTGGGCTGTTCCGTGGGATGTTCCGTCACCCTGCGCGTGCGCGACAACCGCATCGTGCGTATCGAAGGCGATTGGACAGGCGCTGTCAATCGCGGCGTGTTGTGCGAGCATGGTCGTTATCACCCGATGACCGAAGCACGTCAGCGCATTACCACGCCGCTGATGAAAAAGAACGGCAAACTCGAACCGGTCTCATGGGATGAAGCCCTGGGCGCCGTGGCCGAAAAGTTCAAACCCCTGGCCGGGGATGCGCACAACGGCGCGGCGGCCATCGTCTCCACCCGCTTGCCGGCAGAAGTGCTGGCGGCTTTTCGGCAGGTATTTGCTGAAAAACTTGGCGCAGAAATGGTCACCAGCACCGAAGAGGGCATGACCACTGCTGCCGTTGCAGCGTTGGCCGCCAGGCAAGGAGTCTTCGAGGGCCGTCTGGATGTTTTGAAAACCGCTGACGTCGTCTTGTGCATTGGCGCGAACCTGGCGCGCAGTCACATGGTCGCGGGCTTCTTCATCAAACGCGCGTTGCCCAAAGGCATGAAACTCATCAATATTGACCCCGAAGGCGATGAACTTAACGACCTGGCGGATGTTGCCCTGCAAAACAAACCCGGCTCTGACCTGGCACTGATTGAAGGCCTGAAAGCCATCATCATCAAAGAGAACCTGGGCCGCGTACCGATGGCCGTTCCGAACGCCGAAAAAGTGATAGCAGAAGCCGTAGAAGCCACCGGTTTACCGCTTGCAAAACTGACCCAGGCTGCTCGCATTCTGGCACATGCCATCAGTCCCGTTGTCGTGTATGGTAAGGGCATCACGGCCCAGCGCGATGAGCGCCTGGTCGAGGCCCTGTACAGTCTGGCCGTTCTGGTCGGTGCGATTGACCAGGAACGCAAGGGCTTCCTTTCGGTCAAGGGAGAGGCCAACAGCCAGGCAGCGGCGCAGCTGGGGTTAGATAAACCCTTTGCGCTCAACGGTCAGAAGGCCGTTTATGCCCTCATCGGTGATGATTACGTCTCGAAATATCTGGTGGAACGGCTCTCCAAAGCCCCTTATCTGGTGGTTCAGGCTTCCTACGAATCCAGACTGACACAAATGGCGGACGTGGTTTTGCCTGTTTCCATCTGGGCTGAGCAGGAAGGTCACTACGTCAGCATGGATGGCCGGGTGCAGAAAGCCGAAAAAGTCCTGACTGCGCCCGAAGGTGTACGTGATAACCTGGCTGTGCTGACTGAAGTGGCAATGCGGATGAACATGCCGGTTAAGGTAGATTGGCAGGAATCACTCCACGAACGCCCGGCGAGCGTGGTGATGAATTAACGGTATAGAGCGAGGCGGCTCTCCGCTGGTGCGGGAGCAAGCACGCGAAAAAAGGAGAGAATCTTATGTCCAAACCCAAAATTGCTTCCGATTGGATGTGCGGCTGCGCGGGTTGCCACATGTCCTTGCTCGATATGGATGAGCGCATTCTGAAAATTGCCGAACTGGCCGAACTGCGCTCCACCCCCATCACCGATTTGAAACACCCCGACGAGAGCGGCGTGGATGTGGGCGTTTTGGAAGGCGGTATCAACAATACTGCCAGCGAAGAAGTTGCCAAAATGTTCCGCAAGCGCGCCAAAATTCTGGTAGCGCTGGGTGATTGCGCCGTGTTCGGCGGTGTACCGGCCATGCGCAACTTGTGTGGCGTTGAAGCCGCGCTCAAACAGGCGTATGTAGATGCTCCCAGCAATGAACCGGGCAGCGAAATTCCAAACGACCCCGAACTGGCAGTCATGACCAAGACCCGCGCAATTCATGAAGTGGTACCGGTGGATTACAACGTGCCAGGCTGCCCGCCCGACCCCGATGTTATCTTCTACGTTCTCTCGGAACTGGCACAGGGCCGCAAGCCGGAACTCAAGGACGAACTCTTGCACTGGCATTAGAGGAGAGACCCATGACCCAAAAAATTACCATTGAACCCGTTACCCGTATCGAAGGTCACGCCAAAGTGACCATCCGGCTGAAAGAAGATGGCACGGTTGAGCGTGCGCTCATGCACGTCAACGAATTTCGCGGCTTCGAGAAGTTCTGCGAAGGGCGTTTGTACTTTGAAATGCCCCAAATTACCCCACGCATTTGCGGAATTTGTCCCGTGAGCCACCACCTGGCCGCCGCAAAAGCTGGCGATGCCCTGACCGGACAAACCCCGCCCCGCCCCGCCAGCCTGCTGCGCGAACTGATGCACATGGGGCAAATCATTCAGAGCCATGGAATGCACTTCTTTGAGTTGGCCGGCCCCGACCTGTTGCTGGGCTTTGATGCCGCGCCGGAAATTCGCAACGTGGTGGGTCTGATTGGCAACAACCCTGAGTTGACGGTCAAGGCCGTCATGTTGCGGAAGTTCGGACAGGAAATCATCAAAACGCTGGGTGGACGCAAGATTCACCCCACCTTTGCTGTGCCGGGTGGTGTCAACCGGGCGCTCAAAGTGGAAGAACGCGACTCCATCCTGAAAGGCGTGGATGCGGCCATTGAGACCATTCAACTTGGCCTGCGCATTATGAAAGACTGGGCTGAGAAGAACATGGAAGACATCAACAAGTTTGCCGTCTTCCAGACCGGTTACTTTGGCCTGATTACGCCCGAAAACGGCCTCGAACTCTACGATGGCAACGTCCGCCTGATTGACCGGAATGGCGTGGAACTGGAGCGCTTCCCGATTGCCGATTATCTGGATTACATTGCCGAACACGTTGAACCCTGGTCGTATCTCAAATTCCCGTACTACAAAAAGATGGGCTGGCCCGAGGGCGTGTACCGCGTCGGCCCGTTGGGACGTCTGAACATCTCGGACAAAATTGATACGCCGCTGGCAAACGAGGAACTCAAGGTCTTCAAGGCGCTCAATGGTGGCAAGCCGGTCGAAAACACCCTGTACTATCACTACGCACGGCTCATCGAAGCGCTCTTTGCTGCCGAACGGGTGCGCGTCTTGTGCGAGGACAGGGATATTTTGAGCACCGACATCCTGAACACCCGCAAGAACTACACCGGTCGCGGGGTGGGTGTTATCGAAGCGCCGCGAGGTACGCTCATCCACGATTACACAGCCGATGAAAACGGCAAGTTGACGCGCGTCAACCTGATTGTTTCCACCGGTCACAACAACTGGGCGATGACCCATGCCGTGGACAGCGTTGCCAAAACCTACGTCAAAGGCCCGAACGTGACCGAAGGGATGTTGAATCGTGTCGAAGCGGCCATTCGGGCTTACGACCCCTGTTTGTCCTGCTCCACCCATGCTGTTGGTCAGATGCCGATGATTGTTGACCTGGTTGGCCCGGACGGTGAACTCATCAAAACCATTCGGCGTGATTAATCCTGTCAGGTTGCGTTAGCGCCGTCTTTGCTGCTCCCAGATGTCTGCTTCTCTCCCGCCTCTTTGCCCTGCGCGCTAACGCTTCTATTGGCCCGTTTTCCTGCCGCGCTGCCGCAGCATTATGCCCTGGCAGGGAAACGGGCTTTTGTTTTGATTGATTCTGGCCCGAAATCGCGTACAATAAAAATATCTCGCCCGTCCACTTTCTTATGAAGAAAGGAACTCGCCTATGCCAACCGTCCGAACTATTCTGGAAGAAAAAGGGGATACCATCTATGCGGTAGATTGTTCCGAAACGGTCTATCGCGCGCTGGAAGTGATGGCTGAACACAACATCGGCGCTGTGCTGGTCTCCGAAGGCGACCGCTATGTGGGCATTTTCACTGAGCGCGATTACGCCCGCCGAATCATTCTCAAAGGACATGATTCGCGCACGACGCCGCTAAAAGACATCATGACCAGAGAACTGGTCACTGTGACGCCCGATACATCTGCCGAACAGTGTATGGCGCTGATGACCCGATACCACATTCGCCATCTGCCGGTTGTGGAAGAAGGGCGCATTGTTGGCCTGGTCTCGATTGGTGATGTCGTCAAGCAGGTGATTGCCAACCGCGAAAGCACCATTGCGGAATTGGAGAATTACATCCTCGGCACCGGCTACGGGCGCTAACGTTTGAAAGCACGCTTGCAGGGGCGGCAGCCAAAAAGCCGCTCCTTACTTTTGTTATGAGGCATCACAACGTGAATCGTACTCTGATACTTGGTTATGGCAATCCCGACCGTCAGGATGACGGGGTGGCCTGGCACATTCAGCGCGCCCTGGCGTTGGAACTTGGCCTGGCCGCGCCGACTTCTTATGAAGAAGAATTTCCACAAACCCCCTGGCTCGATTTTCAATTCTATCTGCAACTGACACCCGAAATGGCCGAAGATTTGCGCGCCTATGAACGCGTCTGTTTCGTAGATGCCCACACGGGCAGTATCCCTGAAGACGTGCGGCTGGTTTCGGTGGAGAGCGAGTTTCAGCGCTCGCCGTTCACTCATCATCTGACGCCGCAATCTTTGCTTTCGATGTGCGAAACGCTCTACGGCAGGAAGCCAGAAGCTGTTCTGCTTTCGGCGCGCGGGTATCACTTTGAGTTCCAGCGCGACCTTTCCCCCGAAACTGCGGCGCTTGTCCCGCAGGCGGTTCATCTCATCCGCCAATGGCTGGAACAAAAGCCAGTTTCGGAGAGACTTCCATGAGGCAGGTTTGTCTTTTGAGTATGCTCTGGAACAGCAAATGGAAATCCTGAGGCTGAGGTCGCTGCCGCACAGACCGTTTCAATTAACGAAATTCGGTCAAGATTCGCGTAAAATTCCTGTGCTGACAATGCCGGAAATATCGTAAAATAAAAGCAAGCATCATTTCATCATCCCATTCGACCAGACAGAAAGGAAACCGAGCCATGCCCACCGTCCGCGATTTGCTGAAGAAAAAGGAAGGTAAACCCATCATTTCCGTTGCTGCTGAGGATACGGTCTTTCATGCCCTGGAAGTGATGGCTGAGCATAACATCGGCGCTGTGTTGGTCACTGAAGGCGACCGCTATGTCGGCATTTTCTCCGAACGCGATTATGCCCGCAAAATTATCCTTCAGGGGCGCGAATCCAAAAAGACTACGGTCGCCGAAATCATGACGCGCGATATGGTCACCGTGAATCCGCAGACGACGGTTGAGCAATGTATGGAATTGATGACCAGGTATCACATTCGCCATTTGCCGGTTGTCGAAGAGGGCCATCTCTCCGGCCTGATTTCGATTGGTGATGTGGTGCATTCGATTATTTCTGACCAGAAAAGCTACATCGAGAATCTGGAAGAGTACATTCACGGCACGAGCATTCTGCGCTAACGGCTGACCGTGCTTCAGCCGTTTTGCACTGGCCTGCTTTGCGAAGTGAACAGGCGCCAGTCCGCTCTGTAAACGGTGCTGGCGCCTTTGTGTTATTCTCGTTTCGGGTAAAATGTCCTTATGCAGTTACTGAAAATCGAACGCGAGGAAAAACTAAAAACCCTGCGCGCCAATCTCTTTTTTCAGGGGTTGAACGAGGCTTCGCTGAATGAGCTGGCGGCTTCGATGACGTTGCGGCGGTTCGAGCGCGGCGAGGTGCTTTTTTGGGAAGGCGACCCCTGTGCCGGGCTGCACATCATCCAGAGAGGGAGCGCCAAGCTTTTTCGCGTCTCGCCGATGGGGCGTCAACATATTCTGCGTGTCATTCAGGAAGGCGACACGTGCAACGAAGTGCCGGTCTTTGATGGCGGCGTCAATCCGGTTAACGTCGAAGCACTGGAGGAGACGACCGTTTGGGTGGTGGATTCGCGCGCGGTGCAGGCATTAATGCGCCGTGACCCGGTTTTTATGCAAAAGACAATTGAGAATCTTTCGCGTATGTTGCGTCACCTGGTTAACATGGTCAGCGAGATGGCCTTTTATCAAGTGACGCATCGCCTGGCGCGCCTGATTGGTGAACTGCCGCAGGAGGAGTTGAGCGGCGAGGGCACTACCCGTTGGACGCAAGACCAGCTGGCCGCCCGGCTGGGAACGGTGCGTGAAGTGGTAGCACGCTCTTTGCGCGAGCTGGAACGCTCTGGGGCCATTTGTATCGAAAATCGGCGGATTTTGATTCGGGATAGTGAAGTGCTTCAGCAGTGGGCGCAGCCCTGGAATTGATGTCGTTCAGGGCAGCACGTTAAGAATCGGGCGTGCCTGCCGGTTTGATGTCTTTCAAGAGCAATTGTAACTTTTCTCGGTTGTTGAATTCGTTTTTTTCGAGGGCGTATATCACGTCTACCTTTGCACCGGGCGATATGGTGGCGAGCCGGTTGCCAAACCGAAAGCCAATGGCATCGAAAATGACCCGGCCATCGGTGGTGAGTTCCAGGCTGAGGTGTTGTGCATCCTGTCCGACCGTCCGCGCACGTTTGACGGTCACATGACGGCTGACGAAGAGGGCGTGACGGTTGCCGTAGCCAGTGGGTTGCAAATATTCCAGGAATTTCAGCACGTCCCCGGTCATCTGATGGAGCGGCACTTCCATGTCGGCGGTCAGTGCCTGACGCAGGTCAAGCTTCTCAAGTTCGCGGCGGGCAATTTGTTGCAGGCGTTCTTTGAGCGCCGGCAAGTTCCGGTTGTGGACGGTGAACCCGGCAGCGGCGGCGTGTCCGCCGTGGCGGATGAGCAGGTCTTTGCATTCATCCAGCGCGTTGGTGATGTGAAATTCGGCGATGGAGCGGCAAGAGCAGCGGGTGGTCTCTTCTCCTATTTGCCCAACAATGGCAGGGCGGTAAAAGGTCTCTACCAGGCGTGAGGCGGCCAGCCCGACCACGCCGGAATTGAATTGCGGGTGAACAGCAAATAGCAGGTAGGCCGAGGGGTCTTCCTGCAGGGCAATTTGTTCGGCCTGTTGTTGAATTGCACGCGTAATTTTTTGCCGCTCCTGGTTCTGCAGGTCGAGTTTTTGAGCCAGTTGCCCGGCTACGAAAATATCTTCGGTCATCAACAGGTCGAAGGCCGCCAGTGCCGATTCCAACCGTCCGGCGGCGTTTAAGCGGGGACCGAGGATAAATCCGATGTCGGTTGCGGTCGTTTTGGGGAGTATTAGCCCGGCAATCTGTGCGAGGGCAAACAATCCCTGCCGCTGGCTGGTGCGGATTTTATGCAATCCCTTGCGCACCAGCGCGCGGTTTTCGCCTATCAGCGGGGCCAGGTCAGCCACTGTACCAAGCGCCACCAGGTCGAGCAAATTTTCGAACAGTTCGGCAGGGGGTTCGAGTGCCTGGGCAATTTTATAGGCGACACCCACGCCGGCCAGATTCTTGTCAGGGTAGGGGTCGCCGGCGCGCTTGGGGTTGATGACGGCCAATGCTTCGGGCAAATCATTATCATCGGGATGGTGATGGTCGGAGATGATAAGGTCCAGACCGATACGGCGGGCATGTTGGGCTTCAGCAAGAGAGCGGATGCCGCAATCTACGCTGATAACGAGGCGAATGCCTTCGTTTTTGAGCGTATCCAGGGCATCGGTGTTCAGTCCGTAACCTTCATCGAACCGATTCGGGATATAGCCCCGCACGTTGCCGCCCAGTGCGCGCAAGGTTTGGACGAGCAGCGCGGTGGCGGTGACACCGTCCACATCGTAATCACCGTAGATGGCGATTGCTTCTCCATTCGTCAGGGCGTGGCGGATACGTGTAATAGCGGTTTCCATATCCAGCAGCTGCAGGGGGTTGGTGTCGAAATCCACCTGGGCGCGCAAGTAGGCGCGGGCGGCAGAATCGGTTGCATAGCCGCGATTATAGAGTAGTTGCTGAAGGATGGGAGGAAAGGCTTTGAGTTCGGCACGCGCCGAATCGGGCAGGGGAGGGGAGATTATCCAGCGTTTATCGTGCGGCATGAGGGTTCCTGTATTCTCGAAAGTGCCGGTGAGTATAAACGTGGAGTGGACACAGGGCAAGACTTAGGGCCATGGGATTTCGACGAATTTCGTGTATCCGTGTTTTTCGGCGGCGGTAATCCGTCCGCGCGAGGGTTCGGAACAGCCTAGTTCGTCGGTGACGCTGACGACGGTCTGGTATGACCCGATGGACTGCATGACGATTTGCCCATTGCGGCACACCCAGACCTGCAGAACGTAGGGAGTTTGGAGCGAATCATCGCCGGCACGTAGAATGAGCGGACTCCAGGAGATGATGACTTCGTTGCCTTCTCTGCGTGCGGTGACGTTGGTGAGCGGGCCGTAGAAGGGGGATTTGGGCAGGTTGTAGTCATCCGGGTGGATAATCGGCGCGGTGAGCGGGTCACCGTTGATGTCCATCAGGCTGGCTTTGACCCAACAGGATTTGTTGTCGCCGCGTGAGCGGGTGAGCAACCAGGAACCGTCGTCATTGCGTCCGATAATCTCCTGGTTCGCTCCTTCGAGCAGACCGTAGAGATACAGGTACATGGCGCCTGGCCCGTAACGACAACTGACTTTGGCGGTGTTGATTCTGCCCCGTAAAGGCGCGTAGGTCGGAGTGATTGTGGGGGTAACGGTTTCTGTCGGTGTGGAGGTCGGTGTTCCCGTTGCTGAAGGAGATGGGCTTGGGGTGGATGTAGTTGTGGGCGAAGATGTTTGGGTGGCGCTGGGGAGCGGGGTACTGCTGGCAGAAGGGGAATCGCTTGGGGGGAAAGAGGTCGGTGCAGGCCGGGTTGGTGCTGGTGAGACGGGCGCACAGGACACAGTCAGTATCAGAGAGAAGAGCAGGGGCAGGAGTCGAGTTATCATTTTCATTAAGTCTTCCTTATGGTGATTTACCGCTGATGTTCGTATAATTGGAAAAGGCAACGATTTTTCAACGCAGGAGGGTTGATGTTGGGGCGATAATTGCCATCGCTTTCGTCAGATTGTCTGGTTTTGTGATTTTCAAATCAAACAGGAGGTTTTATGAAGAAGTTCAAGGTTGGTAAACAGGATTTTCCCGAATTTGCGGGTGATGTGGAAGTGGAGGTGGATGAGACTCAGTTCGACGTTGTGCCGGAACGTTTTCCGCCAGGGCTGACAGAGCGATTATACAAAGGTCGGCGGGTGCGTTGGGTGGCGAATTTCGTTTTGAAAAAGAAACCCGGTGCAGCCAGACGTGGCGTCAAGGTTAAGTATGCTATTGAATTGGACAAATCTACGGGGGAGTTGGTGTATTTCGATGGGCGAGAGATTTTCCCGCTCCCGTTTCGTGATTTGGGGAATGGCAAAGTGCGCGCGGAACTGGAGGCCGATGACCCGGCGACGGGCTGGACGCCTTAGAAAAGTGTTTGTCGCACTCTCTGGCATGTGAGACTAATTGAAAGTAGTGGCTTGTCACACACGCTTCAGCCTGTCAAATCATCCTGCCGTTTTTGTCTGCGCCATGCACGCAGGATGGTCTGATTGATGTCGTTGGCGAGAAACGCCTGGCGTCTGGTATCTTCTGGAATTTGCGTGCTGCGTGCCTGGAGCAATTCATAGGCGGTGTTTGAAAGTGTTTCTGCGCGTGTATCATGCGCTTCGCTAAGTATCCGCAGACAGATGGCATACACGCGAAGAGGGTCATCTGACCCTTCCAGGTGGCTGTTTTGTTCCAGGATGCTGAGAATTTCTTCGGTTATCTGTTGCGCGCGCGCTCTTTCTCCCTGCGCGAAGGCGAGCTCGGCCAGACCTGCCAGAGGTTCTGCCGAAAGCACGACCTGACCGAGTTCCCGCCGGATTTGCAGGGCATGTTCATATGCCTGACGGGCTTCTTCCAGATTTCCGGCCTTTCGCAGGTTGTGTCCGAGATAGGTAAACGCCCATGCCGCGCCGGATTGTTCGCCGATTTGTTGGGCAATTTTCAAACCATCGCGTGCGGCGCGCAGGGCGGTTTCGGTACGTCCCAGCGCCCCCAGGTAAGAACTCAGGTTTATCAGTGCAAATACTTCGTGATATTTGCTGCCAATTTCGCGGGCAATACGCAGTCCGGCTTCGGCGTATTCGGCGGCGCGCTCGTAATTGCCCAGACTGCCTTCAATGAAGCCCAGATTGCCCAGAATGAGTGCTTCACCAATGCGTGCGCCGATTTGCCGTGCCAGTGCCAGGGATTCTTCAGTATATCGGCGGGCTTCCAGGAAATCACCGTGTCGAATGGCTGCCATGCCTAAATTGGCGAGAGGCCGTGCCTGCAAACGCAGGTCATTCGCCTGGCGGGCGAGCTCCAGGCTCTGGCGGAAGTAATCGGCAGCCTGTATCAGGTCGTTTTGTTCCGCATGAAACATGCCCACGGTGTTCAGCAGTTTGCTTTCCATGCGCAGGTCTCCGAAGGTACGGGCCAGCGTCAGGCCTTTTTCCATGAACTCTTGCGCTTGCTCATAGCCGCCCAGGCGCTGAGCTGCATTGCTGAGTATGTTGTAGATAAAAATCGGTTTTTCGCGGTTTTTAATCGATTCGGCCAGCGCCAGGGCTTGCAGGCCGAGGGCCAGGCTTTGAGGCGAATCTCCCTTGTCGTAGATGACTTCGGTCTTGCGGAGCAGAATTTCCAGCATCCGCTCCGGTTGTCCGATTCTGGCGGCCAGGTCATTCAGGGTTTGCAGGTCG
This sequence comes from Anaerolineales bacterium, assembly GCA_025056175.1. Classification (GTDB taxonomy): domain Bacteria; phylum Chloroflexota; class Anaerolineae; order Anaerolineales; family Villigracilaceae; genus UBA5195. The sequence continues at coordinate 32,061 of JANWWK010000009.1, forward strand.
CGAAGACAATCTTCGTAGCGTCCTTGAGTCTGGTACACTTCCAGGCGCGCCATCAGCAGGTCATACTGACCGACCAGGTCATCGGCAGGGGTCAGGGCCAGCGCGCGAGTGTAGTAATCTGCGGCCTGACTGTTTTGATAAGCGCCTTTGGCGATTTCGGCAGCTTGCCTGAGGTAGGTACGGGCTTTCTGGTCGAGATGGGCGCGCTCGGCGTGATAGGCCAGTTCGCCGTAGTGATTCGATAAATCTTCTGCGTACAGACTTTCGAGCGCCTCCACGGCTGCTGCATGGAGCGTTTGTCGGCGGGCGTGCAGCTGCATGTGGTAAGCGGCATTCCACATCAGGGCATGGCGAAAGATGTAGCGAATTTCGCTCAACGCAGCCCAGATGGCTTCGCGTTCAGCGTTTGCCAGCGCGCTGGGTAGTCCGGCAGGAGAAAGGTCTTGTCGTTCGAGCAGGCGTGCCAGAACCTGCACTTCAAACTCGCGTCCTAAAATGGCAGCGTTTTGAACGGTCTCGCGCACTTCCTGTACCAGCCGGTCGAGACGGGCTATCAACAGGGCATTCACATCGAGCGGCAGCGTGGGGGTATCCGTGGTCTGTGTAAATGTCCATTCGCCGCTGTGAAAGCGGAGCAGGCCCTCTTCTTGTGCATAGCGCAAAATTTGCTCAGCAAAGAAGGGATTGCCCTCTGCGCGCGTCTCAACGACATGGAGCAGTGTGGCGCTGATTGGCCCGTTCAGAAGTGCCTGTGCCATGCTCCGCAGGGCTTCGTGGTCGAGGCGCTCCAGCTGTAGTTCGGCATGTGGTAACGTCTCGACGGCCAGTTTTCCGTCTTCGTAGCGGGAGGTAGCGAGCAGTGCAATTGGGTAGTGCGCTGTTTCATCGGCGGTCAGGGCGCGTAACAGGCGGGGAAGATAGGCAGCGCTGTCTTCGTCCAGCCAGTGAATATCCTCAAGGAACAGAATGACCGGTTGGCGAAGGCTTTCGGCCTGCAACAGCGCGGTGAGACCCAGCAGGGTGTTCTGGTAACGGGCTTCTGCATCGAGTTGTTCATAGGGCGAATCGGCCCAGCGCAGACCAACCAGCGCGCCCAGAAATGAATGGGCGCGTTTGAGTCGTTCGGTCAGTTCCCCTGCTGGCAGGGAGGCAATCAAATCATCGAGTTTGGTGGTGAAACTGCGCTTGTTGCGCTCCTCGCTGGCTTGCGCCGTAATGCCGAAATAGTGTCTCAGCCAGTAACGAAACGGATTCAGTGATTCACGCAGGAGCTGGTCGGTTTGCGCCAGGAACCAGGCAGCCCGTTCTCTGGAGATTTGACTCAAAAATTCATAGACGAGCCTGCTTTTGCCCATGCCGGCTTCGCCAAACACCACCATCAGACCGGCGGGCTGTCCCTCGAAGATGGGTTGCACGAAGGCATGTAAGCGGCTCAGTTCGGTCTGCCGCCCGGCCAGCGGGCTGGTATATTCGATTTCCCGCGCAGGTTTTCGCCCTAATAGCGTGAAAACTTTCTGCGGTTGGCTGAAGCCTTTGAAGGGGCGCGCCTCGACGTAAGCAAAATCGAAACTGGCGCGGGCGCGCCGGGCAACAAACTCATCCACCCAAATTTCGCCTTCTGGAGCAGAGGTCATGAATCGCGCTGCCAGGTTCACGCCGCGTCCGAAGGTGGCGTATTCTTCTGAGAGTGCGCTGCCGATACAGCCGGCATGTGCGATGCGATAGGTGATGCCGGCATGAAGCGGGGTTTCGACCCGGGCGCGCAAATCCAGGATGAAACTGAGTGCGCGCTCAACATCGTTTTCATACGCCAGCGGCGCACCCCAAATGACCAGGATGTGTGGCCCCTTGTCGCCAAAATATAGTTTGACCAGTCCGCCATATTTTTTTTGCAGGTCGAACACGGTTTGCATCACTTTTTCTAATCCCATTTCCTGCTGTATTTGCGGCATTCCCGCAAACAGGCCAACCACCTGGCGGAATTCCCCTGCGAAGCGCTGGGTGAGCAGCTCAAGAGGAAAGAAACGGGTTGCGAGCGATAAGTCGAACGGCGGAAGGGTGACCGGCTCCGGCGGCACTCGCGCTCCGTGATATTCCAGCAGCCGGAAATGGTCTTCGATGGCTTCCACACGCACCGCATCGCGGACGATTTGTTGAAATGAAGAGGTCAGGATGACCTGGCCGCGCCCGGCATAATGTTCGGCGCGCGCACTCTCGTCAATGGCCGACCCTTTGAAATAGCACACTGCCTGCATACCATCGCGCGATTCCAGGATTCCCCACGCAGCATGGCCTGATGCTAACCCAATCTTAACGGCAATCGAGAATTCTCCGTAGGGCGTTTGTGGGCGCGCCTGTGCCTGAATATGTTCCTGAATGGCAAGTGCTGCCGTCAGGGCGCGCCGGGCGGCCTGTTGCGGATTGGAATGTACCGGAAACAGGGCGGTGAAGGCATCGCCGGCCTGCGTGGCAACAAAGCCGCCTTGTTCATAGACGCTTTGTATCATCGGCGCAAAGGCTTTGCGAAGCACGACCGCTAACACTTCCGCACCATGTTGCCCGTGCGTCATCAGTTCATCGGTCATCGCCGAGAAGCCCGACATATCGGCAAACATGCCAACCGCAGCAATTTCCCCTCTTCGGCGACCAGCGGCGTACTCCTCCAAAATAAGATGCGGAACGAGACGGTGCATTCGAGCGATGTATTCCTTTTGGAGTGACAAAGAGCGGGTGCATTCCTGTTCGGAACCACCCGCCTTAAGGTGGATTTTAGCACAGGAAGATACAATTAGATACATGAAGCGAACCTTTTTTGTGCTTACAGGGCTGTTGGTCTTTCTTGGGATGCTGGCTGTGTTTCTTTACTATCAAGGCCGCCCCGCCCCGGTGGAAATGCGCGAGGAAATCTACCCCTGTGTCGTGTATTATCGCAAGACCCATGTGCAACCGCGTCCCATGATTGCCCACATCGTCACGGTAGATTTGACCTGCAAGAACATCCGTATTCTGGTCACGCCGCCAGAAAAAGGCGATAAACAAAATCCGCTGCGGGCGCGTACCACTTCTGCTTTTGCGCGTGAGTTTGGCGTGCAGATTGCTATCAACGGAGATGGCTTTACCCCCTGGTGGTCTAACAGTCTGTTTGATTACTACCCTCACCCCGGCGACCCGGTGCGCCCGTTGGGGCTGGCGGCCTCAAATGGACGGCAATACGGCACGCTCAGCCCCAAACATCCTGTTTTGTACATCAACGAGCGCAAAGAAGTCTCGTTTGGCAAGCCCATCCGCAAAGTGTATCATGCCATTTCTGGCACGAGCTGGCTGGTGCGCGACCGTAAGGTTGTTGAAGATTTGAACGATACTTATGCTGCGCCCCGCACGGCGGTTGGGCTGGATGGCCCGGGGACCCGTCTCATTTTGATTGTGGTGGATGGGCGTCAACCGTTGTATAGCGAGGGTGCTACGGTATCGGAATTGGCCGAACTGATGCTGTATTACGGTGGTGATAACGCTATCATGCTCGATGGCGGCGGCTCTTCGACCATGGTGATAGACTGGCCCGGAAAAGGGTTGCAAGTGATGAACTCGCCGATTGATTTGGGCATTCCAGGCCGTGAACGGGCGGTGGGCAATCATTTGGGGATTTTCGCACTCCCTTAGAGCCTGCCTTGCCCATTCTCACGTATAATTTGCGTTATGCAAAGCACTCTGGCCCAGCAAATCGAAGATTTACGGCGGGCGATAGAAGCGCAAGAATCGCTTCGCCCGATGCTCGGTGCAGATGTGGTAGAGGCAGCACTGTCTGTTTTGCGTCAAAAACTCATTGAACTGGAACGACGCCAGGCCGAAGAGAAAAACCGGGAACGGCGCAAAATGGTCACCGTGATGGTCGCCGACGTTTCCGGTTTTACGGCGTTGGCTGAAAAGATGGGGGATGAAGAAGTGTCTGAGTACATGAACCGGGTTTGGGCGCGGGTAGATGCCATCATTCAGGCGCATGGCGGTCACATCGAGAAACACATGGGTGATAATGTGGTAGCTCTGTGGGGATTGCTGACGGTGCGCGAGGACGATTCCGAACAGGCTGTGCGCGCTGCGCTTGAAATTCAGCAAGAGCTTCCCCGCCTGCCGCTCGAATGTCCCTGCCAGATGCATATTGCCATTCATAGCGGCCCGGTTTTGCTGGGTGAAGTTGGCACGACACATGAATTTACCGCCATTGGGCGCACCGTGCAAATCGCATCGCTGCTCGAAGCGGAAGCCCGCCCCGGCGAAGTGGTGATTTCGCACGATACGTTTCGCCTGGTGCGCGGCCTGTTCGAGGTCGAACCACGTTCGGAACTGCCTGTCTCCGGCTATGAGCGCCCTTTGCCGGTCTATCGCGTCTTGCGTGCGCGTCCGTATGCTTTTCGTCCACGCACGCGCGGCGTCGAGGGCATCGAAACGCGCCTGATTGGGCGCGAAACTGAGCTGCGTGCTTTGCAGGACACGCTTCGGGAGGTTCTCTCCGAAGGAAAAGCGCGCATGGTGACCATTATGGGAGAAGCGGGGATTGGTAAAAGCCGCTTGTTATATGAATTTGAGACCTGGCTCTCGCCCCGCGACCGCTCGTTTTGGATTTTGCAGGCGCGGGCGGTTGAACGCGCCGCATCTATGCCGTATACGTTGCTGCGCGATGCTGTGATGCTTCGCCTGAACATTCCCGCCGATGCTCCGCTGACGATGGCGCGCCAAAAAATGGAGCGTGCCGTGCAGGCCTTATTGCCCGAAGACCCCGCTGCACCAGAAAAAGCGCATTTCATCGGGCATTTGCTTGGCCTGGATTTTTCTGCCACACCTGCACTGAGCGGCATTCTCGCCGACCCGGGTCAAATCCGAGACCGGGCGCGTCATGCGCTGGCGCAGGTGATTGCTGCTGTTGCTGCGCGCCAGCCGGTTATTCTCTTACTCGAAGATTTGCACTGGGCCGATGAAGCTTCGCTTGACCTGCTTGCGTATCTTATGCGGGAGGTCCGCGCCTTGCCGGTTTTACTGCTAGTCACCGCTCGCCCGGGCTTGCTGGAACGCTTTCCTGATTGGTGGGAACGCTTGCCCGGTCAGCAGCAGTTGCATCTTTCTCCGCTCACGCCGATAGACAGCCGCGCGCTCCTGCGCGAAATTTTGCAAAAAGCCGCCTGTGTGCCGCCAGCGCTTGAGGAGCTGGTGATTGCCGGCGCGGAGGGAAATCCCTTTTACCTGGAAGAACTGGTCAGAATGTTGATTGAGGAAGGAGTGATTTCGACCGGCGACATCTGGCAGATAGATGAGGCCCGTCTGCCCCAGGCGCGTGTTCCGGCCACGCTGACGGGCATTTTGCAGGCTCGGCTGGATTCGCTTCCTGAAGCAGAGCGCACTGTGTTACAGGCTGCTTCGGTGTTTGGGCGTGTATTTTGGGATGGCGCGCTGATTGCACTCACCGGCGCAGACCCTGACTGGCTCACTTGCACGCTGGAAAGCCTGGAAATGCGGGAATTGATTTTCCTGCGTCCGTATTCCGCCTTCAGTGGTCAGCGAGAATACGTCTTCAAACATGCTTTGTTGCGGCAGACGGCGCACGAAAGTCTTTCCAAACGCCAGCGCCGGCAATATCACCTGAGCGCGGGAGAGTGGTTAGCTGCTCACAGTGGCGAACGTGTGCTGGAATATGCCGCGCTCGTGGCAGGGCATTTTGAGACCGCTGAAGATTGGAGCCGTGCTGCTTTGTGGTATGGGCAGGCTGCGCGCCAGGCCTATGAGACGTACGCGCCTGAATCGGCTGTAGAATATGGTCGTAAAGCCCTGCAATTTGCCCGCCTGGTGAACATTCCTGAAGCCGAACGCATGGATTGGCAGGAGACGCTGGGCAAGGCGTTGTTTGCACTGGCGCGCTACGACGAGGCTTTGCATGCGTATCAGGAGATGCGTGCGATTGCCGATGCCGCTGCCAGCGTGGAAGGCTGGGCGCGCGCCTGGTACCACATCGCTTATGTTCATGACCACCTGGGCAACAATGCGCTCTCGCTCGAAAGCGCAGAGAATGCCCTGCGCCTGGCCGATAAGGGCGCTAAACCTGACCTGCTCATTCGCGCCGTGTATGGCAAAGGCTGGGCGCTCTATCGGTTGGGCGATGTCAACAGCGCCATTCATCTGGGCGAACTGGCGCTGCGGATGGCGCGCAACCTGGAACACAAAATCACCGCTCAGCGTGAAATGGCACAGGCCTGTCAGCTGCTTGGAGCGGCCTATGAACTGCGCGGCGAGTTCACGAAAGCCGCTCAATATGAACAACGCGCTCTGGAACTCTACCGCGCCCTGCGCGACCGGCGGGGCGAAGCCGCCATGCTCAACAATCAGGGTGTGGGCGCCTTTGTGCGCGGCGACTACCAGACCGCGTTGCGCCGCTACGAAGAAGCCTTGCGAGTAGCGCGGGAAATCGGCTCGCACGAGCGAGTAACAGTTTTTTTGAGCAACCTGGGCGGGGTACGCGCTGCCCTGGGCCAGTTCGAAGCCGCCGAAACCGATTTGCGACAGGTCATTGAGCGGGTGGGCGCGGCCAAAACCCATTATCTGCCTCTCACTTACGTCTTCCTGGCGGAGGCCCTGCTTGGGCAGGGACGTTACGAGGAAGCCTGTGATGCAGCACAGACCGGTCTGCGTCTGGCGCAAGAATCAGAACAGCCGGATGTCGTCTCGGCGGCTTTTCGCGTTCTGGGCAATTGTGTTGCACGCGTTTCAGGACAGGAGCCCTCTTTGCTCAATCTTCAATCACCCGAAGCGTATTATCGCCAAAGCATCCTCACTGCCGAAGAGATTGGTGCCGATGCCGATAAAGCCCGTGCCTTGCGCGATTGGGCGTTGTTTGAGACAAGACGCGGCAATTACGACCAGGCCGCTGTTTTACGTGCTGAAGCGCTGGCGTTGTTCCGCAAACTCGGCATGGATTTAGAAGTACAGCGAATGGAGACCTATGACTGATTTACGAAAATATGCTTCCCAAACCACCTTTCGGCTGATTGCTGGCGCGCTTTTGCTCCTGTTCACGGTTGGGCTGGGTCTCATCTGGCTCATTTATGGCCTCAGTGCAGCACTGATGGGTTTGTTTTGTCTGCTGGGCGCCTTTGTACCGATTGGTCTGGTGTGGCTGGCCTTGTTCGGGCTGGATGCTCTGGTTCGTCGGCTCAACCGCGATGAGTTATAACTTTCCCTGCGATGACGATGACCTCAACCACATTGCTCACCTTTGAAGACTGGACGTTGCGCGTTTTGCCCTCGCGCAGTAAGCGCATTCTGCTCATGCTGCACGGTTGGACCGGCGACGAAAACTCGATGTGGGTCTTTGCGCGCAACTTTCCGGCATCGTATTACATTCTTGCGCCGCGCGCACCTCACCCCGCGCCAGAAAATGGCTATTCGTGGCGCGCTCCAGCCCCACGCGGCAGCTGGCCGACACTGGAACTGATGCGTCCCTCCGCGGATGCATTGATAGAACTGGTGGACGGTTTTGCCCGCGCTTACGACCTGGATTCTTCTACTGTGGATGTCATCGGCTTCAGTCAGGGCGGAGCCATGACGTTTACTCTTGCCTGGCTCTATCCCGAACGGGTGGGCAAAATGGGCATTCTGGCCGGCTTTGCCCCTGAAGGTGCGGAAGAATCTTTGCGTCCTGGCGCGCTGAGGGGAAAACAGGCTTTTGTGGCGCATGGCACACAGGATACGATGGTGCCGCTTGCGCTGGCACAGCGCACTATACGCCTGCTGGAAGAAGCCGGCGCCGAAGTCTCCTATTGTGAGAGCGAGGTAGGCCACAAACTGAGTGCTGAATGCCTGACGGCACTGGAACGGTATCTGCGCGCTTGATTGAGCGGTATAATCTGACCGGATGTTACGGATGACCCTCTCTCGACGCGACTTTTTGAAACTGGTGGGCGGCATGGCCGGGTATCTGGCATTGCGACCCTTCAGTCGCGTTTTGCCTTTGCCGGAATTTCCGCAAAGCGAGCGATTGGGGCGGCTGGTTGCCACGCTTGACCTGGTCTCTGTCCCTCGCGCCGATTATCCTTCGGTGGGGCGGCTGTATCCCGACACGGTCGTCCCCTGGCTGCGCGAAACGGTGGCACAATCAAACGACCCACAGGTCATCAATCAGCGCTGGGTAGAGACGCCGCAAGGCTACCTGTATTCGGCGTATGTGCAGCCGGTGCGGAATCTCCCCAACGTGCCGTTGCAAGCCCTTCCGCCCGGGCAGAGTGGCTTCTGGGCCGAAGTGACCGTTCCATATGTGGATTTTGTGCTGGAGAATCCCGCCCCTCTTTCTCCCTGGCTCAAACACGCTGTCGAAATGCGCCAGCCTACCCGCCTGTATTACAGCCAGGTCATGTGGGTAGACCAGATACGGGTGAGCGAAGTGACTGGTAACATCATCTACCGCCTCAGTGAGCGGTATGGCAGTTATGGCGATGTGTTTTGGGCCGAGGGCGCAGCCTTTCGCCCCATTACCGCTGAAGAAATTGCCCCCATTCATCCTGAAGTCGACCCTGCTCAGAAGCGGGTGGTTGCCAATCTCACATATCAAACCCTTTCCTGCTACGAAGGCCAGACCGAAGTATATTTTTGCAAGACCTCCAGCGGGCGCAAAGTGGACGCGCAGGGCAACCCCACCGATACCTGGTCTACGCCGGTGGGCGATGGACATCGCACCTGGCGCAAGATGATTTCGGTTCACATGGCTGGTGGCACAGTAGATGCTGGCTGGGATACGCCTGGTGTCCCCTGGTGCGTCTTTTTCTCTGGCAATGGAGTTGCCATTCACTCCACGTTCTGGCACAATAACTTCGGCACTGCGCGTTCGCATGGCTGCCTCAACGTTGCGCCGGAAGACGCCAAATGGATTTTCCGCTGGACAACGCCGGTGGTGGAGCTTGAACCTGGCGATGTGACGGTAGGGATGCCTGGCGGTACGCAGGTGGATGTGCGGGAAAAAAAGTATTGATATTCTTGAAAATTAGAGGTGCTTCATGGAATTGAACATATCGTTTGGCCTGGCATTTCTGGCCGGCATTGCCTCGTTTCTCTCGCCGTGTGTTTTTGCGCTCGTTCCGGCCTATGTGGGCTATTTGGGTGGACGGGCAGCTGGCGGCGAAGCCCAGACCGAAAATCGCCTGCTGACCTTCTCACATGGGCTGGCCTTTGTGTTGGGGTTCAGCCTGGTGTTCGTCCTGTTAGGGGTGGCGGCTTCAGCCCTGGGCGGGCTGCTCTATGACCTGCGCGTGTGGCTGGCGCGCATTGGCGGGCTGATTATTATCATTTTTGGCCTGCATATGACGGGCGTCTTCCGCATTCCTTTCCTGGAATACGATACCCGCGTTCAGACCCTGCCAGACCCCAAACTTGGCTATCTCTCTTCGGCGCTGATGGGCGTGTTCTTCTCTGCGGGTTGGTCGCCGTGTGTAGGGCCTGTGTTGGGCGCGATTTTGACCTTCGCCATGAACGGCGGCTCGGTGGTATATGGCGCTTCATTGCTCTCGGCTTATTCTGCTGGGTTGGCAATACCGTTTCTCTTCGCGGCGCTTGGCATCGGCTGGGTGACGACCACTTTACGAAAATATGGCAAAGTGATGCGCTATGTTGAAATTGGGATGGGCGTTTTACTGGTTATCGTAGGCGTGATGCTCATGTTTGGCGTCTTCAATCTCCTGGCGCGCTACGGCGTGTGGTTCGATTTCGGTCTGTAACTATGCTCGAAGTCACGCTTTTCTCCCGTTCCGACTGTCACCTGTGTGAACAGGTCAAGGCCGACCTGAAGGCCATTCAGGACGAAATTCCGCATACACTCTTGGAGATAGATATAGATACCGACCCGGCCATACGGGCGAAATATCTCGATAAAATCCCCGTTGTGCAGGTCGGTGCTTACACCCTGAAAGCACCGTTTGGCCGCGCCGAATTGCGGATGACGCTCGGAGCCGCGCGTGATGCTCGCAGTCAGAACTTGCGCCTGGCAAAACAACCTGTCGCAGCCATCACGAGCGCAGACCGATTTTCTTACTGGATTGCCAACCACTGGCTGGCGCTGGTGATGTTACTGGTTCTTCTGTATGTTGGGTTGCCGTTTCTCGCTCCCGTCCTGATGAAATCGGGTGCAGCGACTCCGGCAAAGGTCATCTATACCGTGTACAGTCCGCTCTGCCACCAGCTTGGTTTTCGCTCGTTCTTCCTGTTTGGAGAACAGCCGTATTACCCGCGCGCCATTGCGGGAATTGCGGGCATTAAGACTTTTGGCGAAGTCACCGGTATAGACGAAAGCAACGCTGGTTTGCTCGAGGCGCGTCAATTCATCGGCAACGAGCGCGTTGGCTACAAAGTGGCCTTGTGTCAGCGCGATATTGCCATTTATGCTGCGATTGTGCTTTTTGGATTGCTCTATGCGTTCACCGGGCGGCGTATTCGCCCTCTGCACTGGAGCGCATGGCTATTGCTTGCGATTGCCCCCCTCGGATTGGATGGCTTTTCGCAACTGCTTAGCCAGTTAGGATTGCCTGTGGTGAGCGAGTGGCTGCCCTTCCGTGAATCGACGCCCACCCTGCGGGTCATCACCGGTTTTCTGTTCGGGTTTGGGACGGCCTGGTTTGGCCTGCCGTATGTGGAAGAGTCGATGCGTGAGACGCGTCAGGCGCTGGTGCAAAAATTTGCTGCCACACCTGACAAAAAGTGACGCCTATGCAATTCGTTCACACTGGCGGCATCCGTTACCTGACCTTTGATTTATTTCCACCGGACGTGGTTCACGCTGTGTTTACCCGACAGGGCGGCGTTAGCCCGGCGCCCTGGGATTCTCTTAACGTCGGTGGCACCGTTGGCGATGAACGCGCTCGCGTGCGCGAAAATCGGGACCGCGCTTTTCGCATCCTGGGGCGCGACCCGCATTCCCTGTTCGATGTATGGCAGGTCCACAGCGCTGATGTGGTGCTTGCTAACGCGCCGCATCCGCGATACGAAAAACCGCCCGAATTCAAAGCCGATGGAATTATTACGGATAACCCTGCTGTCACGTTGTTCATGCGTTTTGCGGATTGTACGCCCATTTTGCTGTATGACCCGCAGAAACGGGCGGTTGGTATCGTCCATGCCGGCTGGCTTGGCACTGTGCGCCGTGCCGCCGGTGAGACGGTAAAAGCCATGCAGGCCGTCTTTGGCTCGAAACCGGCAGACATTCTGGCCGTTATTGGCCCCTCTATTGGACCAGACCATTACGAAGTGGGGAGTGACGTGGAACTGCATGTGCGATATGCTTTTGGTCGCCAGGCTGACTCGCTTCTGCACCGCAATCACGGCCCCAAAGCGCATTTCGACCTGTGGGCGGCCAACGAACTTGTCCTGCGGCAGGCGGGCGTGCAACAGATTCAGACGGCCAGATTGTGTACTGCCTGTCACCCCGAAGACTGGTATTCGCACCGTGCGCAGCGCGGCAAAACCGGTCGCTTTGGTGCGCTGATTGCTCTGCGGTAATTGGGATGTCTCTTGCAAAATTGCTTGCGATTGCCTGTGGCATGTTGGTGGAAGCCCTGCTTTTGTGGGAGACCGTTGACCGGCAGGCCAATCGTCCTGCTGGTGCGGGTGTGATTGCACGGCGGCGCATGAGTCGCCTGCAAGAACTGCTGGTTTTTGTCCTGCTCTTCTCGTGGCTGGCAATTTTCCTGGCCGATAGATTTGCCCCCCCACTCAGTTTGCAACAGCAAAGTGCCATCGAATCGGTTCTCCTGTTTCTGTTGTTTTCGTTTTTGTTCGTCTTTGGTTTGGTGTTGCCTGTGTTACTGCCGCGCGTTAACGAGCAGACCATTTTTGTTGTCAGCTTGCTGACCACGTATATTCTCTGGATGAAAGGCCTGTTGAGCGGGGTCGGATGGGTACTCTTGTTGCTGCCGCTGGCAGGGTTGTTCTGGATGGCCTGGACGACTCGTATCCTTTCCCCTTATCTCAAAAGCGGGTTGTATTTGTGGTATCTCTTTTGTCTACTCGTCATAAGTCTGCAAGCCGATTTTGCGGTGTTTTATGGCGAGACCAGATTGCAGGTGTTCGATTATTTTCTGGGCGGGGCAGCCGCGCTTTTTCTGCTCCTTCACAGCGTGTTTTTGATACGTTTTTTTCTGATGTTGACGGCGCTCTTTTTGCCTGCCAATCGTCCCTTGCTCGCGCTGACCATGCCCAAATTGTTTGATGACCGGCAGATTTCCCGCCCACAATGGCTGGGACTGCTGGCGTTGTTTGTCGGCATTCTCGTTCTCAATCGGCTCACCGGGTTGCTGCCTTCGTTCACGGCCTTTAACCTGCTCTTTCTCCTGGCTGTTCACTTTCTGGAGCGTCCTTTTCCCATCCTGCAACGGTGGTAGTCTGTGGTCGCTTTCTCCCCATCCCGCTTTGGGCGCCGCGTTCTCTTCCTGTTCGATTTTCTTCTCTGGTTTCTGGCCGCGCTCGCCCCGCTGATGTTTCTTGCAGCATTCCTGTTTGGCTTCGACCAGGTGGTGCAACATCGTGGCTTACTTGCTGATTTGGAAGCGCATGGGAAAACCGTTTGGGCGCGCGTTGACAAAATTGAACCCGAAGAAAGGGGCGGGCGCATCTACCTGTTCTACGAACCAGAATCTGGTCCGACGGAACTGGCCATCATTGCTCCGCTGGAATTCTATCCTGCTGCATGGGTGCGCACGCTTGAACCTGGTCAGAGTCTGGAAATTCTGTGGGTGCCGCCTGGTCCTTACCGCCATGCCCGTCAGGCCGTGCCGCGTATCTACTACGAATCCGTTCGCCATCATCCTGGTCTGACACGCGAGGTTATCAGCATTTTCCTGTTTTTCCTGCTGGTCGTTGTGGTTCGCCCACATTTCCTGTTTCTGGGGTTTGTGCCGTTCGAGCAGATTCTGGACAAGGCCCTTTCGCGCGCATGAGTTTTTTCCTGCTGGTTTCCACGGTCGCTTTTGTGGCGGCGCTGCTCATTCTTTACTGGCTTCACAGCCAGGCCTGGCTCGATGTCCAGACGCCACATGTGTCACCGCCCCCTGATGGCCCTCTCGTGAGCGTCCTGGTGCCAGCGCGCAACGAAGAGCGCAACATTCGCCGTTGTGTCGAGGCGTTGCTTGTGCAGGATTACCCCCATCTTGAAATTATTGTTCTCGATGACCGCTCTACCGATGCCACCCCTGCCATTCTGTCCGAACTTGCCCGGCGCGACTCTCGTCTTGTGATTTTGGCGGGCAACCCCCTACCCCCCGGCTGGGCTGGTAAACCCCATGCGCTCTATCAGGCTGCGCGGCGTGCATGTGGCGAATGGCTGCTGTTCCTTGATGCTGATACCTTTCTCCACCCCAACGCCGTTTCTGCTGCGCTGGCTGCGGCGAAAAAGACCGGCGCGGATTTGTACACCGTCCTCACCGAGCAGCTGACTGGTTCGTTTTGGGAGCGCGCGGTGATGCCGTTGGTGATGACCGCGCTCTCGGTAGGGTTCTCGCCCCGCCGGGTTAACAATCCCCATACGCGTGATGCCATCGCCAACGGCCAGTTCATTCTGATAAAACGCACAGTGTACGATGCTGTTGGCGGCCATGAGCGGCTCAAGAACCAGATTGTGGAAGACAAAGCACTTGCGGAACAGGTCAAATGGAATCGCTACCGCCTGATTGTGGCCGATGGGCGCGGCGTGGCGCAGACTCGCATGTACACATCGCTGCCTGAAATGTGGGAAGGCTGGACGAAAAACATTTATCTCGGCCTGGCCGATACCCCCGCCATGCTTCTGCTCGGCGCGTTTGGGGCGTTTCTGGCGTTGATGGCTGCGCTGGTACTGCCCCTTTGGCCGCTGGCAGCGGTGGTGTGGTATCGCGCAGGCGGTGGCTGGATGGCATTAACTGTTTTGCTGCAAGCTCTGACCGTTTGGGGAACGCTGCTCGTTGCCCGTATGCGGGTCAATGCCCACATGGGCATTCCGCTCTGGTATGTGGTCACCACGCCGCTCGGCGCTGCCGTCTTTGCCGCGATGATGCTGGCTTCAGCCTGGAAAGTTCTTTCCGGCCAGGGCGTTACCTGGAAGGGGCGCACTTATGCCTCGAAAACGATTCGGTGATGCGAAATGCAGACTCAACCCATTCCAAAAGTTCTTTTTGTTGACCTTTCACACCGCTTTGGTGGCTCCAGTACCCGCGTTTTGGGGCAACTTTCGCTCTTGCCGCGTGAACGCGCCGGCCTGGCAGTGATTGAAGATAGCCCTGTTTGTCGTCAGGCGCAGGAGATGGGATTCACTGTTCACCCGGTAGGGCGTTTCAAGACCGATTGGCGCATTCTGCCGCGTTTGGTGCATCTTGTCCGGCGGGAGGGGTATCAGGTGTTGGATACGCAAAACATTCAATCCAAATTCTGGGCCAGCCTGGCCGCTCTTTGGACGAAAACCGTGTTGATTTCCACGCTCAACAGCTGGTACGTCTTTGAGCATGGTCAGAATTGGCGCGCGTGGGTCTATACGGCGCTGGAATTGCTCACCAATTTTCGGCTGAGCGGCTATATTACCGTTTCTCGCACTGTGCAGGCAGCCGTCCAGGCCGCTTATCCGCGCGCGCCGTTTGTGGAGTTAATTTACAACGCTGTCGAAATTCCAGAACCGCTGCCTCAGGGTGACCGTTCCTGGCTTGCGCGCACCTTCTCCATTCCCGAACATGCCCTTATTTGCCTTGCAGTTGGCCGTCTGGTTTGGGCCAAAGGCTACGAAGATTTGCTCGAAGCCTTTGCTCTCGTGGCGCAGGAAGATGCATCGCTGCATTGTCTGATTATTGGCGAAGGGAATCTGCGCTCTTCGCTGGAAACCCTTTTGCAAGAGAAGAATCTGATTGGGCGCGTCTCTCTGGGCGGATACCAGCCGCCTGAAGTTGTCTTCCGCGCCTTGCGTGCGGCTGACCTGTTCGTCATGTCCTCGCGGCAAGAAGGGACGCCAATTGCTCTGCTAGAGGCGGCGGCACACGCCTTGCCCATCGTAGCGACCAGCTGTGGCGGCATTCCTGAGCTTGTGACCGATGAAATCCATGCTTTGCTGGTGCCGCCTGAACGTCCCGATTTACTGGCGCAATCTCTTCTGCGCCTGGCACGCGACCCCGCGCTGCGCCGAAACTTAGGTCAGGCTGCCCGCACGCATGTTCGTGACCGTTTCAGCCTGCATGCACAGGTGCAGGCCACGCTTGAGGTCTACCGTCGTGCGCTTGTTCACAATTAGACCTTTTGGGTCTAAAAAATGCTCTTGTATGTGCATGGAAATCCGCTTATAATGACCTTTCAAAATAGAAAGGTTTTAGAGCGTTGGGGGCGTTAGAGCGTGTTTCGCCTGCCTTCGAGTTTTTGAAAATGCACTGATGTGAGGGAAATCAACATGGAATTCAATTTGTTTTTACGTACCTTACAACGTGGATGGTGGTTGATTGCACTTTCATCCTTTGTTGCCACGACAGTTTCTCTGGTCATCTCGTATATTACCCCGCCCGTGTATCAAACTGCGGCGCGCTATGTTGTTTCGCCGAATGCGTCATTGTTTTCGAGCAGCTGGGAATTGCTCTCCAGCCTCGACACGCTCGACCGGCGTTCGATTGTCAACACCTACCGGGAGATGATAGCCAGTCCCTCGATTTACGAACGTTCGCCGGAAATTCGCAAAATTCAGAGCGAGATTTCCAATGATTTTGACGTTTCGGTGACGGTCATACCGGATACAAACATTTTGCGCTTGACGGTTGAAGGCCCGGACCCGCGCCTGGTGGTGGTCGTGGCAAAAGCCATTGGCCGGGACGTATTGGCGTACATCAATGAATTGAATCCGATTTACACATTGAGCATTCTGGAAGAACCGCAAATGCCTACTGCACCCGTTCGCCCACAACCATTGGAAAATGCCTTGCTGGCTTTTGCCTTTGGCGGTATGGTAGGCCTGGTGCTGGCATTTTCGCGCGAACAGTTGCAAAACACGCTCGATAAACTGCGTGAACGCTCAGTGATTGACCCGGTGACCTCGGTCTATACGCGCGTATATTTTGAGCGCCGTCTTTTGGAGGAAATCACCCAAAATCCGAATGCTAATTTCGCTATTGGTATTATCAATCTACGTGGGCTGGAACAAGTTCTGAACGTGCTTCCAGAGCCGATTTTTAACCGTGTCCTGAGTACAGTAGCGCACAGACTCAAGAATGAACTGCGTGGACGCGATATCGTAGGTCGCTGGGGAAGTGCCCAGTTGGCCGTCATTTTGCCTGCCACGGCTGAAACTGCCGTGGAACCGGCTTTCAAACGTTTGCAAATCTACCTGGCGGAAACTGTGCCGGTGGACAACATTGGCGATATGTCGTTCAACCCGGACCCGTGCATTGGGGCGACCTTCTACGTGATGTTTGATACCGTAGATACCCTCATCGAACGTGTCCAGACGGCGGTGGAGCGCGCTTCTGCTATGCCCCAGGGGACAGTGGTCGTTCTAAGACCGCCCGCGCTCTTCCCCCAGGAAAGCGTACATGCCAGCCTCTCCGTCGAAAAGTGAATCGAAAGGTATCCCATGCTTAAGTTGTGTAAGCGTTCTTTTCCTCGTTTGCTGTACCTCGCTTTTCTTGTGGCTCTACTTCGGATGCAGATATTTCCTGTGTACGCGCAGGGAATCTCTTTTCAGGAAACGCCTACGGGAGATGTGTTTTCATTTTCACAGTTGGGGTATGTCGAACGAATTATGCTCAGCCCGTATGATACCACCCAGCTCTCCTTTGGACTGCCGGCAACCTGGGCGCTGACCGCAGATTCTGCGATTACGCTGCGCCTTAATTTTGCCAGCAGCCGCGCCGGAGTGTCGAATACAGGAGAATTCCCTGGCGGCACACTGCGGGTGAGTTTCAACGGTGTCATTTTACGAACGATTCTCCTCTCTAAACCGGGAGATTTCGTCGAAACTATCCCGCTTTCGCCCGAATCGCTCCGTCCAATAGCAGCGGATGGGCGTCACCGCCTTTCCTTCATCTTTGATGCCCGCTTCGCCTGTGATGACCGCACTATTTCGTCGTCGCTGGTGATTAGCGATAGCTCTACGATTGCCCTGAAGCACCAGACTGTGCCGATAGAGCCAGACCTGACCGTCTTTCCGCGTCCGTTCTATCAACCAGGTTCCATTTTGCCCTCGCAAACATTTGTGGTCATTCCGGATGCCCCTTCAGAAGCCGAATTGCGCGCCGCTTTGCTCGTTTCTGCCGGGTTGGGCGCGCTCACCGGGGGTAACCTGACATACCGCCTGATTCCGGTTGCGCAATTTCCTGCTGTCCAAAACACCCCTGCCGATTTTATCCTGGTTGGTCTGCCGGGTTTGTTTTCGTTGTTGGAACAGGTCCGTGTGCCGTATCCGCTTCAGCAGGGCGCGTGGGCAGTTTCTGGCATGGGAGCTGAAGATGGTTTGTTGCAAATAGCAGTTTCTCCCTGGAATCCCGGTCATGTAGCGCTGGTTGTGAGCGGTAACTCCGAAGTGGGGTTAGTTAAGGCTGCGCAGGCGTTGAGCGCCGGCAAACTGGTGGCTTCGGTCCGACGCGATGTCTCGGTTATCAGCCAGGTTAATCCCACCGCACTTGATGAAAACGTCCCCCAAGACCAGAGTCTACTCAGCCTGGGCTATGAAAACACGCCCCTGGGTGGCTTTGATGGAACGTATGCTGCGTTCTTCTTCCCTGCCTCTGCCGACCAGGTGCTTTCGCTCGGCGGTTACGTAGATATGGTCGTTTCCAGCACCAACCTGCTCGATGCCGAAAAGAGCGGTATGACGGTGTTTCTCAACGGGAAATTTTTGGGCAGTTTGCGTTTTACCGGTCAGACCGAACAGGTGACGACCACGCGCCTGCAAATTTTGCCGGGCATGTTGCGGCGTGGCAGCAATCTGCTTGAAGTGTATAGCGATTTGATACCGATTTACGATTGTTTCTCGCCCGATTTGTCTGGCAACACGGTGGTCATCAGTAGCCTGACGAACATTCATCTGCCGGTGACGGCCCAGCAAATCGAACTTGGCACGCTGCAAAATTTGGGAGACTTTCCATCCCTCTTGACCACCGACCGCAGCCTGCGCGATTTGGCCTTTGTCCTGGCTCGTAACGACCCCACCGGGTGGGAGATAGCATCGAAACTGGCATTTTTCATTGGGCGCAGTGCCTCGATTCCGGTTGCCAGCCTGCAAATGGCGTATGCTGATGCAGTCTCCGAAGAATTGCTCAAAAACTATCACCTGATTCTGGTTGGCGCACCTGGCCAATTGCCGTTCCTCAAGGAAATCAATGCCCAACTGCCTGCTCCCTTTGACCTGGAGACGGGGCAGGCTGTTCAACCGGCCCTGCTGGTCAATTACCGCCTGTTGCCTGGTGTAAATGTTGGCTATTTGCAGATGCTTTCTTCCCCCTGGAAGCAGGGCTATTCGATTTTGCTGGTTTCTGGGAATTCGGAAGCCGGTGTTCCGATGGCTGCGCAAACCCTGTTGACCCCGGCGCGCCTTTCTCAGCTGAAGGGGAATTTTGCGATAGTTTACAACGAGCAAGTTTTGACGACCGATACCCGCCTGGGCCCGGCCAAAGAAGCACTGGGTTCAGATTTGCCTGCTGTTGCGACCGTCACACCCCTGCCTTTGGAGCAAACCCTGCCAGAATTCGATATGAGTCGCGTTGAGGAACGACCGGAATGGGTTCTTCCGGCCATTATTGTGCTTTCTGTGCTTAGTGGACTGATGGTGGTGGTGATTGTGGCGCGTGCACTTTGGGTGCGACGCAATGGGGATAAAACGCTAGCCAGCAAACGCTCCCTGTCTCCGCCTTCAGGTGGTCAATGACTCTCTGAAGTGTTTCCAGGTGTTTCGATGGGATTCGTCTGCGTTCTTTAACCGAGGTGTGTATGGCTTTCCTCTTCTGGTTCGCAGTGTTTTTTATCCTGTATGTCTATTTTGGCTACCCTTTGCTGGTGGCTCTGCTGGCGCGTTTTCGCCCGGCGCGTCTGCCTGAACTAAAGGAATTGCCCTCGGTGACTTTGTTGATTGCGGCATACAACGAGGAAAAGGTCATCGCCAGCAAACTTGAAAACTCCCTTGCCCTCGATTACCCGCGCGAGAAACTCCAAATTCTGGTGGCCGCCGATGGCTCGTCCGACCGCACGCCCGAAATCGTCCGCCAATTCGAGGCGCAGGGTGTGGAGTTGAATTACATCCCGGAGCGCAACGGCAAAATGGCCGCCCTCGTGCGCGCCATGCCCCGCGCGCGCGGCAGCATTGTCGTCATCTCCGATGCCAACAACATGTACAACGCCCAGGCCATCCGCGAGCTGGTCAAACCGTATGGCGACCCGAAGGTGGGCGCAACGACCGGCGCCAAATTGATTCTGGAAGATGAGCGGCAGTTGAGTTTTGCGGAAGGTTTCTATTGGAAGTACGAATCGTGGATAAAAGAGAACGAAACCCGCCTGAGCACCTGCACGTCGGCGGTGGGCGAAATGCTTTCCATCCGCAAGGAACTCTTTCAACCGCCCACCCGCAAAATCGTCAACGATGACCGCTACACCGTCTTCAGCCTGATTCGGCGCGGCTACCGCGTCTATTACAACCCGGCGGCGCGCTCTTATGAGACCGTTTCCAAGACCGCCAGAGATGAAATTGTGCGGCGGACGCGCATGGTGGCCGGCGCCTACCAGACGGTAGCGATGGCCGCCGAACTCTTGCCGTTCAACCGTCCGCTGGTTTTGTGGCAGGTGATTTCACACAAATACTTACGCGCCTATGTGCCGTTCGCTATGATTCTGGCGCTGGTTTCCAACCTGATGTTGGTGTTGTTCCCGGCGCAGAGCGGTTCGTTTTGGCAGCTGGCCTATCCGTTCAACTGGATATTTTTGGGTTTACAGGCGGCCTTCTATGCGCTGGCGGTTTTGGGCAATTTTGTGCGCTTCAAAGGGCCAATTGGCAAACTGTTGTATCTGCCCACCTTTCTGGTCAACTCGAACTACGCCGTTCTCATGGGGTTATTCAGTTTTCTGACCAACAAAAACGTCCATCTCTGGCAGCGCGTGGAACGTTGACGCGAGGAAAACGCAATGGCTTCCTGGCGCGGGCGCGTCTTTTCCCTGTCTCTTGAAGCGGCCTTTCGGCTGGGCGTGTTTGACCTGGCGCGGCTTCTGCACGCCCAATCGCTCACGGTCTTGAACTATCACCGCATTGACCACTTTGACTCCCCCGATTTCGACCTGTTTCGTCCCAACGTCAGCGCCGCGCCGGAAACTTTTGCCCAACAAATGGATTATCTCCGGGCGCGCTACAACGTCATCTCGATTGGGCATCTGGCCGCCTGGCTGAGGAGGGAGGCCGCGCTTCCGCCGCGTGCCGCGCTGATAACCTTCGATGATGGCTACGCCGACAACCTGACGCACGCCTTTCCCATCCTGAAGGCGCGCCATCTGCCGGCGGTCATCTTTCTGACCACCGGCTTTTTGGAAACCTCCCGCCCGTTTTATTGGGATTGGGTTGCCTATTGCTTCCACCACACCCGCCGCGATGCTGTTTTTCTCCCCTTGTTGGGGGAACGCCGCTGGAACGAGCCCAAGGAGCGCGACCGTGTGATGCGCGCCTGGATTGAAACGCTCAAAACCCTGCCCGATGAGCGCAAGAACGCCCTGATTGCCGAACTGCCTGCCCTGTTAGATGTTTCCATCCCCGAAGAGCGCTTTTCTGGCTTATACCTGACGTGGGAACAGGTGCGCGCCATGCGCCGCGAGGGAATCGAATTCGGCTCGCACACGGTTTCGCACCCCATTCTGACGCGCATCCCGCTGGAGCAGGTTCGCCAGGAATTGGTCGAATCGCGCCGGAAAATTGAACAGGAAACCGGTCATCCGGTCATTTCGCTGGCTTATCCCAACGGCCAGGCTGCCGATTTCTCTCCTGCTGTGGCCGAAGCCGCGCGCCAGGCTGGTTTTTTGCTCGCTTTTAGTCTGTTGCCCGGCCCTACGCGCTATCAGACCGTTCGGCGCAGTCCGTTCACCGTTCGGCGGATTTACATTGGCAATACCGATACGCTGCCGCGTTTCGCGGCCAAACTGAGCGGCCTGGCGCGGCTCAGTTCTGTGGTTTGAGATGTTCCCGGTACACATCTAAAATCGAGCGGGCAATGGGCGGCCAGGCAAACTTCGTTTCGGAGAGATGCTTTGCATATCGTCCCATCTCTCTGGCACGCTCTGGGTCATTAACCAGCGTGGCGATGGCTTTTGCTAAACGCACGGGCGATTGGGGCGGGACGAGAAACCCGCTCTTGCCGTCTTCCACCACTTCGGGAAAAGCGCCCACATCGGTCGCCACCACCGGGCGGCCAAACGAATACGCCACCTGTACTGCCCCGCTTTGCGAGCTGTTCAGATAGGGCAGAACCACCACATCGGCGCGGTGCATGAGCGGCGCAATCTCCTCCATTGCCAGGTAGCGGCTGTCGAAGCGGATGACATTTTCCAGTTGTAAGTCTTTCACCTGTCGCAGAAGCGCATCCATGTCAATATACTTTGTGGGCATTCCCGCAATCAGGAGCCGCGCCGCCCTGTTTTGGGAATACACTTCCTTGAATGCAGTAATCAAATCGGGGATGCCTTTGCTGGGGGTGAGAATGCCAAAAAAGACCACCAGCCGATTTTCATCCTGAAGACCATATTTTGCCTGCAGGGCTTTGCTTTGCGCTTCGACATCTGGCGGGATGGGAAAAATCTGCTCGTTGCCATGCACGATTTCGTACAGTCGTTCGCGTGGAATCATTGGGTAGAGGGCGTGAAACTTTTGCAGGTTGCTTGCCCCGTGCAGGAAGAGAATCTCAAACGATTGATAAACGATGACCTTCAGGCGGTCATTGATTTTAGCCAGGACGCCCTGTTGCTCGCGTGATTCGAACTCATGGCAGATTTGCGTCAGTTTCAGCCCGCGCCAGCGAAGATGTTGCAGGAACAGGCCCTCGAAAGGAAACTCGATTTCCCCAAATTGTACGATGTCGGGCCGTTCGCGGAGCAGGTAATTCATCAGCCGCAGCAACTGGTGGAGATAGCGGATAGCACGCGCGCCGCGCCGCGCCGTCCAGAACAGTTTACGCGCGGCTTTTTCCAGTCCGTTGCGAGGCGGTTTTGACAGGCGCGGGTCGGAGAGCGGCCAGAGTTTGAGCAGACGGTTGACGGTGAAGTTGTGCGGGAACGCGCCCAGTTCATAATTCTCGGCGGTGACCAGCGTCACTTGCGCGCCTTCGGCGGACAGGGCCTGGCAAAGTTGGTAGGCGTAGTGAATCATCCCGCCCGTACCGCGGGGTTCGATGACGTAGATTTTCATGAGGGGTGTTTTCCTATCAGGGAGTTATAGAGTGTTTCGAGCGCATGGATTTGCTGCTCGATGTTGAATTTTTCTTCGCAAATTTGGCGGCCGGCCTGCCCCCACGCTGCGCGCAGGGATGGGTTTTCAGCCAGTTCCCCGCAGGCCGCAACCAGCGCAGGAACGCCACCCGGCGGAAGCAATTTGCCGTTTCGTCCGTCTTCCACCATCTCCGGCACGCCGCCCACGTTGGAGGCCAGGATTGCCTTGCGGGCGGCCATCGCTTCCATCAGCACGGTCGGAAGGGCTTCGGTGAGCGTCGGCAGGACGAAGAAATCACATGCCGACAGGATTTCCGGGATGTCTTTGCGTTGACCGGCAAAGACGACGCGCTCACCCAGTTGCAGTGCTTCGGCTTGTTGGCGCAACGCTGGCCCGTATTCGCCATCGCCCACCACCAGGTATTGCAGGTTGGGATGTCGCTCGCGCAGTTCAGACATGGCCTGAAGCATGTATTGGATGCCTTTCGGTTCGCGCAAGACCGCAACCGTGACCGCCACGACCGAATTTGGTTTCAGACCCAGTTCGCGCCGTTTCTCCTGGCAAAAAGCGGGCGGGCGTTCCTCGAAGGCTGACAGGTCAATTCCGTTGTAAAGCGTGATGATTTTTTTGGGGGTGATGTTTCCATCGCGCAGGTGATGCTGGCGCGTGCTTTCGGAGACGGCAATGACGCGATTGCACCAGTGCTTGAGCGCGAACAGGCTCAAGCGGTAACGCCAGTAGGCGCGTCGCTCCTGGGGGTTATCGAGCGTGTGCAGGGTAGCAACCGCCGGAATACCCCTCAGCCGCGCCGCCAAACTCCCCAGAATCACCGAAAATTCCAGTTGCAGGTGCAACAGAGCCGGCTGGTGTTCGCTCAGATAGCGCAACACTTTGAACAGGTTGGCCGGGTGTCGTAAATGGGGAATTCCGAGCAAATCCACTGGAATCCCGGCTTTTTCGATTTCGCGCGCCATCGGGTTGCCGCCACGCTCTTGCAGCGCGCACACCCGCAGGTCGAAGCGCGCCCGGTCGAATCGCTCCAGGATAGCAAGCGTCAGCCGTTCCGCGCCGCCGTGTCCCAGGCTGTCTATCATCCAGACAATGCGACGTTTCATACTTCCTGTTCCTGCCACTGAAGTTGATTTTTCTGCCGCATGGTCTGAAGAATTTGCCGGTTGATGGCAACCGCTGCCATCGCAAAGCCAATCAGTACCCAGATGAACCGGAAGAGCAACCCGTGCAGAAACATGCCGCTGATGAGGAACGTTGTCAGCGAGAAAATCAGCGCGATTGTCCAGGAGGTCCAACTGGTGTGAATGTGGTAGTCATCGTATTTTTTGTAGGCTTGCCAGAGCGAGATGAACAGCGAGAAGAAGAAAAACGAAAAAGTGAAAAAACCGGCCAACCCCATTTCCGAGAGAATTTCGACATACAACGAGTGTGGGTTTTTGGGGCCTTGTGTGCCGGCGCGGTACGTGGAATTGACCAACCCCAGTTCGCTGGCGTATTTCCAGTAATGTGCGGAGTAATTTCCGAACCCTACGCCCAGGAAGGGATGGTCCCAGAACATTGCCATTCCGGCTTTCATCTGGTTTTGGCGGCTGACAAAGGAAGAATCTTGATAGAGCGCGTATTCATCATTATTGGTTTGAAAGATTGCTTTTATCGAAAACAACCGTTCGGCGTAGTTCGATGGTAGCAACATGAACATCAGAGCGATGACCAGTGCGCCAATCATCATCTGAACGGGACGGATTTTCATTTCAATGGCAATAAGTGGCAGAATGAGACCCATGGCCAGGAAGGC
The DNA here is from genome assembly GCA_025056175.1 of Anaerolineales bacterium. Taxonomy (GTDB): domain Bacteria; phylum Chloroflexota; class Anaerolineae; order Anaerolineales; family Villigracilaceae; genus UBA5195. The sequence continues at coordinate 56,279 of JANWWK010000009.1, forward strand.
GCCACGGCTGTTGGTGAAGATGACCGCCAGTAGAAGGACGAGCGAGGCCGCCAGGGCCAAAACTTTGCGGCGGCTGTTTTTCTCGTAGCGCAGCTGATACAAAGCCAGCGGAACCGATGCCGCCAAAACCTGCCCCCACATATTTGATTCGCCTATGGGCCCGCCGTAGCGCAATGTACCGCTTGCATCCAGTTGACCGATAATGCTCAATTGGGCCAACCCAAAGAACGTTTGCTCCGTACCGCTTATCATTTTGAATACTCCCAGCCCGCCGACAATCGTCATCGTGGCGAGAAACACCCGCAGGCAAGTTTCCCACTTTTCGCGCGTATCGAGGGTCACAAAGATGATGATGCCGATGAGAATGTCTTTGGTCACGTCAATGATGACATTCAGCGCATCTCCAAAATCCGAAGAAACCAGGCTGGAAGCGACGACGACGCCGTAGAAAAGCAGGAGAGTCCATTCGGCGCGTCCCATCGTTGGCAATTTGAATTTGCCGGTTTGCAAGAAGGTGTTTGCCAGGATGCTGACCCCGATGACAGCCACCAGCGGCTTGTTGACACTGGGTAATCCCTGCGTGGTCATTAAATCGGATGCGTTTGTAAAGACCATGATGGTCAGCAGGTATGCGCCCAGTTCGGGTTTTTGGTAAATTGCCATGACCACCACGAACCCGATGATGCCCGCAAAGGCAAACACTTTGAGTTCCAGGTCTCCGTAAGCAATTCCAAGCGCGCCAACCACCGAGGCTATCAGCGCAACAATTGCAAACACGCTCCATGGAATACTGCGGGTATACAGTTCAAGCAGGGATTGCGTTCGTTGCTCTGCGTTTGGCGGGGAAGATTTCGTTTGTACGGTCATTTTTCCTCTTTATACCTGTAGGGCAAGTCTACGACTTGCCTGCGCAAATCGGAGATTTGCGCCACCATTTGTTATGCCCGCTTACCTGATAAAACCAATCGCGCCAGGCGGAAGAGTTCATCGCCTTCCAGCCGCCACACAACGACCAGATAACCGGCAGCGCCGGACAACACCACCAGCGGCAGCTGCGCGAAAGGGCTGAACTGTTGCGTGAGAACCAGCATGCCCCAGGCGGCAGGCATCATCAGCAGAACGCCCAGCGCGGCGGGCTTCATTTCGGAGAGTATATCCCAAAACGAAACGCGGATGAACCGCCCGGCAACGTATAACGTAATCGCCTGGTCGAAGATAATCGCCGTCAGGTAGCCCCAGGCAAAGCCAATCAGTCCAAATTGCGAGCCAACCACCAGCGCCGGAACCAGGATGGCCGCGCTCATGATGTTGAGTTTGAAGAGAATATCAGGCCGTCCAATCGCTTTATAGACATCCCCGGCGTGATAGCCTATGGAATAAATCAGCGCGTAAAGCGAGAGAATCCGCAACAGCGGAATTGTTTCCAGCCATTGCTCCCCGAAGAACACGCGCACGATGGGTTCGGCGGCCACGAATAAGCCCAGGCAGAGCGGCATGACAATCAGTTGCACCAGCCGGATGGAGACCAGGAAGCCGCGCCGCAGCTCGTCGGGTTTGTCTTGAATGGACGAGAAAGCCGGGAACAAGACCGAAGCAATCAGCCACAGATTGCCCACAATCAGCATTTCTGGCAAGCGGTAGGAGATGCTGAACACGCCCAGCGCGGCTACGCCTAACAGTCGCCCAATGATGAGATAACTCAGATTATCTACGAAGACAGTCAGAATATCTACGCCTGTGACCGAAGCGCCGAATTGCGCCAGTTGCCGCGCCAGCGGCAGGTTGACCCGTAAGCGGGGCCGCCAGGGTTTCACCATCCACGCCGCCAGCGCCGAAGCCGCTGCTCCGGCCAACTGACCAAAGACCAACGCCCACACGCCCAGTCCGCTAAAAGCCAGCCAGAGCGAAAGGATGCCTTTCACAACGGTATTCGTCATATCGGGGATGAACTTACGGCGGTAGTCCAGGTCACGCATGAGCAGGTTGATGTGCGTTGCGCCCAGTGCGTTGAGCGCAAACGAAAGCCCCAGCCAGCGCAAAACGGGCGTCACCTGGGTTTCCTGGAAATAGGCGGCAAAGAGCGGCGCCAATGGCACGACCGCAAGCGAGAGCGCCGCGCCGAGCAAAAGATTGATGGTGAAGACTGTGTTCGCTGCCTCGTCCACATCCTCTCGCCGCTGGATGAGTGCCAGCCCTAACCCCAGGTCTTTGACCACCGAAAGATAGTTGATGGCGACCACCGCGACCGCCACCAGGCCGAAATCTTCTTTGGTCAACAGGCGCGCCAAAACCGATGTTGTGAGCAGGAGAATTCCCTTGCTCACTCCAAAGGAGAGAAAGTTCCAGATGACGCCCCGCCCGGCTTTGCGGGCAATTGAAGCGCGTTCATTAGAGGGTTGGATAGAGTTATTCACCTTGAGAAATTCCTTGATGCTGTGTACGTTGCTTTCAGATGCTTTGAACAGCCTGAAGATGGCCATACATGTTAGAACGCGTGGTGGATGACGAAAGCGCAGCCTTGAACTTTTGCGCCAACTGAATGCTTGTCAGCGCCGCGTTTCCCAGCGGAGAAAGCGTCAGCCAGCCGTCCGCCAGGTTGCGCCGCGCGGGCCATATTTTGCTCACATACGAATTGGGGCTGGCGGAACTGTCAATGTATTCCAAATCGCTGAAGGCTTCCTCCGCATGTTCCATGATTTGCGCGAGATTGACGATACCGGGTGAATGTTTGGCGTAGCGGGTATCCCAGCCAAGTTTAAAACCGAAGCCCGCCCGACCCGAAATCAGGTTGACGGTCGAAGCAATGATGTTTCCGTTCAGGTGAATTTCTGTAAGGAACAAGCGGCCTGCGCCATGAAAGGCTGCGCTCATTTCTTTGAAGAAGCGCAGGTCATTGGGATTGGACACCAGAGAGCTCTTTTTTTGCCCTTTCCAGCCCATGTTTTCCAGTTTCAGGAACTCCTCCAGACTCTTTTCCACCGGTTCCTGGGCGCGCCGTGCTTTCCACTCGAACCTGCCTAGAGCGTGTTATGAACTTTTGAATCTGGTAAACTTCAGGAATGAACAGAAAAGCCTATCCCAGTGATGTAAGTGATGAAGAATGGGCCTTTGTAGCGCCCTATTTGACGTTGATGAGAGAAGATGCCCCGCAACGCGAGCATGAATTGCGCGAAGTCTTCAACGGGTTGCGGT
>JANWWK010000027.1 GCA_025056175.1 Anaerolineales bacterium
CCAGTTTGCGTAATTTGCGATCGGTGCGTTGTAACGTCGTATGGTCTGGAATGCGTGACAGGCCCAGAGCCTGGCACACTTTGTCCGTCGCCAGCAGCCATTCTTCCATGTCGCGGTAGCTCTTGTTGAGATAAAACATGAGCAGAACACAGGCGGCCAACTGCGGCAACTCATAATGATGCGGGCTCTTCGCATGAGAATACTTCGGCAACGCCTGTTTGGCCAGGCGATAGGCAATTTTGGCGACTGTCACGTAGCGGCTCTCTCGTTGGTTCATGTTCGCAAATCTACCACATCTAGATTATGTTTGCAACAGAGCAAACATAAAACTTCATACTCGGTCGACAACGACTGTTTCCAAATGACCAATTTCTAAACAGCCATTTTGGTTCTCGCCTGGCTCGATAACTGCGTTTGCTACCAACTTGGATGAACATTATCATATATCGGGAAGATTGTGTAACCTGTTGAAAAAGCGCTTGCACACAAAACAACAATATAACAGCGCCTGTCAAATCTACCTGGCTCTCTCCTTTTTCACATCCTTCTGTTTCAGCATGATTTTCGTGGTGACTTCGTTTTACGAAGTCACCGTTGCGAATCTGACGGGGCTTCAACTGGTTCTGGTTGGCACAGCGTTGGAAGCCGCCATCCTTCTCTTTGAAGTGCCGACCGGTGTAGTTGCCGATGTGTATTCCCGCAAAAACTCACTGGTCATTGGCTATCTCATTATGGGGGTTGGATTTTGCATTGAGGGAGTGTTTCCGTCTTTCCCGGCAATTTTGCTGGCCTCAGCAACGTGGGGAGTAGGCTATACCTTCACCAGCGGAGCGCTGGAAGCCTGGCTTTCAGACGAAATCGGAGAACAGGCCGCCAATCGCGCCTTTTTGCGCGCCAACCGTTTTGAGTTGAGTGGCGCACTGACCGGGATGTTGGCTGCCATTCCGTTGGGCAATCTGGCAATTGCTCTGCCCATCCTTGCCGGAGGCCTGGGGTTGTTCCTGCTGGGGGTGCTTTTGGCGCTGTTTTTACCTGAAACGCGCTTTGCGCCGGTTCGCCCTGAATATCGCAACCCCTTTCAACACATGGGCGATATTTTCCGCAAAGGGTTTGCGGTGGTGCGTGCTCGGCCAGAACTGATGGCGGTGTTAGGCGTAGGGTTTATTTACGGACTGTATTCAGAAGGTTGGGACCGCTTGTGGGTAAAGCACCTGGTGGATACCTTTGTCATCCCATCGTTATTCGGCCTCAACGAAGTTGCCTTTTTGGGGTTGCTGCGTGCTGCAGGGATGTTGCTCTCGATGTTTGTTACTCACCAGATAGAGAAACGCCTCGACCCCAACCGAATACCCTCGCTTGCGGGTGGAATGTTTTGGTTTACGGGAATGCTTGCGCTGGCAATTTTCACATTCGCTTTTGCCTCCGCACTGGCGGTGGCAGTGAGCGCCGTTCTGGTGGTGAGCATCACGCGGAATGTGCTGAATCCGCTCTATCTGGCATGGGTTAACCAGCAATTGGATTCGGATACCCGCGCTACGGTTCTCTCCCTCTCTGGTCAGGTAGATGCTGTTGGGCAAATTGCCTCCGGCCCTCTGGCGGGGGTCGTCAGTCTGTGGAGCGTGCAGGCTGCCATTGCGTTTGCCGGGTTCTTGCTTGCGCCGGCTTTGTCACTTATTCATCGCGCAAGCCGGTTCAGAAAAGATTAGCGCCGTTTCTTTTCGATTTTATAGCCGAAACGACGCAGAGCCTGTTCGTCATCGCGCCAGTTCTTTTCCACCTTGACGCGCAGTTCCAGAAAGACTTTGCGTCCGCTCATGGCTTCGATTTCTACCCGTGCCGCGCTACCGATTTTCTTGAGCATTGACCCGCCTTCTCCAATCACAATCCCTTTGTGCGACTCGCGCTCCACAAAGACGGTGGCGGCAATGTATGCGCCACGCTCCCCCCGTTCTGTGAACTCATCTATACGGATGTTGATACCGTGTGGCACTTCATCGCGCAGATGGAACAGGCAGGCTTCACGTATCAGGTCTGCGGCTATCTCGCGCTCGTAAAAATCGGTAATCTGGTCTTCATCAAATTCTGGCTCTCGTTCGGGCAGTTTCGAGAGCAAAGCATCGAGCAGTGTCTCGCGGCCTGTGCCGCCGGTGGCGCTTATAGCAAAACATTCGGCGCCGGGTGCAATCTGAGCGCAAGCCTGGAGTTTGAGCGTGACCAGGTCGGGGGAGAGCAGGTCTATTTTATTCAGCGCTATCACCAACGGCGGAAGGTGGCGCGTGGACAGGAGCAGAGTGGCAACCCGTCTATCGTCTTCGTTTGGCCCATCCACTGCATCTATGAGCCAGAGAACGACATCTACTCCCTGCAGCGCTTCTTCGGCCTCCTGGTTGAGAAACTCCCCCAGTTTGTGGCGCGGCTGGTGCAGTCCGGGGGTATCTACAAACACAATCTGATACGCATCGGTGGTGAGAATGCCCAACTGGCGGCGGCGGGTGGTCTGTGGGCGCGGTGAAACGGCAGCCACTTTTTGGCCCACAAAAGCGTTGACCAGGGTAGATTTGCCCACATTGGGGCATCCAATGATGGAAACAAAGCCAGAGCGAAAAGTCATACCGTCAGTTTATCACAAAGAAGCGGTGAATTTGGAGTAAACTTTCCATGCCTCAAGCGTGCCGTCCGATAAATTTCTTTTCAGGAGTGTGCTGATGATACTCACCGAAGTCCACTTTTTTTCTGAAACGCTGGGAATGCGTTGCACCATGAATGTTTTATTGCCTCAGCGTCCGCTTCGAGATGCACGGACAGGCAAAGCGCCTGCCTGCCGAACGCTTTATCTGCTGCATGGTTATTCAGACGACCATACTGCCTGGCAAAGATGGACTTCGATTGAACGATATGCCGAGCCGTATAACCTGACTGTGGTCATGCCAGCAGTGCACCTGAGTTTTTATACGGATATGGCGCATGGTGGTGCTTACTGGCAATTTATCAGTCAGGAAGTGCCTGCGGTTGCGCGCCAGCTCTTTCCGCTTTCTGCAGCACGGGAAGATACCTTTGTAGCCGGCCTTTCGATGGGAGGATATGGCGCGTTCAAACTGGCGCTTACGCACCCGGAGCGATTTGCCGCCGCCGCCAGCCTTTCGGGTGCGCTCGATGTGCGTGAAACAGTACGAGCGCATGGTCGTCATGAAGACCTGGCCTGGCTCAAGCAAATGCAAAATATTTTTGGGGATTTGTCAAAGGTCGCTGGCAGCGAACATGACCTGTTTGTGCTGGCCGAAAAAACGGCCGCCAGCCAGGTCAAGCCGCGTCTCTACCAATGTTGCGGCACCGAAGATTTTCTGTATCCCGACAACGTGCGCTTCCGCGACCACGTCCGCACACTTGCGCTCGATTTGACCTTTGAAGAAGGTCCGGGTGACCATCACTGGGCATACTGGGATGCGATGATTCAGCGTGTGCTGGCCTGGATGTTTTCTTCTTGAATAAAGAACCTAATGTCCTGAGGAACGTCGTGCGAGTTTTGCCTGGAGACGCTGTTGTCGGCGCGTCAGGTCTTCGAGCCAGTGCTGTTGCTGATAGGCAGCCAACGAGCGATTGCCCCGAAGATGCGTCAGAGCATTCTCAGTCCAATGCAAAGCAGCGAGCAGGTTTTTGTGGGTATGCTCATAGTATTTTGCCAGCTCGACAAAAGCATAGAGATACCCCTCGGCGGCGGCCTGTTCCCACAAACGGCGCGCGGTCTCCAGGTCACCGCGCCGTTTGTGTAAGATGGATAAGCGGTGGATGGCCTGCCAGAAATCGGCTTCGGGCAATTCGGTCTGCAAGCTGCGTTCATACAGGCGGGCAGCATCCTCAGGCCGGTTCAGGTCCTCGAACAATTTTGCCAGCGCAATCACGTCCAGTCCGTGTTCGATAGGGCTTCCATGCGGGTCGTTGAGCAGAGCGGCGGTGAGATGGAGCAAGGCCGCCATTGCTACCACGTCCATTGCATTATGGTAGAACACGCCTTTGAGCGGTGCAGGGTCGCGGGTGCGGAGATAATCAAAATACAGCCAGGGGATTTCATACCCCGGCACTTCTTGCAGCCCGCGCACAGCCTGCATCACATGTTCCTCCAGATACTTCAGGGCGCGGCTGGGCAGGCGGTCGCGCCAGAGCCGGCGCGCCAGTGGCAGCAGGTCGAGGTGAGCAAATCCATCGAACGGACAGGGAATGCCGTGCAGCGTATAGCGGGTTCGCAACAAAGGCGCGTCGAACGTCTTGCCGTTGAACGTGACCAGTGCCGCAAATGGAGCGAGAAATTCGGCAACGGCTTCGAGCAAAGCGGCCTCTTCGGAGGGGTCTTGCAGGAAAAACATGCTGAGATGAAACGCTCCCTCCTTAAGGCGCCCCATCCCTATCAGAAACGCATACGTCCCCGTGCCGCCGGCTAGCCCCGACGTTTCCGTATCCAGAAAAACCAGGCGAGAAAAGTCCATCTCGCGCAGACGTTCATCTCCAGTCCAATCGGCCAGCCTGCCAGGCTTGCTGAGAGGGCTGAGCGGAAGGCGTCCATGTCGGTATTCCGCCGGATACGTCCGTTCCACTACGAACACCCTGCCGCGGCGGGTTTCCTGCCAGCGTCCGCCGAGCGTTTCTTCCAGCATGGAAGGACGCTGGCGCGGAGTGGGCGGCGGCAGGTCTGCTGCGCCAATTTTGACGCCAAGCGATTGCAGTTTTTCCGAAAGTGAAGGAGACATCACGTAGCGCGATTTTACCAAAGCGCACGGAGAAAAAATCATCCTGCGTTACCCAAATGCGCGATTGACCATCGAGAAACAACGAGAGTATAATTCTCATGCACGTTTAATCTATAAAGCGTGCCATCACAATTTAAGGATGACGCAGATGCCCGAATCGCTGCTCGACGTCCGCGACCTGGAAGTTCAGTTTCGCACACCAGATGGGACAATTCATGCTGTTAATGGCGTTTCGTTCGATTTGAAAGAGGGGGAGACATTGGCTGTGGTCGGGGAGTCTGGCTGTGGCAAGAGCGTGACCATGCTCTCTGTCATGCGTCTCATTCCCATCCCGCCCGGCAAAATTGTGGGCGGGCAGGCTTTTTTTCGTGGCAAAGATTTGCTCTCTCTTTCTCCTGAGGAAATTCGTCATGTGCGCGGCGCGCAGATTGCGATGGTCTTTCAGGACCCCATGACCTCCCTGAATCCCGTACTGACGCTGGAGCGTCAATTGACTGAACCGCTCGAGTTGCACCTGGGCATGACGCATCCTCAGGCCGTCAACCGCGCCGCCGAATTGCTGGAGATGGTGGGTATCCCCAAGGCCAAAGACCGGCTCAAAGATTATCCCCATCAATTTTCTGGCGGCATGCGTCAGCGTGTGATGATTGCGATGGCGCTGGCCTGCAACCCTCAAATTTTGATTGCCGACGAGCCCACCACCGCGCTCGATGTCACCATCCAGGCGCAAATCGTGGATTTGGTCAAACGTCTGCGCGATGAACTGGGCATGGCAATCATCTGGATTACACACGACCTGGGCGTGGTGGCTCGCCTGGCACAGAGAGTCGTGGTCATGTATGGCGGTTTCATCATCGAAGAAGCGCCCGTCAAAGAACTGTATGCACATCCTGCCCATCCGTATACGATTGGATTGCTGGGCAGTCTTCCGCGCCTGGATGCCGATGGCGCCAGTCAGCGCCTCATCTCGATAGATGGCTTACCTCCCGTATTGTACAAAAAACCGACGTTTTGCCCCTTCGCTCCACGTTGTCGTTGGGCGATGGAGCGGTGCTGGAATGAAAATCCGCCTTTGCTGCCAGTGGACGACTCGCATCGTGCGGCGTGCTGGGTAGATACTCAAACCGGAAAGGCTCGCTGATGATGACAACTGAACTTTTACGCGTGGAGCATCTGGTCAAATATTTTCCCATTCGGCGTGGGTTGTTACAGCGCCAGGTCGGTGCGGTTCACGCAGTGGATGACGTTTCTTTCAACATTTATCGTGGAGAAACACTGGGATTGGTGGGAGAATCAGGCTGTGGAAAATCTACCACCGGGCGGGCTATCTTGCAGTTACACCGCCCCACATCAGGCCGTGTTCTCTTTGAGGGCGTAGATTTGGTCAAACTGGAAGGTGAAGAGTTGCGTCGAATGCGACGCAAAATGCAAATTATCTTTCAGGACCCGTATGCCAGCCTCAACCCGCGTATGACGGTAGGGGAAATTGTCGGTGAGCCGCTTCTGGTGCATAACCTGGCAACCAGAGAAGAAATCAAAGAGCGTGCGGCGAAACTGCTGGAACTGGTTCGACTCAGCCCGGCATTTGCTTCGCGCTATCCGCACGAATTTTCGGGTGGACAGCGTCAGCGGGTGGGCATTGCGCGCGCTCTGGCGTTGCAACCCTCCCTGATTGTGTGCGATGAGCCAATTTCTGCGCTGGACGTCTCGATTCAGGCACAAATTGTCAACCTGCTCGAAGATTTGCAACAACAGTTTGGACTGACATATTTGTTTATTGCCCATGACCTTTCGATGGTACGTCACATCAGCAAACGAATTGCCGTGATGTACCTGGGCGTTATCGTCGAGCTGACGACCAGTGAGGAACTTCACGCTCATCCTCTACACCCTTACACCCAGGCTTTGCTCTCGGCAGTACCCATCCCCGACCCGGTGGTGGAAGAAAAACGCCAGCGTATCAACCTGGAAGGTGATGTGCCTTCGCCGGTGAATCCACCTTCGGGGTGTCGTTTCCGTACCCGTTGTCCATTAGCCAGAGAAATCTGCGCCGAAAAACGCCCGGAATTCCGCGAGGTTTCACCGGGTCACTTTGTGGCCTGTCATCTGGTTTAAGGAAATTTGCAGATATGGAAAGGAGGTGATTACTGACCTGTGCCCCTGGTTTGTTACTGTTCGTTTCGTTTCAATCCGATTTTCTCAGAGGAGAAGAAAACTATGCGTAAATTGTATATCTTTTTGGGCTTGCTTGTAGCAGCCAGTATGGTTCTATCCGCTTGTGGTCCAGCAGCTACGCCCACGCCTGAAACGATTGTTCAGACCGTCATCGTCGAAGGCACTCCACAGGTCAAAATTGTGGAGGTTACGCCTACGCCGGCCAAACAGGCCAAGCCGGCTGTTTTGCGCGTGAATGTCGGCACCTATCCCGACATCATTGACCCGCAAAAATCGTCCTTCGTCATCGAAATCGCCACCCTGAAGATGATTTATCAGGGTCTGACGGAACTCAACGAAAAACTGGAGACCGTCCCCGGCGCAGCCGAGTCCTGGAAGTTCAATCAAGATGCCACGCAACTGGTCTTTACGCTCAAGAAAGACCTGAAGTACAGCGATGGCTCGCTACTGAACGCCAAGCGCTTTGAGTTTGCCTTCCTGCGCAACATTGACCCGACCACCGGTGGTGAGTATGCTTCCATCACGGATGAAATTCTGAATGCGCCCGAATGGCGTGCCGCCGACCCGAACGCGGCAGATTACAACCGCGACGAATGGGTCAAGAAAGTGGGCGTCAAGGCTTCGCACGCCGATGGCTCGGACTGCACTGGCTACGATGATGCCGCCTGCGATACCCTCACGCTGACTTTCTCCAAACCTGCGCCTTACTTTGCGACTGTTGCTGGTTTGTGGGTGGGCTACCCTGCTAAAGAAGAAAACATTGCAGAAGGCGGCGAATTATGGTGGAACTCCTCCAAATACCAGATTGGCAACGGCCCCTTCATTCTGAAGACGGTTGAACCGTTCGTCCGCCAGTATTTCGTTCCCAATCCCAATTTCAGGGGTGCAGGCATCCCGACCTACGACCTGGAATACTTGTACATCACCGATTCGGCGGTGGCCTTTGAAGCCTATAAGAACAACGAACTGGATGTGATTGCTTCAGCCGCAGAAGACCTGGATGCCATCAATGCTGACCCGAACTTGACCGCGCAGCACGTTCAATATGCTGGCTCCTGCACCATCAAAATCCAGTTCAGCCTGCAACCGACCTGGAACGGCATGCCCAATCCTTTCACCGACAAGAAAGTGCGCGAAGCCTTTGCGCTGGCCTTTGATGCAGAAGGCTGGGTGAAGGATGTAGATGGCAGCCTCTCTCTGCCGACCTGGACATGGATCCCGCCTGGCTATCCTGGATATGACCCCGAGTCGCCGCTGCGCTTTGACCCCGAAGCTGCTCGCGCTGCTTTGGCCGCTGCTTCTGAGCCATTCAACTCAGCTGAGAAACTGAACGCGATGGGGTTGAAATTGACCTTTGGTGATACCCCGCGCAACCGCCAGCGCACTGAATGGCTGGTCGCTAACTATAAGAAGCATCTGGGCGTAGAACTGATTCTGGACCCGGTGGACACCACCACCTACACCGCCTTGCAGAAAGACCCCAACACCTTCCCGTTGCTCTCGCGCGGCGGCTGGTGCGCCGACTATCCTGACCCGCAGAACTGGCTCTCTGTGTACTGGCGTTCCGACACCACGTTCGCCTCGCGCCCCGGTTATAAGAACGAAGAGTTCGATAGACTCGTCAACGAAGCCGATGTGACGCTTGACCCCGCCAAACGCATGGAACTGTACAAGAAAGCCCAGCAGATTCTGCTCAACGATATCCCCGCGGCTTTCGGCTATAACACCCTTAATCACTACCTGGTCAAACCGTGGGTCAAAGGGTATAAGACCACCCCGCAAGACGCCGTCTTCCCGGGCGATGTGCTTCCCTGGACTATCACGATTGATACCAGCATGATTCCGTAAACCATTTTTGTAAGAATGGGCTGGCTGTCGTCAGCAGACAGCCAGCCCGATTTCCCTCGTCGAGGCAAGAAATGACCACATACCTCATTCGGCGGCTGCTCTGGTTGATTCCCGTCATCCTAGTTGTTGGAGCTGTTACATTTATCCTGATGCACAACACGCCTGGCGGACCCTGGGATACAGACGCCGAACGCCGACAAGTAGATGAATCCACGCGCAAATCCCTGGAAGCCTTTTATGGCCTGGATAAACCCCTGTGGCGGCAGTTCCTGGCCTATATGATTGGCGATTGGAATAACAAAGGGGAATTTGTTTGCGGCCTTCCTTGTGGTAATTTTGGGCCGTCTTATCGTCAACGTGGTGTGCCGGTGGAGGCCATTCTTTTCCGCCCACCCGAAGATGAAAACGGCAATCTCAAGCCCTGGTATTATAGCCGCTTTGGTTATTCCCTCCGTCTGGGAATTCTTGCTCTTGTAATTGCTATGGGAGTAGGTATTCCGATTGGCACCATTGCTGCCCTCAAACAAAATACATGGATAGATTACCTCAGTCTGTTGATTGCAACGGCTGGTATTTCCGTCCCCAGTTTTGTTATTGCCATCTTCCTCATCATTATTTTTGCCAGTGGCTTACAGTGGATTAGCGTTATCCCACGCTCATGGGATTCCCCCAGTGTCTGGATTTTGCCTGCCATCGTCTTGGGCTTTGGCACGCTGGCCTTTACCGCTCGCCTGATGCGCACTTCCATGCTCGAAGTCCTGCGCATGGATTATGTCCGCACGGCGCGCGCAAAAGGTTTGGCCGAACGAACGGTGGTCACCGTTCACATGATTAAGAACGCCCTGATTCCGGTCATCACCATTCTTGGCCCCTCGCTGGCCGGGCTGGTGACCGGCTCGTTTATCATCGAAACGATGTTTGCCTTTCCAGGCATGGGACGCGCTTACGTGCAGGCTATCAGCCAGCGTGACTACTCAATGATTATGGGAACAACCCTGATTTACGCTATCCTGGTTGCGCTGGCAAACCTGAGCGTGGATTTCATCTACGTCCTGGTGGACCCGCGCATTCGTTTGGAAGAATGATTCTCGGAGAACCGACATGACTGCACAGGTAGAAGCGCAAGTTCCAAACATTCCCAACTTTGGCGAAGCCCTCAAAACCAAGACGCCGAATCAGGAGGCCCTCGAGCGCCTGGCGCGCAATAAAGCCTCGATTGTTGGCCTGGTCATTATTGTCTTCTTCATGCTCGTCGCTATCTTTGCACGCGTGCTGGCACCCCACGACCCGCTTGAAATTACCAGCGGACAGAAATACCTGCCCCCCGCATGGGTGAAGGAAACCGCAGGCGGCAAAGCCAGCAATCCAGCTTATCTGCTCGGCACCGATTCGCTCGGACGCGATGTGTTAAGCCGCGTCATCTTCGGCGCCCGTGTTTCAATGGTGGTGGGATTTGTGCCTACGTTCATCATCGTCGTGATTGGCACGATTATCGGCATGACGGCAGGTTACCTGGGCGGTACGTGGGATAACATCCTCATGCGCCTGACGGACGTTATCTACGCTTTCCCTGACCTTTTGTTTTTCATTATCGTCATGGTTTCACTGAGAGATACCTGGCTGGGACAGTTCATGAATGGCATGTTTCTGCTGTTTGCTTCGCTGGCAATTGTAAACTGGGTCGGTATTGCCCGCCTGGTGCGCGGACAGGTACTTTCGCTTAAGCAAAAAGAGTTCATTGAGGCAGCACGTGCCATTGGTGTCAAGACCCCGCGTATCATGACACATCATCTGCTCCCGAACACATTGGGCGTCATCATCGTCTATATTGCCTTCCGCATTCCGGGCATGATTATCACCGAAGCCATCTTGGGCTATCTTGGCTTGGGTTTGCGCCCTCCGGCGAACTCTCAAGCCTTCTTTGTGACTTCCTGGGGCGGCTTGTTGCTCGAAGGCCAAACGGCTATCAATGCCCAACCCTGGATTCTGCTTGCACCAGCCATTTGTATTGCGCTTGTTGTGTTGGCTTTCACTTTCCTGGGAGATGGCTTACGTGATGCGCTTGACCCGCGTATGCGTGGCTCACAGTAGCCATTCGTGCTTGTCGGATTGTTCGAGATGGGATAGGATTCAGGCACAACCTGAATCCTGTTTTTTTAGAACATGGTCTCCATGCGCAAACTTTTCTTTTGGCTCTGTGGCCTTCTCATTCTCCTGACCTCCTGCGCTACCCCTGCTGCCCCACCAGCGCCAACCGGCACGCCTGTCCCGCTTTCGCAGCCGCAGGTTTCGCCAACAGCTGAACGTTTATGCGTGGATGCCCGCCAGCCTACCCCAGCTGCCGCGCAGGCCTCTCTGTTTCCCCCTGTTTCCGAAACCCAGGATGTGATTCGCGGCCAACCCGATGCCGCTGTAACCGTCGTGATGTATGGCGATTTCCAGTGTGCCGATTGTGCCAGAATTGCCGCCGCGCTGGAACAAATTCGCGTGAAATATCCTGCCGAATTGCGCGTGGTCTATCGCCATTATCCCCTCGTCACCCGTTACGATAAAGCCTTGCTCACCCTGCAATCTGCCGAAGCCGCCCGTTTACAGGGCAAATTTTGGGAAATGCACGACCTGCTCTTTGCGCGACAATCGCAATGGAGCGCGATGCCGCCTGAGGAGTTTCGCCTTTGGGTCAGAACACAGGCTTCGACCCTCGCGCTCGATACCGCCCAATTCGAGCGCGACCTGAACAGTGATGCCGTGCGCGATGCCGTCGTGCGTGCTACGCAAACCAGTCAGCAATTCGGACAGCTGCCGCTCCCGCTTCTGCTGATTAACGGAGAAATCATCAAAAATCCCTACGTTCTCGTCAACCTGGAACAACTCATTCATCTCTACGCCTTGCCAGCCCGACAGTTCAGCACCTGTCCCCCCTTTGTTCTTGACCTGCAAAAATCCTACACTGCCACTCTTCAAACCAGCCAGGGCGCGGTGCGCTTGCGCCTGTTTCCCGAAAAAACCCCCAACACGGTCAATAATTTCGTCTTTTTGGCCGAACAGGGATGGTATGACAATGTCCCCTTTCACCAGGTGGTGCCGGGTTCGCTCGTCATCACCGGAGACCCCAGCGGCACGGGCATGGGTAACCCCGGCTATTTCATCCCCGATGAAATTTTGCCCACGTTGAAGTTCGACCGCGCCGGCCTGGTGGCGATGTTTAACGTTGGACCAGGCAGTAACGGCAGTCAGTTCTTTATTACGCTGGCACCACGCCCCGATTTTGATGGGCGTTACACAATTTTCGGTGAAGTCATTGAAGGATTAGCACTTCTCAACCGTTTTGCAGCGCGTAATTTCGGGTTGAATGTGGAAGGGCAAGCGGCGGAGATGCTCATAACGGTCGAAATCGAGGCACGATGAACCATCCAGCCAAAACCACCGCTCGCAGTCCAGCTGATTGGCTGCGCCTGGCAGTGGGACTGTTCCTGACCGTCAGTTCTGCGGTGCTGATAGCACTGTCTTTCTTACTGGTGTTCTTTGGAGCAGTCAGCCTGTTCTTGCCAGGCACAACAGGCGCGTCCAGTCTGTTCTTGTCAGACACTGAAGAGACGCTGGTGATGTTCTTGTCCGCCGCAGGGACTTTTGTACTGGGGCTTCTGCTCCTGCCCGGCGCATTTCTGAACTTCCAGGCCTTCTTTTCGTTCCCTGTGCCGCGCCTGTTGCTGCCACACCAGGACAACCGACTGGCATTGGTGATTTTGTTTATGCTATGGTTTCTGTGTGTGGCCAGCGGATACGCGCTCACGTTCCATCAAACACTCTCGCTGCTCCTCTTGCCTTTCCTGAATACTGGCGCCGTCCTTCTGTCGGTTGTCATGGTGCTGATAATTGCCTTGCAGAAATTGCCGCTGCCTTCGCCGCGCCGCGCCTGGAGCCTGTTTGGAGTCAGCGCTCTGCTCGGTCCCACATTGGCGATTTTTTTCGAGTTGTTCGCTTTTCTGGGTTTCATGGTCTTGTTCACCGCGTATGTCAGCAGTCAGCCGGCGCTGGAACTTTCTTTGCACCTGCTTCTGGACGAATTGGAAAATGAAGCTGGCTCTCTGGATTTTGCTACGCAACAAATGGCGACTCTTTTGCTCTCGCCGGGTGTCGGTCTGCTTCTGTTCGGATTATTGGCACTGATGGTTCCGATTATCGAAGAAGCATTCAAAGTATCTCTGCTGTGGGGGTACGCCGGCAAATTGCGTTCACCTGCAGAAGGCTTTGTGGCAGGCGTATTGTGCGGAGCAGCTTTCGCGCTGGTCGAAAACATCGGCTTTTCGAGCGCAGGCGCATCTGACTGGCTGCTCAACATCCTGACGCGCTCTGTTACTGCTTTGCCGCATGCGTTCAACTCTGGTCTGGTGGGTTGGGGATTGGTATTGGCCTGGCAGAGACGGGATTATCTTCGCCTGGGGCTGGCTTACCTGGCCGCCGTCCTGATTCACGGCACCTGGAATGGATTGAGTTTTGTCCTGGTGCTCAACAGCATGGCTGGCCTGACTGCTGCCGAAGTCTACCCGCTCATCGAAACGCCCCTGCCGGCGCTCGCCGCCCTGTTTGTGCTGACGTTTGGCATTGTGCCGGGGTTGCTGCTGTCCAACCGACAGGTACGCAGCCAGGATGGGGTATAATGCTCTGGCTTCTTATCGAATGGTTTGATAAATTATATTGGATTTTGCAATGGACCTTCTGAAACTCGGCTTTGACTTGCTTCTGCACCTGGACGAGTCGCTCTCACAGGCGATTCATCTGTTCGGCCCGCTGACGTATGCCCTCCTGTTCCTGGTCATTTTCGTTGAAACTGGCCTGGTAGTCACTCCC
>JANWWK010000011.1 GCA_025056175.1 Anaerolineales bacterium
TTTGTGTTGGGGCAGCCGTCGGTTCTGGGGAGGGCAAAACCGGCGTTGGTTGGGGTTGATAAACTGCGTTCACGTCGGCAGGTTCAGGCTGAACACGCTCGCCAGGGGCAAAGACATCCAGCAATCCGTTGAAAATGACGAACCCGTTGTTGGTGCCGAGCGAGAGCGTGGCGGAACGCAAATCGAGGACAAAAATCCCGTTTTCCCCAAGCACACGCGCGCCTTCGGAAGTAATTTCCAGCGCGGTATTGGCATTCAGACCAATCGCAAGCAGGTCGGGGTGGTTGTAGGCCAGCGAGAACAGCCGCCCAAAGCGTTTATCGGCCAATACTTGCGGTTGCAGGGTGATGGGAAGCAATCCCACGCCTGTTTCGATTTTGGTTTTGCCCTGCAGAAAAGAGCGTTGAACGGCAATTTCTTCCTGCTCAGCGTCGCCGGTGGGAGTGGGGCCGTGTGCGGCATAGAAAGCGCCGAAGAGCGTGGCGGCGGCGTTATCGGCCAGGATGGGTTTGCCCTGCATCCAGTACATTTCTTTCACCCATTGCGGAGGGGTCATCTTGCTGGCATCGCGGCCCACGAAGACGAAGCCGGTCACTTCGGGCGGGGGCGCTTGGTGAAAGACGCCGTTTGCATCGGCTACCCAAACGTTCGTTTTTGCGCCCAATTTGGTCAGGGCGTCAGCGTAGCGTTTGGCTGCGCGTTCGTTGGCGGCAGGCGATGCACCGCCATCGGCAATCACCAGCAGGTTGGCGTTTTGGCCGCCCGCCAGTTCGATGAAGCGTTTGAGAATGGGGTTGTCCTCGAGCGAATTGGAAATATCACCGGAAAGAATGAGCGCGCCCGCGCCGGGCGGCAGAGAGAGAGAATCGAACGAACGCTCGATTGTTTCGGCGGGCTCGTAACGTACATCCCCTCTTTGCGGCACACGGGTCTTCAGGTTGTAGGCCGAATCGCCCGGTGAGAGCAGAGTGAGCAGGATGTTGCGCACGCTGATGAGCGGTGGGTGGTTTGGGGAGAGGGTGATGTAGCGAACGGAATCGGCAGCGTGATAGGTTTCGGCATCCAGAATAGTCACCGTGTATAGACCAAAGACATCGCGTATCAGGCTTCCCTCGGCAGCTACGCCGGTATAAGCATCTACACCCACGCCCAGATGGGGCAAATCGGGGCGGGTGATGACGCTGATGAGTCGTCCTATGCGGGCACGCTGTTGAAAATGCTGGTCTATGATGGCTTCTTGAACGCCAAACGACAAACCACGCTTTTCTGCCGTGTTCCAGACTTCAACCGAATTGAAAAACAGGGCATTTTCGGGGGCATAGTTTGGGTTATAAGCCGCCAGCATGACTCTGGATTGCATGGCTCCCCCGGCGCTTGTGCCAGCAATCACCGTCCCCTCTGCATGAAGTTCGGCCAGTCGCCGTTCGGCAGGAGTATCTATGAGGGCCTGCATAGCAACGGCCTGGTCGCCGCCCAGAATGAAGACCGCTGAGACTTTTCCGCTCATCATCTCCAAAACGGCGGGGTCGGCGGCATCGGAACGCGTAAAAAGGGGCAGCAATACCACTTTACAGGTCAGTTCGGCAGGGGCATTGCGACGACATGCGCCCTCCACTTGCCGGCGGCGCTCTTCAGCGTCCTTCAGGTTTTGGGTGCGTTCGGCCTGGCTGATTTGTTCGGCGTTTGTGGCGTAAGGCGCCGGTAAAATGAGGATTTTGACCACACCGTTGTGCGCATTCGCAACGGCGTATCTGGCAAAGCCGTTGTAAATATCAGTATAGCCACCCCCGATGGGAAGTAACACGCCAGGGGATGTCTGTGCATGTGCGGAAGAAAACAGGGAGGCAAACAAAAAAATGATAGAACTGATGACCAGGAACGAGCGGCAGGAAAACACAGAAACCTCCTAGCGTGGTGCATGACGCGGGTCGAGTGCATCACGCAGGCCATCGCCAATGTAGTTGATGGAAATGACGACCAGGAAAATCATCAGCCCAGGGAAAATGGCCGTCCAGGGGGCTGTAGTCATCTGGCTTTGGGTATTCGAGAGCATATTGCCCCACGTGGGCGTGGGCAATTGCACACCAAAGCCCAGATAAGAGAGACCACTCTCACTGATAATGGCACTCGAAAGGCCCAGAGTCGCCGAGACGATGATGGGACTGGCAACGTTGGGAAGAATATGCTGAAACAAGGTACGCAAATTCGAACCACCCAGTGCACGGCAAGCCTGAACGAACTCACGTTCCCGTAAAGCCAGGGTAGAAGCGCGCACCATGCGCGCCGTTCCCATCCAGGAAAGCGCACCGATGACGAACGCAATTGGCAAAAACGAACCGGCTTGCAGATAAGGCAGGTCGAGCGTGCGCAGAAACATGCCCAGCGCAATCAGCACGAACAGGCGCGGAATGGAGAGAAAAATTTCCGTAATCCGCATCAAGATGCTATCTACCCAGCCGCCATAGTAGCCGGAAACCAGCCCGATAAGTGACCCCAGAACAATCGAAACAGCCATCGCAAGTAGTCCAACCGAGAGAGAAATACGCCCCCCGTAGAGAATCCGCGTCCATAAATCTCGACCCAAATCATCAGTGCCAAGCCAATGTGTAGCAGAAGGCGGCTGAAAGCGATTGAGTAGATTCTGCTTCATCGGGTCATAAGGAGCTATGAGAGGCGCAATTGCGGTTAGTACGACAATCGAAAAAACGATGACAATTCCGACCAGCGCCATTTTGTGCTTGCGAAACCGACGCCAGAACAACAGCCAGGGCGATTGGGGAACATGGGTAACGGAGGGTTTCATACGGGTGACCTAGGACAGACGAATGCGCGGGTCAAGCGCGGCATACACCAAATCCACCAGCAAAGTGGAAAGGACGATAAGCGCGGAGTAAATCATCAGGGTTGCCATGACCAATGGGTAATCATTCTTCATGGCAGCAGTAAAATACAACCGACCAATTCCTGGCCAGGCAAAGATGGTTTCTGTGAACAGCGCGCCGCCAAACAGCGAGGGCAGGTCTAAACCGACCAGAGTCACCAGAGGGATGATGGCATTCCGCAAACCGTGTTTGTAGATAACTTTCCACTCTCGCAAGCCTTTTGCACGCGCTGTGCGGATGTAGTCCTCGTGGATGACATCCAGCATAGAGGAGCGCAGGTAGCGCATGTATTCTGCCGAAGAGACGAACGTGAGCATGGTGACAGGCAAGATGAGATGCCGAATGCGGTCCCACAGCGAGAACGGTTCGCCCAGAGTATACATGCCGGCTCCCGGCAACAGTGGACGCCCATCGGGGCCTTTGAGCAAAACGGCAAAGACAATGATAAGCACCAGCCCAAACCAGAACACCGGCAGCGATTGTCCCGCAAAGGCAAGCGTGGTGAAGAAATGGTCGAACCAGGAATACTGTCGAACAGCGGAGAAAATTCCCAGTGGAATTGCCACCAGCAACGTGCATATCATCATCAATCCCATTAACAGTAACGTGTTCGGCAAGCGGCTGGCAATTTCTTCTAACACCGGGCGCTTGGAGGTCAGAGATTTTCCCCAATCTCCCTGTAACAGATTGCCGAGCCATTTCAAGTAACGCACAGGAATTGGGTCGTCAAGACCTAATTTTGCACGGATACGCGCCAAATCTTCCGGACTCATATCCGATTTCTCGGCATACACGGTCATAAACCCGCCGGGCGCCGCGGAAATCAGCCCAAAAAGGATAAAACTGATTGCCAGCAGGGTAAGAGCGGCTTGGAACAGGCGACGAATGAGATATGTGGTCATAGCAATTTGCACGTCAGGACAGGCCGGGCAGCCTGTCCTGACGAGATAAAGTGTGTCTGGGCTATTTGCTTAACCACCAGTCTTGTGCCTTCCAGGCAAAATCCACAAAACTGGGGGAGATGAGCAAGTTGCGAAATTCTTTGCGGTGTCCGGTAATGGAGAGCCGTTCGTACAGATAGATGCGGGGAATATCTTTATTAATTTGCTCGGCCACTTTGCAGTAGAGCGCTTTGCGCGTGGCGGTATCCATCGAAACGGCAGCTTCGTCAATCCACCGGTCCACATCGGGGTTGATATAGCGGCTGAAATTGGCACCAGACCACTCATTTTCGGCGGTGGGAATACGATAGCTGGTGTAGTTGCTGAAGAGGTGGCTATCAGGGTCTAACGCCGGGCCGGTGGTGTAGAGAATGATGTCAAATTTACCCAGGTCGCGCAACCCATCGCTCTCGCCACCGGCGAAGAAGACATCCGAAGGCATGTTTTCGATGGTCAGTTCGATGCCCACTTCTTTCAGCATTTCGGCCAATACCTGCTCGGTTTGCTCGCGCAACAGATTACCACTGGTGGAATTGATTTTCAGGCTCAGACGCATGCCATTTTTTTCGCGGATACCATCCGTTCCCACGTTCCAGCCGGCTTCTTCGAGCAGGGCTTTGGCTTTTTCGGGGTTGTATTCGCTGGGCGGCTGGGGACAGGCAAACGGCCCCACCGGCAACACCGTGCTGCCAGGTTTGACGTTCCCGTACAGCAAAGTATCGGCAATTTTTTGCTTGTCAATAGCGTATTGAATGGCCTGACGTACACGCAAATCATACAAGATAGGATGCGGGTTGGCAGCAGGATCGGCAGGAGCGCTACCATCATTCGCGCCAAAGTTCAACACCAGAAGTTCATTTTCTCCGGTGATGGCCGCAGAGAAGGTGACTCCTTGTGCTTCCATTTTGGTCAGCGAAGGCAGGTCAGCTTCGGTAATATCCCACAAGGCATGAATTTCACCAGTGCCGAGCAACTGGATGCCTACTTCGCGGGAGGGCAGAACGCGGATGATGACCTTATCCAGATAGGGCTTGCCTTCTTCGCGGTAATACGGATTGCGGACGAAGGTGAGATGGTCGCCAGGCACCCACTCTTCTAACACGAACGGTCCGGTTCCCCAGGGCTTCTGATTGTATTCCCATGTTTCCATCTGGTCGAGTGGACCGGCATCGCTCGGCACAATGTAAGCAAACAGGCGCAAATACGGGGCATATAATTCAGAGAATGTGGCAACCACCGTATAGGGGTCAGGACATTCGAGCGTCTCGATGTCACGGTAGCCTGAGGTACTGACTTGTGAGAGGTCGGAAAGTGCGCCTTCCATAGTGAACTTTACGTCATCACACGTAAATTCCTTCCCATTCGAGAACTTGACCCCTTTTTTCAATTTCCATGTGACCACCAGACCATCTTCTGAAACGGTCGGCAGTTCTTCGGCCAAAACGGGAACGTATTCCCCTTTTTCATCTACCTGAACCAGGCCTTCGACGAATAGAGAGGTCACGGCATCTTCGATAGAGGATGTGGTGAGCAACGTGTTGAGAATGGCCGGTTCCTGCGGCGTGCCGAAAATAAGTGTGCCGCCCTTGACTGGCGCGTTGGGGTCAACAGTGGGGGCTTCGGTGGCCGCAGGCTGAGCAGGTTGCTGTGGCTGCGCGGGCTGTTGTGGCTGTTCGGGCTGGGAAGGAGCCGGGGTGGCCGGGCTTCCGCAGGCGGCCAGAATCAGCGCCAGCGCCGTTATGAGGAAGAACAGGGGTTTGAACGACTTCATGCTTCTTCTCCTTTTGGATTTCTTTCCGGTCATTCAGCCGGGAGCGTTTTGTGCGGGAGGCGCACCTGGCGCGTCTTCCCGTCATACACACAGCCGTCGGTCAAAACATGGAGTTTGAGATTTGCCACTGCAACTGCGCCACGACGTTCGATTTCGGCTACATCCGTCGCAGTGATTTCGCGCCCATCCACAATTGTCACCGCGCCAGAGCCACAGACGATGATGGTTTCATCGTCTTCTACGATGGCGGCGGTATCTTCATCTATCCCGACTCCGAGAATGCCAGGGTGGGTGGCAACGGCGTAAATCAGGCGTCCCAGCCGGTCACGCTGACGGAAGTGCTGGTCGAAGGTGAAGCGGTCGGTGAATCCCAGCCCCGGCGTAAATTGAACGATGCCCGCGCGCGGGGTGGGGCCATTTTTGCCGTAAGCAATCATGGTTTTGGAGAGAACCGAAGCGCCTGCGCTGGTGCCGGCAATGACACAACCACGTTGGTAGGCCTGGTGCAGGGCCGTTTCGAGGGCGGTTCCGCCCAGAAGTTGCGTCAGGCGCATTTGTGCGCCGCCAGTAAAGAAGATGCCGCTGGCTTCGGCGAGGATGCGTAGATGTTCAGGTTGGTCGGCTTCGCTTCGAGAGCGGAATTCGAGCGAAACGGCCTGGCCGGCGCCCAATTCCAGACATTGCTGAACGTAGACATTCCCGGTTTCCTGCAGCGCCGAAGCCTGGGGCAGAATAACGATGCTGGCAGAACGTCCGCCGGCGCGCTGGATGAATTCGCTCATCACGCGCGGGTGTTCTTTGTCCATCGCGCCGCCGATGGGCATCAACGTTCTCATGGCTGACCTGCTTTCTGTGTCTTCAAGGCGGTGTTCAGGGAGCCAAGCAAATGGCGGGCTGTGGTGAGGATGTGAACACGCATGGCTTCTTCGGCCGACGAGGGTTGATGCGCGGCCAGTGCTTCAAAGATGGCGCGATGTTCGGCGCTATCGGTTTCATCCCGTTCAGGAAGCGGTTGGCTGGCAGTAGCGGCAAAGTTGCCAATTAACATTGTGGGGAAGGCCGCCCACATTTGCCCCAATGTGCGGATGAGATACTCGCGGCGGCTGGCGTTGAAAATGGTCTGATGAAAGCGCCGGTTGAGTTGACGATAGAGATTGACCCGCTCTGGCGCGGCGTTGGCTTCCATCTCATGCATCAGGGTTTCCAGTTCCTTCAGTTCTTCCGGCGTGATGCGTTCGGCGGCATACGCAGCGGCGCGGCCCTCCAGAAAAGCGCGGTGAGCATACAGGTCTTCGATGTCTTCTGCCGAAAACTCGATAACCCGCACGCCGCGATACGGCACGTGTTCAATCAATCCTTCGGCAGCCAGTTCCTTGAGCGCCTCGCGCACCGGCATCTGGCTGACATTGAGTTCTTGCGCCAGTCGTTCTTGTCGAAGCCATTCTCCGGGTTTGTAACGGCCTTCCAGGATGGCGGTGCGCAACTGGTCGGCCACCAGATTGCGGAGTTGACGGTGCGTAGATGCGTCGGTCAGCATAAGAAGATGGACCCCGAATTGTGATTTTAGATATTAGATATAATATCGAATATCAGAATAGCACGTTCGCAAGCGCGAGTCAAGCAAAAACGGATTTTTTAAGAAAAACTGCCGGTGTGATGACCGGCAGCGATTCGACAGGCAGAGAACAGGAGAAGCGCAGGCGCTGTTTATTCGCCGCTTCTGGCTGGAGGCGTCTTTTTGCGCGTGGCGAGTTTGAGAATGCCCCAGAACAACAGCGCAGGCGGCGCTATCAGCGGCACAATCACGATGACGACCCAGATTGCCAGTTCGATGAGCGCCCGGTAGATGCGCGTCAGCGTTTTGGTAGCAGAATCTACCGTGCTGCCGGGATTCCACGGCTGGGGTGTGGGAGTAGGCGTCAGTGTGGGGGTAGGAGTGGGGGTGAGCGGTGGAATCTCCGGCTCCAGGGTGATGGTGATGGTCGAAAACGCGGCGCGGTTGGAGAGGTAGTTCATGCGTCCCTTCACTTTTTCGATTTCGGCTTCAATTTTCGCCAGTTCGCTGTTGATGCGCAGGGATTCTTCGACAGTTTGGGCGTTATCCAGAAAACTGCGGATGCGGGCGCGCGTGGCTTCCAGGTTAGTCAACTGCGATTGCAGGTCAACGTATTCATCACTCACATCCTGGCCGGAGGCGTTTTCATCCAGCACGCGCACGGCAATCCCCCGCAGGCGGCGCAAAGCGTTCTCGAACTGGTCTGCCGGAACGCCGATGGTCAGGCTGGCGTATTTGTAATTCTGACCATCCGGGCCGGTCTGATACCAGGTGCGAGAGGAAATGACGTATCCGCGCACATCGCCAACCACCTGAAGGGTGCGGTCGAGCGCGGTATCGGTCTCTTGCACCAGCAATCGGATTTGCCCATCCTTGATGACCATGCGGTCACTGCCCGGCAGACCGGTTAACGTGTCGCTGCCGGTCTGGATGATGACATTCGCGCCGGGCATATCGCCTGGAGCAGGCGCTTCGGCGCCGACGCCCGCGTTCTTTTGCGCTTCGGGGAGCAGCGGAGCGCCGCTATCCGCGCGATAAGGTTGGGCTGCCGTCGCTTCCGGCAGAACATAGTCCTGCACGGCAGGCGCAGCCGGCACAGATGTTGCGCGCGGGCTACAGGCCGCCAGAAGAAATGCGGCGGTTATCAGGCCGAAAAACAGGGGGCGAGCAGGTGATTTCATGGCATCCTCCGTTTGGGTTGGCCCCAACCGGTGTTCGGCGTTCCGGATGGGGCAGGGCGATTTTGCACAAAGGACGCCAGGCGGGTGCATTTGGTTCCGTCAAGAAGCCAGGAGAAGATAACGGATGAAGGTTATCCGGTATCCACCGCCCGGAGCGCCCCCAACAACAGCAACAGGCCGGCGGCATCGAAGACGATGAAACGCATGATGGCAGCCGCCAACACGCTATATTCAGGCGTCAGTGTGGTCAGGATGTACGTTTCCCCCATCAGGCCCACCGCCTGCATGAGCGCTGCCAGTTGCAAAGCCAGGCGGTTGCGAACGGGCTGCCACAAAGCGGCCAGATAAGGGATATTCCACATCAGGAAGAGCAACCCCACCCCGCGCACAGCCACAGCCCCAGGAACACCTTCCAGCAGGAAAGACGGAGCAAAGCGCTCGGGCCAGAGGAAAAAGACCGTCGCCGCTTGAAGGTTCCAGGCCGTGACGGGCAGAATCAGTCCACGCGCCAGCCACAGGGGAGACCCATGGCGATTCATGCCACCAGTTCCCGCAAACAGGCTTCTAATTTTTCCGCCAGCGCCTGCCGGCTGAAGTGCCGCTCCAGGTAAGCGCGCCCGGCCAGCCCCATTTGCAAAGCAGCATCGCGGTTAGAGGCCAGTTCCAGCACGGCTCCGGCCAGAGCCTGAGGGTCGCCGGGGCGGCAAAACAGCCCGGCGCCAGCTGCCTGAACCACCTCACGGATGACGCCATCAATTGCCAGAATGGTCGGGCGGCCAGCGGCCATATAGTCAAAGACCTTGTTCGGGTATGTGGTTTTGTACTCTTCGAGCGGTTTCAAAATGGCAAGGCAGGCATCGGCTCCGGCCAGCGCAGCGCGCATTTCGTTTTTTGGCACGGGCGGCAGAAAGGTGACGTTTTTCACCCCCCATTCGTGTGCGCGCGCCTGCAGGTTGGGCTTTTCTTTGCCATCGCCCAGCAGGACAAAGTGAATATCCAGGCGGTGAGCCAGCAGACGAGCGGCTTGCAGGACGACTTCCAAATCGTTAGAGATACCGTGCGCTCCGGCATAGAGAACGACGAACTTATTTTGCAGGCGATGCGCCGTGCGAAACGCATTGCCCGTATCAAGCGGGTCGAACATCTCCGGGTCGGAACCGTTGGGAATCAGTTCCACCCGCCGCGCGCCCCGCGCCGAAACAGGCTGTATATACCCGGGGCTGTTGACCACCATCAGGTCGGCGTGGCGGTATAGGAAGCGTTCCAGCCAGCGTGACAGGGCTATCAGGATAGGATTTTTCAGCACCCCAACGGCAATGGCAAAATCGGGCCACAGGTCACGCACCTCAAAGAGGAAGCTGGCCCCTTTCAGTCGCGCCAGCAGCCAGGCCGTCCAGCCCTGAAAGATGGGCGGTGAGGTGCCCCACACAACATCCACATCCTGCACTCCTAAGCCAGCGAAGAACGAGGAAAACGTAAACGAAAAGAAGGCCAGCAAACGGTGAAAAAACGATTTGTGTAGGGCGCTGTAGGTGTAAGCGCGCAGGATGTGAACCCCCGGCGAAGACGAGAGATTCGATGGAGCGTTTCCGCTTTTGGTTCCGGTCAGGTAACTGACCGGGCTGGCAATCACCGTCACGCGGTGACCTTTGGAAGCCAGGAAGCGTGCAAATTCGTGGTGCCGCGTGCCGCCGGGTTCATCGAGCGCGGCAAACGCCTGATGGATGAGCAGGATGTGCATGAGAAGACCGTTGTGTGCCAGGAAAGGCTGTTTTCAGCCCTGGACGGAGGAGAAAGAGATGCAGGTAACGAAACGAATGGGTTCTTCTGATTCTACTTCAACCGCCAGCGAAAGCGCAGGGGATTTCAGGCCATAGGTCGAAGAAAACCAGCCGCGCAGCATCTCATCGGCGGTGTGGCCGGTTTTGCCCCACAGCAATTGCCCGGCGCGAACGAGGGTGACATCGGGCCATTGGGCCGGGTTGCACACTATCATCAACGAGACCTGAAGGAGCGGTGAGCGCAATTTCATCTGAAATTCCCGGCTTTCTTTTGTCAGCGCGCACGCTGTCACCTCCCAGGCGGGCAAGAGCCAGTGCAGGCGTGCCGTGTGCGGGCGGCGACTGGCAACGTGCAGAGTATCGGTCACCACCCATGTTTCATCGGGCGTCACTTCCACCCGGCGCTCATGTTTCACGCCAAAGCGTTTTTCGTAAGCAGTGTGATAGGCTGTCAGCGCCGTCCTGGTCTCGTCACGCCAGGCACATTGGATATGCCGCCAGTCCAGGTAAAGGAAACGCCCGGCGCGGGTGAACTGGTCGGCGTCTTCTACGGTCACTGTATTGTGAAAACGAGCGTGCGTGAGGGCATTGTTCCAGGGAGGCGACGCGTTGTAGAGATAGGTGCCGGGGTCGAGAGTGATGTTCTGTCCCTGACACCACAGGTCGAGGTGCAATAAATCGGCGTGACCGGGCCGAGAGCGGAAGGTAGCTGTCCGCAAATAAGCCCACGAATTGCTGCCAGGAGCAACCACTTTCGGCAACGGATGCGGATGGGAAAGTGGAGGTGACTTGCCCGGATTTTGAATGGTCCGATGACTGACCCCAAACCACAGTGCCATCTCATCCCAGACGCCGGGTGGGGTGGCTTCGTGTGCAAAGGCACGCAGGGCGGCATACACAACGGGGCGAAAATCGGCAAAGGCGAGCGAAGCCAGCGGAAAGAGATAGGCCCCATCGTTTGGCCCCAGGTTGGGAACACGCCCAGAGAACGGGTCGAGCAGAACGGCCAGCCAGCCTGCAGCGCGCGCCAGGTTTTCACGGCTGCGATGGGTAAATACCGCTTCTCCTGCAACACGTTCACATGCGAAAACCCACAACGCTGTCTGTAGCATCAGACGATGGTAATTGGTGGAATGCTGAACATATTCGCCGGTTTCGTCAATCTGGTTCTCCAGACACCAGTTCAGCCAGCGCAAGCCGGCCTTTTGCCAGCGGGGTGCGTGGGGGTGGGTTGGCAAGGCTAGCCCGGCAGTGTAGAGGGCAACCGCTTCGGTCAGCAGGTGGTTGTTGTTCTGTGAACGGGCGTAGAGCAGGGTGGGGGGAAGGCGCAGGGCATGTTTGGCAATTGCTTGCGTCAGCGCTGCCATGCGTTCAGGCGCACTGGCCTGTGCGGGTGCGAAGACCTGCCCGGCCCAAACGAACGCCAGCAGCCGCAAGGCGGCTTCCTGCCCGCTCATCCAGTTTTCCCCCAAAAAAGGCGGGTTGGCGGCCTGAAATGCCTCGAAGAAGCGCCAGAACGCTTCGGCATAGCGCTCTTCGCGCGTGAGGTGATACGCCCGCCCCAAAGGGAAGACCCAGCCAAAACGCGCCGGCTCCCAGATGAATTTGATGTCCATCGGCCCAGTCCGATGCGCGGTGCGTTCGCACTCCGTCCAGTGCCTTAAGGAAGGCGGTTTCAGGTTGATGTCCACCGGCTCACCGCCAAATTGACGATAGCGGCCTGCCACCACTTCTTCGGCAGCGGCGGTCAATTCGTTCATGCCATCGTCACCGAGCAAGGTCAGGAGCGACTCTCGGGCAGGAAGGTCGAAGAGAAAACGAAACGTGGGGAGAGAACCATCTGGATTGGTGGCCTCCTGCAGGCGAAAATACCCCGTCTGCACCCCCAGCCGATAGAGCGCATTCAGCACAACGGCGCGCAGGCCCAACTCGCGGGCAGCGCGGAACGGCAGCAGCCAATTCATGCCGAAATTCGCCCCCAATACGAGAGTGCAAAAAACAGGGTGCTGACCTGCATGGCTTGAAGGAATTCGCCGCGCTGTGCCATGCGTATTACTTCAGGCAGGGGCACGCGGTGAACTTCCATGCGGTTCACATCTTCGGTAGATTGCGGTCCCTGATAAACTACATTCAGCGCCAGGAAAGGGTGATAGCGGTTGGTGTGATTATCGGGATTGGGGGAAATGACCGGCAGTGCGATGAACTGTCCGCCTCCATAGCCGGTTTCCTCCAGCAGTTCGCGCCGGGCAGCCTCCAGCGGGGTTTCGCCGGGGTCAATCATCCCGCCAGGGATTTCCCAGATGATGTCGTCTACCCCGCGCCGATACAGGCGCACCAGCACAACCTCCTGCGCGGGGGTCAGCGCCAAAATACCGGCCCAATCGTTGAACTCCAACAGGAGCGGCTCGATAATGCGGCCATCGGGCAGTTGGGCGGTTTCTACCCGCGCTTTGGGATGAACGCGGCGCGAAGCAAGGTAACGAGGGCGTTCGATGGGCATAGTTCAGGCATCGTCCCGTTCGATGACCGACTGTGTGACGCGGTGGATTTCATCCAGACTGGCGCCGCGCGCTTTTTCCAGGCGTTCCGCGCGTTTGCTGAACTGATTCATTGCATACTCAATGAAATCTTCCTCTACCAGCCCAAATGGAACGACTGTATAAGCTGCAAACGCATCCCCGATAACACCAATGGCATACGGCAGCAGCGTGTTCATCTGCGCTTGCAGTTCATCCCACACGGCAGGATGTTCGGCCACCAGGCGTGAGAGCAGATAAATCCCATACGCAATGTGACGTGACTCATCCTGTTTCAGGAGCGCGATGCCCTTGCGCAGGCCAGGCATCAGGTTTTGACGCTGAAGAGCAGTGAAGAAGGCGTGATACCCTGTTTCAGCCAGTACACCCTCGACGACCATGTTATAGGTCACCGAAGCACGCGCTTGTGCAGCAGGCGAGGCATCGTTTTCGAGCGCAAGCAGGGCCTGGGGCAGAGCTTCGTAGAAAATACGACGGTAATTTTCGCTATGATAGCGCTCCAGGCTGCTGCTTTCAGGTTGCGAGAAGGACGCAGACGAAGAAGGAAACACGGCGACCTCATCCAGAAAGCGGCGGAAAAAATCGGTGTGCTTGGCTTCCTCGAACAGGAAAGTGGTGAGATACATTTCTTCTTCAATTCGCCCTTCTGCAGCAATCACGCGGATAAGCGGCAGCAAATCCAGCGTAACGGCCTCCTCACCAGAGACGAACATGCCCAACAGCCGCCAAATCAGGTCTTTTTCTTCAAGGGTCAGGGCGGTCCAATCGGCGCGGTCTTTGGAAAAATCAATTTCCGATGGATTCCACACGCCGAGTTTCTTGGCGCGCTCATACAGGCGCATGGGCGGCAAACTGCGGTTTAAACCGCGCGTGGTGGTCGCAAAGGATGTATGGTTCATACGCTCTCCTCTCTCGTTTGTCCAATTAAACCACGAACGGACGGAATGCGCGAAGTCTGGCATGCAAATTTGCGTTTGGCGTTGGGTATGCCTTAACCAGGCCTTAACTTGACAAACACTATCAAGCCTTCAATAATATAAATAAAAATTGAATACTCAAATAAAACACAAAAAATGAAATGAAGAAATGGACTTACCAGACCAGAAATCCATCTCCCTCAAAGCCCTGAAAGCCATCAGCGACCCGTTCCGGGCGCGTCTCCTGGCTGTGTTTGCCGAGTCGCCTTCCACCGTCCCCCAGGCGGCAGAGCGGCTTGGTCTGCCCGTTACGCGCCTGTATTACCACGTTCATCATTTAGAAAAACACGGCTTCATTACAGTCGTGGAAACGCGCCCGGCGGGTGGAATGGTGGAAAAAGTGTATTTCGTCACCGCGCGGCAGTTCATCGTAGACCGCCAGGAGTTTTCAACCCAGCCAGAGCAAGCCCTGGCGCAGGCCGACATTCTGATTGACTTCACCCTCACGGAAGCGGCCAAAGCCATCCGTAAGAGCGTAAAAAACGCCGCGATTGACCTGACCCAGCCCGCCCCACATCCGCGCGCCTTACAGATTCGGCGCGGATTGGGGCGCGTCACCCTCTCGCAGGCGGTCGCGTTTCAGCACAAAGTCAATGCGCTGGTCGAGGAATTTACCGCGCTGCAAAGCCAGGAATCCGAAGAACAGGGAGAATACCTGCTGGCCCTGGCGTTCTTTCCGGTCTCCTTGCGCGATAAAGCGGACGAAACCACGTTTGCGGTCCGAAGCGATTTTGCAGAGCAGTGATAAAAGGAGCGGAAACGCATGGAAAAAGCATTTTGCGTAACGATTTTTCCGTGTTGCTTCGTGTTTTCTGCGTTTTCCGTGTACAAAAGCGCCTTTCACGCAGGCGCGCAAAGAACCAAAAAAGTCTAAACTGTAACTATCTACCCTCACCCTAACCCTCTCCCAAAGGGAGAGGGAAACGGCCGCAAATCGGCGATGTCGCTGCCAAAGGCGGCAAAAATCTAGGCCATTTCTCCCCTCTCCCGTAGGGAGAGGGGCCGGGGGTGAGGGAGGCTAGATAGTTACTCTAAACTTTAGAAGTATCGAAGGAGAAACGATGAAACCGCAAGCCTTTGAAACCATCCGAAAAGTTTTGAAACAGGTGGGCGTGATTGCTTTCTTTACCCTGGCCGGGCTGGGCGTGGGCGTCCTGCTGCGCCGCCTGGATTTCAACCCCGGCCCGCTCCCGGCGCTCTCGATACCGCAGGTCATTCTCATCGGGCTGGCTGCCATCTACCTGGTATTGCTGACCCACGAACTCGGCCACCTGCTGGCCGGGAAACTGGCCGGGATGCGCCCCTTCCTGTTGATTACCGGCCCTTTGAAGGTCTTTGCTACCCAAAACGGCTTGCAAATCGGCCTTAACCGCAACCTGTCGCTGGCCGGCGGCCTGGCAGCCTGCCTGCCCCGCACGACCGACAATCTTCGGCGTCAACTGCTCATCATGGCCGCCGGTGGACCGCTCACCAGTCTGCTGGGCGGCGTGGTGGGGATGGGGCTGTTCTTTCTGTTGCCGCCTGAATCGCTCTGGAAGGTTTTTGGCCTTCTATTCGGCGTGACGGCCCTGGCGATTTTCATTGCCACCAGCATTCCCGGCAAGACCGCCGGTTTCCAGACCGACGGCGGACAAATTCTCTCCCTGCTGCGGGGCGGCGCGGATGTGGAACAGCGCGCCCTGCTGGTCATCCTGCAAGCCGAGTCACTCCAGGGCGTTCGCCCGCGCGAGTGGTCTGCCGACATTCTGCGCCGCCTGCTCAAAATGCGCGCTACCCCCATGCTCGATGCCGCCGCGCAATTGATGAATTATTACCACGCCCTCGATAGCAACGACCCGACCCGCGCCGAAGAGTCCTTGCGAACCCTGCTACAGAATGAAGCGGAATTGCCGGAAGGCTTGAAACAAGCCGTGTATCTGGAGCAGGCCTTCTTTCTGGCGCTCTATCGGGAGGACACAAACGCTGCTGACACTTTCTTCCGCAAGAGCGCGGGGGCGCTGGTCGAAAAATCCACCTTGCTGCGCGCCGAAGCCGCCCTCTTGTTTGCCCAGGGCCAGCGTGACCAGGCACGCCAGAAAGCAGAACAGGCCATCCGGCACGCCAGCCAGTCCTTCGACCGCGGCGCGGCGGTTGCCGAGCGGGAATGGCTTCAGCCCATTTTGTCGTCACCTTCTTGAATCTTTCTCGACAATTTTTGTAAAGAACCCTTGACATATCGCGCAGGATTGTTTATACTCCGAACTGTAAAGTTTGCTTTACTTATTGTCAATGTTCGATAACTTTACGAAGGAGATGTTTGACGATGAAGCAAGTGACCAAACGCTACATGCGCGAATTTTTCCTCAGTACCGCCGCTTATGTACTGTTGATTATCGTTTCCACGCAGATTACGGGCGCTTTTCCCGAGGCCTCCTGGCGCGGCCTGGTGGCCGTCACCCCGGTCGTTCCCACGATATTCATGGTAGCGGCTTTTGTGCGCTACCTGAACGGCATTGACGAACTCCAGCAGCGCATTCAACTCATGTCAATTGGTTTTTCGGCGGGCGTTACCGGCCTGCTGACCTTTGCCTACGGTTTCCTTGAAACAGTTGGCTTCCCTCACATGCCGCTTCTCTGGGTTTTCCCCATGCTGATTGCGCTGTGGGGGCTTGGAACCGCCTATTTTTCGAGGAAATACCAATGAAAAACAGGCTCAAGGTCTTGCGCGCCGAACGCGATTGGTCGCAGGCTGACCTGGCCGAGATGTTGGATGTCTCGCGCCAGACGATTAATGCCATTGAGACCGGGAAATACGACCCCAGCCTGCCCCTGGCCTTCAAAATTGCCCGCCTGTTTCATCTCTCCATCGAGGAAGTTTTCTTTCCAGACAAGGATGAACCTCCCCATGAACGATAAACCGTTTGCGCTGCTGATACTGATTTCCCTGTTCCTTTCAGCCTGCGCCCCGCAAAGTTCACCCGCCGCGCCCCGGCCTTCGATTCCGCTCGAAACATGCGCCCTGGTCTCGCCGCGCGGCGCGCAGACCGATGCCCGCTGCGGCACGCTGACCGTCCCCGAAGACCGCGCCAACCCTGGCGGGCGGCAAATTGCCCTGAACATCGCCGTCATCCCGGCTATCAAGCGCAACCCGGCCCCCGACCCGCTCTTCCTGCTCGCGGGCGGGCCGGGCCAATCGGCCATCGAGTCTTTCCCATCCATGTTGCCGCTCCTGTACGACATCCACGAAAGCCGCGACATCGTCCTGGTCGACCAGCGCGGCACGGGCAAGTCCAATCCCCTGCGCTGCCTCGACCTGGAAGACCAGACCCTGACCGATGAGCAGGCTCTGGAGCAGTTGAAAACCTGTCCCCAGCGGCTGGATGCCGACCCGCGCTTTTACACCACCGAAATCGCCATGACCGACCTGGACGAAGTCCGCGCCGCGCTTGGCTACGACAAAATTAACCTGTACGGCGCGTCTTACGGCACGCGCGCCGCGCTCACTTACCTGCGGATGTTCCCGCAGCGGGTACGCACCGTCACGCTCGATGCCGTCGTAGAAGCGGACTTTGTGATGTTCCTGGATGCCGCCGCCGACGGACAGGCCGCGCTCGATGCCTTCTTCGCCCGCTGTCAGTCCGACCCGGATTGCAGCGAGGCTTTCCCCAACCTGGAAAAGGAGTTTGCCGAAGTGCTGGCGCGGCTCGAACAGTCTCCAGCAGACATCACCATCCCGCACCCGCTCACCAATCGTCCGCTCAACCTGACGGTGACGCCGCGCCTGGTGACGAACATGGTCTTCAACACCCTCTACATCCCCGACCTGACCGCCACCCTGCCGGTTGCCATTCATGCCGCCTACACGGACGCGAATTACATCCCGCTGATTTCATCAGCGTTCATGGTCGCCGACGCCGGATTGTATGATGGCATGTTTTACGCCGTGACCTGTACCGAAGACGCCCCGCTGATTGACCCTGCCGAATCGGCCCGCCGCAGCGCGGGGAGCGTGTTCAGCGACCGGACAATCGACTTCGCCGCCGTGTGCGCCGAATGGCCGAAGGGCCAGGTTTCCCCCTCCTTCCGCGCTCTGGTGCGTTCAGATGTCCCCGTCCTGATTCTTTCCGGTGAAGCAGACCCCATCACTCCACCGTATCATGCCGAGCGAGCGGCGGAGGGTCTCAGCAACCATCTGCACATTATCTTTCCTGGCATGGGACACGGCAATCTCTCCAGCCGCTGCGTTGCCAATATCCTGCGTGATTTCCTCCAGGCCGGTTCGCTGGACGGGCTGAATACCGCCTGCGTTGCCGGAATCCAGCCGCCGCCGTTTTTCGTTGATTTCAGCGGGCCACAGCCCTAATTCACGGACTCAAACGTCTCTCGACGTTTGAAAACCGAAAATCGGGAGATTTTCGACTCCAAAAGGTAAATCTATGATTGTCGTTCAATCCCTCTCCAAATCCTTCGGCAAAGTCAAGGCCGTGCAAAACGTCTCGTTTTCCGCGCCAGATGGACAGATTACCGGACTGCTTGGTCCCAACGGTGCCGGGAAAAGCACTACCCTGCGCATGCTCTACACCCTGCTCAAGCCCGATAGCGGTACGGCGCAGGTAGATGGCTTCGACATCACCCGCCAACCGCTCGAAGTGCAGCGACGAATCGGCGTGCTGGCCGACGCGCGTGGCCTGTACCCGCGCCTGACCAGCCGCGAGAACATCCGCTACTATGGCCGCCTGCACGGCCTGGGCGGAGAACCGCTTGAACGACAAATTGACGACCTGCTGGCAATGCTCGATATGCAGGAAATTGCCGACCGCCCGACCGAGGGCTTCTCAACCGGCGAAAAACTCAAGGTGGCGATAGCCCGCGCCCTGGTGCATAACCCGCAGAACGTCCTGCTCGATGAACCGACCAACGGCCTGGACGTGATGAGCACCCGCGCCATGCGCCAGTTCATTCAGCGGCTGCGCGAACAAGGCAAGTGCGTTCTGTTCACCAGTCACATCATGCAGGAAGTGGCCGCGCTGTGCGACCAGATAATTATCATTTCACACGGCCAGGTAACGGCCAGCGGCGCCCCCGACGACCTGCGCCGCCAGACCGGGCAGGAGAACCTGGAAGACGCCTTCGTGGCTGCCATTGGCTCGGCGGAAGGATTGGAACGATGAACCGCATTTGGGTAATTTTCCACAAAGAAATGCTCGACAACCTGCGCGATTACCGCAGTTGGACGACCGGCGTCTTTTGGGCTTTGTTTGGCCCCCTGATTATGGGCGCGGTGATTATGATGGTCGGCAGCACCTTCCGCGAGAGCGCCAGAGAATCGCTGCGCCTGCCCGTGTTGGGCGCGGAAAATGCTCCCAGCCTGGTGGCTTTCCTCCGACAGCAGGATGTCATCATCGAAACTGCGCCCGCCGACCCCGAAGCGGCGGTGCGGGCTGGTGAAATCAACGTCGTTCTGGTCATTCCGCCCGAATACGGCGAAGATTTCGCCGCCGGGAAATCGGCTCGGGTGCGGCTGGTCTTCGATAGCACCCGCCAGTCGGCGCTGGGCGACATCCGTCAGGCAAGCCGTCTGCTCGAATCGTATAGCGAGTATCTTGGGATGCTGCGTCTCACGCTGCGCGGCGTCAGCCCGGAAGTGATGCGGGCGGTGCAGGT
The DNA here is from genome assembly GCA_025056175.1 of Anaerolineales bacterium. GTDB lineage: Bacteria > Chloroflexota > Anaerolineae > Anaerolineales > Villigracilaceae > UBA5195. The sequence goes on from JANWWK010000011.1 coordinate 19,269, forward strand.
CGAAGAGCGCGATACGGCCACCCCGCAGAGCCAGGCCCTGGTTTTCCTCTCGATGCTGCCGTATTTCATCATCTTTGCCATTTTCAACGGCGCGGCGCCGGTCATTACGGATGCCACCGCCGGCGAACGCGAGCGCGGCTCGCTGGAACCGCTGCTCATCAACCCCCTGCCGCGCGGCTGGTTCGCAGTGGGCAAAATGCTCGCGGCCATCCCCTTTGCGGCCCTCAACCTGGTGATTACCCTGGCTGGTTTCGCCGCGATTTTCAACCTGCTGCCAGTGGAGGAACTGCTGGGCATGCAAATCCAGATGGACGCAGGCGCGCTGACGGCCATCTTCCTGGTGTGCCTGCCGATTGTCTTGCTGGCCTGCGCCATCCAGACCCTGATTGCCTCTTTCACAAAAACCACCAAAGAAGCCGGGACTTACCTGCCCTTCGTCGGCCTGATTCCGGCCTTACCGGGCATTGCCCTGGCCTTCCTGCCGGTCAAGCCGGAGTTGTGGACGATGCTCATCCCCACCTTCGGCCAGCAGATTCTCATCAACCAGTTCCTGCGCTCCGAGCCAATCCTGATGAACAACATCCTCATCTCGGCCCTGGTCACGCTGGCGGTTTCGGTGGTCATCACCTGGGGGGCGATTAAATTCTACGAAAACGAGCGCATTATTCTGGGGAGATGAAGACACCCCCACACCCCCGTATCAAACAAGGCCCGCTCCGGCGGGCCGATTTGTTTACTCTCTGCACAATTTCCCGTTTTTACGGTCGTTTCCACAAAACTGTTGTACAATTTTCCCTTATGAAACCACTACGCATTCTCTTCCTGGCCTCGGAAGCCGACCCCTTTGTCAAGGTTGGCGGGCTGGGCGATGTGGCGGGGTCGCTGCCGTATGCGTTGCAATCGCTGGGGCAAGACCTCGATGTGCGCCTGGTCATCCCCTTTCATCCCACTATCCGCGCCGAAGGGCTGACCCTGGTGCGTGAAACGGTCTTCACCATTCCCCACTATGGCCGCGAAGTGCCGGCGCAAGTGTTTTGCACCGATGTCAAGGGGCTGCCGGTATATCTGATTTCCGGCGCACCGGTGACAGGTTCGCTCAAAGTGTATGACCCGAATCCCAAAGCCGATGGAGAAAAATACGTCTTTTTCTCAATGGCCGCACTGGAAATGGCACGCCGGCTCGATTGGCGGCCCGACATCGTTCATGCCAACGATTGGCACACCGCCCCAGCCGTCTACGGCGTCCGTCTGATGCAGGAGGACCCGTTTTGGAAGGGCGTCAAGACCGTGTTTTCGGTGCATAACCTGGGTTACATGGGCGCCGAAGCCGAAAGCGCGCTTCTGGCCTACGGTTTGCCGCCGATTGAAGAGCCACTTTTGCCAGAATGGGCGCGTCGTCAACCAATGGGACAGGCGCTGTGGGCGGCAGATACCATCGTGGCCGTTTCTCCCTCCTACGCCGAAGAAATTCAAACGCCCGAATACGGCTACGGATTGGAAACCTACCTGCAAGCGCACCGCGAGAAAATCACCGGCATCGTCAACGGCATCGATTACGCCCTGTGGAACCCAACGAAAGACAGCGCTCTGGAAGCCAATTTCGATTCAACCCGGCTGGAAGAGCGCGCCCGCAACAAGTCCAACCTGCAAGCCCAATTTGGCCTGACCGAACTGCCCGAAGCCCCGCTGCTGGCAATGGTCACGCGCTTCGATTTCCAAAAAGGGGTAGATATTGCCCTCAACGCGCTGCGCATGGTCACTGCCCAACCCTGGCAGGCCATCCTGCTCGGCACAGGCAACGCCGCACTCGAAGAAGCCGCCCGCCTGCTCGAAGCGCACTTCCCCAACCGCGTGGCCGCCGTCATTCGTTTCGATGCCCGTCTTTCACGCCAGATTTATGGCGGCGCCGACATTCTGCTCATGCCTTCGCGCTACGAACCGTGCGGCCTGGCGCAAATGATTGCCATGCGCTACGGCGCCATCCCGCTGGCGCGCGCCACTGGCGGGTTGCGTGATACGATTGCCGATGGACGCACCGGTTTCCTTTTCACCGAACCCTCACCTTCTGTCATGGCTGCCTCCATCCGCCGCGCTGTTCGCGCCTACCGCAACCGTGAAACCTGGCAAGCCATGCAGCGCGCCGCGATGGCCGAAGATTTTTCCTGGGAAAAATCGGCCCGGCAATATGTGGATTTGTACCGCACGCTTCAGCGTGATGCGTAGCCAGGCCGCTAAAATCTTCCTACCGATGAGGTACTATGACCTTCAAACGCTCCTCCGGCATTCTTCTACATCCCACCAGTTTCCCCGGTCCTTACGGCATTGGCGACCTTGGCCCTGCCGCTTACCGCTTCATTGACTATCTGGTGGAAACCGGATGTAAACTGTGGCAGGTGCTGCCGCTCGGTCCGACCGGCTACGGTGACTCTCCCTATCAATGTTTTTCGGCCTTTGCAGGCAACCCTTACCTGGTCAGCCCCGATTTTCTCAAGAACGATGGCTTGCTGACCGAAGAAGATTTCGCTGGTATGCCCACCTGGCCCGAAAACCGCGTAGATTTCGGACTGGTCTTCCAGTGGAAACCATCCCTGCTCGATAGCGCCTACCGACGCTTCGAGTCCATCCCCGATACGCCGTTGCGTGAAGAGTTCGAGGCCTTTTGCGCCCAAAACGCCTCCTGGCTGGACGATTTCGCCCTGTTCATGGCGCTCAAAGATGCGCATGGCGGCGTTGCCTGGAACGAATGGCCGGTGCCTTTGCGTCGCCGCGACCCTCAGGCGCTTGCTCAGGCCCGCGAACAACATGCTGACGCCATTCGCCGGCAGCAATTCCGACAATTCCTGTTCTTCCGGCAGTGGAACGCGCTGCGGAGTTACGTGCACAGCAAGGGCATTCAAATCATCGGCGATATTCCTATCTTCGTAGCGATGGATTCTGCCGATGCGTGGGCCAACCCCGAGCTGTTCTACCTGGACGAAAACGGCAAACCCACTGTCGTGGCGGGCGTCCCGCCAGATTACTTCTCCCCCACCGGCCAATTGTGGGGAAACCCCCTCTATCGCTGGGATGTCCATAAACAAAACGGCTACCAGTGGTGGATTGAACGCATCCGCGCCATTTTGAGCCTGGTAGACATTGTCCGCATTGACCATTTTCGTGGATTTGCTGGCTACTGGGAAATTCCTGGCAATGCTCCCACCGCCGAAACCGGACGCTGGGTGCCAGGGCCGGGCATTGAACTGTTTCAGGCCATCCGAAACGCGCTTGGCGACCTGCCCATCATTGCCGAAGATTTGGGAGAAATCACGCCGGATGTCATCGAACTGCGCGATACGCTTGGCCTGCCAGGCATGAAAATCTACCAGTTTGGCTTTTCTGGGCCGGAGAACCCCTTCTTGCCGCATCACTACCCGCGCAACTGCGTGGTCTATACCGGCACGCATGATAACGATACCGCCTGGGGCTGGTATCGTACCGCGCCGCAGCATGAAATTGACTTTGCCCGCCGCTACCTCAACATCAGCGGAAACGATTTTGCCTGGGACCTGATTCGCTCGGCCTGGGCTTCGGTGGCCGTGTTTGCGCTCGCCCCCTTGCAGGATTTTCTGAACCTGGGCAGTGAAGCACGCATGAACTTCCCTGGCAAAGTGGGCGGTTACTGGTCCTGGCGCATGCCGCCCGATTGCCTGACCGACGACCTGAAAGGGCGCATCCGAGAGTTGAATTACCTGTATCAGCGTTAAAACCAGCACTTCCGAAGGTATCTTCTTCGGGAGTGCTTGCTTCAGCGCAGCGTCTCTATCCTGTCTGCCACCGCTATCGTGCAACGTATCCAGGAAATCATTGTGAAACCTGCACAATGCGTAAGGAGGGCCTATGAAATCTGTTAATCCGTTACTGGCGCTTGCCTGGCTGGCGGTGTTGCTGGCTTCTTTGCCCAAAATCGTTCTTCAAGAAGCGTTCCGTATTCCGCTTTCTGCCGATTTACAGGCCGGTATGACTCTTACGCTTGCTGTGTTGTGCCTGGCGTTGACCTTTGTCTGGCGCGCTGTGCGTCCGTTACGCCTGTTTCTGGGTCTGATGGCTGTCTTGACCCTGACCGAGTGGCTGGTGTATGCGCGTTTGGGCAGGTTGCCCGTGTATGCGGTCTGGCTGGAGCATTCCTCGTTTTCGGTCTCGCTGCTGGCTCAGCAATCGTTGCGCTTGATGGTAACGCTGGTCATTATCGGGATTTTGTTTTTGGTCAAGAAGCGTGCTTCGGCTTTCTTTCTGGCGAAAGGCGAGCTTTCCGCGCCTGTGGAGCCGGTGCGCTGGTTGGGAGCAGGCCCCGGCGAGCGATGGAACCGCTTTGGACGCAACTTTACGTTCTACATCAGTTTGGGAACGCTGGTTTTTCTGGTGTTAGCCGGACGGCCTGCGCTTGAAACGGCGGTGCAGGCCATGGTGTTGCTGCCGGCGGTTTTACTGGCCGCTGCCTTGAATGCCTTCAACGAGGAGATGACCTACAAGGCGTCTTTTCTGTCTGTCTTAGAAGAACCGGCGGGCAAACAACAGGCGCTTTGGTTAATGGCGGCATTTTTTGGGCTGGGACATTATTACGGTGTGCCGTATGGGGTTATTGGCGTGTTGATGGCCGGCTTTTTGGGCTGGCTGTTGGGCAAATCTATGCTTGAAACGCGCGGCCTGTTTTGGGCCTGGTTCATTCACTTCTGGCAGGATGTGCTGATTTTTTCGTTTATGGCGATGGGGTCTATTCGGCCTGGCGGGTCGTAATTTGAAAAATTGACTGCCGCTCATCAGGCAGACAGGCGGCAGCCAATGTGGGGATTACTTCATCAGGTTTTTCAGCACGGTGTGCAGAATGCCGCCGTTGCGGTAATAGTTGACCTCCACCGGCGTATTCAGCAAGGCTTTGGCCTGAAACTCGATAACGCGGCCATCGGGTTTAACGGCGCGAACTGTCACCAGGCTTTGCGGGGCCAGGTCATCGTTCAGGCCGAGAATATCGAAGCGTTCGGAGCCATCTAATCCGAGCGATTCGGCATTTTGGCCGTCCAGGAAGCGCAAGGGCAGAATTCCCATCCCCACCAGGTTGGAGCGGTGAATGCGCTCGAAGGATTCGGCCAGCACGGCTTTCACGCCCTGAAGCATGGGCCCTTTGGCAGCCCAGTCGCGGCTGGAGCCGGTGCCGTATTCCTTTCCGGCGATGATAATTGTGGGGATGCCCGCCTGTTTGTATATCATGGCTGCATCGTAAATGGGCATTTCCTGAGCGCTTTCGGTCTCTTGTTCACCATCCATTGGCCAGACTTTGGTCCAGTTGCCTTCTTTAGGCGCCACCAGCAGGTTCTTCAGACGGATGTTGGCAAACGTGCCGCGCGCCATCACCAGGTCGTTGCCGCGCCGCGCACCGTAGGAGTTGAAATCTTTGGGCGCCACACCGCGTTCTTGCAGGTATTTGCCCGCCGGGCTATCAGCGGCAATGCTTCCTGCTGGGGAGATGTGGTCGGTGGTGATGGAATCGCCAAACATCGCCAGCACACGTGCGCCTTGAATTTCTCGAATCACACCGGGGTCAAGCGTCAAATCCTGAAAGTAGGGCGGGTGATGGATGTACGTGGAGTTTTCGTCCCATTCATACAGGTCACCTTCGGCCACGCGGATTTCCTTCCACATCTCTGATCCCTCAAACACGTCGGCATAGCGCTCCTCGAACATGCGCCGGTCGAGACTGGAGGAGACGATTTCGGCTACTTCGCGGTTGGTTGGCCAGATGTCGCGCAAATAGATGGGTTGACCATTCCGGTCTGTGCCGAGCGGTTCGCTTTCCAGGTCAATATCCACTGTACCGGCCAGGGCATACGCCACCACCAGCGGCGGTGAGGCCAGGTAATTCGCTTTAACGAGCGGGTGGACGCGCCCCTCGAAGTTGCGGTTGCCGGAAATGACCGCCGCTGCCACCAGGTCACTGCTGGTCACGGCTTTGGCGACTTCTGCCGGCAGTGGGCCGCTGTTGCCAATACAGGTCGTACATCCGTAACCGACGACGTTGAAACCGAGCTCGGCCAGCGGGTCGAGCAGGTTGGCGGCCTTCAGGTACTCTGTCACCACGCGCGAACCGGGTGCCAGGCTGGTTTTGACGTATGGCTTGACGCGCAGCCCTTTTTCCACGGCCTTCCTGGCGACCAGCCCCGCCGCCACCATGACGGAGGGGTTGCTGGTGTTGGTGCAGGAGGTGATGGCTGCCAGCACGACTGCACCGTGTTTCATCTCGATAGATGAGCCGTTGGTGCCAAAGATGGCTTTGCGTTCCAGCGCCTCGCTGCTCAATTCGTAGCCGCGTTCTTTGACCGGGGCAGTGAGCGCTTTCTTAAAGGTTGCTTTCATCGCTGAGAGCGGCACGCGGTCTTGTGGGCGCTTGGGGCCGGCCAGCGAAGGTTCGACAGACGCCAAATCGAGTTCCAGCGTATCGGTAAATTCGGGGTCGGGGGTATTGGCATCGCGGAACAGGCCTTGGGCACGGCAGTAGGCTTCTACCCGTTCGATGAGCGCGCGTGGGCGTCCGGTCAGTTCCAGGTAGCGCAGGGTTTCGGCATCTATGGGGAAGAAGCCGGTCGTTGCGCCGTATTCCGGTGCCATGTTGGCGATGGTGGCGCGGTCGGGCAGGGACATGTTATCCAGCCCGGGGCCGTAGAATTCGACGAACTTCTCGACCACGCCTTTCTTGCGGAGCATTTGGGTCACGGTCAGCACCAGGTCGGTGGCGGTCACGCCCTCGCGCAGTTTGCCATACAGTTTGAAGCCGATAACATCCGGCAGGAGCATATCCATGGGCTGGCCGAGCATCACGGCTTCGGCTTCGATGCCGCCCACGCCCCAGCCCAGCACGCCCAGGCCGTTAATCATCGTGGTATGCGAATCGGTGCCGACCAGAGAGTCGGGGAACAGCACGCCGTCTTTTTCCATGACCGCTTCGGCCAGGTATTCCAGGTTGACCTGATGGACGATACCGGTCATAGGCGGCACCACGCGGAAGTTCTGGAAGGCTTTTTGTCCCCATTTCAGGAACTCATAACGTTCACGGTTACGCTGGAATTCAATTTCGGTATTGCGTTGCAGCGCATCGGGCAGGGCAAAGAAATCTACCTGCACCGAGTGGTCAATCACCAAATCTACCGGCACGAGCGGATTGATTTTTTTGGGGTCACCGCCCAGCCGGGCCACTGCGGCGCGCATGGCGGCCAAATCTACCACCGCTGGAACACCGGTAAAGTCCTGCATCACCACGCGGGCCGGCAGGAAGGGGATACCTGTCCTCTCTCCAGTGGGGGCCCAGGCTGCGATGTTTTTGACGTCTGCCTGGGTAATTTCCACATCGTTGCACTGGCGCAGGGCGGCTTCGAGCAAGATTCGGATAGAAAACGGCAGGCGGCGCAGGTTGGTCAGTCCGGCGCGCTCGAGGGCATCCAGGCGGTAATAGGTGTAGTCCTTTCCGCCGATGTTCAGCGTATCTCTGGCGTTAAAAAAGTCGTTCATACCATCTCCTTTGGCTATCAATTGTGGCGTTGTGCCTGTCGGTCTGCCTATCTCAACGTAAGTGAGGAAGAAAACCAACAAAACACCTTTGGCGCTTCGTGAATGGACGGAATACATCCTCCTTTCACAAAGAATCCAAAGGTGCGCCTTTGTTATCCTTTGCAGGGGAACTTGTTTAATGTGATTTTACCAAAAAACCGGTTCTCCAGGGTTGACCGTGAACCCGGCTCTTTGTTGACGGATATGCTGCTCCTCTTCCACATGCGTAAACCATGCGTGGCCGTGGGCGCTTTTCTGGGGGAGTGGGTCAGGGTAAGGGTAAAGTAATGCCATTGAGCGTGAAATAAGTTTTCACCTGGTCGAGCGCCGCGTAGAGTTCCTAAGCGTTACCGGTGGCGTACTGCCTGCCTTTTGCTCAAGCCTTGCTCAGTTCCTTGCGGAGCGATTCGACCAGTTTCTTCTTCTCGCCTTCGGGCAGGAAGGAAGCCTGCGCCGCCGCAATGATGCGCTCTTTGAGCGTTTCGCGCGGGATTTTTAACTCCTCGACCGCCACGCGGTACTCATTCGAGAGCGTAATTTGCGAAATGGAGGGGTCATCGGTATTGAAGGTGATGTTCAGATTTTTGGCAAGCATTTGCGGGGCCGGATGGCTGGCAAGGGATTTGACCACGCCCGTCTGGTAGTTGCTGGTGAGGCACACCTCGAAGGCTGTACCGTGTTCGCGCGCCAGAGCGGTGGTAAAGTCGTCTTCCAGCACGCGCACGCCGTGACCGATGCGCTCAGCGGAGAATTTTTCGATGGCTTCGCGCACGTTTTGGGGCCCGGCCCATTCGCCTGCGTGCAGGGTAATTCGCAACCCTGCCTGCCGCGCCTCGTTAAAGAGCGGGATGAATGGCGCCGCCGGATATTCGGCCTCGTTGCCGGCCAAATCCAGCCCGACGATGTTCTCGCGGCCTTTTTCGACGGCAATCCAGGCCACCTGTTCGGCCAGTTCCAGCGGCTCGTGGCGGTTGACGGAAGCAATCAGCCGCACAATCACTTTGTATTTCTTTTCGGCCTCGCGCGCAGCTTTGCACACCCAATCGGTCACATCTTCCAGCGGAAAACGCTCGGCGCGGCTGAGCGCAACCGGTGTGAAACGCAATTCCATGTAGCGCACGTTGTCTTTGGCCGCGTCTTCCACTGCTTCATAGGTAATCCGTTCGATGACTTCGGGCGAGCGGTAGAACATGCGCAGGGTGTTGAATTTGGACAGGAAGTTATCGAAGGTGAAATTGTCTTCGTCCTGCACCTGCACCAGGCGCGAAAGGCGCACTACGTTTGCGGGCATGGTCATGCCGTGTTTACGGGCAACATCCAGCATGGTTTGGAGCCGCAGAGAACCTTCCAGGTGACGATGTAAGTCCACTTTGGGAAGACGTCGGAATTCATCGGGGGCAGGGGTGAACAGGCTGGACATGAGATAACCCTTCCTCGTTATCGTTTTTTATGTCGCTTGCGTCCATCACGCTTTGACTCAGTGGCTGGAGACGGCGCAGGCGTAACCGGTTCTTCCGCTGGCGCCGCTTCTGTGGTCTGCACCGCTACGGGCCGGGGCAAATATCGGAAAGCCCGGTCAATCACACCTGCGCGGATTTCGCCCATCAGGTTTTGGAACATTTCGGACGCTCTCACCTTATATTGTACCAGCGGGTCGCGTTGTCCGTAAGCCTCCAGGCCAATGGAAACCCGCAGAGCTTCAACGCGTGTCAGGTAATCTACCCATTGCTCGGTGATGACACCGAGCAAAACCGAACGGTAGATTTCGGTCATGCGGCGGCGGCCCAATTCGGCTTTGAGTGCGGCGCGTTGTTCTTCGGTCAGCGTGGCAGGCGAGGCGTTGGGGTCGAGAGACAGGGCGGTGACATCGAACCCAAAATCGCTCAGATGTTCGGCGTTTTGCATCAGTCGGACATATTCGGCTTCGCCCCAGCCTTCGGCCAGGGTCGCAGCAGCCTGTTCCAGGTGTTCCAGCACGTCCAGGTCGAGGGTTTCGGGTTTGCGCTCGGCGAGTAACTGTGCAGCGGCGTGGAAGTAGTTAACACGCTGATATTCGACCGCTTCCACCTTGCGGGTTTTCAGGTTCATGCCCATTCGGCGGCCTATAGAGAGCGTGGAGAGAATGCGAATGAGAGCAGATTCATCCCGTTTGGGGAAGCGTGCCAGCAGCGCATCTAACTCTCTGGCAATCTGGCCGTTTTCGCCCAGCAATCGCTCGCGGCGCTTTTGGAGTGCGCTTTCAGCCGTCTGTGTCAGGCGCGCAGCGGCTTCGTCCCAGTCCATACGTGCCAGGTCTTCGGCTTTCAGGCCGGTGGGTTCGCCCAGACGTAGTTCCAGCCCGGCGTTCAGGCGGGCCAGGCTGACGGTCGTCAGCGCCAGGTCAATCTGTTCTTTGAGCGGCTCTTCAAGCGCAGCAGGGTTGGTGGCAAGCAGTTTGATTTGCTCATTCGTCAGGCGCGGTTCGAGGTGGAGGGTGGCTTTGAGTTCGTTGAGCAGGTCGGCGGGGCGTTTTGGTTCTTCGTTTTCGCGCAGGGTTTCCAGGAAGGCATCCAACGCTTCAAAGCGCTCTTCGATTTGTGCATCCAGGCTTTCGGAGGCGCGTTGGATGTTTTGGGCCAGGGTTTTGAGCAGGTGTGCTTCATCGGCTTCCAACGCGCGGCGGGTGAGTTCCAGAATATCAGCGCGCGGGTCGTCTTCGTCAATCTCATCCAGCAGCAGACGGTAGGTAAACGAGGGGCAAACGCGGTTTTCTCCGTACACAAAAGGCGGCTGAATTTGTTCCAGCCAGGCCAGCAGTTTCCACAGACCTTCTTCGGGGTCCTGCAAGGCGAGAGGCACACGCACGGCAATTTCTTCTTTCAGAAGCGCGGCTACATCTTCGGTCAGGTCGTCTTTGGTCATGGCGCGGTCGCGTTGCGCGTAGATGATGGTGCGTTGTTTGTTCAAGACATCATCATATTCCAGCAAGTGCTTGCGGACATCGAAGTTAGCGCCCTCTACGCGGTGTTGTGAGCCTTCGATGAGGTTGGTCACCATGCGGTTTTCGAGCGGAAAATCGTCATCCAGCCGGAAGCGGGTCATGAGATTTTCGACTTGTTGACCGCCAAACAGCCGCATCAAGTCATCTTGCAGGGAGAGGTAGAAGCGCGAGGAACCGGGGTCACCCTGACGTGCGGCGCGTCCGCGCAACTGGTTGTCTATCCGGCGGGCTTCATGGCGCTCTGAGCCGATGACATGCAGACCACCCAGGCGGCGCACCTGCTCCATTTCTTCAAAATACTTCAGGAAGAAGCGGATTTCGGCTTCGTAAATGCCGTAATCTTCGGGTGCGAGGGTAAGGATGGCCTGCCGTTGTTCTTCCAGGCGCATGTTGTAAGGGTCGTAACCGGTGCGGCGCAAAACGCGGCTGACAACAGCCAGCACTTCTTCGGCCAGTTCACCGCCGAGTTTGATGTCCACGCCGCGTCCGGCCATGTTGGTTGCAATGGTGACGGCGCCAAACGCCCCGGCGCCAGCAATGATTTGGCTTTCTTCGGTGTGCTTGCGGGCGTTCAACACCTGGTGCGGCACCCCGCCCTGAATGACGGCTTTCAGCCGCTCGGCATATTCGCCTGGCAGGTGCATTAAGTCGAGCAGGCGGTTCAGGTTGGAAGTCTCCTCCAGGTTAATGGAGGCTTCCAGCGGTTTGGCGAACGCGCGCAGGAACGAGGGTTCTAACTGGTCGAGCGGTTTGTAGAGTGGTTCCAGTTCAGCGTAAAGACGCCCATCTTCTTCTTTATTGTTTTTCTCGAACCACAGCTGGCGCAGGAGTTTAACCTGTAACAGACGCCGCACCGGCTCGGCGCGCAGGCGGCTGGAGAGCCGTTCAGAGGACTCGACGGAGGTCGTCCCCACCAGAACGGGGCGCCCCAGCACATGGTCACGGACGATTTCGGTGACGATGGCGCGCAGTTTGGCTTCCACCGTGCGATAGACGACATCGGGATAGTCGGTGCGCCGCCAGTAGACGGGTTTCTTCTCCGGGTCGCCGCGCCGTGCAAACCAGGCAATTTCGTACCCTTCGGGGTCTTTTCCCTTCACTTCTACCAGCGGAGAGTCTTTTCCCGCCAGGGTGGCCTGATATTCCAGGTTGGTGGGGATGGGCAAGACTTCGAGTTTGTAGATTTTGTGAAATTCTTCGGCTTCGGTCAGCGCAGTACCGGTCATGCCTGCCAGTTTTTGGTACATGCGGAAGTAGTTTTGCAGGGTGATGGTGGCGTAGGTGACGTTTTCTGGCTCGACCTTGACACCTTCTTTGGCTTCGACGGCCTGGTGCAGACCATCGCTCCAGCGCCGTCCGGGCATTTGCCGTCCGGTAAATTCGTCAATGATGACCACCTTGCCGCCCTGTACGAGATAGTCTTTGTTGCGATGGAACAGGTATTGGGCGCGCAGGGCTTGCTCCAGATAGCCCAGTAAACGTGCCTGTTCGGGGGTGACGTCTTCGGGACGGTCGGGGTCACGCAGGGGTTTGCCCAGAATTTGCTCCACGTGCGCCACGCCAATTTCGGTCAGCGCAATTGAGCGGTCTTTTTCGTTGATTTCGTAGTCCTCGGCATTCAACTGTTTGACCACTCGTGCCATCTCGTAGTAAATATCCAGCTCGCCCGCGGCTGGCCCGGAGATGATGAGCGGGGTACGCGCTTCGTCAATCAGGACGTTGTCTACCTCGTCCACAATTGCGTAGTAATGTCCGCGTTGGACCTTGTCGTCCAGGCGATAGACCATGTTATCGCGCAGGTAATCGAAGCCGAATTCAGCGTTCGTGCCGTAGGTGATGTCGGCCAGGTAGGCTTCGCGACGTTCGACCATGCGGAGTTGATGCTGGTCTTCACGGGGCGATTCCTTTTCGGGGTCATACAGGAACGCTTTCTTTCCGTTTTCGGTGCTGGCGGCCATTTGCAAGACGCCCACCTTCAGGCCGAGTTTGTGGTAAATCGGCCCCATCCAGCGCGCATCACGGCGGGCCAGGTAATCGTTGACGGTGACCAGGTGCACGCCGCGTCCCGTCAGAGCGTTCAGATATAGTGGCAGGGTAGCGACGAGCGTCTTGCCTTCACCGGTGCGCATTTCGGCAATCATACCTGCGTGTAAGGCCGCTCCGCCAATGAGTTGCACGTCATAATGACGCAGGCCCAAGGTACGCTTGGAGGCTTCGCGCACGGCAGCAAATGCTTCTGGCAGCAATTCGCCGAGCGCGGCTTGTTCGGCCTGGCGTCGTTCTGCTTCGTCGGTTATATCGTTGCGTTGTGCCGCAATGCGGGCGCGGAATTCGTCCGTTTTGGCGCGCAGGGCGTCATCGGAGAGTTTTTCGTATTCGGCTTCCAGGGCGTTCACTTGCCGCGCCAGGGCGGCGAATTTTTCAATTTGGCGTTGGTGGGGGTTTCCCCCAATCAGTCGGATAAATTTTGAGAGCATAGACACCTTTCAGAAGCGAAATTATAGCATAGCCCGCAGCGCTCACTTTCTTGACCCTGGCATGAAAAAATCCCGGCACGAGGCCGGGGAATTTAGAGAAGCGCTTTTCTGACTTCAAACATGCACCTATTTGCTCTCGGTGACTTCAATGTCCGTGCCGCCTTGCGCACTGGGGGTAAAGGTGACATCGAAAGACTTCTTGCCGCCGCTATCACAGGTAACTGTCCACTTTTCTTTCCATACCCCGGCGGAATCCGGTTGCTGGATGACCTCGATGGTGACTTTGGTCGGGTCGGAGGCGGAACAGCCCGCAAAGGCTGCGCTTAAGACCACATTGAACCAGGTATCGGCGCGCAGCGTTTCATCGCCCAGCCCGCCCTGCGGGAGAATGCCCTCTGTGTCAAACGGCACCGCCGGGCTGGGTGTGCCGTTTTCATAGGAATCGGGTGGGGGCAAATGTTCGTTGATGGTGGCATAGGTGTTACTGATGAGCGGGCCCATAACGTTCAGTGCAAAAGATCCGCCAGCAATCAGACAGCAGCAACATAAGACCACGGCTGCACCAATGCCGATGATGAGACCCAGGTTGGATTTCTTGGGCGGTGCAGGTTGGGGTTCAAACGGGGCCGGTTCAGGTTGAATCAGGGTTTGTTCGCTCATGGGGTTTCTCCTTGGTAGGTCGGTCGGAAAAGGTCTTCTCGATTTACGAAATGTATGATACTGAAGTTGCTCTTCCGAACGATAGCCCAAAAGGGGGAGGTCTTCAACCGGCCAGGTACAGGCTCAGCGGCCCTTCGAGCAGCGCAAAGGCTACAATCAGACAGCAACAGCAAAACACGAGCAACAACACAATCGCACCGGCAATGACCAGCGGTTTGTTTGCGGGAAGTTCCAGGTTTTCCATCGTTTCTCCTCTCTCGTTGGCTGAAAAAAATGAGCAGAATGGCGTCGCAGCCATCCTGCTCATTTTACTTGTTTTTGTTCTGGCGCGTTTACTTCGTCCGCTCTACAAATTCGAGCAATTGTTTGCGATAGGCGGTAAATGCTTTCCGCCCTTGCTCTGTCAGGCGACAGAGAGTCAACGGGTATTTGCCGCGAAAGGTTTTTTGAATTTCGATGTAACCGGCATCTTCAAGTTTGGTCAGGTGGGTGGAGAGATTGCCCTTGGTAAGACCGGTTTCGCGTTGAAGGAAGACAAAGTCGGCACTTTCGACGGCGGCCAGAATGGCGACGATAACGGTGCGTGCGGGTTCGTGGAGCAGGCGGTCTATTTCGGTCAAGGAGCGCAGATCATTTGTCATGGCTCTCCTCCGCAGGCATGGGGTTTTCCCGCAGGTATTTCCACAGATGGAAAGTGCCCATCAGGAGCAACCCGAGGCCTGACAACCCGTAGAAGGCGATGAGCCCGAGATTTTCGGGCCAGTTCAACCATCCGGTGATTGCGCCGAGCGTCAGACTGATGGCGGCGTAAACGAAAAAGCGCGCGATGCCGAAGTGAATCCCCAGATAGACGACGACTGCGCCGAAAATCAGCCCGGTTGCGGCGGCTGTCCAATCGAATCCGGCAGGCTGGTTCATGACCACCCACACCAGCAGGAATGCAGTTGCAGCGGAGAGTGCGCCCAGCAGCACCATGCGCTTCCAATACGCAGGCCCTTGAGCGCGGCGAAAGGCAACATAACCGGTGCGGGGAAAGGTGAGACGTTCTTTGAACGCCATCACCAGCCGGTTGATAAGGAACCCGCCGCCAATCATAACGAGCAGAAAGACGGCAATCATCATCGGGCCAATCCATGTTGCTCTGAGCAGAAATTCGGCGTAAAAGTACGCAGCCAGCAACAGGCACATGCCGCCAAGCGAAAACTCGAACGTGCCATCCAGATACCAGTATCGGAAGGCGCGTTTCTGTGCGTCGTGAAGCGGGTCGGTTGACATAGGATTCTCCTTTTGAAAACTAGTTTTTTATACAAACCTGTTTGTATAATACAGAATTTTGCCCGCTCTGTCAAGAGGGAATTTTCACAGCAAGCCCACAGCCAGTTTTTACGCTGTGTTTATCTTGGTTTATGCTTTCTTTAACTCGTCAGTTCTAGAATGAGACTGCTTGTAAGCCCTCTGTGCGGGCAAAAAATCTCTATTCGGAGGTTGGTATGTCCCTCAAACGAATTCTATACGCCCTGTTTCTTGTCCTCATCGCTGCGATTTCGGGTTTGTCTGGTGCGGCAGCAGGTGGATGGGCAGTTTACCAGGCGTTGCGGCAAAATCAATCTACCGCATCTTCGCTGGTCGTCTCTTCGCAGACTGCACCAGTCATTACCGTCAGTGCCACTGATATTCAGACGACCATCACACAGGCGGTTCGCAAAGTCTCTCCCGCGGTGGTGACCGTTGTCGGCACTATTCCCGGTCAGATGACCTTTTTCGGTCCGACTGCCGACCAGACGGTGAGTGGCAGCGGCGTGTTCATCTCGGCTGATGGATACATTCTCACCAATCATCACGTCATTGAAGATGCCCATGCGCTCACCGTCATTCTGGCCGATGGCACACAACAACCGGCCGTCCTGGTTGGCTCAGACCGCTATTCCGATATTGCCGTTCTCAAGACCCAAGGCCAGGTGCCTGCGGTGGCCGTGCTGGGCAATGCCGATAAACTTGACCCCGGCGAAACGGTGATTGCTATCGGGTCGCCGCTTGGAGAGTTCAAAAACACGGTGACGGTTGGTGTGGTCAGCGCAACCGGGCGTGCGTTGGATACGGGCAATGGCTACCTCATCGAGAATTTGATTCAAACCGATGCAGCTATCAATCAGGGGAACTCCGGCGGTCCGCTCGTGAACCTGGCTGGTGAAGTCATTGGTATCAACACAATGATTGTGCGTCAGACCAATAGCGGCAGCGTGGCCGAAGGGCTGGGCTTTGCCGTGCCGGTTAACCTGGCGCAGATGGTGGCGGAACAAATCATTCGCAACGGATATTTTGCACGTCCCTATCTGGGCATCAGTTTTCAGCCCATTACCCCCGAAATCGCTCTGCGGTATCGTTTGCCGGCGCAATACGGCGCGTATGTTACCCGTGTTGCGCCGGGCAGTCCGGCAGCGCAAGCCGGTTTGCAGCCGGGTGATATTATCACTCATCTGGGAGACGTTGAAATCAACGAGTCCCGCTCGTATCTGAATGCGTTGTTTTCTTTTGCCCCCGGCGAGCAGGTGACGATTGCGTTTTTTCGTGAAGGCCAACGACGCGAAACCGTGGTGACGCTGGGCGAGAGCCGATAATTCACAGCGTTATGCAGAGAACTTAAACAAAAAGGCGCGCAGGGCAATTCCCTGCGCGCCTGACGGAGTGGCTTTTAAGCCGTTTGTCGCTCATATTGTTTCACGTCGTCTATCCCCTTTTTGACGTTGACAAAGGGCAGAAGAATGAGCCCCATGATAAAGAAAAAAATCAACGAGAGAATGGCCGGGCGCAGGTTGCCGAAAACCTGATTCATTAGCCCAAACAGGAACGGTCCAATCCACGACGTTCCTCGTTCTGAAATTTCATAAAACGAGTAAAATTCAGCTTCTTTGCCCTGTGGCACCATTTGCGCGAACAAACTGCGGCTGATGGCTTGTGACCCGCCCAGCACCAGCGCAATGAAACCGCTCAGGATGAAAAACTCCGTCACGCGTGTTTCAGGGCGCAACCCCACATAAGCATAAATCACCACGCCCGACCAGATGACCAGGCTGACCAGGATGGCTTGTTTGGCGCCAATCCACCCGGCCAGTTTGCCCCAAAAGAGTGCGCCGAAAAAGGCCACGAACTGAATCAGCAAAATCACAATCGTCAACATCCCGGTTTCGATTTCCAGCCCGCCCCGTGCCAGCGGCGCAGCGGCAAATGTGGCCGCTACTGCGATGACGGTTTGAATGCCATCATTATACAGGAAGTAAGCCAGCAGGTATTTGAGTGTTTCGGGGAAGTGCTTTAATTCGCCGATGGTGTGGCGCAGCTGCTTGAACCCGATGCTCAGATAGTTCTCCCCGGCAGGCAGGGCGCGGCGCGCCCGGCGCGAACGCAGACGCGCCCAGGTGAAGAACGAGAACCCCATCCACCATAATCCGGCGGAAGCCAGGTTAATGCGCACTGCCAGGCCGGTTGGCACGCCGAGAGTCTCCCGAAATTGATAAAAAATCAGGTTAAACAGGAGCAGCGCGCCGCCTCCGAGATAGCCCATTGCCCAACCATACGCCGAGACGCTGTCACGCTGGTCTTCACTGGCAATATCGGGCAGGTAAGCATTGTAAAATACTGCCGCCGCCCCAAAGGACAGGTTGGCGAGAATGAACAACAGGCCGCCCAGCCACCACAAATCGCCCTGCACGAAGAACAACAGCGTAGCGGCAAGCGCTCCGAATGTGGCAAAAAATTGCATCATGCGCTTGCGCAGATGCGAATAATCGGCAATAGCCCCCAAAATTGGCAGGAACAAGACCTGCATCCCGACCGAAATCGAAACGCAGTATGGCAGGAACGAATCGGGCGCAATTGGAATACCTGCCAGCCGCGCCAGTCCATCGGCATAAGGCCGGGCGGCTTCGGTTGCCAGCGAAGCCAGATATGGCCCCAGAAAAACCGTACCGACCGTTGTGCTGAAGGCGCTGTTGGCCCAATCGTACATCGCCCAGCCGAAAATTTCACGCTTATCATTTGGGGTGGGTTCGGGGGATGCCATTCGCACTCCTTTTGAGGTTGTTCACCGCTTGTGTTTGTGCTTTTTCCGACGGCGCGTGTAGAATATGGCTGTTGACGATACCTGATAACGGCAACGGTCTGGATTGTACTCTTTTTATCCGATTTTTTCAAAATCCTTTACTTAACATTAACCCTGATTTGTTTCTGCGTTGCCCCATGTATGCTGCCCCGCTTTGGATTTTTGCTCAAGACCCACTGCAACCTTCTTGAAACGTCCTTGCACGATTTGAAAATTACCAATTGTGTTAATATCAGCGCAGGTGCTTGTATGAACTATCGCTTGTTTGCTTCTGCCTCCATCGAAACCAACCTTATCCCGGCTGGAAAGTTGCCGGCTTTTATTGACTCTTATAAGCATGAATTTCAAACTGGCGTTTTGGAGGTGGATTTCCAAAATTATTCTGGTCATTACCTTTTGTTTGCGCGTGGCGAATTGGTGAACGTTTATCGCTATGCCGGTGCAGTAGAGCGGCTCGACCCAACCACCTGGTTTCAATCCATAGATACCTCCAAGGGCAAAGCTTATCTGCGTGCCTTGGCGCTTACCCCTCAGGCTGTACGTCTGGTCAAGATTTTGCTGGAACAAAATGCCGATGCTTTCCTGCCCTTACCGCCGGAGACCTTGCTCGAAGAACAATTTCGCTATTGGCAGCAAGAACCGCTGCCGGCGCTGGCGCACCTGCGTTGGCCTCATGCTGAAGCTCTTGCGCTTTTGCCAGGTCAGGGAAGTCCTCCGCATTATACGCTCTTCATCTCCGAAAATCAGATTTTGCATTCCGCCGGCGGCATGATGGCCCTGTATGGCTGGAAAGAGCCGTGCAGCGCCACGCGGCTGCTCTCCAGTCAGGCGCATACCCCGGCGTGGGATGAATATATGCTCTATCACTCCTTTGGCTTCATGACAGGCCGCCTGCTGGAGCGCATGGTCGAGCTGACCGGGCCGACCCTGGTGCAGAACATTGCCCGCGAAATCAACTTTGCCGCTGCCGCCCATGGTTGGAGCATTACCCTGAATGGCATGAACGTAACCGACCAGACAATTTTCTCCTCCCCGCTTGAAGCCGCAGATGTCTATTCCCGCCTGCTGGAAATTCTCCTGCGCCACATGGATATTACTCTCGGCGCCGACTTGCTGGCCGTGCTGATGCGCGAAGCCGCCTTGCACCTGTCCAAACCCTACCGTTCCATCTTGCAAGAATATTTACTGATTACCCCCGTATAAACATTGACAGTTCTTAGAACTGTTCGATATAATCTCAATTTGCCGTCATGCTGCGTGGCATGATGGTTTTTGTGTTCCTGTAAATTCGTTTAATCCTATGGTCAGGAGTGTTTTTCGATGACTTCCGCGCTCTTCAGCAAGAACTATGCCCGCATTCCGGTCGAGCTCAGTTTGCCGAACCTTATCGAAGTCCAGCTGGATTCCTTCGAGCGTCTCAAGCGGGAGGGCCTGGGCGATTTGTTCCACGAAGTCTCGCCGATTGAATCTTACAACAAGGGCATGAAGTTGTACTTCCCCAGCCGCAGTCCCGAATCGCAGGAATGGGGTCTGAAATACTGGTTTGGCGAACCCAAGCATAGCATCGAAGAGTGCGTCGAACGCGACCTGACGTATTCCAGCCCGCTCTATGTCTCCGTCCTGCTGGCCGGGCCGGATGTCCCCGAACCCATCAAGCAGGACATCTTTCTGGGCGATTTCCCGGAGATGACCGATAAAGGCACGTTCATTATCAACGGCACCGAGCGCGTGGTCGTCTCCCAGTTGATTCGTTCGCCGGGTGTCTATTTCGAGGCCCCGGTAGACCGCTCCACCGGCCGACCACTGGCAATGTCGAAGCTGATTCCAGACCGTGGCGCATGGATGGAATTTGAGACCCGCAAGAACGATTACATCATCCTGAAATTTAACCGCAAGCGCACCGTGCCGATTACCGTCTTCCTGCGTGCGCTGGCTGCCGTGGACGATGGCCGCCCCGATGCCGTCTTGACCACTGGCAGTGACGAAGAAATTATCTCCCTGTTCCAGGATGTAGACAACAACCCCGACCGGTTGTTCATCCCCAGCACGCTGCGCCAGGAGCCGGAGTGGGACTTGAGCGGTGGGCTGACGGTTGCGCAGGCTGCCCTCATCGAATTCTTCAAGCGCATGCGCCCCGGTGACCCGGCCACCCTGGAGAACGCCCGCGCTTTTCTGGAAGAGCAGTTGTTCGACCAGCGACACTATGACCTGGAGCGCGTAGGCCGCTACAAACTCAATCAGAAACTTGACCTGAACGTCCCCATCCCGCACCGCACCATCACCAAGCTCGATGTTATCCGCCTGATTCGGCGCATGATTCAAATCAACAATGGCGTTGAGCCGCCCGATGATATTGACCACCTTGGCAATCGCCGTGTCAAAACCGTGGGCGAACTCATTCAAAACAAGCTGCGCATTGGCCTGCGCCGCATGGAACGGGTCATCAAAGAGCGCATGTCCATTCGTGACCAGGAACATCTCTCTCCGGTCACGCTGGTCAATATCCGGCCGGTGGTGGCAGCCCTGCGTGAGTTCTTTGGCTCCAGCCAGCTTTCGCAGTTCATGGACCAGACCAATCCGCTGGCCGAACTGCGTCATAAGCGCACGCTCTCTGCGCTCGGTCCGGGCGGTCTGCGCCGTGAACGCGCCGGGTTCGACGTGCGCGATGTGCATCACTCGCACTATGGCCGTATTTGTCCCATCGAAACACCGGAAGGCCCTAACATCGGTCTGATTGGCCGTCTGGCCTCCTTTGCGCGCGTCAACGAATATGGATTCATTGAAACTCCCTACCGGCGGGTGGTCAAATCCCTGCATTCTACCGACCCCGCCCTGGTAGGGCGCGCGCTGCGCGAAGATGTCGTCATCAACGGTGAAACAGTGGCAAAAGCCGGGCAGCGCGTCGATGCCGACCTGGCCGCTCGCATTGCCCCCGCCAACCGCATGATTCTGGTCGTACCGTTCGTTTCGAGAACGATGGAATACCTCTCCGCGGATGCCGAAGACAAGTTCGTCATCGCGCAGGCCAACGCTGAACTCAATGAGCATCAGGAATTTGTCAGCCGGCGCATTGCCAGCCGCTACCACTCCGGCTTTCTCGATTCAGCCCCCGAAAACCTGGATTACATGGACGTCGCCCCGCATCAGGTGGTGGGTATCAGTGCTGCGCTCATCCCCTTCCTGGAACACGATGACGCCAACCGCGCGCTGATGGGCTCCAACATGCAGGCACAGGCCGTCCCGTTGGTGCGTCCGGAAGTCCCCACCGTCTCCACCGGCATGGAATACTATGCTGCGATGGACTCGGGGCAGGTGGTGGTGGCCGACTCCGATGGCGAGGTCATCTCCGTCACCGGCAAGGAAATCGTCATCCGCCGCACGGATGGTACTCTGCAAACCCACACCCTGCGCAAGTATCAGCGCTCGAACCAATCCACCTGCATTGACCAGCGCCCGGCGGTGGTGAAAGGCCAAATCGTCAAAAAAGGCGACATCATTGCCGATTCCTCCTCCACCGATGGTGGACAGCTGGCATTGGGGCAGAACGTGGTGGTGGCGTTCCTCTCGTGGGAAGGCGGCAACTTTGAAGACGCCATTCTCATTTCTGAGCGGCTGGTACAGGAAGACCGCTTTACTTCGGTTCACATCGAAAAATACGAAGTGGAAGCGCGCGATACCAAACTTGGCCCGGAAGAAATCACCCGCGACATCCCGAACGTGGGTGAAGACGCCATCAAAGACCTGGACGAGAACGGCATCATCCGCATCGGCGCGGAAGTTGGCCCCAACGACATCCTGGTCGGCAAAATTACGCCCAAAGGCGAGAAAGAACTGACCCCCGAAGAACGCCTGCTGCGCGCTATCTTTGGTGAAAAATCGCGCGATGTCAAAGATACCTCGCTGCGCATGCCGCACGGTGAACGCGGCAAAGTGGTGGATGTTAAAGTCTTCACCCGTGACGATAATGCTGACCTTTCGGCTGGTGTGGATATGATGGTGCGCGTCTCGGTAGCGCAGCGCCGCAAAATCACCGCTGGCGATAAAATGGCCGGGCGGCACGGAAACAAAGGTGTTGTCTCGCGCGTGGTGCCGGTGGAAGACATGCCTTTCCTGGAAGATGGTACGCCTGTGGACATCATCCTCAACCCGCTGGGCGTGCCGGGCCGCATGAACATCGGCCAGGTGCTGGAAGTGCATCTCGGTTGGGCCGCCAAACGGCTGGGCTATCGCGCCGTCACCCCCGTCTTCGACGGCGCCAAAGAGTCCGAAATCGAAGCCGAACTGGCGCGTGCCTGGATTGTGGATGAAGCCTGGCGCGTGGCCGCTGCAGACGCCTGGAAATGGCTCTCCGAACAGCAATACTCTGCCGAGATGCTGCGCGACGACGAAGAAGTCCGCTTGTTGTATCTGGAACACTGGCTGGGTGGTCATGGCTACGATGTTTCACGCATTGCGCTCGACCCTCGCTATGCGCGCATGATGACCGCGCGGCAATGGCTGGTTGAAAAGGGTTACAATCCCGACGAAATCATGAGCTTTGAGCTCACTCCGTCCAGCCGCGTAGAAGCCAGCAAAGACCAGAAAGCCATTGAAGCCTGTCTCAAACTCTGGCTCGAAACAATGGGCTATGCCGATGTGCCGGCAGAAGAAGTGTCGCAAAAAGCCGCCCAGGTGATGATGGAAACCGGCGTGCCGATTCCTACGCTGGGCAAACAAGTCCTGCGCGATGGCAAGACCGGCGAACGCTACGACCAACCCGTGACGGTCGGCGTGATGACCATTCTCAAACTGCATCACCTGGTGGAAGACAAAGTTCACGCGCGCTCAACGGGCCCGTACTCGCTGGTCACACAGCAACCCCTCGGCGGTAAAGCGCAATTTGGTGGGCAGCGCTTCGGTGAAATGGAGGTGTGGGCGCTGGAAGCCTACGGCGCGGCCTATACGCTTCAGGAAATGCTCACCGTCAAGTCGGATGATGTCACCGGGCGTGTCAACACCTACGAAGCCATCGTCAAAGGTGAACCAATTGAGGAACCCAGCATTCCGGCCTCCTTCCGTGTCCTGGTCAAAGAGTTGCAGTCGCTTGGCCTGGCGGTGGAAGCCATCAACGAAGCCGGAGATGTCATCCGCTTTGGTAAAGATGAAGAAAAGGTACATCCGCCCAAACTGGAGACCGGCTTGCTTGGACTGGGTGAAGATTTGATGGGCATGAAATAGTTGACTCACCCAAACGGTTGTGATAAAATACCCAGCCGTTGCCCATCGGTAAGACTCTTTTACCATTGCGTGAGACAAGTGAGGCCATCCGGCAAGATTGTGATGGCCTCCTTGTTTGCTCTCGAACTGACCACCGTTTGTTATTCGCAAGAAATTTTTTCGGAGGCAAGTGTGCCAACAATCAATCAACTCATTCGCAAAGGCCGCCAGTCGAAAAAGGTCAAGAGCAAGGCGCCGGCTTTGCAGTACACATTCAACGCCAATAAGCAACGCCGCTTCCGCCAGGCGGGCGGCGCACCCCAAAAGCGTGGTGTTTGCACGGTCGTCCGCACGATGACCCCCAAGAAGCCGAACTCCGCGCTGCGCAAAATTGCCCGCGTGCGCCTGACCAACGGCATCGAAGTCACCGCGTACATCCCTGGCGAAGGACACAAACTGCAAGAGCACTCTGTGGTGCTGGTACGCGGCGGTCGTGTGAAAGATTTGCCCGGCGTGCGCTATCACATCGTGCGCGGTTCGCTGGATACGACCGGCGTGGATAAGCGCAAACAGGGACGTTCTAAATATGGCGCCAAGCGGCCCAAACCCGGCGCGCCGGCTGCGCCTGCCAAGGGCAAAAAGTAACCCGTAAGTGATGGAGTAAACCATGCGTAGAGGAAAGCCTGAAGTTCGTCCGATTGCGCCTGACTTGCGCTACAACAGCGTCTCGTTGGCGACTTTCGTCCAGCACATGATGATGCGCGGCAAAAAATCTCTGGCCTATCGGCTGATGTACGATGCGCTGGCTATCATCGAAGAAAAAACCGGTAAATCCGGCATCGAGGTCTTTGAGACTGCTCTCAAGAACGTTGGGCCGGTGATGGAAGTGCGTCCGCGCCGTGTGGGTGGCGCTACCTATCAAGTGCCGATGGAAGTTCCTGCTCAGCGTCGCCTGACTCTGGCGATTCGCTGGATTCTTGCGTCTTCCCGCGCCCGCTCGGGCAAATCCTTCCCCGAAAAACTGGCGGGTGAATTGATGGATGCTGCTACCAATCAGGGCGCTTCTATCCGCAAGCGGGATGAAACCCACAAGATGGCCGAAGCCAACCGCGCTTTTTCGCATTATCGCGCGTAGAGAATTGATTCTTTAGAGGTCTTTGACGAATGGCGCGTAAATACCCGCTCGAAAAGTATCGCAATATCGGCATCATTGCCCATATTGACGCCGGTAAAACGACGACGACCGAGCGTATCCTGTTCTATACCGGTAGAACTCACCGTATTGGTTCTGTGGATGAAGGCACCACCGTCACCGACTGGATGGTGCAGGAGCGCGAACGTGGTATCACGATTGTTTCTGCCGCGGTCTCGGCTGAGTGGAAAGGGTATCAGCTGAACCTGATTGATACTCCCGGCCACATTGACTTCACCGCCGAAGTCCAGCGCTCTCTGCGCGTTCTCGATGGCGGTATTGTTGTGTTCGATGCCGTGCAAGGCGTGGAGCCGCAATCTGAAACCGTCTGGAGGCAGGCCGACCGCTACGGCGTTCCGCGTATTTGCTTTGTTAACAAGATGGACCGCGTCGGCGCTTCGTATGAACGTTCGATTGAATCCATCCGGCAGCGTCTGGGCGCGAACCCGATTGCCATGCAATTACCCATCGGCAGCGAGGCCGAGTTCAAAGGGATGGTGGACTTACTTGAAATGAAAGCCATCCTGTTTGATGACGAACTGGGCAAAGAGCCGAAGATAGTCGAAATTCCTGCCGACCTGACGGCGCGGGCAGAGGAAATGCGGCATGTGATGGTTGAAAAAATCGCCGAGACCGACGATGATTTGACCATGAAGTATCTGGAAGGTGAGGAAATCACCGTTCCTGAACTCAAAGCCGCCTTGCGCCGCGCGGTGATTGCTGGCAAAGCCTTCCCTGTGTTCTGCGGTTCTTCGTTGCGGAACAAAGGCGTTCAACCTGTGCTGGATGCCGTCATTGACTACCTGCCCTCGCCGCTCGATATTCCTGCCGTGCGCGGCACCTCGCCCGATAACCCCGAAGAAATCATTGAACTGCCCGCCTCCGACGATGCGCCCTTGAGTGCGCTGGTGTTCAAAATCGTCACTGACCCGTATGTGGGCCGCCTGGCCTACTTCCGCGTCTATTCTGGCGTCATTACGCAAGGGACGATGGTCACCAACTCGACCAAGCGCAAACGTGAGCGCA
The DNA here is from genome assembly GCA_025056175.1 of Anaerolineales bacterium. Lineage (GTDB taxonomy): Bacteria > Chloroflexota > Anaerolineae > Anaerolineales > Villigracilaceae > UBA5195. The sequence goes on from JANWWK010000011.1 coordinate 44,474, forward strand.
TTGGGCGTCTGATTCGCATGTATGCCGACCGGCGCGAAGACATCGAAGAAGTGCGCGCAGGTGATATTGCTGCAGCACTGGGCTTTAAGGAATCCTTTACCGGCGATACGCTGTGCGATACCAAACCGATTATCCTGGAGAGCATTTCGTTCCCTGAACCCGTTATCACCATTGCGGTGGAACCCAAAACCACCAGTGACCAGGAGAAGATGGGTGAGGCGCTCCGCAAATTGGCCGAAGAAGACCCCACCTTCCGGGTGCGCACCGATGAAGCCACCGGACAAACGCAAATTTCCGGTATGGGTGAACTGCATCTGGACATTATCGTAGACCGCATGATGCGCGAGTTCAAAGTACAGGCCAACGTTGGCAAACCGCGTGTGGCCTACCGCGAATCCATCACCCGCCGCGTAGAAAAAGTGGATTACAAGTATGCCAAACAGTCCGGCGGGCGCGGTCAATACGGCCACGTGGTGATTTCGATGGAACCTGCCGAACGGGGCGCAGGCATCATTTTTGAGAACAACATCGTCGGGGGTGTCATTCCGAAGGAATACATCCCGGCGGTCGAAAAAGGCATTCGCGAGGCTGCCGAAACCGGTGTCCTGGCTGGCTACCCGGTCGTGGATGTCAAGGTCAGCCTGTTCGATGGCTCGTATCACGAAGTGGACTCGAGCGAAATGGCCTTCAAACTGGCTGCTTCGATGGCCTTCAAAGAAGGCGTGCAGCGTGGCGGTGCGGTCTTGCTCGAGCCGATTATGAAAGTCGAAGTCGTCACGCCTGAAGAATACCTGGGTGACGTGATTGGACAACTGAACAGCCGACGCGGCCTGATTCAGGGCATGGAAATGCGCCCTGGCAATGCACAGGCCGTCAGCGCAATGGTGCCCCTGGGCGAAATGTTCGGCTATGCCACCGAACTGCGCTCCGCCACACAAGGGCGCGGCGTTTTCTCGATGGAATTCAACCATTATGCCCCGGTGAGTGAATCGGTGGCAAAGGAAATTCTCAAATCGTAATTTTTCCTCAAGCACCACACAAGGAGTAATCAAGCATGGCAAAACAGAAATTTGACCGCAGCAAACCGCACCTGAACGTGGGAACGATGGGTCACATTGACCACGGCAAGACGACTCTGACGGCGGCGATAACAAAAGTGGCGTCGCTGATGGGGCAGGCGGAATTCAAGGC
>JANWWK010000012.1 GCA_025056175.1 Anaerolineales bacterium
GGTCGGCGTGGGCGGCGGGGTGGCCGACTGGCAGGCCGAGAGGGCCAGCAGCAGCGCAGCGAGCAGGAAACGGGTCAGGCGGGGCATGGCAGACCTCCCAGAGAGAACGTATCGAAATTATACGCGCATTTGCTGCCATCCGCGTCTGTTCGTGTTCTCCGTCTCCTGTTTTTTTAACCTGTCAGGTGGCCAGACAAATCGGTCTTTTTAACAGTCAAAAAAACCTTTTATTTTTTGTTGATTTGTTCAAAAGTAATTGACTTTGTTTATTTTTCGTCATAAAATATGCGTATGGAAAACGCAAACAATTTACCCGTCAGGCAAGATGGTCTGGATTCCGTAGACCAGTACATCATCGAAGCCATGCGGCAGGATGGCCGCATGGCTTTTGCCCAAATTGCTCAGCAACTCAACGTCTCGCCGGGGATGATACGGGTGCGTTACAACCGCCTGGTAGAAACGGGCATCCTCAAGGTCGTGGCCGTCACCAACCCGCTGCGGATGGGCTACAAGACGATGGCGATGATTGGTATCCGCACCGAGGGCGAGAAAATGCTCCAGGTGGCCGAGCAGGTGGCAACCTTCGAGGAAGTCATTTATCTGATTGTGGTCAGCGGGCGGTACGACATTATCGCCGAAGTCGTCTGCCGCGACCATGCCGATTTGCTGCGCTTCCTGACGGAAAAGTTATACAAAGTGGACGGCGTGCGTGAATCGGAATCGTTCATGCACTTGAAAATCCAGAAAGAAGTGTACTTCTAGCAGGGCAAATGGGCGATTTGCCCTGCTGTTTTTTTCAGAAATCTACCGGCCTGCTGAGGGAATGCAGCCGGTATAAAACCACAAGGAGAAAAGTTAATGAAGGTTCTACTCGTTGGCGTGGGCGGCGTAGGCGAAGCGATTGCCCAAATGGCGAAACGCCGCTCCTGGCTGGAACAAATGGTGTTGTGCGATTACAACCTCGACCGCGCCAGAGAAGTCCAGGCCAAACTGGGGGACGCGGCGCGCTTTCCGGCGGAATTCGTTGACGCGAGCAAGCAGGAAATGATTGAAGCCCTGGCGCGCAAATACGGGGTGCATCTCATCATGAACGCAGTGGACCCGCTCTTCAACAAAGAAATCTTCGAGGCGGCCTTCAACGTCGGTTGCACCTACATGGACATGGCGATGACGCTCTCCGAGCCGCACCCGGAGCGTCCCTACGAACTGCCGGGCGTCAAACTGGGAGATTACCAGTTTGAGCGTGCCAGGCAGTGGGAAGGAAAGGGCTTGCTGGCGCTGGTTGGCATTGGCGTCGAACCGGGCATGGCCGATGTCTTTGCGCGCTATGCCCAGGACTATCTGTTCGATGAAATCGAAGAAATCGGCATTCGCGATGGCTCGAACCTGGAAATCGAAGGGTACGAGTTTGCGCCAAGCTTCTCCATCTGGACGACCATTGAAGAGTGTCTCAACCCCCCCATTATTTGGGAAGAGGGAAAAGGCTGGTTCACCACCGCGCCGTTTTCCGAGCCGGAAGTCTTCGAGTTTCCCGAAGGAATTGGCCCGGTGGAAGTGGTCAACGTGGAACACGAAGAAGTGTTGCTCGTGCCGCGCTGGGTCAAAGCGAAGCGCGTGACGTTCAAATATGGCCTGGGAGAAAAATTCATCAACGTTCTCAAGACCCTGCACATGCTTGGCCTCGACCGCAAGGAAAAAATCAACGTCAAAGGCGTGATGGTAGCCCCGCGCGACGTGGTGGCCGCCTGCCTGCCCGACCCGGCTCGCCTGGGAGACCGCATGAAAGGCAAAACCTGTGCCGGCACGTGGGTCAAGGGCATCAAAGATGGCAAACCGCGCGAGGTCTATCTCTACCAGGTGGCTGATAACGAGCAGTGCATGAAGGAATGGGGCTGTCAGGCGGTCGTAGCACAGACCGCTTTCAGCGCGGTGATTGCGATGGACTTGCTCGAACACGGTCTCTGGAAAGGCGTGGGCGTTCTCGGACCGGAGGCCTTTCCGCCGGAACCGTTCATGGAGCGCATGGCCGAATACGGTTTTCCGTATGGAATCCGCGAAATGACACCAGCGACTGTATAATCGTGGCGCAAGTCTCCGGTTTGGCCAGAGATTTGCGCCACACTCTTTTCGCTTTGGGAGGGCAGCGTCATGCAACAATATGAATATGCGGGTCTAATTGTGGGGGGCATCGTCGTCATCCTGTTTGTGCGCCTGGCAATTGGCTACTGGGCCTCGAAGCGCGTGGAGACAACGAACGATTACGTACTGGCAGGCCGCCGTCTGCCTATCTGGATGGCCGCGCCGTCCATTATGGCGACCTGGTTCGCCGCCGAAACGTTGATGGGGTCGAGTTCCGAAGCCTACAAATACGGCTTGCAGGGTGTCATCTTCGACCCGTTTGGCGCAACCCTGTGCCTGGCGCTTTCAGGGTTGCTGATTGTGCGCCTGGCGCGCCGCGCCCAATACATGACCATCATGGACTTCTTCCAGCATCGTTACGGCACGGCCATGTCGGTGGTGGGTTCAGTAGCCCAAATCATCGGCTATTTTGGATGGACGGCGGCGCAAATCGTGGCGGGCGGCGCCATTTTGCAGGCCCTGCTTGGCTGGGATTTGTCGGTCGGCATGGTGCTTGTGGCGGGCGTGGTCACTATCTACACCATGGCGGGCGGCCTGTGGGCTGATACGGCCCTCGATTTTATGCAGATGTTCCTGACGATGGGCGGCCTGCTTCTTATCTTTGGCGCCATCTTGTGGTCGGTTGGCGGCTTAGAAGCCTTTCTTGGCATGGCCGGCGCCCAGAACACCGAATATCCTTTTGCCATGCTTCCCACTGCTGAAGAGGGGTACCTGGGTTATCAGGGCATTGAAGGCTGGTTCTATTACATCGCCGCCTGGATGGCGATTGGGTTGGGTTCGATTCCCGCACAGGATTATCTTCAGCGTACCTGCGCGGCCAAAAACGAGAACGTGGCCGTCAAATCTACCTACCTGGCGGCTTTTCTCTACATCACGTTTGGCATTCTCTCTCCCTTTATCGGCATGGCGGCATATTCTGCCATCGGTCCCGATGTGGAGGGGGAAGCCACCCAGTTCATCTTGATTATGATGGCAATGGAGTACCTGCCTCCCGTGCTGGTGGCGCTCTTCGTAGCCGCGCTTGCCTCAGCCTTGATGTCCACATCCGACTCATCCATGCTGGCTGGGGCGACGATGTTCACGGAGAACATCGTCAAAGTCTTCAAGCCCGACCTGAGCGACAAATCGCAACTGTTCCTGACGCGGGCTGCGCTGGTGACGAGCGGCCTGCTCAGTCTGGCGATTGCATTGTGGGCCGAAACTATCTATCAGCTGGCAGTGTTGGCCAATACCTGCATCTTAGTTGGCATGGTTGCGCCTTACATTATCGGCATGTACTGGAAGAAGGCCAACCACATCGGCGCGTTGACCTCGTTTTTCTCCGGCACGATTTCCTGGATTTTCCTTTCCATGTTCTACTACCAGGAAACCATCGTTGCCAACGAAGGCTTTGTGCAGGATGCCGTGTGGGATGCGGTCTATATCGGCTCGACGCCTGCCTTCTTCATCTCGGTGATTGCCTTCATCGTCGTCTCGCTGGCGACCGGCAAGATTGACCCGCCAAAGGTTTTGACCAACATCTATGGTAAGCCGGTGAGCATGAAGAATGCCCTCGGCTGGAGTAAACTCAACGAAGAACCGGTCGAAGCCTCCGCTGCCGATTGATGGACGCGCAAATCATTGGGTCTCCTTTCCGAACAGGGAAAGGAGGCTTTTTTGTAGAAAACGGTCATGAAATTTGAGATTTTTGTCGTTTTTGGAAAAATTGATTTGCTTGCTGGCGCTCTGCTCTGTATAATTAGAGTACCCTGTTGCGCTCTGTGCGCATTCTTTTCGAGACCAGGTTGCTCGTTCCTCAATCCCCGTTTCGCCTGAAGGAGAAACTCTTATGCCACACGGTTACACCGGAAAAATTCTGCACGTGGATTTAACCACCGGCACGCTGACGATAGAAACGCCCCCCGAATCGTTCTATCGGACCTACATGGGCGGTTCGGCAATGGGTTTGTACTACATCCTGAAAGAGATGCCTGTCGGGGTAGATGCCCTCGCTCCTGAAAACGTCCTGACCATTTTCACCGGTGTCACCACCGGCGCGAGCGTCAGCGGGCAGAGCCGCGTCAATCTCAATGCCAAATCGCCCATCAGCGGTGCGATTGGCGATTCGCAAGGGGGCGGCTTCTTCCCGGCGGAGCTGAAATTCGCCGGCTTCGATGGAATTGTAGTCAAAGGCCGCTCGTCGAAACCGGTCTATTTGTGGCTCAAAGATGGCGTGGCGGAACTGCGCGATGCTTCTCATCTGACTGGTAAAGTGACGGGAGAGGCCGAAGCGCTCCTCAAACAAGAATTGGGAGATGACAAAATCGAAGTCCTGCAGCACGGCCCGGCGGCAGAGAAGGGCGTCCTCTTCTCCAGCGCGGTCAGCATGTCCAACCGCAACAACGGACGTACTGGCATGGGGCTGGTGATGGCCTCCAAAAACCTGCGGGCGGTGGTTGTGCGCGGCACCCAAAAACCTTCGGTGGCCGACCCCAAGGCGCTGGCAGCCATCAACCGGCTTGGCCCCAAGTGGATGCCCGATAACCCCGACATGGCCGGGCTGGGCAAATATGGCACGGCCAGCGTGGTGATGCCTCAACACTCCATGGGGACTCTGCCCACCCGCAACTACAATGAAGGCGCCTTTGAGTTTGCCGAAGAAATCAGCGGTGAAACGCTCTATGAAAAATATCTGCGCGGTGCGGCAGAAGGCAAACAGGACAAACTGGGGCGCGATACCTGCTACGCCTGCGTGGTGCGCTGTAAGCGTGTGGTCGAACTGGAGGGCAAATATCCGGTGGACGAGAAATACGGCGGCCCGGAATATGAAACCATCGGCACCTTTGGCTCCTACTGTGGTGTCAAAGACCTGGCTGCCATCTCACGCGCGAACCAGATTTGCAATATGTACGGCGTGGATACCATCGCCTGTGGCGCGACCCTCGCCTGGGCCATGGAATGCTACGAAAAAGGCATCCTGACCCCCGAAGATACCGGCGGACTGGAACTGAAATTTGGCAACGCTGATGCCATGCTTGCGGCTCTGGAGCAAATCGTCACCGCCAGCACCGATTTTGGCCGTCTGCTGGGGCAGGGGTCTGAACGCGCCGCCAGAGTCATTGGGCGCGGGGCCGAAGAATGTCTGATTACCGTCAAAGGCGCCGAAGCCCCGGCACACATGCCACAGGCCAAGCGCTCCCTAGCGCTCATTTATGCCGTCAACCCCTTTGGTGCAGACCATCAATCCAGCGAACATGACTGGATGATTGAAGAGGGAATTGCTTCCGACCTGTATTTGGGGCGCATGAAGTTGCTCGGCCTGGAAAACCCCTTGCCGCCCATGAGTCTTGGCCCGGAAAAGGTCAAATTTGCCTATCTCACCGAAGCCTTCTACGCGATGATGGATTCGGTCGAACTCTGTCAGTTCGTGTGGGGGCCAGGCTGGACGCTCTACGGGCCGCAAGAAACCGCCGAGATGGTCAAAGCCGTCACCGGCTGGGATGTGACCATTGAAGAGCTTGTTCGGGTGGGCGAGCGGCGCATTCATCTCATGCGCGTCTTCAATGCCCGCGAAGGCTTCGACCGCAAGCAGGATAAACTGCCCAAGAAGTTCTTCAAGGCTTTGCAAGGGGAAGGCCCCACCGCCGGAATTGCACTTTCGCACGATGAAATCGAAGCGGCGCTGGATGAATACTATCGCCTGGCCGGTTTCACCCCCGATGGCAGACCCACCCCCGACCGCCTGACCGAACTCGATTTGGCCTGGGCCGCGGCACTCCTGTAATTCCATGCGACAGGATTCGCGATGACCGAACTCTATACCCGAAACTTTCCCCACATGTCGCCGGTCTGGACGCGGATATTCCCCATCGAGGCCGAGCGGGCCGAGGGCAGTTACATCTATGCCACCGATGGCCGGAAATACCTGGATTTCACCTGTGGCATTGGTGTCACCAACACCGGTCACTGTCACCCGAAAGTGGTGGAGGCCATCCGTGAACAGGCCGGGCTGTTTCTGCACGCGCAGGCCAACATCGTCATCCACCAGCCGATGCTGCGGATGATTGAAGAACTGCGGACGATTGTACCGCCCGACATAGATGGTTTCTTCTTCAGCAACTCCGGCGCAGAAGCGGTTGAAGGTGCGCTCAAACTGGCGCGTTCGGCCAGCGGGCGGCAGGCGGTTATCGTCTTTACGGGCAGTTTTCATGGCCGCACCGCCCAAACCATGATGTTGACCACCTCCAAGACGGGCTATAAGGGCAATTCACAGCATTTGCCCGGCGGTGTTTATGTGGCGCCGTTTCCGTATGCCTACAAACTGGGGATGACCGAAGAACAGGCCGCTGCTTATGCCCTGGAGGCGCTTGAGGAACTGCTTGTTTCGCAAATTGCGCCGCACGATGTCGCCGCGATTCTCATCGAACCGGTGCTGGGCGAAGGCGGTTACGTTCCTGCGCCGGTTTCTTTCCTCAAAGGTTTGCGTGAACTGTGCAATCGGCACGGCATCCTGCTCATTTTCGATGAAGTGCAAAGCGGGTTTGGGCGCACCGGGCGCTGGTTTGCCCTCGAACACAGCGGCGTCGTTCCCGATATTCTCACGGTTGCCAAAGGAATTGCCAGCGGTTTACCGCTTTCGGGCGTCTTTAGCCGCCTCGACCTGATGAAAAAATGGCCAACCGGCTCACACGGCGGCACCTATGGCGGCAACGCGGTGGCGATGGCGGCTGGCGTGGCGACCATTCGCGCCATGAAAGAAGAGCGAATGCTCGAAAACGCCGTTGCGCGCGGTGTTCAACTCCAGACCGGGTTGCGGAAACTTCAGGAGGAGTATCCGCACATTGGGGATGTGCGCGGTTTAGGGTTGATGATTGGCTCCGAATTCGAGGTGGAGGGCACGTACAAAAAGGCCAAAGACCTGGTGAAAAAGGTCATCCATGCTGCCGAAGAGCGCGGTTTGCTCCTGCTCTCGTGTGGGACGTATGACTCCACCATCCGCTGGATTCCGCCCCTGAATGTGACTGAAGGGCAGGTTAATGAAGCCTTGCAGATTTTCCGGGCTTCTCTCGAAGAGGTAATTGCTTAAGATTCAAAACGCAGGCCGTTGACCGCGTTATCCCTTGCGGTCAGCGGCCTGTTGTCAAGAGATAAATCGTATGAACAGAACCCATCTTGAAGCTCTTCTCCGCTCTGAGGAAGAACTTTTTCACCGTACCCATCCTAAATCGTATGAACTCTACCAGCGCGCGCGTCAATCCTTGCATGGCGGCGTGCCAATGTTGTGGATGATTCGCTGGGCGGGGTCGTTTCCCGTCTTTGTCCGCGAGGCCAAAGGCGCACATTTTACCGACGTGGACGGCAACCACTACATTGATTTCTGTCTGGGCGATACCGGAGCCATGACCGGACACGCCCCCGAAGCCACCCTGCAAGCCATCATCGCGCAGGCCGCCAAAGGCATTACGCTGATGTTGCCGTATGAAGATGTCATTTGGGTTGGCGAGGAACTGCAACGCCGTTTTGGACTGCCACTCTGGCAATTTGCGCTCACCGCCACCGATGCCAACCGCTTTGCCCTGCGCATGGCACGCCTGATTACCGGACGCCCCAAAGTGCTGGTCTTCAACTACTGCTATCATGGCACGGTGGACGAAACGTTCATCGTGTTAGACGAAGAAGGCACCCCCATTCCGCGCCCCAACAACATGGGCCCGCAAATTGACCCGCGCTACACCACCAAAGTCATCGAGTTCAACGATGTCGCCGCGCTGGAAATTTCACTTTCTGCCGGGGATGTGGCGGCTGTGCTGGCCGAACCGGTGATGACCAACATCGGCATCATCCACCCGGAGCCAGGCTTCCACGAAGCCTTACGTCACCTGACCCGCAAATATGGCACATATCTCATCATTGACGAAACTCATACCATTTGCGCCGGCCCTGGCGGCTATACTGCTGCGCATGGGCTGGAACCAGATTTTCTGACCATCGGCAAGCCGATTGCCGGGGGTGTTCCTGCCGCCGTCTATGGCTTTACGCATGACGTGGCCGAACGCTTCCAGGCGAAACTTGTCCGCGATGACTCGGATGTGGGCGGCATCGGCGGCACGCTGGCCGGAAACGCCCTCTCGATTGCCGCCATGAAAGCCACGCTGGAGCATGTCCTGACTCCGGCTTTTTACGAGCGCGCCATTGCGTTACAGGAGCGCTTTACGGCAGGGGTGGAAGCGGTCATTGCCGAATTTGGCCTGCCCTGGATTGTCAAACGGCTGGGCAACCGCTCAGAGTACTGGTTTCGACCTGTCCCGCCCCGCAATGGCGGCGAGGCGGCTGCGGCCATTGACCATGAACTCGACCGCTACATGCACCTGTACATGCTCAATCGCGGTATCCTGATGACGCCTTTTCACAACATGGCGCTGATTGCTCCCGAAACCACCGAAGCGGATGTAGATTACCACACTCAAACCTTCCGCGAGGCCGTCAAAACGCTGGTTGGCTGAAAAACGGCCCGGATTTCACGCGCAGAGATACAAAAACGGCGGCCTCCCAACCGGGGCCGCCGTCTGCTTGCTGCTATTTGCTGGCTAGGGCAGATCAACCTGCACGTCAATATACGGTTTGCTCTCGCCGCCGCTCATGACCTGATACCCCAAAAACAGAAACCGCTCTGTAAACGCGATTTGTGACTGCCCGAAATAAGCACCGTTCACGTAAGCCCGCGCCTGCGCCCCGCGAATTTCCAGCCGCAGATTCAGGTTTCCCTCCCACATTTCTAACTCTTTCAAGGTGGATACGCTCTCGTTGTATCCTTTCGGGTCATACGTCACCAGTCGAATCTCCCGCACGTTGCCTTCGCGAACCAGCAAAAAACCCACCGAGTGAGCGTACCCGCGTTCCTGGCGGCTCAACAAGACGAGAAACCGGATGTTTCGCAAAACCCTGATTTGGACATTAACGTTTAATTCGTTCGGGTTCTCCCACTTGCGGCTGATGCCAAAAACCCCAATGTTCATCCCCCGTTCCCGGTAGAACTGCACCGGGTCGCTGCCGGAAATGCCCCAGGGGAGCAGGTCATTCAGACATTTCTCGCCCACGCTCAGCGATGTATCCAGTGAGGAGTAGGGCCGCCAGAGACACGCCGCACTCAACGTGATGGTTGGGGCAGGCGATGGCAGCGGCACAGACGTTGGCGTAGATGTTTCTACCTGCACCGCAGCCAGGGTGGGTGCAGGCGTATCTGTTGGGGCAAAGGTTGCCGTCCACACGAGGGTGGGGGTGAACGATGGGACAGGGGTTGGTGTGGGCGTTGGCGCAAATGGCCACAGGCCGGCGTTATACCATGCGATAATTGCAGTAATGAGTCCGAGACATCCCCCCGGGCCGATGACTGCGCCAAGGAGGGTTGCAAATGCTTTGATTCTTTCGGGTAGGCTGTCTGTTGGGGGGGTGGAGGAACCTTGTTGCTTCTCTTCCTTCTTGGTTCTGGGCATTTTGACCTCCTTCTGCCAGGGCGGTGGAGAGCAGTGCGCAAGGAACACAAATGCTTACAGGGTAGTATACACGATGTCTCCCCCATTGGTACTATGCGAAGCAGGGATGTTGTTTATCATTTTTGTTATTTGCACAGCAGGTTGTGTGGCTTTCTCCTCAACAGGGCGCAATGTGCGTAATTTGTGGCATAATTCGGAGAATCTTTCTCCAGGAATGTTTACATGCCCCTCTTACTGCTGATTCGTCACGGCGAAAATGATTACGTCAAAGCCGGCAAACTGGCCGGACGTCTGCCAGAAGTCCACCTGAACGAGCGTGGACGCCAGCAGGCGGAAGAACTGGCTCAGGCGCTTGCCAATGTACCCATCAAAGCGGTCTATTCCTCGCCCCTGGAGCGGGCGCGCGAGACGGCTGCGCCGTTGGCCGCCAAACTGGGCCTGGAAATGCAAATCCGCCCTGGTTTGATGGAGACCGGCATTGGCACATGGACCGGCCAGGAGCTTAAAGCCCTGCGCAAACTGCCGGAATGGAAACTGGTGCAGGAGGCGCCTTCTCGCTTTCGTTTTCCGCAAGGCGAATCTTTCGCTGAAACGCAACTGCGGATGGTGAACGAAATTGAGGCGATTTTGGCCCTGCACCAGAAAGAAGATGTGATTGCCTGTGTCTCGCATGCTGACCCCATCAAACTGGCGACGGCGTACTATTTGGGGATGCCGCTTGACCACTTTCAGCGTCTGGGATGTGATACCGCTTCGGTGACGGCTTTGTGGCTGAGTGAAAAAGGCGTTTTGCTATCGAAACTGAACCAGAGACCACCATTTGCGTTCGCGCTGCCAGAGAAAAAGGCGCGAAGGTGATGAGCGGGCATCTATCAATAGCGGGGGTTAGAATCTTTGGGTTTGGCGGAAAATGTGGCCGGGTGATAGGTCGGCTCCGGACGCGCAGCGCCGGCATTGGCCGAAGAATACGGTTGGGGGCGGGTCGGGCGCGCCGTCAGCGTGTTTGGACGAGCGCTCTGAAGGGGACGGCCTGGCGCGGCGGGGCGCGTTGTGCGGTGGGTTTCTTCCATCGTGAACAACCGTTCGCCTGCCAGTGCAAAGGTGCCAATCAACAGGATGCGGATGACCCACACCATGACGGCTACAAAAATCGGCACAATGTTGGTGAGCGTGCTGCGTTCCATAATTGCCGCGCTGGCCGGGGTGTGACTGGCAAGCGCCAGCGAAACGCCCCACCACGTCAGGGTGGCGTTCATTGCGGCGGCCAGAATCCACGCCCCAAACAGGTACCAGACTTCGGCGGGTTCTTCGCGCCCCTGTTCGGGCGTAAACAGGCGGGCGATGCCGGCAAAATCAATGCCGCAGAAGGCAATTGAGAGCAGAGTCGCCCAGCGGATGCCCATGAACTTCAGGTTACCGAGCAGGTCGGTCAGGGCGTAGTCGGTGGTGGAGTAGTTGAAAATCTCGAAGGCCAGGAGCGCGCCGGAGAGAATGAGCGCAAACGCTGCGCCGCGCTGTTGGCTGAAGCGCCGGATGGCAGGAAACAATTGAATAGGGGTACGGTTCATCATGGTTTGAGCCTCCCGCAGAAAGGGTAAGGGGAACGGGATGCTCAAATTATAGAACAATTGTTCTAAAAGTCAAGGGTATTTTGCTTACGTTTGTATTGCAAAACATGCCCTCAAAAAATTCCCAAAGGAGTTACGCATGAAAACGTATCTGATAGCCGGTCTTGCGGTGTTCATTTTCCTGGTGGTGATGGGATTGATGCTGGAGTTTTCGCTGGGAGAGACGCTGGTGGCTTCGCTGGTGCTGTCCGTTGTTGGGATGCTCGTGGTCTGGTGGCAGCATTGGTTTGGATAAAGCGCTTTATTCTCCCACAAACTGCATGAACACCTGATTGCCGAGTAGCCGCCCGCGTCTGGTCAGGCGCAGGCGGTCTTCGGTCCATTCCAGCAGGCCGAGCCGGGTGAGACGCTCAATTTTTTCCCCGTAGAGGTCAGTCAGTTCTACACCAAAGCGTTCCCGAAAGGACACCGCCGAAACGCCCTCAACCGTCAGGCGTAGACCGGTCATCAGAGTCTCGTCCATCTCTTCACGGGGAGTGTTGCGGTGGGCGTTGACGGCGGCAGAGGAAAGCGGCCAGGTATCCGTGCTGGGTAAGCTTTTGTCAGGCGTCCGTCGCTCTTTTGTTTCCAGGCGTTCAATGTAAGTTTTGATGCGCAGCACGTTTGAGTAACGGATGCCATTGGCGTAGCCGTGTGCGCCTGCCCCCAGGCCGAGGTAGGGCAGGTTGCGCCAGTATTGCAGGTTGTGCGCGCAGGCGCGTGAGGGCGGGCGCTGGAGAGCGGATGAGGCTGTGGAGGCTTGCGTCTCGTCCAATGCCCAGTTTGAAATCTCGTACTGCGCGTAGCCATGAAGGAGCAAGCGTTCATCCAGCCATTCATACATTTCAGCGGCCAGGTCGGGGTTGGGCAGAGGCAGCAGTCCTTTGGCGGCCCAGCGTCCAAACGGGGTGCCGTGTTCGAGCGTAAGGGCGTAGGCCGAAAGATGCTGCGGGTGCAGGCCAAGCACCAGTTCGACGGTGCGCTGCCAGGAGGCCAGAGTCTGTTCGGGCAGGCCGTAAATCAAATCCAGGTTCAGGTTCTCGAAACCGGCGCGGCGCGCCCAACGCACGGCCTCTACCACGTCGCTATAGGTGTGTATCCGCTCCAGCAAGCGCAGTTCGGTGGGGTTGGCGCTTTGCACACCGTAACTGATGCGGTTGAAGCCAATCTGGCGCAATTCACGCAGAGATTGCAGTGAGACCGTGCCGGGGTTGGCTTCCAGGCTGATTTCGGCGTGGGAGGCAACCTGAAAATGGCGGTGGATGGCCTGGAAGAGGTCTCGGTAGTGGGCAGGAGCGAGCAGGGAGGGCGTGCCGCCGCCGAAAAAGATGGTCGTGACTTGCACGGACTGGGGGGCGCGTTCGCCTACCTGTTGAATTTCACGGCAAAGCGCGTCCACATACGCCGGAATGGCGCTCTCTTGCCCGGCATAGGTGTTGAAATCGCAATAGGCGCAGCGGTGCGCGCAGAAAGGGATGTGGAAGTAGAGAGAGACGTTCATTACACCAATCATAACATTGTGGGGGATAGAACGTACAGGAAGGGGACGGTCATCCCGTTGGTTTCTGGTTTTCTTGGTCTTTACCAAATGTTAACCTGATGAAAATGAAAGCCCAACCATTTCAGGCGAAACACCCGCTATAATCCCTGCGTTTTGATGTTTGTGTGTTTGGGAGAACTGTGATGTCGGCTTTGCACCAGGACGAACTGCCCCAAAAGAGCTTTGCCCCGCTTTCGCTTAACCGCACGATAGGGGAATTACCCTCCTATCAGTTCGAGGTGGATAGTTCCGTGCCGTTAGAGAAAGCCGTTGCGCGTCTCAAGAGTGACCCTGACCTGCCGGGAGTCATTTTGCGTCACGGCAAGACGTTCATCGGGGCGCTTTCGCGCTGGAAGATTTTTGAATGGCTGGGACGCCCTTACGGTATCGAACTGTATTTTCGGAAACCCATCCGCAAACTGGCTGAAGCGGTGGGGCAAGACCGGGAAGTGTATCCCCACACGCTCTCGATTCCCCGCGCTGTTCAGCGCGCGCTGCAACGTTCGCCCGAAATGCGCTACGAGCCGCTGGTGGTGATGGGGCAAGATGGTGAGTTACGTTTGCTGGATATAGATGTGTTGCTTCTGGCGCAATCGGAGCAGTTGAGTAAGGCCAATGCGCTCATCCAAAAGCAGGCCGAAATCGGCAAAGTCCTTTCCAGTTCGTTGGAACTCTCGAAGGTGTTGCATTTGATTCTGGAGCAGATGGAGGCGGTTGTGCCTTACGACCGTTCTTCAATTTTACTGTATCGCGATGAGCGCCTGGAATTTGCGGCTTCGCGCGGTTATGCCAGGAACGTGAACATGGAACAGGCACGGGAGCTGGCGAATCGCAATCCCGTCTTTTTGCAGATTCTTACTACCCGGCAGCCGGCTACACTGGAAGATGTCTCCTGCTACACGGCCTGGCCGCACATCCCCGATACTGCCCCAACGCGCTCGTGGCTGGGTTTGCCGCTGGTGCAGAATGACAATGTGCTGGGGATGCTCTCGATTTCGCGCCTGAACGTAGCCCCGTTTAATGCCGATGAGATTGAGGCGGTTTCGATTTTTTCCACGCAGGCTGCGACGGCGCTCGGCAATGCGCGCCTGTTTGAGCAGATTCAGCAGGCCAACCAGGAACTGGAGCGTCAGCAAAAACACCTTCAAGAGATGGTGGATGAACTCAACCGTGTCAATCTGTCGCTGATGCGCCACAGCCGTCAGTTGGAGACCAGCCAGCAGATTGCGCAGCAAATCAACACCCTGTTACACTTGCACGAGCTGCTGCCGCAGGTCATCAGCATTATTCGTGCGCAATTCGGCTATTCTCTGGTGAGTATCTGGATGGTGAAGGAGGAGAGCCATTCTCTGACTCTGGAAGCCTGCACCAATGCCTCGCTGCGCGGCATGACCCTTCCGCTCTCGCATGGCGGGCTGGCGGCGCGTGCGTGCCGCACGGGCCAAATTCTGCACGAAAATTTCATCAGCAAACAGGCCAATTTCATCCCTACCCCGGGAATGCGTACAGCGTTTTCGGAAATTGCGTTTCCGCTCAAGTTTCACCAGGAAGTGATGGGTGTGCTGGATATTCAGAGCGAACGGCTGCAAGCGTTCAGTGAGGATGATATTTCCGTCCTGCAGGTGACGGCCAGCCAGATTGCGATTGCCATGCGCAATGCCATTTCGTATGACGCTCTGGCGCGCCTGTCACAACAGACCGATTCCGCGCCTTCGTCTTCCTCATTGCCGCAGGCGGGTTAGAGGGGTGGGATGGCCGGGTTTCCACCAATCTGCCGTCTTATCCGTCACGATGCGATAGTCAATCCCGAGGGTCTCAAAGAGTTTGCGCGCGCAGGTGATTTTGCGGGTTTCGTGGGCAAATTGGAGTTTGGAGGGGTCGGTTTGACCTTTGGTTTCGCGCACCAGTTCTAGGGTAATTTTACCGCCGCGCTCATCGGGAGTGTAGCGGGCGATGCCCCAATCGGGGTTGTAGTCCCCGATGACAGTGGGAAAGTCGAACTTGAAGGCAGGCGGGAACTTGAAGTAAAAGATAACCTCGCCATCGGGGTTGAGGTATTTTTCCACAAAGCCTTTTTCTACATCTGAATCAATCTGTACCTGGTCGTAGAGGCTGGCTTTGGAGCCGGGGATGAGTTCTTTTTGCGGGAAGGTCTTTTCCGGCGGAAAGAGGTCATCCAGGTCGTAGCCCCATTCGGCGGGGCTGACGGGTTGAACGGTGAAGTGGATACGCTCGGCGATGTGGTCAGCCAGGGCGTTGCGGATTTCGCCAATGAAGAGGCTGGCAAAGCCTTCTGGATTGAGAAAGAGCGCTTCGCGGCGGCGGTCGCTGAGGCCCTGAAAGATGCGCAGGAGCGTGGCGCGGGTGAGGCCGGTTTCGCGCGCTGCGCGGGCAAGCAGGTCGAAGGGCAGGGGGTATTTTTCCGCCGGGGGCAGGGCAGCGCGTTCCTGTGGGGTTTGTCCGCTTTCACTTTGGAAGCGCATGGATTGCCCAAGGTAGAGAATTTGATCGTTGCCGAAGACGAGCCGCGAGGTGTCGCCGGCTTCGATGATTTCGACAATTTTGTAGCCGCGCAGGCGCGGGTCGCCGGCTTTTTTTTCCAGGTCGTCGCCGGGGCGCAGCGTAAGGGTATATTCATCTTCACCGCCGCGCGTATCCTGCTTGCGGAGGGAAAGTTTGCACGATTGTTCGCTGACCGAGCGCAGGGTGAGGGTGTAATCGGTAATGATGAAGGCGCCTTTTTCGACTACCAGTGTGGCAGTGGGGAGGGGACGGTTGTTGAGGCGCTCGGTGCAGTTGCGAATCAGAGCGTCGGTATCGAGACGAATTTCGTAGGTGATGCGCTTTTGCAGTTTGGCCCAAAAGTCGCGGAAGGCGCGGCTGCTCTGGTAGATGGCGTCGTTGCGGCGGGCGGTGGTTTTGCCGGCGCGGGTGGGCGGCGGCGGGGCAGCCAGGCCATCTTCCACGTATTCGCTTTGCAGGGCGGCAGCGTAGCGTTCGTAGCTTTCGTTGGCAACGACGGTGAGGATGTTGACGCTCTCATCGAAGACGCGCTCGCCGCGCTGGTTGACCGCCAGGCGCAAGCCGCGCCCGATTTCCTGGCGCTTTTTCAGTTCGGAGACGGTTTGGTTGAGGGTGCAAATTTGGAAGACGTTGGGGTTGTCCCAGCCTTCTTTGAGGGCGGAGTGGGCAAAGATGAAGCAGACCGGTTCCTCGAAGGAGAGCAGGCGCTCTTTGTCTTTCATGATGAGCTCAAAGGCGGCTTTTTCGGCTTCGCGCTCGGCCTGGTTGCGGCTGGCGGTGTCTATCGCTTCTTCCTGACCGCCTTTTTCACGCTTTTTGGCAAAGTAGGCGTTGCGCACCTGCCCGGCGTGGAATGCCTGGTAGAAGGGGTAGCGGGGCTTGAGTTTTTCGAACTCTTCGTCGAACAGGCGGCGGATGAGGCCATCGGGCGCGGTGTAGTTGGCAACGCGGTCAATGAAGAACAGGGAGAGGACTTTGATGTCTTTGTGGCGCAAGCGTTCCTGCATCTCCATGTGCTGGAGCAGGGTTTCGCGGATTTGGATGCGGAAGAGGTCTTCGCGGCGCGGGCCGAGGTGTTGACCAACCGTCAGGCGCAGGCCGTTCTCGAACTCCAGAAAGCCCGCGGCGGCGTTGATTTCGCTCACGCGGAAGCCGGCGCGGTGTTCTTCGCGCCCGGTCTTCTCGAACAGGTCATCGCCATGCGCCAGGCGGATTTCGGCTTCGGTCAGGCGGCCTTTTTCGAGGACGTAGGTGCGCAGGCGGGCGGTCAGGCGCCGCCCCGGTTCGATTTGCAGCAGGTGCAGGAACGGTTGGTTCAAGTTTTCCCGTTCGGTGACGCCCAAGACTTGTATTTTTTTGACCAGGTTCAGGCGGTAGGCGTCGAACGGCGTCAGGCGGTAGACCAGGTTGGGGCTGGTGCGGTGCGTGGCCGAGTAGCGCAGGGCAAAAAGTGGATGCAGGGTGCGCAGGGCGGCGCGGGCGAGGTCCGATTCCATGTTCTGCGGCTCGTCCAGGATGAGAATCGGGCGGGTTTGCTGAATGTACCAGAGGGGCAGGTGTTCGCCGGGCAGTTTTTCGGAGGGTTTGTAGAGCAGGTTGCTCGCTTTGTTGAACGAGTCGAGCGTGAGCAGCAGGATTTCAACGAAGGGGGAGGCGGCAAAGGCGCGCAGCTGGCTCAGACGTGCGCCATCGTAGGGTATCAGGTGGACGGTTTCGTTGCCATACAGGGCGCGAAAGTGGGCGCGGGTTATCTCAAAGTTTTTGATGACGCCTTCGTAGATGGCAATGCTGGGGACGACGACCACAAATTTGCTGAAGCCGTAGCGCCGGCGCAGTTCGTGGATGGTGCGCAGATAGACGTAGGTTTTGCCGGTGCCGGTTTCCATTTCGATGGTGAAGCTGGGGTAACGCCAGGATTCCGTCCCGGCGCCTTCTAGCACGAGACCTTCTTCGGTTTCGAGGCCCGGCAGGAGCGGCGCGGGCAGGCCGTTGCGTTCCTGCACGCGGCGCAGGTTGTCAGCCAGCCAGTCTTCGTTCAGGCTTTCGTAGGGCGGCAGGTTGGGGAGGACTTCGGCCTGAAGCATGGCGGCAGCCGGACGCGGGCTGAAGCCCTCGAACAAATCCAGCACGCTCTGGATGGCTTCGAGCTGGTGGGGCTGGGAGGGGTCGAATTGCAGGCGCAGCATGTTAGATGACTTTCAGCCGCAGGCGGTCTTCCAGGCGGAGTTTGGCTTCATCGGTGAGGGCGCTATCGAGACAGATGAAGAGGTCTTCGCGGCGCAGCAGGTCACCGGCGAGCAGACGGGAGACGGTGGAGGCGTGCAGGGCGGCATCCAGGCAGAGGAAGAGTTCATGTCCCACGTCGGGGTGATGGATGCGCCAGACGGTGTTTTCGGGGAAGGTTTCGCTCAGCGGGGTCAGGCGGCTGTCGAGCGGGAAGCCTTCGAGCAGCAGGATTTCGGTGCGCAGGCCCTCGGGCGTCCAGCCTTCGAGGAGCGGCGATTGGGCGAACAGGTCATCCAGCCGGGCGGCGCCTTCCGGCGGCAGGGGCGCCCAGGGGCGGAAGTGTGAGCGCGTCAGTTTGAAGACGCGGAAGCCCATCGGCAAGGGCGGCGCGCCGCCCGCAGCCGGCAGGGGCAGCTGACCGTTGTTTTCTTCTTTCATCTTGCGGATGACGCGCCGGATGCGCTCTTTGCCGATTTCGGCGATGGTGGCAAAGCCCGCCTGGCGTGCCGGGGAATCGGGCGGGGTGGGTTCGGGCAGCTGCACCATGATGAACTGCCGCCGCCCGCCATCTTCGCGGTTTTGCGCCAGCACGGCGTGGGCGGTGGTGCAGGAGCCGGCGAAGAAGTCGAGGATGATGTCGAATTCATCGGTTGTAGCCTCAAGCAATTTTGTAATTACGTCCACATCTTTCGGATTCTCGAAAATATCAAGTCCTCCAAATATTTGACGCAAGTTTTTCATAGATGCACGTCTATCTTTATAGATTACACTGGGGAGAACTTGTCCTTCAGTTTCGTGAAGATATCGCTTCAATTTTGGAACCGATTTCTCATCTTTATCAAAGAAAACACGTTCTTCTAAAATTGCTTGCTGCATTTTTTCTGGCTTGGGATATACCCATCCACGTTTAGGATTCTTAACCGGTTTTCCAGTTGTTGGATGAATTACTTGATATTGTGGCCCGCCACCGCCAGGCCAAGAAATATCACCAGGAAAAAATACACCGCGTTTATCCACATGGTCATAATGACGGTGCCACCAGGCAGGGTGATTTTTTCCAATTTGTTTGTACCACGAGCGTAGTTCTGATGAAATGTGATCGAAATCCTCGCCAAATATTTGCTTGAGTTCTTCAACTTTTTTGTAGATTTCATCAATTCCTTCTTTTCGTGTTCTCCATATTGTCTGCGAGGAAGACACTAGCTCTTTGTTCTTGGTATAGCATAGAATATAGTCGTGCGACTCCGATACAAATCTGGAGTCGTTTTTTAACCCTCCTTCCCAAACTAGATTGGCCACAAAATTCTCCTCCCCAAAGATTTCATTCATTATCATGCGCAGGTGGTGGACTTCGTTGTCGTCAATGGAGACGAAGATGACGCCGTCGTCGCGCAGGAGCTGGCGGGCCAGGAGCAGGCGGGGGTACATCATGCTCAGCCA
>JANWWK010000079.1 GCA_025056175.1 Anaerolineales bacterium
CAGCCCGACAAAGCGCCCAATGCCGTAATCCACATGCACAACGTAATCCCCGGCCCGCAAGTCCCCAAATGCGGCTTCGGGAGACTCGGCAACCTGTTTTTGACGGGCGCGCGCGACCGGGCGTTCCCAGCCGAAAATTTCGGAATCGGTTATCAGGTGGAGATATTGGTAATTGGTAATTTGTAAGTCGGCAGCAGGAGGGCTTTCGGGGGTTATCTCTTGTTCATAGTCTGTTGATATGTACGCAACTGCGTTTCCTTTATTGACTACGCGCAAAATAAAACCTTCCGAGAGCGAGGCGTCGATAAATTTGACGGACGATGGTCTATCGTCTGCCGCCTCCCGATGTTCTCGCCAGAGTTCCTGCAAGCGTTCTTTTTGACGAGTGGCAACCAGAACAGTATCCCCCTCCCGAACCAGCCCACCGAGATATTCCATGAACGGTTTCAGCCGTCCACCAAAGCGCTGGTCATGTCCAAACACGTCGCGCAACGAAGAACTGTTCTCTGATGACTGGTCACGGCCCGAATACCCCATCTCGACCCAGGGATGCCCCTGCACCGCATCCAGGACTTCGGACCAGGTCAGATAAGGAAGCGGAAAATCCGGCGGGAGCGTGCCTTCGGCAATTGATTCCTGCCGCAATTTGACGGCCTGTTCTTCCACTTCGTGTACCATGGATTCTATCAACGAAAGGTCATCCACCAGCACAAGACTGCGAGAGGGCAGGTAATCCAAAATGCCAGCCGGGAAGGGATGCAAAACGGGAATGTAAAATTCACTGGCCTGAGAGTCAACATTCACGGGCGGCAACGTTTCCTCCACGCCCGGCGAAGATTGAGGAAGCAAATACTCCCGTGCAGGCGTCACGAGAAGCGATTCAAGTTGTGCAACCGTACGCTGGGTCGCGGGGTCGAAACGGCGGATGGTTTCGATTTCGTCGCCAAAAAAATCCAGGCGTGCTGGCAAAGGTTCGGCAAGCACCCAAATATCGAGAATGCCACCCCGCCGAGAGAACTGTCCTGGCTCGACCACGATTTCGGTCGCCTGATAACCAATGGTCGTCCAATGACGCAGAAGTGTTTCGGGCTGAATTTCCTGCCCAGCGACAAGGCGCTTGCTCGCCTTGAGAAAGTCGCGGCGCGGCAGGGTGCGCGTCATCACCGCACGGGACGAGGCGATAATCACTGGCGGGGTGGCGGGCTTTTCGGCAAACGGCAGGTGATAGGCGGCCAGCGCCGTGAGCGCCTGTAGCCGCTCCCGGCGAGTGGTGCTGCCCCAGGCAGCCTGCTCATAAAACAGCGGCGCAGGTTCGGAAAAGAGATAGCGCGCCGCCGCAGGAAGCCAGAAAGCCAGTTCCTCGTAGAGCGCAAGGGCGTGGTCAGCGCGGTCGGTCAGCAAGAAGAGCGGATGTCCCCAATCAGCATGCAGGGCCGCCAGCACAGGCAAGCGCGCCGCGCGCGGCAAGCCAAGCGCAGAAGGCAACTTATCCTTGCGCAGCTGCGTCAGCAAGGAGCGATATTCGGACGTTGCGCGAAGCGCCGAGAGCAGAAATTCCATGAGCAGACCAGATTAAGCAGAAAAAGCAATCGGTAAGTATACAGCAAAACCCGGCGGAGCGCAAAAATCGCCTGCCCCGTAAAAAATATACCCTCCGCGCTTTTGCGCAGAGGGAGGCTCAGCAAAAAACGTATCGCGCCTGAGATA
>JANWWK010000010.1 GCA_025056175.1 Anaerolineales bacterium
TTGGCCCATTCTGCTATCCCGCTGGGCCGGTCTTCGCCACACAACTTCGCCAGCACAATCAGTAACAGCACCAGCGCCAGCGGATAGCGCAACCCTCTCGGCTTGCGCTTGTCATGCAAGCCTTGAAAATGAGCATACAGACTCCCAATCTCAAAGACAAACCCTTTTTCTGTGGTAGACTCCATGGCGACCTTCCTTGGTATGGCTTTTGTCTGATAACTCAAAGCATAACCGAGGAAGGTCTTTTTGGGGTCACCCAAAAGCGACTTTAAGAAAGCCCTGATTGGACAAATGAGAATTGACGAATTGCGTGCCTGCGGGTACAATCGCACTGATTATGGTACGCATGACGGCTCTGCATCATCATCACCCAAAACGCCCCCTGCCTGACCGAAGCGCAGGTTAGTTTCGCATACTAACCCAACGAAACCCAGGCCCTCGGTCAGTGACCGGGGGTTTTTGTTTTGCAATACTGGATATTCGATACTCAGAGCCACTGATGCCAATATCGAATATCGAATTTCGAATATCGAGGATTTATGACCCGCCCCATCCGCATCTCCCTCCCGTCCAAAGGCCGCCTGGCCGATGAAGCCGTCAGTTTTCTTAAAGAATGCGGCTTCAGCATTTACAAACCCAACCCACGCCAGTACGAGGCCTCCATCCCCTCGCTGCCGGGCGTCAGCGTCCTGTTCCAGCGTCCCACCGACATCGTCATTTCGGTGCGAAACGGTTCGGTGGATTTCGGCATCACCGGGCTGGATGTGCTGACCGAACACGGCGGCCCGAACGGGGCGATTTTGCCGATTCACACCGCGCTGGGGTTCGGTCACTGCACCCTGAACGTCATCGTCCCTGAAGCGTGGAGCGATGTGAGTGTGATGAGCGACCTGAAACGGAAGCAGGCCGAAATCGGGCGTCCCCTGCGGGTGGCAACCAAGTTCCCCAACGTCGCCGCGCCCTTTTTTGCCGAAAAAGGCCTCGAGGATGTCATCTTTATCGAAGCCGAAGGCACGCTGGAAATTGCTCCCACCATCGGCTACGCCGACCTGATAACCGATTTGGTCTCCAGCGGCCAAACCCTGCGCGACAACCGCCTGAAAACACTGACCGACGGGCAAATTCTGGCCTCGCAGGCCTGTCTGATTGCCAACCGCGCCGTGCTTCAGCAAAACCCCAGCGCCCTGGCCGTTGCACGCCATCTGCTGGAATTCATCGAAGCCCATCAGCGCGCTCAAAACAACGTCTCGATTTTTGCCAACATGCGTGGCGAAAGCGAAGCGGCGATTGCAGCGCGCGTTTTTTCCCAAAAGACCATTGGCGGATTGAACGGTCCCACCATCAGCCGTATCATCCATCAGGACGGCGACCCGAACTGGTATGCCCTGCACATTGTGGTTCACCGCGACGAACTGTTCGCTGCCATTAACGAACTGCGCGCCATCGGCGGCAGCGGCGTGGTGGTTGCGCCGGTAACGTACATCTTTGAAGAAGAGCCGCCAAGATATAAGGCAATGCTGGAAGCGCTCAAAAAATAACCGCAAAGGCCGCAAAGAGCGCCAAGAAAACCTTTTAAACTTCGCGTTCTTGGCGCGCTTCGCGGTTGCAATAAAAATGATTCGAACATGGATGACACGGATTAACGGAAGAACACGGATAGAGCATAAAAAAATCCGTGTCCATCCGTGTACAAAAAAGGAAAACAACCATGATTAATATCTACGATGTCGAAACTGCCAAAAAATCCATTCTCAAACGCATTCCGCCGGATGAAACCAGCGTTCCCCCAGTGGTGTTAGACCGCATTGAAGCCACCTTCGGCGAGCGAATCAGCGCCGAGGAAGCCGTGCGCCGCATTTTGCGCGATGTCCGCGCGCGGGGTGATGCCGCGTTGCGCACATGGAGCGCCAAACTGGATGGCTTCCCCGCCAACGCGCCGATTCGCGTCCCTGCCGAAGCCCTCTCCGCCGCGCTCAAGGCCCTCGACCCCGACGTGCGCGCTGCGCTCGAAACCGCCGCCGACCGAATCCGCGAATTTCACCGCCGCCAGCCGCTGACAAGCTGGTTCACCAACGACCTGGGCGGTACGCTCGGCCAGTTCATCCGCCCGCACGCGCGGGTGGGTCTCTACGTCCCCGGCGGAACAGCGCCTCTGCCCTCCTCCGTGCTGATGTCGGCCATCCCGGCCCAGGTTGCGGGCGTGAAAGATATTGTAGTCGTCACCCCTCCCCTGCGCCAACCTGCCTCACCGATGACTGATGACTGGTCACTGGTCTCCCCCGTCATCCTGGCCGCCTGCGCCTTGTGCGGCGTGACCGAAATCTACGCTCTGGGCGGTGCGCAGGCCATCGCTGCACTCGCCTACGGCACAGAAACCATCCCGGCGGTAGATAAAATCTTCGGCCCCGGCAACCTGTTCGTCACCCTCGCCAAGCGCCAGGTCTTTGGCGCTGTTGGCATAGACGGGCTGGCCGGGCCAACCGAAACCGTCGTCATCGCCGATGATTCGGCCAAACCCGCCTGGGTGGCCGCCGACCTGCTGGCGCAAGCCGAACATGACGTGCTGGCTTCTGCCATCCTGCTCACTCCCTCGCGCGAGCTGGCCGAAGCCGTCCAAATCGAAGTCGCCCGTCAGATGGAAACCCTGCCCCGCGCCGACATCCTGGCCCAATCCCTGCCCGGCCAGAGCGGAATTGTGGTCACCAGAGACCTGGACGAAGCCGCCGAACTGAACAACCTCTACGCTCCCGAACACCTGTGCCTGGCCGTGCGCGACCCCTGGGCGCTGAGCGAAAAAATCACCAACGCGGGCGGCATCTTCATGGGTGAACACTCCTTTGAAGTCCTCGGCGACTACATCGCCGGGCCAAGTCACGTCATGCCCACCGGCGGCAGCGCGCGCTTTGCCTCCCCGCTCAACGTGTGGGATTTTGTCCACATCATCAGCCTGGTGGCGCTCAACCCGGCTACCACCGCCCAAATCGCCCCGCTCGCCGCCCGCATTGCCCGCGCCGAGGGACTGGAAGCCCACGCCCGCTCAGCGGATTGCCGCACAAAATAAAACGAACCGCCAAGAACGCGAAAAACGCGAAGGAAAACAAAAAAACCTGGCGCTCTTGGCGGCCTTTGCGGTTCGAAAAGGTTTTTCCCATGCAACTTCCACCCCACATCCAAAACCTGCCGCCCTACACCCCGATAGAGCCTTTTGAAGTTCTTTCGGAAAGAGTAGGCCGCCGTCCCGAAGACATCATCAAACTCGACGCCAACGAGAACCCTTACGGCATGTCGCCGCGCGCGCGCGAAGCCCTGGCAAACCTGGCCTACGGCCACATCTACCCCGACCCCGAAAGCCGCGCCCTGCGCGCCGCCCTCAGCCGCTTCACGGGCGTCCCGGTTGAAAACCTGCTGGCCGGGGCGGGGGCAGACGAGTTGATAGACCTCATCATGCGCGTTGTGCTTTCGCCGGGCGATTGCATCCTCAACTGCCCGCCCACCTTCGGCATGTACGCCTTCGACGCCGACCTCAACAACGCCAGGGTCATCAACGTGCCGCGCAAGGGTGATTTTTCATTGGACGTGGAAGGGATTTTGGAGGCCGCCGGGAAATTTTCTCCCAAACTGATTTTTCTCGCCTCCCCCAACAACCCCGACGGCTCGCTCCTGCCCGAATCCGTCTTGCAACAACTCCTGGCATTACCCTCGCTGATAGTCCTGGACGAAGCGTATATCGAATTTGCTGGCGTCCCCTCCCAAATTACCAATACCCCAATGACCAATAACCTCATCGTCCTGCGCACCTTTAGCAAACTTGCCGGTCTCGCCGGTCTGCGCGTGGGCTATGGCGCCTTCCCCTCCTGGCTCATGCCGACTCTTTGGAAAACCAAACAGCCTTACAATGTCAACGTCGCCGCCAGCGCCGCTGCGATTGCCTCGCTCGAAGACCCGGCCTACCTGGATTGGACAGTTAAAACTCTGGTGGCTGAAAGGGAGCGCCTGTTCGAGGCGCTGTCGCGCATCCCCTGGCTTTCGCCCTACCCTTCGCGCGCCAACTTCATCCTGTGCCGCGTAGCCCCGCCGGTCAATGCTGCCCAACTCAAAGCCGATTTGGCCCAAAAACACGGCATTTTCATCCGCTACTTCAACAAGCCTGGTCTCGAAGATTGCATCCGCATTTCCGTCGGCAAGCCAGAGCAGACGGACGCGCTCATCAGGGCATTTCGTGAGTTCGTGATTGAGTGATTTTCCAATCACCAAATCAGAAAATCACCCAATGGAGAAATTATGCGCACTGCCAAACTCGCACGCTCCACATCCGAAACCCAAATTGAAGTTGAATTGAACCTGGACGGCTCCGGCCTGCACAACATCGCTACCGGAATCGGCTTTCTCGACCACATGCTGACGCATATCGCCGTTCACGGCCTGTTCGACCTGACCGTCCGCGCCAGCGGCGACCTGCACGTTGACGTTCAC
>JANWWK010000045.1 GCA_025056175.1 Anaerolineales bacterium
TCGTGGATGCGCCGGTATGGGGCGTGGCAGGCAGGGGAAGAGAAGGCTTCTGCTTCGACAGAAGAGCCGACTTGCCTGGAGTTTATCTCCTTGGAAGCACTTCTTTCACCTGTTTTGCAAGAAAAGCTTGCCACATCGGCAGAATATCTTCTGTTTGCAACGGCGCCGCTTCGCGTTGCTGATGACGCAGTATCGGAATTTGCGCGTGCGGTTGAGAGGTATCCGAATGCCGATTTACTCTACTCCGATGGCGATTGGCTCGATACGCGTGGCAGGCGGTTTAATCCCTGGTTCAAACCGGCGTTTGCGCTTGATTCGTTGCGGGCGCAGAATTATATTGTCCCTTTATTTGCTGTTCGGAAATCGCTTGGTGACTCTCTCGGCTGGTTTGACCCGGCGGCGGGAAGCGCCTGGGCAGAAGATTTGATTTGGCGGGTCCTCGAACATGCGCGCGAGGTGGTTCACATCCCAAAAGTACTCTATCATCAAACTGCACCGCGCCCTGTCACGCCAGAAGATGAGCAGCGTGCGCTCCAAAAGCATCTGGAACGGGTTGGTTGGCCGGCGGAAATTGCGCCCGGTCCGGCATCACACACATTTCATCTGCGTTATCGCTTACACCAGCAGCCGCTTATCTCTATCATCATCCCGAATCATGATTTCGCGGGGGAATTGCGTCGCTGCATCCGTTCGATTTTGCAAAAAAGTACCTATCCACACTTTGAGATTCTTATCCTGGAGAACAACAGCCAGGAGACAGAAACGCTTCGACTGTATGAACAGTTGCAAGCACAAGATGCGCGTGTGCGGGTGCTGGAGTATCATCATCGCCCCTTCAATTATGCGGAAATTAACAATTTTGGTGCATTCCAGGCGCGTGGAGAAGTGTTGCTGTTTCTGAACAACGACACCGAAGTGATTACCCCCGATTGGCTGGAACGCATGCTGGAATATGCCCAACGGCCCGATGTAGGTGCAGTGGGGGCAAAATTGTATTATCCTGAAAATCTTATACAACATGTTGGAGTGATTATAGGATTACTGGGTGTGGCGAGTCATCATTTTGTAAATTACTCGCGGAATCATGTGGGATATCACTTTAATACATTATTGCCACAAAATTTTTCTGCGGTCACAGCGGCTTGTTTGATGACCCGGTCTCGTGTTTTTCATGAAGTCGGCGGGTTCGAGCAGGCATATCGTCTGGCTTATAACGATATTGACCTTTGCCTGAAAATTCGTGAGCGGGGATACGCAGTGGTCTGGACGCCTTACGCCGAACTCTACCATCACGAATCACTCACGCGCGGCTATGACTCGAATACGGTCATGTTGGAGCGTTTGCATCGCGAACGCCAGACGTTCGTAACGCGCTGGCAATCTCTCTTGCGGGAGGGCGACCCCTACTACAATCCCAACCTGGCGCTTGACCGGGGATATTATTCTCTGCGGCCAGGCAGGTATGATGTGACAGCTCGCGCGATGCCGGGGTTGGGGCAGCTTTTGGTCAAAAGCGCAAAGGATGACGGCCCTGAAAACGTCTAATCTCGTTTGTCCGACGTTTGGAGGGCAGTTTTTTGGACTTTGTTGGCTGCGTGTCGTGCGAGCAAGGGAAGAATGAAATAGCCGAATAATGCCCCCGGCAGACCATTCGGCAAAAAAAAGAGCGTTTGCTCTAAAATTTTGCGCGTAGTCAGTTTGTTTTCTGCATCAATCTGATTTTGACAGTCCAGCTTTGGTTCAGGTTGTTTGCTTTCTTCGTACCATCTGCCCTCTGTGTTTGTTCTGGTGAGGTTCCACTCCACCCACAGAGTGCCTGCGGATAGGCAGGCCTTCAGGCGCAGGAGCGTTTCACTGCAACGTTTGTCTTGCTCAAAACGGATGCCAGGCAGAAAAACATCAGTAGGCAGGCCGGTTACCGGTACAGGCAAACACCGATAATCCACAAACATCCCTTCGTGCAGCAGAAAAGCGCGTTTTGGAGTGCAATCAAGCCAGATTCGTTCGATGTGTTCGGGATGGGTATCGGCCAGGGCGCGGCGCACGGCTTCAGCGTAATCCATCGGTTGAATGCTGGGAAACAAGCGTAAGGGTGTGCGTTCCTTCACCAGGCTGTTGTTTTTCAGCCCTTCTACCAGCGGCAGCGCATAAGCAAAGTTCACGGGTGTCAATTTGTCTATGAAGAACGCCATCAAAACAGGCGGCACGAAAGGCAGCAGCAGGGGGAAACGCTTCAGACCGCGAATGCGGGCATATTCGGTCATGATGTCGATGTAAGTGCGTGCGCGCTCGCAACCGATTTCGATGATTTGCCCGCGACAGGCAGGCGTTTCCAGCGCGGTGACCAGATAGGCCAGGATGTCGGGGGTGGCGATGGGTTGCGAACGATGTTTCAGCCACAGCGGGCCGACCATTAGTGGAAATTGTTCTGCAATGAAGCGAATCATCTCGAAGGAAACCGAACCCGGTCCAACGATGACGCCAGCGCGAAATTCGGTCACAGGAACGCCTGCTTCACGCAGCGCGTCGCCAGTTTCGAGACGCGATTTGAGATGCAGCGCCAGGTTCGGCTCGGCAGGGTCTGCCAGTCCGCCAACATAGATGATGTGTTCTACCCCTGCCGCCCGCGCTGCCTGTGCAAAATTGCGCGCTGCTTGCAGGTCGAGATGTTCGTAGCCGTGTCCGGCAGACATGCTGTGAATCAGGTAATATGCCGTGTGGATGCCTTGCATTGCTTTGGGCAGGCTCTCTGGACGGGTGACATCACCGGCTGTAATTTCCACCTGCTGATACCACTTTCGCGCTCGTAATCGTTCGGGCTGACGCGCCAGACAGCGCACAGTGTAGCCTTTCTCCAGCAGGAGCGGTATCAGGCGGCTGGCGATGTAGCCAGTAGCGCCGGTGACGAGCAAGCGGGGCGGAGAAGGGTGATTCGGCATCGAACATCAGGGATGGTAAAGTGTCCGCGCACGCTCTGCTATTTTGTCCGTCAGCCCATCGAAGATGAACTTGTGGAACGGCCACATCGCGTACCAGTATAGAAAACCAAACAATCCATGCGGGTCGAAGTAGGCGGTGGTGGTCAGGCGGGTCTTTCCTTCTGAGAGCGGTTCGGCCTGAAACTCCAGCCAGGCTTTGCCGGGCAGTTTCATTTCGGCGCGCAGGCGCAAAATGCCTTTGTCCTGTGGCGGCTTGGGGCGCAGGAGTTGCTCAACCCGCCAGAAATCGAGCGCCTCGCCAACCCAGATTTCGTCGGGATGCCGCCTGCCGCGCCGCAGACCGACCCCGCCGACGAGTTTATCTAGCCAGCCGCGCAGCCCCCAGGCCCAATCCATGTAGAGCCAGCCGCGTTCTCCACCGATGCCTGTAAACGAGCGGAAAACGGCTTCGGGCGGCACGTTCACCACGCGTTGACGCTTTTCGATGAACATGCCCTCTTGAATCGAAAACCGGTAGGGTTGGTTGTCGCCTGCGCTGGTCACCAGCGCATCTGACCAGGACGATTCGATGTCCCCTGCTTCGATTTTTTTCAGCGCGTAGCGGACGGCGGTCTCGAAATCGAGCAGCTTGATGTGCGGAAACAAGAGCCGTGCCAAATCGTCTTTGACCAGCGAATCGGCATGTAATCCTTCGATAAGTGGCAGAACGGCGTGGTACGTGACCGGCGTGACCAGATGCACCCAATAGGCTGAAAGTCGCGGTGCATAGACCGGCGTGGGAATCAGCCAGCGCTTAAGCCCGCGTATGCGCGCATATTCCATCAGCATATCGGCATACGTCAGGCGCGTAGGCCCGCCGATTTCCAGCAACTTGCCGATGCTTTCGGGTTGTTCGAGCGCAGCGACCAGATAATCCAACACATTGCGGATGGCGATGGGCTGGGCTTTGGAAAAGAACCAGCGCGGACAGATAAGCACCGGCTCGCGTTCTGAAAGGTAACGAATCATCTCGAACAAGACCGACCCAGAGCCGATAATCATGCCGGCGCGAAATTCTGTCACCGGCACGCGCCCTTGTCGCAGCAGGTAGCCCGTCTCGTGGCGGGAGCGAAGATACGGCGAAAGTCGTGCTGTTGGGTCCACCAGTTCTCCCAGATAGATGATGCGTTCGAGGTTGGCTTGTTCAGCGGCAGCGGCGAAGTTGCGCGCTGCAACCATATCTCGTTCGGCGTGGACTTTGCCTCCCTGGCGTCCGTGAATCAGGTAATACGCTGCCGAAACGCCTTGCAAGGCCGGGAGCAGCGTCTCCCGGCGGGTGGCATCTCCCGGTACTACCTGTACCCGTTCCAGCCAGGGACGACCCTCCAGGCGGGCCGGGTCACGCGCCAGCACGCGCACTTCATATCCGAGATTCAAAAGGCGCGGAATCAACCGGCTGCCGACGTAGCCAGTTGCGCCGGTGACCAGGACAAGTCGCTTTTTCATACGGCGAATATATCTCAAATTCAGTGGATACGCAAAGGGGAGAAGGCTGTATAATCAGCACCGCATAGAACCAACCCACGCAAGGAGAAACCTCGAACTGCATGAAAATCTCAATTGTCATCCCCTGTTACAACGAAATTCGCACCATTGATACACTGTTGCAGACCGTCTTGGCGGTGCAACTGCCGCACGAACGCGAAATCATCATTGTGGATGACTGCTCGAAAGATGGGACGCGCGAGCGCCTGCTGGAGCTGAATGGACAAAACGGTATTCGTGTCATTTTGCATGACGTCAATCAGGGCAAAGGGGCGGCGCTCCGTACGGGGTTTTCCCACGCCACAGGGGATGTCATCATCATCCAGGATGCTGACCTGGAATACGACCCCCACGAATACCCCAAACTGCTCAAACCCATCGAAGATGACCGCGCTGATGTCGTCTATGGCTCACGCTTCATCGGCGGCGAATCGCATCGGGTATTGTACTTCTGGCACTCGGTTGCCAACCACTTCCTTACCTTGCTCTCTAATATGTTCACCAACCTGAACCTGAGCGATATGGAAGTGTGTTACAAGGTCTTCAAGCGCGAAATTCTGGAAAAAATCAGCCTGCAAGAAAATCGTTTCGGTTTTGAACCGGAGTTCACCGCCAAAATTGCGCGCATTGATTGCCGCGTCTACGAGGTTGGAATTTCTTACTACGGACGGACGTACGCCGAGGGCAAGAAAATCAACTGGAAAGACGGCGTGCGCGCTATTTATGTGATTTTGAAGTACGGGCTGTTCATTCGCAGTCCAAAATAACATGCGTTCCTTCCCCCGTGCTGAAACCCTGCTCGAACAACTCTCTGCTTTGCCGCTCCTGTGGCTGGCCTGTGCCTTTTTGGGTGGGGTGGTCTTTTCTGACCTGCTCCCGCTGGCAGCGTGGCTGTGGTTTGCGGCAGGGGGGATTCTTGCTCTGGGTGCCTTGCTGGTGCGATGGCTGCGTCCACAGGCTGCGCTGGCGCTGCTGCTCTTGCCGGCGGTTTTTGTGTTGGGCGCAGCGCGCCATGCCTGGGGAGTGCGCGCTCTGGAAACCCAAACGGTTGCCGCGTACAACGACCTGGACCGGAACCTTTACGTCACCGGCACGCTGGCGGATGCTCCTGATGTGCGCGATACATACATCAACTTGCGCCTGAAGGTGAAGGCAGTGGATGCAGGGGATGGCGATATTCCTGCTACTGGCTTCGTTCTCGTGCGGTTGACAAATGATTACGACCTGGCTTATGGTGACGCAGTGCGTGTGCGCGGACGGCTGGAAACACCGCCCGAAGATGAAACATTCTCCTACCGCGCTTACCTGCTTCGGCAGGGCGTCGTCTCAATTCTGCATACCGACAAAATCACCCTTTTGCCGTTTGGCGCGGAGCGTCATCCGTTTTGGGCCTTTCTGTATCGTCTGCGTGGGAGTCTATACAGGGAAGTGAATGCGCTTTTTCCCCAGCCAGAAGCCTCGTTGATGAACGGTATTCTGCTGGGTATCGAGAGCGATATTCCCGAAGACGTTCAGCAAGCGTTCAAAGACACCGGCACGGCGCATATCGTGGCAATTTCGGGGTTCAACATTGCCATCATCGCCGGTCTGTTCTTCTGGCTGTTTAATCGCTGGTTTGGCAAAACCTGGGGCGCGCTTTTGGCAATTTTGGGGATTGCGTTCTACACCCTGCTGGTGGGTGCCAGCGCTTCGGTGGTGCGGGCGGCCATCATGGGCGCGCTTGCGCTTCTGGCCCGCCAGTTTGGACGCCGCAGCCTGGCACTCAACACACTCTTTGCTACCGCCGTCTTGATGGCGCTGTGGAATCCCTTTACGCTGTGGGATGTGGGCTTTCAGCTCTCTTTCATGGCAACCCTTGGGCTGGTTCTCTACGCTCAACCCTGGCAGGATGCCGCGCGTGCATTTCTCCTGCGCTTTCTCCCCAGGGATACGGTGGATGCCGTTCTTGGCCCCTTCAGCGAATATTTTTTGCTGACCTTTGCGGCGCAATTGACCACCCTGCCGGTCACCGTGTATCACTTCGGGCGGCTTTCGCTCATTTCGTTTGTGGTCAACCCGTTTGTGCTTCCGGCCCAGCCGCCGATTATGATTTTCGGCGGCCTGGCGGCGATTGCGGGCAAATTGCATCACCCGCTGGGACAAATCCTGGCCTGGTTTACCTTTCCCTTTCCGGCCTATTCGATTCGGACGATTGAGTATTTTGCCGGCTTCGAGAGCGGCGTATTGACGGTAGGAGAGTTTGGTTTTTTGACGATGTTCCTGCTGTATGCGCTCTTGTTCGGGCTGACGGTTTTCTGGCCTTACCTGGCGGCTTTTCGCTCGCTGGTGAGCGTTTCTCTGCTGACGGTCATCCTGGGGATTGTCACGGTCAATTTGTGGCGGACGGCGGCCAACGGCCCCGATGGACGCCTGCACGTCACCCTGCTCGATGTCGGTTCGGCAGAAGCAATCCTGCTCAAAACGCCCGATGGTCGCTTTCTGCTTATCAATGGCGGTCCCAGCCCCGCACGGCTGGTGAACCAGATAGGACGGCAGATTCCGCCCTTCCGCCGTAAACTGGATGCCCTGATTGTGGCCGCCCCGCAGGAAAATCAGGTGGCTGCGCTGCCGCGTATCCTCGACCAATACCCGCCGGACACTGTTTTCTGGATGGGTAACCGCCAGGCATCGTACTCGGCCCGGCGGCTGGAAGAGTGGCTGGCAGAACATGCCATCCCTATCACCGAACCTGGCCCAGGCGATGTGCTGGATTTGGGTCAGGGAGCGGTTTTGCGCGTGCTGGCAGTCTCGCCGCGCGGAGGCGTTTTAATGGTGGAATGGAACAATTTCAAGGTGGTTTTACCGCTGGGGGTGCGGTATGACACCTTCGAGCAACTCCGCAACGGCGATGGACTTGGCCCGGTAACGGCGATTGTTCTGGCCGAAAGCGGGTATAACCCCTCCAATCCGGCGGCCTGGCTGCGGAACCTTCAGCCAGAGATGATTCTCCTGAGCGTGGCTGCCGGTGATTTTGACGGGCGACCTTCTCCCGATTTGCTCGAAACGTTGAAAGGTGCTAACCTCCTGCGCACCGATTGGATGGGTTGGGTGGAACTGGTCACCGATGGACAGGATGTTTGGGTGGGGGTAGAGAGAAAGTAATCTGTTTTGGTCGGATGCACTCACCCGGTGTGGACAGGGCGGGAGTATAATCAGACGGCAATTTGAGAAACACCTTTTCCAAAAGAGGAGACACCAACCATGTCCTATACACACATCAAAGTCCCGGAAGGCGGGGACAAAATCACCATTCAGGAGGGGGTCTTACAGGTCCCGCACAATCCCATCATCCCGTTCGTTGAAGGCGACGGCACAGGCCGCGACATCTGGCGGGCGTCTGTGCGCGTGTTCGATGCGGCGGTCGAGAAAGCCTACGGCGGGGAGCGCAAAATCCACTGGATGGAAGTCTATGCCGGCGAAAAATCGTTCAAACAATTTGGCACCTGGTTGCCCGATGAAACCACCGAAGCCTTCAAAGAATTTCTGGTGGGCATCAAAGGGCCGCTCACCACGCCGGTCGGCGGCGGAATTCGTTCGTTGAATGTGGCGCTTCGCAAACTGCTCGATTTGTACGTCTGCCTGCGCCCGGTGCGCTATTTTCAGGGTGTGCCCTCGCCTGTAAAGCACCCGGAATATGTGGATATGGTCATCTTCCGTGAGAACACCGAAGATATTTATACCGGTATCGAATTTCAATACGGCACAGAAGAAAATCAAAAGTTCCGCGACCTGCTCAAAGAAGCCTTCCCGAAAGAGTTTGCAAAAATTCGCTTCCCCGAAACGGCGGGGTTTAGCATCAAACCCGTTTCGGTGCAAGGCACCGAGCGTTTGGTGCGCGCCGCCATCCGCTGGGCATTACAGAACAAGCGCCGCAGCGTCAACTTCGTTCATAAGGGCAACATCATGAAGTTTACCGAGGGCGCCTTCCGTGATTGGGGCTATCGCCTGGCGAAGCGTGAGTTTCGTCAGGAAATTGTGACCGAACGCGAAAGCTGGATTTTAGGCAATAAAGAGAAGAATCCTGCCCTTACGGTTGAGGAAAATGCCAGACTGGTTGAACCCGGCTACGACATGATGTCGCCTGAACAACAGGCTGCCATCCGCCGGGAAGTGGAAGAGGCTCTCGCCCTGTGGGAAACCCACGGCGATGAAAAGTGGAAGTCGAAACTGCTCATCAAAGATTCGATTGCTGATGTGACTCTGCAATTCGTCCTGATTCGCCCGCGCGACTACGATGTGATTGCTACCCTGAACCTGAACGGCGACTACCTCTCCGATGCACTCGCAGCGCAGGTGGGCGGCATTGGCATTGCGCCCGGCGCCAATATCAATTACGAAAGTGGTCACGCCATCTTCGAGGCCACGCACGGCACTGCGCCCAAATATGCCGACCTGGATAAAGTCAACCCCGGTTCGGTCATTCTCTCTGGCGAGATGATGCTACGTTACATGGGCTGGCACGAAGCCGCCGATTTGATTATCAAGGGCATGGAAGGCGCGATTGCCGCTAAAACCGTTACCTATGACTTTGCCCGCCTGATGGATGGCGCGGTAGAAGTGAAATGCTCCGAGTTTGGCGATGCGGTCATCCGTCACATGAGTTGACCCGCGCCCTGCTACTCTCTCTTCAAGAAAGTCTATTCTTTTTATGCTGAAAGAACGAACCGAACTCCGTAACATTGCCATTATTGCTCATGTAGACCATGGAAAGACCACGCTGGTAGACCATCTCTTGCGCCAATCGCACACATTCCGCGAGAATCAGCAGGTTGCCGAGCGCGTGATGGATTCTAACGACCTGGAACGCGAGCGCGGCATCACCATTCTCGCAAAAAACACGGCCATCACCCTGTTCGATGAACAGACCCGCCAGAACGTCAAAATTAACATTGTAGATACGCCCGGTCACGCCGATTTTGGCGGCGAAGTGGAGCGCATTATGAACATGGTGGACGGCGTTCTCCTGCTGGTAGATGCCGCCGAAGGCCCGATGCCGCAAACCCGCTTCGTCCTGAAGAAGGCACTGGAACGCGGCCACAAAGCGGTGGTGGTCATCAACAAAGTGGACCGGCGTGATGCCGAGCCGGAGCGTGTCCTCAACGAGACGTTTGACCTGTTCATCGAACTTGGCGCCAGCGATGAGCAGGCCGATTTCCCGGTCATTTACGCCCAGGCCACCGCTGGCCGTGCCGGGCTGACCCCGCAACCTGGCCCCGACCTGAAACCCCTGTTCGAGGCCATTTTGCGACATATCCCGGCCCCCAAAGTGGACGAGGATGCCCCTTTTCAGATGCTTGTCACCACACTGGGATACGACGACTATCGCGGCGTAACCGCGGTGGGACGGATTTTCGCCGGTAGAATTCGCGCTGGGCAAAAACTGGCACGTCTGACCCTGGACGGCCAGAATTTGCCTGAAACAGCCCGCTATCTCTACGTTTTTCAGGGCTTGAACAAAGTCGAAGTGGAGGAAGCCTCTGCTGGCGACATTATTTCTTTGGCGGGTCTGGAGGGAATTGCCATCGGTGAAACGCTGGCCGACCCGCTCAATCCGGTCGCCCTGCCGCCCATCAAGGTCGAGGAACCGACCGTCCGCATGACTTTTGGCGTGAATACCTCCCCCTTTGCCGGACGCGAGGGCAAATGGAGCACCTCCCGCAAGTTGCGTGAGCGTTTGTTCGATGAACTGCGTACGAACGTAGCCCTGCGCGTGGAAGAGACCGATTCCGCAGAGAATTTCATCGTCTCCGGGCGGGGCGAGCTCCATCTGGGCATTCTCATCGAAACGATGCGGCGCGAAGGTTACGAGTTTCAGGTTTCCCGGCCTGAAGTCATCTTCCACAAGGCTGAAGATGGTGCTATTCTCGAACCCTACGAGGAAGTTCACATCGAAACCAGCAGTGATACAGTCGGTGTGGTGGTCGAAATGCTCGGTGCGCGGCGCGGCAAGATGCTGGAAATGCATGATACCGGCGATGGTCATGTCCGTCTCGTGTACATCGCCCCCACGCGCGGCTTGCTCGGCTTTCGCTATCAGTTCCTCACCGCTACGCGCGGACTGGGCGTTATGCACACGCTCTTTCACGGCTACGATGAACTGGCCGGGCCAATTGCCACCCGTGCCACCGGCTCCCTGGTCGCTATGGAGGCCGGTGAGACCACCTCCTACGCCCTCAAAGGCGCCGAAGAGCGTGGCACGCTCTTTTATGGGCCGGGCGTGCCGGTGTATGAAGGCATGGTGATTGGTGAAAATGCCCGGCCGGGTGATATTGCCATCAACGTTTGCCGCAAGAAGCATCTGACGAATATGCGCGCCGCGCGCGGCGATATGGAAATTCGCCTGACCCCGCCGCGCCAGATGTCTCTCGATGAGGCCATCGAATACCTCGCCGATGACGAGCTGCTCGAAGTCACCCCGCTCGCTTACCGCATTCGCAAACGCATTCTCGATACCGAAGAACGCGGTAAACAAACCAAGAAAGCCAAAGAATTGCTGGAGGAATAAGAAAATCGATTGATGGATTTGTGTGCTAAAATCAGACGCAATCTTTCCATCTTCCGAACTTGCCTGCCAGAGCCGTTTCTGACCCCAAAAGGATGGAACGGTTTCTCTTTATTCTTTTGTGTACGTTATAGTGAAAAGACGTTTTTCTGCCGACAGATTTCTTTTATGATGGAATGAGTTGTGACGAACAAGCGTTTCCTTTCTCCTACTGTCCTTGCCAAATTGCAAACTATCTACAACGAACTCAACATCCTGTCCAATACCAGGACGGCTTCCTCGATGTTTGCGGTTTCTTTGAGAGGCTTTTTGGAGAAATTTGGTGAGGATGTTGAACTCAACCCGGGAGAAATTCTCTTCGTACAGGATGAAGCCGGAGAGAACCTGTACTGGATTGAAGCCGGCGTTCTGGCAATTTTGCAGGGAAAATTGCGCAGTCCGCATCTGCTCACTTTTCGTCGGCCAGGGCATATCGTTGGCGAAATTGCTTTGCTGGAAAATGTTCCGCGCACGGCCAGCGTCGCCGCTATCACCAGCGCACGTCTCAAGTGTCTGAACAAAGCCAGATTCCATGAAATGCTTGCCAGTGTGCCGGAGGTAGGCATTGAATTGATGCGCTTACTGACGGAACGGGTGCGCGAAGTCAAACCGATGGATTACGGTCCCGGCATGTACGACCACCTGACGGGTGCATTTTCACGTCAAGCGCTCGACCTGCGCTTACAGGACGAAATTGAGCGCGCCCAGCGCTACGGGTATAAGTTTGCGGTCGTCTTTATTGACCTGGATAAGTTTAAGCAAATCAACGACACCTATGGTCATGCCTGTGGAGATGATGTCCTCGTCTCTTTCGTCCGCCGCCTGGTGGCTGACTTGCGTACCACCGACCTGCTCTTTCGTTACGGCGGCGATGAGTTCATCCTGCTTTTGCCAGGCATTGACCTCGCGCGTGGTCCGGTGCTGGTGCAGCGCCTGGCTGACCTGGTAAGCATGACGCCCATCTTGACGAACCCGCTGCTGTTCATTTCGTTTAGCTCGGGCATCGCCTGCTATCCCGATGATGGCGATACTGCTGAAGAGTTGCTAGCCATTGCCGACCGTCGGCTATATCACAAAAAAGGTACAACCGGACGTTTGCGTCAGGTGACTGAACCGCCGCTCGGAGAAAAACAAGCGGGAATTCAAAACACGCCCTGAGCAGATTCCTGGGGCGCATTTCAGCGATTTTCGCGCCGCTGGTGTCAGTGGTGATGCTGGTGCTGCCCAGGGGGTTGGTCAGCAGGTAGGAGAGCGTCCCGCCCGCGCGCATGGCGATTCTGGACGAGCCGGAAAAAGAGTATTTTGTCACCATTTGTCCGCTGCCGGGGTTGTGGACTTCGTAATGCCCGCCCACGAACAGGATGGTTTCACCACGATTCCTGAAAGGCGGGGTGAGAGCGGCCAGATCCTTGCCCGCTATTCGGGACACTCTCTGATTCTGCAATACACTCGCGCTTTGCGATAAAATAGCAGAAACCAACAACTAAAGGAGGCAGTCATGGTATATTCAATTGGATTGTTTGCCGAAGGCGGCGAAGGCGGCATGGGCTGGCTGGTGTGGGTGGGGCTGGCCGTTTTCTTTCTGATGGTTTTGCTGGGCTGGTGGGTTTCGCAAAAGGGCTGGCTCAAGCCAGAAGAAGAGACTGTATCCGGTTCGCACGGTCACGAGACCGATGCTCACGAGCAGCTGGCACACAAGGAAACGCCCTCCCAACCTGTTGCCGCTGAACCGGCACCTCAACCCGATGACCTGACAACTCTTGAAGGGATTGGTCCTAAAGTCGCTAAATTGCTTGAGGGGAGCGGCATTACCACCTTCCAACAACTGGCCCAGGCCGACCTGGCAAAACTGCGTGAGATGCTCGACGCCGCCGGCTATAAATACATGGAGCCATCTGGCTGGGTAGAACAGGCTGCTCTGGCCGCCAAAGGCGACTGGGAAGGCCTGAAAAAATTGCAAGAGACGCTCAAAGGCGGACGCAAGGTCAATTGAAAGTGCTGATGTTTCTTGAAAACCGTCAGGAATTGCCCTGACGGTTTTTTGCGTCAATTTCTGGTAAACTTTCTCCACAGCACAATCCAGACGTTTTGGGAGTACCCTCATGAACGGGAAAATGTTCTCACCGGTGGCGCTCTTGGTCTTGTTCCTGCTTGTTTCCTGCAATCTTCCTCAGGACTTGCTTCCACCCACTCCGGGCTATCCACCTACGCTGACACTGCAACCCTTGCAGCCATCGGCAACCTGGACGGTACCTCCTGCCACGCTCACCCCGTCTCCTACCGCCACCGTCACTCCCCTGCCGCCCACCGAGACGCTCCCTCCCACCGCAACCGAGACCGCCTCGCCCACGCTTTCGCCCACGCCGATTACGTTTCCACTCATCACGTTCAACGCCAATGCCAATTGCCGCCTTGGGCCTTCGGTCAATTACAACCAGGTGACCAATTTCTTTAAAGACCGTACGACCTTTGCCGAAGGGCGTAACAACGATAGTTCCTGGTTGTGGGTACGCACTTCGAGCGGAAATTGCTGGGTCAACACGGCCACCCTCAAAGACCCGATAGATTTCTCCTTCTTGCCGGTCATCTCGTTCCAGCCGTTGCCAGAACCCCCCTCGCGTCTGACAGTGGTTGAATTGGTTTGCACGGGGCGTATTTCTATCAAGTTGCGCTGGCCCGATGTCATCGGAGAAACCGGCTACCGCATTTATCGCAATGGGATTCGGCTGATTGAACTCAAGGAAGATTTGACCGAATACACCGACTATCCTCCTCTGGCAGCCAGTTATCTTTACGATATCGAGTCGTTCAATGACGTCGGCGTCTCGGTGCGCTACTCGCAAACCGTGCAGGGATGTAAAAAGTAGACCAGATTATCCTGTCCTGTTCTCCATCAGTTCTAGAGTTGTTGCGGCCAGCAGTGCTGCAGCACGGGGCAGGACGGCCTCGTCGAAATCAAATTTGGGATGATGATGCCCGTAGGATAACCCTTTTTCGTGGTTAGCCGAGCCGACAAACAGGAACATGCCTGGCACCTGTTCCATCATAAAGGCAAAATCTTCACCGCCCATGGTGAATGGCCCGCTGGTTTCGATGTGGCTCTCCGGCAGGATGCGTTGTGCGGCGCGTTGTGCGGCCCGGGCGGCTTGCGGGTCGTTAATGAGCGCGGGAGTCATGCGAATATGTTCGATTTCGGCTTCACAGCCCATGCCGCTTACAACCCCCTGTACAATTTCATCGAATCGGCGTAAGACCATCGCGCGTACCGACAGGTCGAAGGTGCGGATGGTACCGCTCAGTTCGACATGGGGGGGAATAACGTTGAAGGCCTCGCCGCCGTGAAAGGTGGTTACGCTTACGACCGCTGCCTGGAGTGGGGGGGTGTTGCGTGAGACGATGCTCTGTAACGCGCTGACCACATGCGCCCCAGCCAGAATCGGGTCCACCGCCAGGTGTGGAATGGCACCATGTCCCCCTTTGCCTCGAATGCGTATCTGAAATCCCTCCGTTCCGGCCATCACTGGTCCGGCAGCCAGCCCGAGCCAGCCAAGCGGTTGTTCGTTCCAGATGTGCAGGCCCAGCGTGGCATCCACTTTGGGGTTTTCTAACACACCATCGGCAATCATTCCTTCCGCACCGCCCATGCCTTCTTCGGCGGGTTGAAAGACCAGTTTAACCGAGCCGGGCAGTTCCTGGCGTATGCTGTGAAGTAATTTCGCAACCGTCAGCAGGATGGCGGTGTGGGCATCGTGTCCGCAGGCGTGCATGACACCGGGGGTGCGCGAAGCATATTCTGCGCCGGTTTCTTCGTGGATGGGGAGGGCATCCATGTCGGCGCGCAACAAGATGACCGGGCCGGGTTTTGCGCCTTCAATCATTGCCACAACACCGGTTTTTCCCACACCGGTTGTTACTTCTAATCCCAGAGATTTCAGTTCCCGCGCTACAACACCTGCCGTGCGGATTTCCTGATGTCCCAGTTCCGGGTGCATGTGAAAATCGCGGCGCATGCTTTGCGTGTAGGGAAAAAGTTTTTGCGCCTCGGTCAGAAAATCAATCATGCCTGCTCTCCTCTTGCGGTGGGAACTGTAATGGATAGATGCTCTTGCCCCACAAAATGGGGCTTGTGAGATTGTTACGAATACCGAATTACACGGAATTTTTCTTCGTAGCGCGGGTTTTCGGGGCTGGAATCTTCAGTGTGGCGGCTGCGCATTCGTTCTTCCAGTTTCGCCGGGTCACCAATCTGGCTTTTGTGTTCTTTGAGGGCGCGGATTTTCGTCTCCCAAAATTCGCTCACATCCAGGGTGACATTCGGCTGGGCGGAGAGCGAAACCCACACTTCTTTGGGAGTATGCGGAGGCAGGCCCTCATCGAGCAATTCGGGGAAGTAGAGTTCGTTGCCCGCGGCGGGGAAGACGGCATCCAGCACGGCCTGGCCGGCGGCGCGGTGGTCGGGGTGGTTGATTCCAACGGGAGAGAAAAGCAGTTGCGGGTCGCAGGTCAGCAGTACATCGGGCCGAAAGCGGCGGATGACCCGTACCATTTCGCGGCGCAGTTCCAAATCGGGGACGAGGTAGCCGTCTTCTTTATCCAGAAAGTGAACTTCTTTGACGCCAATTACCTGAGCGGCAGCGCGCTGTTCCACGTGGCGCAGGGCGCACAGTTCGCTGCCGGGGATGTCTTGATTGTGGCTGTTGCGGCCTTTATCGCCGCAGGTGAGCAGAAAGTAGATGATTTCATGCCCGGCTTGCGCCCATTTTGCCAGCGTTGCGCCACAAAAGAACTCCGGGTCATCTGGATGCGCGAGGATAACCAGAATTCGCTGTGTAGTGTCCCACGTACCGTATGTATCCATACGAATTATGCTTTGCTCGTGCGTTGTTTCTCTTTGCCGCAATCGCATCCACCGCCTTCGTGTCGGTCGCAGGGGGCTTCGGACTTGCGACGCAGGGCTTCAAGTTCATCCCAGGGTTCGAGCAGGTCGCGGTGATATTCGCGGGTAATTTTTTCCTGAATGGTACTGCCAGGTTTGGGGTCGAGTTCAACCAGGACGACGTTCCGCAGGGGGAAGACATCCACCACTTTGCCTTCGCCATCTGGGGTCACCACGCGCTTGTTGCGCTTGGGGAGTTCTTTGCGGGCGGCGACATATTGCTCGTATTCGTAAATCAAACAACAGCGCAGGCGTCC
Source organism: Anaerolineales bacterium (assembly GCA_025056175.1). Taxonomy (GTDB): domain Bacteria; phylum Chloroflexota; class Anaerolineae; order Anaerolineales; family Villigracilaceae; genus UBA5195. Next base: position 16,237 of record JANWWK010000045.1, read on the forward strand.
GCACATGCCGGTAATTTCGCTGGGCGTGAGCGAGATGCCCTGCTCTTTTGCCATTTTGATAGAAATGGGGCTGAACTCGGTCAGAAATTTGGAGCAGCAGCGTGTTTCCAGGCCGCAGGCGCCCATGCCGCCGAGCAGTTTTGCCACATCGCGCGGGCCAATTTGCCGCATTTCCACCTGAGATTCGGGGTAGAGACGTTGCATGTCCTTCCGCAGGGTCTTCAGGTCTACTTTGTCTTCGCTTTCGGTGCTGAACATGAAGGCCAGGCGTGTGCCGTCGAAGGAGTATTCCGCGGCAACGATTTTGATTCCCTCCAGCTGCAACTCGGCAGCACGGGCGCGGCATTCAATCATGGCGGCGGTTTGTTTCTGTTGCCATTGCTGTCGCAAGACCAAATCGGCGGCGGTGGCGCGCCGTTCCACCGGTTTCCAAGTCCCATCGGGAGGGGGCGGCGGGTTTTCAATGCGTTGAATGACCTCGCCAATTTGACGTCCGCGCGCCGTATCTACGATGACATGCTCTCCCACCTGCAAATCTGGCACGGCGGAAGCGTCGAAGTGATAGATTTTTCCTACTTTGCTAAAACGGATTCCAACGATATTCGGCTGCATAGAGAGGCATTATACCCGAATGCGCTCAAACATCCAGCCGGTAGCCCACGCCCCGCACGGTGTGCAGAAAGCGCGGATGGTCGGGGTCCATCTCGATGGCGCGGCGCAGCCACGAAATATGAACATCGAGCGTGCGCGTATCGCCGGTGTAGTTCGTATCCCACACTTTTTTGAACAGTTCTTCACGCTCGATGACTTCGCCGCGATGCTGGAGCAAGATATGGAGCAGGGTTGCCAGGCGGGGCGTGAGCCGTGCATGCCGCGAGAGGCATTTGACGCGGCGTTGTTCCAGGTCGAGGCGGATAGGCCCGGCTTCAATGATGTTTTCGCTCTCGTTTGGCAAGAATGGTTTGATGCGGTTGACCAGTTTTTGAACGGTGAATGGCAGGTGGATGATGACATCCGCCGCCGAGGATTCAACGTTTTTTTCGGCATCCAGAATCAACACGATGGGCAGGTGTTCTTCCTGGTGACTGCGCAGCGATTGACAAATGCGGACACCGGTAGAACCGAGCGAAGCCGCGTTGACCACGGCCAAATCTGGCCCGCTTTCCGGCAGGCGGGCAATCGCTTCCGTTCCGCTGGGAGCCACCACAACGCTGAAACCCTTCTTCTGCAATTGCGCTGCAAAAGAAGGGCGGTCGGCTTTCTTTCCTTCCACCATTAGTATCGTGGCTTTTGTCATTCTCCTCACTACCTGCCAGGATTGTCATTTCTTCGGAAAAGCATAGTGTTTCTGGGGCCGCCGCTTTTCGGTGTGGTTTTTGAATTATACTCGAATCTTAACAAATCACGCCTGTCTAGTACTAAATTCCCACAACCAAAACTGTGTAAAATTTAATGGAACTCAATCACCAAACCTACCAACCGTTCGGTAGGTTTGGTATAATCAAAACAAGGAGCCGGCATGGATTTTTCTCTTTCGCAAGAACACGAGATGCTTCAAAAGATGGTGCGCGATTTTGCCCGCCGCGAAATTGCGCCCGCCATCAAAGAATATGACCGCAAGGCCGAGCCAATGCCCCATTCGCTTGAACGGATGGGGACTCTGGGTATTTTGGGGTTGTGTTTTCCCGTCCGCTATGGTGGGCAGGGGATGGATTACATCTCTCTAGGCCTGGCATGCGAAGAGTTGGAGGCCGTGGATACGCACTTGCGGGTGGCGATGTCGGTGCATACCGGCCTGTGCGGAATGACACTTTTGCAGTGGGGGACGGAAGCACAGAAGGAACGTTTTCTTAAGCCGCTGGCTTCAGGTGTAAAACTGGGTTGTGGAGCATTTACCGAGCCGGGCATGGGTTCCGATGTGGCCGCCATGCAGACGACGGCGCGGCGTGAGGGTGATGTTTATATCTTGAACGGTGAAAAGATGTGGATTTCGCTGGCCTCCAGGGCCGATTATGCTCTGGTAACGGCGCGGACAAACCCTAGCCCCAGAAAACCCTCCGAAGCGCTCTCCACATTTCTGGTAGATTTACACGCCCCCGGCGTGAAACGCGGCGACCTGCACGGAAAATTGGGGGTGCGCGCCGGCTCGACCGGCTGGATTGCCTTCCACGATGTGCGTGTGCCGCTTGAAAACCGCATCGGTGAAGAAGGCGAAGGCTTCAAAATCACCATGACGGCGTTTGACCATGGACGTTACACTGTCGCGGCGGGGGCAACCGGCATCATTCGCGCCTGTCTGGAAGCCAGCACAGCCTATGCTCAAACCCGCAAAACCTTTGGTAAACCGATTGCCGAACATCAATTGATTCAGCAAAAAATCGCCAGAATGGCGCAGGATTACGAAATTGCCCGTCTGCTTTATTTGCAAGTGGGCTGGCTGAAGAATCTCGGCAGGCGCAGTACGCTTCAAACTTCCTACGCCAAAAAGTTTGCTACAGAAGCTTCGTTTCAGGCTGCTCACGAAGCTGTGCAAATTCATGGCGCGTATGGCTTTAGCGATGAATACGATGTCGAACGTCACCTGCGGAACGCACGCGGCGCAATCATTTACGAGGGCAGCTCGGAAATTCAGACCATCATCCAGGCCGAATACGCGCTGGGCAAGCGCGCCGATAAACCCCTACGCTGTGAACTGCCCGCTTATGATGAGGCCATCTGGCAAGGATAGGTAAACGTATGGAAATTCAACCCCTGCGAACAAACATCGAAAAGACGATTCAAACGATGCTGGGCTTGCTGGTGTTAGAACAGCCCAACGGCTTCCCGCGCTATGAATCGAATTTGTACATTGTCACTGCCAGTGGAAAAATTCTGTGGAAAGCCGAAAAACCCGACCCGAATACGCTCTACTCGCGGGTGCGGCTGAACGATGACGAAACCATTTCGGCTTATACCATCGGTGGGCATGCCTGCGAATTGGAGTTGAAGACTGGAAAACTCATCGGGTTTACCCGCATTACGTAGGGTGCGTTTGTTGCAGCGCACACACCAAAAAGGAGGAAGCGTGAAAATCATCACCTGTATCAAGCAAGTTCCCGATTCCGAAGCACGTGTGACAGCGCAGGATGGGCAGGTTTCGTGGGGCAATTCGCCGCTGGTCATCAACCCGTTTGATGAATACGCTGTCGAAGCGGCGCTCCAGCAGAAGGATAATGGAAATGCCACCGTAACGGCGTTGTGCCTCGGGCCTGAAAGTGCGCGTGAAGCTCTGAAACATGCGCTGGCGATGGGGGCTGATGAGGCCATTCTCGTTTCAGACCCTGCCCTCGAGAGCCTGGATAGCCAGGGCGCGGCGCGCGTGCTGGCA
>JANWWK010000078.1 GCA_025056175.1 Anaerolineales bacterium
CGAGGCGCACCCCGCCAGGAACGGGAGCAGGCGCAAGGCGCGTTCTCCGTCTCCCAGCAGGGTGACGACCAGTTTTTCGAGCAGCAAGAAGCCCACCGGCGCACCCTGTTCGTAATCCAGCCTGCCCAACAGCCCCCAGACGTCTTTGTGCAGGATGTTCAACGCCAGCATGGCCTCATCAAGCCAGAGCGAGCGGTTGATAAGGTATTGACGCAAACGCAACACCAACCCTAACCCGATGAGGCACCAGGCGGCAACCAGAAGAAAACGAGAACGACGAGAGGTTACTTGCACAGGGTTCACGGCGTGTGTTGCGATGCGAGTGTTTCTTTGAGATAGGCCAATGACTCGGCAGCAGCGGGGTTGGTTTGATACGCAAGAGCCAGATACCATGCCAGATAATCGCCAAAATGCAGCGCAGTCCAGAGATGGGCAAGCCTGGAATTGCCCTTTGCCATATAAAAATCGGTGTTTGAGCCTTCCAGCATGAAAACCTGACGGGTCAACTCGCTGCGCAGGCGATTGCGCGGATGGTCGGAAGGAGAAAGCAAAAACATGACGAGCGTGCGGCTTTGCAAGAGGTCGGCAGGATTGACGAGAGCCGCAAGGGCATTGTGGTCGGCTTCGGGCAGGAACTCGAAACTGGCCGGGGCTTTGGCAAGTTCGTTGATTTGGGTCTTCCAGCGGCGGGCAACGGCGCTCAAGGCGCCTGCGCCAAAAACGGTGACCCACCGCCCCACCAGCTGTCCGGCATAGCGTTTGGCAGGATTGAGCGCAGCAGGAACCTGCGGTGAGAGATTCTGTTGCTGTTCACGCATGGCCTGGATGGCGTCGGTCAGCGCGGAGGAAGGGTCTGCAAGCCACCCACAGCGCGTGAAAAGCGCCAGGAGCAGGCCAAAGCACGGCGCAACGGCGGCGGAGGGCAGACTACGCAGTGAAAACGCCCAATGAGTGACCCTTGTCGAAGCCGCGCGTTCCGCCAGCATTCCGCCGGCACTCAGAGTCAGGATGGAGCAACGGCGTGTGAGCGCGGTTTCGAGCGTATCGAGAGATTCCTCGTCATCACCGCTGGACGAAACAACCACCACCAGTGTTTCGGGACCGGCGGCAAGGGCAGGGAGGCCATAATCTCGATGCACAATGACCGGCAGAGAGCAGGCATCGGCAGATAGAGCGGAGAGCAAATCGGCAGCCTGCGCTGCAACTCCCAGCGCCGCAACCACCACCTGACGGGTGTTCGGAGAACAGAGCGGAAGCGGCAGACTTTGGCCGCGTTCCCAGGCGGCTTCAAGTTCGGCAGGCAAAGCTTCGATGTCGGCCAGTGTGTTTTGGGGGTCGAGATGGGGAAGGAGGGAGAGGTCGTCGAGGTTCATAGGAGATAGAAGATAGAAGATTGGATGGTGGATATATCAAACGCCGTGTTGGTGTAAGAAGGCATTGATTTCTTGAAATGCCTGTTCACTTTCGGGAGCGAGGCGGCCCAGGGCATGCCAGACGTGCCATAGACCCTCCCAAACGCTCAAGGTGACGTCCACACCGGCAGCACGGGCGGCTTCAGCCACTTTGCGAGCATCGTCGAGCAGAATTTCTTCGCTACCGGCCTGAATAAGAAGCGGAGGAAAGCCACGAAAATCAGCAAAAACGGGCGAAATCAGAGGATGCGAGAGCGGGGTCGAACCAGCGTACCAGGCCGCCCAACGCCGCAGGTCTTCGGTGGTGAGAGCGGGTTCAAAGGACGCATTGCGGCAGTGACTCTCGCCCGACAGGGTCAGGTCGGCCCAGGGAGAAAGGCAAACGACTGCCGCCGGCAGAGGCGCTCCGGCATCGCGCAAGGCCAGGGTCAGGGCTAAACTCAAGCCACCGCCGGCAGAATCGCCGGCGACGACGATGTTGTGAGCGGCGTAGCCCTGCGCTAAGAGCCAGTGGTAAACGCGCTGAGCGTCTTCCAATGCCGCCGGAAAAGGATGTTCAGGCGCAAGGCGGTATTCGGGCAGCAGGATGTTCCGCCGCAGAACCTGCGTCAGGGGCAGGCAAAGAATCAGGTGCGAGTTGATGGAACCAGAAACGTAGCCGCCGCCATGCAGGTAGAGAAGGATACGGTCAGCCGTGGTGCCTTCGGGTCCCAGCCAGGCAGCCGGGCAGCCTGCGCTTTCCAGGCGTTGAATCCGCACGCCGCGCGTCACATAGCGGCTGAAGGCGGCGATGTTGGCCTCGCGCAAACGATTATCTGCAATTTCGGCCAGTTGTTTGTTGTACAGGCGGCGCAAAACACGCCGCCAAAAACGCGCGCGCAAACTCAAAGGCATAGCAATCCTTCGACCCCATAGCGGCATGAAAACCGAGAGCAATCAGCAGGGGGCCATTGGGGTATAACTTTAACACAATTCGCAGCATTTTGGGAAAGACAGGGCTTTCAGGCATCACCCAAACGGGGTATTTATGCAAATCATGCAGGATTGTGGTTGCGCTCTCGCGCAGAGTATGCTATATTGTGGGACGGTAACTTGACAACTACGCCGAATCTCTTCGAGCGGGGAACCCACTTTTGGGGCGAAGCAGCGCATTGCGTTGCGGAGCAAGTCTTCTGTTCCAGCCCGACAGCTAACCTCGCAGGCGTCGAAGACCGACCAGTGTGGCCTTTGATACAAAGGTCCTCATCGCTGGTTCTCTTCGCGTACTGCGCGTAAAACTGTCAAACGGAGAAGACTTGTTTTGTTTAACGGAAAGGAGACCGCAATGTACAACCATCTCATCTTCCCCTTCACCCCAGAAAGCGAAAAGCGCCCCGCCTGGCGCAGCGCTTATGAAATCAAAGTGGCCGCGCTCGAACATGAGAAGCGCCGTCATCAGTGGATGCAGGAATATATCGGATTGGCAAAACCTCAGCCCACGCATTTGCGTGAACAACGCACCGGTTTGGCTTCTCTGCTTGCGTTGCCGATGCGTCTGTTTTCGAACCTGATGGGCTAGCCACACCAAGGCATGCCTTCCAAGAGCGACGGAACGTTCCCGTCGCTCTTTTCGTTTGCTCATGCAGCTCTCACATCTCGTCCAAAGCCAGGGGCCGCCAGAACGCTGCCATCCTGAAAAACGGTTTGTCCACGCAGGATGACTTTTCGCACCCGGCCTTTGACCCTCCAGCCCTCGAAAGGCGTCCAGCCACAGCGCGATTTCATCTCTGCGGCACGAAGCTCGTATTCATCGGTTTCATCCACAAAGACACGGGTTTCGGGCTGTTCGGGCAGGGCAAAGATGCGGCGGGGGTTGTGATATGCCTTCTGGACAAGTTGCTCCAGAGTAAGACGGCCTTCGGAGACGGCGGTAAGCAGCAGGGGGAGCAACGTTTCCAGGCCAGGGAAGCCAGGCGGCGGGTTTTCACCGTCCTTTTCTGACAGGGTATGAGGAGCGTGGTCGGTCGCAAAGCAGTCTATCACGTCCAGGTTTTCCCACAGCGCGTTGATGTCATCCTGGGTTGCCAGGCGCGGACGGACTTCGGAGCGGCCTGGGGTAACTCCTTCAGCACAGGTCAACGGCGCAGTCAAAAACAGGTGATGCGGGCAGACTTCACAGGTGACTTTGACACCGCGCGCTTTGGCCTCGCGGATGACGAGAATCTCCTCGCGTAGAGACACGTGCGCGATGTGAACGGGTTGGTCGAACATTTGGGCAAAAGCCAGGGCGGCGGCCATGCTGCGACTTTCGGCATGTAAGACGATGGGGCCAGGACCGGGCCAACGGCGGAAATGCTCCAGCCACAGGGTCATATCGTCCAGACGCAATTCGCCAAAGGTCGAATCGAGATACATTTTGAGCGCCGCGGCACGCCGGGCATGGCGGGCAACTTCCAGCGCGTTCGCAGGACCAGCGCCCAGGTACTGACCGTAATCGCAACGGGCTTTGGCACGCGCCGCTTCGAGGGCCAGATTCAGGGTAGATTCGTCAAAAATCGGCGGTTTGGTGTTGGGCATGGCAAGAATCATGGTCACACCGCCCGCCAGCGCAGCCTGAGTGGCAGTATCCCAATCTTCTTTGTGGGTTTGGCCGGGTTCACGGACGTGAACGTGAGGGTCAATCAGGCCAGGAAGTTCAATCATGATGGGTCTCCAGTTCGATGCCAGCTAGCGTTTCCAGCACACCCAATACAGCGGAATTATCCAGATTCCCCATGCCCATCTGAAGCATGGCCTGGAACAGTTGCATGTGCGTAGCCGCCGAGGGCAGAGGAATGCCATACTCACGGGCTGTTTCCAGCACGATGTTCAGGTCTTTGGCCTGCATATAGGCCTTAAAGCCGGGTGCGCGGTTGCCAGCAAACAGACGCGGAGGTTTAACATCCAGCGTCCAGCATTGCGCTGCTCCCCCTTTGATAGCGTCCACAACTTTGCGCGGGTCTACGCCAGCTTTTTGAGAGAAAACGAGCAATTCGCCCATCGCCACCATTTGTGCAGCAACCATAATTTGATTGGCGGCTTTGGCAACCTGACCAGCACCGGCTGCGCCTACGTGCGTCACCGTTTTGCCAATGGCCTGGAAGACCGGCATAACTTTTTCCAAAGCCTGGGCTTCCCCACCGACCATGATGGTCAGGGTGGCATTCCGTGCGCCAATATCCCCCCCTGAGACGGGCGCATCCAGCGCAAATGCACCACGCTTTGCAAACTCTTCAGCGATGCGGCGTGCAGCAGCAGGTTTGATGGTGGAATTATCTACGAAAACAGCACCCGGACGGATGGTTTCAATGATGCCGTCTGGCCCCAGGGCAACCTGCTCGACATCGGGTGTATCCGGCAGGTTGGTGAACACAATCTCGCTCTGCGCTGCCACTTCTGCCGGAGAAAAAGCCTCTACCGCGCCTTCGGAGACCAGCTCCTTGACGGCAGCCCGGCTGCGATTGTGAACGATGAGCGGAAACCCTGCTTTGAGAATGTTGCGGGCGATGGCTTTGCCCATCAGCCCCAGTCCGATGTAGCCAACGTTGAGAGATTGCGCCATGCTGCCTCCAGGATAAAACGAATGCCCAACACGGAAAGAAAAGTCATCCTTACGGCACATTGAATGCCACATACAAATCGCCGCCAACGAACAGAAACAGCGATTTGTTGGGGCTGAAAGCCATCGCGGTCACCATTCCTTCGTCGCCTTCAGGGAGTTGGGTAGGAGTGTAGGGTTGGTCGCGAAGGATTTTTTGCAGTTCGAGAGAGCGCGGGCTGAATTTGAAGACCTCTTGGGTAAACGGTTGCAAGAGCAACACTGCCGGATCAGGTGGACCAGAAAAAGCAATTTGTGAGAATTTCCCATCCGCCAAACGGATTCCCCCTTGATAGCCGGGACGGGTATCTACGAACAGCGCCGGGTCGTTGCAGCGCGTGGGCGCGGTCACCAGGCGGCTGAGTGTGCAGGTTGTGAGATAGCCATCCTGCGTTTGGGGGTCTCGAAAGAGAATGTAGAGATCATCGCCATTGACCGCCAAACCAACAGCCAGGGGCATGGCCTGCGGAATCTGATTCTCGAAGAAGTAATACGGCTTGCCAGGAAACTGTCCATCCGCTGTGCCAAAATAGACCCACACGGCGCTGGCCGGGGCATCCAAAACGTACAGGTTGTTGGCATCGTAAGCGACGGCGGTGATGCGCTTCCAGCCTGTTTCGGGCATTTGTAAGTAAGAAGCGCGCGGATTGGCGCCGGGAATGCAGTAAAGCAGGTTCCCCGAAGCATCTACGCCCAACACAGTAGCGCCCAGCGGGTTGCCCCGTGGCAGAGAAATGATGTCGAGCAAGGCGCCAACGCGAATGCCATTGTATTCTCCCGGTCCACATCGGAACGCGCCATCCAGGTCGAAGGTTTTGCCATTGAAGACCCCTCTCCGCACGGCGCCGCCCCCTGAATCGAGCAGGTAAATATCGGTATCCGACGCAGCCAGGCGGGTCACTTGCAAGCCCGGGCTGAGCGACATACTGAACGCGGGTTGCAGCTCGATGCGCGTCACACGGTTGAGAGCATCCAGTTCAGTTTGGGCTTCGGAACGTAATTGACGCGCCGCAGCATTGAGCGGAGTGTACTCTTCTGCAGTTGCAAGCATTTCCAGGACGGTCTTCCAGTACTCACGCTGTAACTGCGGCTCTACAGCAACACGTGCTTTCTGACGAAATTCTTCTGCCGTGCGGTAATAGCCCTGCACCTGACGGGGAACCCCAATGTAGGTATAGATGCTCACGCCAACGACAAGCACCAGGACGGGCAACAAAATCGCCAGAAAGAGCGGCCAGGAGCAACCGAATAGAAGGGAAGATTGCCCGTCTTCGCCCGCAGGCAACAAACGCGGGACAAACGTTTGCCACCGCTCCTGGAAGGATTGCCCCATCTGGCGTCCCCGCTCGATGGCGATGGCAAGGAAACGCGCCGTTTTGCGAATAGTCGCACGTATCTGCTCTCTGGAAGCCGAGAGAGAAGCAGATGTGGACGCAGGCGCAGATACCGGCGCAGAGGCAGCCGAGGCAGAAGCGGAGGTGGACGCAGGCGCAGATACCGGCACAGAAGCAGCCGAGAGAGAAGCAGATGTGGGCGCAGGCGCAGATACCGGCGCAGAGGCAGCCGAGGCAGAAGCGGAAGTGGGCGCAGGCGCAGATACCGGCACAGAAGCAGCCGCGGCAGAAGCGGAGGTGGACGCAGGCGCAGATACCGGCGCAGAGGCAGCCGAGGCAGAAGCGGAGGTGGGCGCAGGCGCAGATACCGGCGCAGAGGCAGCCGAGGCAGAAGCGGAGATGGGCGCAGGCGGGGCAATCAGCGGCTTAAGAAGCGTAATCGTTCCCGTGCCTTCACTTATCTGAATCAGAACCGCGCTCACATTTCCATCGTTCACAGCCAGCAAACGACGACGGGTAGCCTCAATCGAAGCAGGATGACGTTCTTCGCTGATGGCTTTTTCCCAATTCGGCGGCAGAGCAGCACAGAATAGAATGCGGTCACCGGCATAGATTTTGGCCTGAGAGAAGTACATACGGGTCGTCTGTCCCAATCCCAAGCCTTTACCAGAAAGCTGCGAGTCATGATAGTGCTGCAATTCACGTCCCATGATAAAAGCGTGGGTCGGGCCGCATTGGACAATATAGAGCGAGTCCCCACGCAGTGCAGCCATCACCAGCGCACCAATGCTGTATTGCCCGCGTCCGGTGGTGGCAAGGTTTCGTTCGGTCAGAAAGGTGTTCAATCGTTCGACCGCGCTCTTGAGAGCAAAAGTGAGCGAGCCAGGCGTATTGTAGAATGTTTCAGCCGCCTGAGCGACAATCTGGTTGTAGTCACTGCTGGAGTGCTGAAGATTGCCGACGAGGGTGAGATACGTTATCAGCCGGTCTTGCTCGCGTCCCCGCGCCGCACGTTTGGGTGGGTCAAGCGCAAGTAAGCCAGGCAGTTGCGGCCATTCCTGCCCGTTGATGCGGTACAGGCTGAGCAGGGTCAGGTCGAAAGAGTTCATAGGATGATTATAAACGATTCAGCCAGCCGGTTTTATGACAAGGGGCAAACAGAAAGGTGCAAAAAGTGTGCTTGACGGGCAGCGTCAAAGGTCTTATGATGGGTTGCGGGAGTATGGTCTCTTCTATGAACGAATCAGGAGAAGCCGTTTCCCCCACATTTACAACGCTTCACTGCATCAGATACCCCAAAGGTTGCTATGGACTACTCTCCCTCAGAATTGATGATTGTCAACGCCGCACGCTTGCTCAAAGATGGTGATGTCGTCTTCGTTGGCGTCGGTCAACCCAACCTGGCCTGCAACCTTGCCAAGCGCACCCACGCACCCAACCTGGTGATGATTTACGAAGCAGGTGTCATCGGCGCAGAACCGGCGCGTCTGCCACTGTCGATTGGCGACCCCACGCTGGTTAGCGGCGCGCTTTCGGTTGTCAGCATGTACGATATTTTCGCGCTCTATCTTCAGCGTGGCAATGTGGATGTAGGCTTTTTGGGCGGCGCACAAATTGACCGCTACGGGAACATCAACGCCACCATGATTGGAAACGACTACGCGCATCCCAAAGTACGATTGCCCGGCTCTGGCGGCGCGCAGGAGATTGCGGCCTGGGCCAATCGCTGCTATATCATGACTCCCCACCAAAAGCGCCGTTTCCCTGAACGCGTGGATTTCCTGACTTCGGCAGGTTATCTCAACGGTGGCCATGCGCGCGAAGATGCCGGCCTGCGCGGACACGGCCCGGTGGCTGTCGTCACCGATTTGGGTATCCTTGAACCAGATTCGGACGGCGAATTGATGCTCACCGCCCTGCATCCTGGCAAAACGGTCGAAATGGCACGAGAAAATACCGGCTGGGATTTGAAAATCGCCGCTGCTCTGCGCCAGACAGACCCTGTGACCGAACGAGAGTTGCAAATTCTGCGCGAAGAACTCGACCCCACCGGCATTTACCTGAAAAGCACAGGATGACCGGCACGCAGCGCCAATGTGCGGGTCACAACTTCATTTGCTCCGCTCCGTATATCTACACATCGCCCCTTGTGCGCAACACAAGACTGCAGAATTTTTACGGAGGTATCGTATGACCATCAACACGCGTCCTGCCCTGCGCCGCTCTCGCCGAAACCGTATCCTGGCTGGTGTTTGCGGCGGTTTGTCGGAGTTTTTCGGCCTCAGTGCTTTCTGGTTTCGGCTGGCGTTTTTCATTGCCTTTTTGCCCGGTGGGGTACCAGGTTTGGGGTTATATCTCCTTGCCTGGCTGATTATCCCTAAAGCCGAACAGTAACATGCCTCGCCCCTCCTGGCGGAGGGGCGGGACTTTTGTCCGTATCGCACAGTTCGCCAGAGCGGGGTAAAATGGACGGCGAAAACGCATCCCCCTCCCGGTGTTGGTGTTGAAAAGGGCGGGAAACGTGCGTTTTTCTCTCTGGAACACCTGCGATGCCTGGCCTGCCCACAATCGAAGTGCTGATCACCGTACCAGTTGGCGAAGAGCTGCTGACCCGGCTGCGCGGCATCTCGCCGCGCATTCACATTACGGCGATTCCCGCAGGTGGTCTGGGCGAAATTCCCGCCGAAACCTGGGCGCAAGCCGAGGTGTTATATACAGCGCATCTGTTACCCCTGCCCGAACAAGTGCCGGCGCTGCGATGGGTGCAGTTTCACTTTGCTGGCATAGACCGCTTTCTCGAAGAACCCTTACTACAAAAAGAGGGCTTGCTTGTTACCACGCTGAGCGGAGCGTCAGCTTCACAGGTAGCCGAGTATGTGCTTACGATGATGCTGGCGCTTGGGCGCAAGCTGCCAGCGTTGTTGGCCGCCCAAAAAAAGGCAGAATGGCCCAAAGACCGTTTCGAGCGCTTTTCTCCGTTCGAGTTACGCGATAAAACGGTCGGAATTGTCGGTTATGGCAGTATCGGACGGCAGGTAGCACGCCTGCTGCAACCATTCGGTGCGCGGGTGCTGGCTTGCAAACGAGACGCCATGCGTCCAGCCGATACCGGTTATATCCCTGCCGAAGGGATGGGTGACCCCGGCGGCGACCTGGTGACCCGGCTTTACCCCGCGCAGGCCATTCGCTCTATGGCGCGTGAATGTCATTTTCTCGTCGTGACCGCCCCCCTCACGCCAGAAACGACCAATCTGATTGATGAGCAGGTTCTACAAGGAATGCCCACCGGTTCGTTTCTGATAGATGTCTCACGCGGAGGCATTGTCAACCACGCTGCACTGCTCAAAGCCTTACAAAGCGGCAAGCTGGCCGGCGCAGCGTTAGACGTTTTTCCTGAAGAACCACTCCCTCCTTCCAGTCCCTTGTGGAACATGCCTACCGTCGTCATCAGTCCACACATTTCTGGCAGCAGTCCGCACTATACCGAACGCGCCATGCGCCTGTTTGCAGAAAATTTGTTGCGTTATGTGAGCGGTCTGACGCTTTATAACCTGGTAGACCGGCGAAGAGGCTATTGACAAGCGACTCGCTGGTTGATTTTTGATGATGCCCCGTTTTCTCCAGGCCGTCCTGTTCGACCTCGGCGATACGTTAATGTATTCTCCTCACCCATGGCCACCCGTCTTTGTGCGCGCCGGGCAGGCGCTGGCCGCTTCGCTGTATGCCAGCGGACTTTCGATTGACAGCGCCCACTTTGGGGCCAGGTTTCAGGAGAGACTGGAAGAATACTACGCCGAGCGCGACCGTAACCTCGCCGAGCTGAGTACCCTGACGGTTCTGGCACGTCTCCTGACCGAAGAAGGATACACTGACGTGCCAGACCATACTCTGCGTGCCGCGCTGGACAAATTTTATGCCGTAACTCAGCAAAACTGGCTGCTCGAAGCCGACGCCGTTCCCACCCTGGCCGCCCTCCAGGCCGTTGGCTACCGATTGGGGCTGGTCTCCAACGCCGGAGATAACCGTGACGTCTTTCAACTGGTCGAAAAATTCGGTATCGAACCCTACTTCGACTTCGTCCTGACTTCCGCCGCCTGTTCCTACCGCAAACCGCATCCACGCATCTTTGAGCTGGCGCTGGCACATTGGGGCTATATGCCCGACCAGGCCGCAATGGTCGGCGACCGGCTGGATGCCGACATTGGCGGCGCAAAACCGCTGGGGATGTTCACCATCTGGATAAAACGCCGCGCACGCCCCCAAACGGCCTGCATCCAACCAGATGCAGTCGTCCACCATCTGGCGGAAATACCGCCCCTGCTTGAATCGCTCTTTTCCGTGTGAAACCAATGAATCGAATCTCTATTTCTCGAATTTCTGCCTGGCTGCCCTACGCCGCGCTGCTGGTTGGCATTCTCTCACTCAGTCTCTCGGCCATGTTTGTGCGCTGGGCCGAAGCGCCAGGCCCGGTGACGGGGTTCTACCGGCTGCTGTTTGCAGCCTGTATGCTGACGCCTCTCATCGTCTATCGCCGCCCCCGCCTCGCCGCTTCCAAAAGTGCGCTGCTCTTCCCTTTGCTGGCCGGAATTGCCACCGCGTTCGATTTCGCGTTCTGGAACACCGCCGTTACATACACCAGTGTTGCAAATGCAACTCTGATTGGAAATACCGCTCCTTTGTGGGTGGCACTGGCAGGAATGTTGTTCTTCCGCGAACGCCTTAAGCAGGATTTCTGGCTGGGTTTGGCACTGACCATGAGCGGCGCCACGCTGATTGTGGGCAATGATTTTCTGGCGCATCCGCATCTCGGTTTTGGCGATGTACTGGCTCTGGTTGCCAGTGTTTTCTACGCAGTATATTACCTGGCAACCGAACGGGGACGGCGTAACTACGATGCCGTGACGTATGTCTGGCTGATGGCCTGGCAGGCCGCTGGCGTACTCCTGGTCATTAACCTGGTGTTGGGCAACCCGTTGACAGGATACCCCCCGCGCACCTGGGTGGTGTTTTTACTGGCCGCAGTGGTGGCGCAGGTGGTCGGGTACCTGTCGGTCACATTTGCGCTCGGACATCTTCCCGCGACCATCGTTTCGCCGACTATGATTGGGCAACCTGTCTTAACGGCGTTGCTCGCCATTCCGCTGTTACAGGAAATTCCAAGCGGGTGGCAGCTGCTTGGCGGCATGATTGCATTGACGGGCATTTACCTGGTCAACCAGGCGCATAGCCGCGCCCAAAAATCCACTGTCCCGATAGCGTAGTTTTCCTGTATACTGGAAACAAGACTCAGGCAGGAGTTGAAAATGTCGCTTCTCTCTATTCTGGAAATCTTCATCAGCCTCATTTTTGCCTGGCTGGTGCTGAGCATTGCCGTCATGTACATTCAGGAATGGGTGGGAGCGCGCCTGCGTTTACGGGCAGTGATGCTGGAAAAGCACATCCGCAACTTTCTTGCCGACCCGGCGCTGGCCGAACAATTCTACGAACACCCGCTCATTCAATCGCTACACACCGGCGATGACCAGGCCAACCTGCGGCGGCCCTCGTACATCCCGGCGCAGATTTTTTCTCTGGCGTTGTTCGATATCCTGTTGAATGCAGGCAAACCCTCGTCCATTTTGCAATACGAAATTCAAAAACTGCGCCCTACCATCGAACGGCTCAAAAAAGACGAACGCGCCCGCGCCGAAGCCCAGTTCCGCCTGGTGCTGATGGCAGCGCGTAAGGCAGTGAATACCCGCACAGGAGAAATTGCGCTCGAAAATGCCATGTCAAACGTCAGGATGGAACTGGAGCATCTCGGGCGCATTCACCCGGCTCTGCAAGACACCGTAGACGAGGTGTTCAGGCGGGTCGAAGTCACCGCACAGGATGTGGATGTCATCCTGGCGGGCATCGAAGCCGAACGACAACAGGCAGGAAGTCTGGAACTGACGCCCTTCGAGCAAATACGGGATGGAATTGCCGCTTTGGGTGCAACCAACCCGCAGTTGCAACAGGCACTGGAAAGCCTGATGCTGGGCATCGAAAAAAGCGACCAGGCATTGGGCGCAGCCCGTCAACGTGTAGAAGCCTGGTTCGACAACGGTGTGGAACGTTTGAGCGGCTGGTACAAGCGCCAGGCGCAAAAGATGTCTTTCGTGATTGGAATTGCTGTGGCCGTGGTGCTGAATGCCGATACCCTGGCACTCACGCAAACGTTGTGGCGCGAACCGCTCGTCCGGCAAACACTGAACGCTCAGGCACAGGCGCTCATTCAGCAGAACCAGGACGGGCTACGCCCGATGAGCGCTGAAGAATTGGCTGCGCTTCAGTTACAGTTCAACACGCTCAATGTTCCTATCGGTTGGGTGGGCGCCCCCCTCCCTGCCGATAGCGACGGAGGCGTTTTAATGCTCGATGGCTCGTATAAGAAATGCACGCTCTGGCCGCGCTCCTCAATTGATTATTATGGCCTGAAGATAGGACGACTGTGCTATCCGGTTATCAACGCACCGGCACCCAACGACCCCACTGGCATCTTGCTCAAACTATTTGGCCTGTTCGCCAGCGGAATCGCTGCCGCCCAAGGTGCGCCTTTCTGGTTCGATATTCTCAAGAAAGCCATCAACATCCGCACGAGCGGTGCAAATCCCTCTGAACCAAAAGGCTAAACCGCCAGTGTGATGAATATCACTCCGCAAACGCATCAGAATCACCCCTTTGGGGTTGTTACGCTCTAGAAAATTTACGAGAAAAAAGATATAAATATGCGATATAATCCCCGTTTTGGAAATGAGAACGCCTGCCGGGGACGCCCCGGCTGTTTTTGTGTCATCATCTGATTTTTTGGAGATTCCATGAACAAAGAAAAATTGCTGCGAATGTATTACGAAATGGTCTTGATTCGGCGCGTAGAAGAACGCGGTGCCGAACTCTATCAGGCCGGGAAGATTGGCGGCTTTATGCACCTGTACATCGGGCAAGAGGCCGTTTCGACCGGGTTGATTGCGGCCCGCGAACCCCGCGACCGTGTCATCACCGCTTACCGCGACCACGGCGTAGCCCTGAACTGCGGAATCTCGGCCAACGAGGTGATGGCCGAACTGCTCGGAAAAATCACGGGCATGTCCAAAGGCAAAGGCGGTTCAATGCACATGGCCTCAGTCGAAAAAAATATGTGGGGCGGTCATGCCATCGTCGGCGGACACTTGCCTATCGCCGCCGGGTTGGCGCTGGGCGACCAATACGCCGGTAACGATAACGTGACAATCTGTATGTTCGGCGATGGCGCGACCAATATCGGCTACTTTCACGAAGCGCTCAACCTTGCCAAAATATGGAATCTGCGCGTTTTGTGGGTGTGCGAGAACAACCAGTATGGCATGGGCACAGCAGTAGAGCGCGCTTCAGCAGTGGATGAAATTCGCCAGAAGGCCGATGGCTACGGTATGAAAAGTGAGCGCGTAGACGGGATGGATGTGATGAAGATGTACGAAGCCTCTCAAAAAGCCATCCAATACGTGCGCGAAACCAGCCAGCCGTTCCTCCTGGAGGCCGTTACCTATCGTTTTCGCGGCCACTCGATGGGTGACCCCGAACGTTACCGCGCGCAAGAAGAAGTCAAAAAGTGGCAGGAAAACGACCCCATCGGGATTTTCCGCGCGTATTTGCTCAAGGAAGGCGTTGCAACAGAAGCCGAACTGGATTCGCTCGAGGAACAAGCGCAGGCTGAAACTGATAAAGCGGTTGAATTCGCAGAAGCCAGCCCAGAACCAGGCATGGAAGAGCTGTTCAAGGATGTGTATGTGGAGCAGGATGGTTGGTGACTGAAGTCGCTATAACCAGCGGGAAGTCCACTTTCGTGGACTTCGCAAGACGACGAAGGTCGTCTTCCCAATGCGTTGATTCGATTTCAATCGCAACGCATAGTTCGCAAAATTAAAGCGGTCTCGACCGCCAGCCTTCAATATCTGATGTGATGAGGAAAACACATGGCAAGAATCACCATGCGCGAGGCAATCTCGCAAGCTCTGATGGAAGAAATGGACCGCGACCCCGCCGTGTTCATCCTCGGCGAAGAGGTCGGTGTATGGGGTGGCACGTATGCCGTCACCAAAGGTTTCTACGATAAATACGGCCCTGAGCGCGTGAAAGACACCCCCATTGCCGAAAACGCAATTCTGGGGGCAGCCATTGGCGCGGCGATGGTTGGTCAACGCCCCATTGCGGAGTTGATGACCATCAACTTCGCCTTTTCGGCGATGGATTACATCGTCAACCAGGCGCCCAAATTGCGTTACATGTTTGGCGGACAATTCAAAGTGCCGATGGTCATCCGCGCTGTTGGCGGCGGCGGACGCCAGCTCGGTGCCACCCACTCGCAAACGCCGGATGCTATTTTCGCGCACTTCCCGGGTCTGATTGTCGTCAGCCCCGGCACACCGGCAGATGCCAAAGGTCTGTTGAAGAGCGCCATCCGCTCCGATGA
The DNA here is from genome assembly GCA_025056175.1 of Anaerolineales bacterium. Classification (GTDB taxonomy): domain Bacteria; phylum Chloroflexota; class Anaerolineae; order Anaerolineales; family Villigracilaceae; genus UBA5195. The sequence goes on from JANWWK010000078.1 coordinate 14,833, forward strand.
TCCCGTTCTCTTCATCGAACACGCCACCATGTACCAGGTGCGCGGCGAAGTGCCAGAAGGCGAATACCTGGAACCGCTGGGTAAATCTAAAATTCAGCGCCCAGGCAAAGATGTCACCATCGTCACCTACTGCAAGGGACTGGAACTCTCGATGAAAGCAGCCGACCAACTTTCCAAAGAAGGCATTGAGGCGGAAATCGTGGATTTACGTACCCTGCGCCCGCTTGATATGACACCAGTGCTGGAATCCTTCAAGAAGACCAACCGTGCAGTCGTGGTGGAAGAAGGCTGGAAATCCTACGGCGTCGGTGCAGAAGTGGTCAGCCGCATCTACGAAGAAGCCTTCGATTACGCCGATGCCCCCATCCTGCGGGTAGCGCAAAAGGAAGTGCCCCTGCCCTACAACCGTACACTCGAACAGGCTGCCTTGCCGCAAGTAGCGGATATTGTGGCGGCGGTAAAGGAGGTGTTGAAATAATGGCCGAAATTATCAAAATGCCCAAGCTCGGCTTCGACATGGCCGAAGGTGTACTGGTGCGCTGGGTGCGTCAGGTTGGCGAACCCATCCAAAAAGGCCAGGTGCTGGCTGAAATCGAAACCGACAAAGCCACCGTGGAAGTCGAATCCCACTTCAGCGGGATTGTGCTTCAACACCTGGTAGACCCCGGCACCAGCGTCCCCGTCAACGAGCCAATTGCGGTGGTCGGTGAGGCGGGGGAACAGTTATCAGTGAGCAGTCATCAGCCAGCAGCGAGCAGTCAGCAAGTGGCAGCCAGCGACGAGCAAAAAGCCGCCACTGCTGAAGCCACGCCAACAGACAACCAATCAAAAACTCAAAATCTCCAGTCTGAAATTCTGAAGGCTTCACCGCTGGCAAAGAAAATGGCGCGCGAACATGGTGTGGATTTGGGGACAGTGGTTGGCAGCGGTCCCGGCGGGCGCATTGTGCGACGAGACATCGAGGCAGCGCTCAGTCAGCAGTCCGCAGTCAGCAGCAAGCAGCCGGCTGTGTCAATCGCCAGTGACCAATTACCAGTGAGCCCAGCCGCTGAAGATACGGCCATTCCGACCACCAAACTGCGCCAGGCCATTGGCCGCCGCCTGGTGGAATCCAAGACCACCATTCCACATTTCTACGTCACGCACGAGTACAGGATGGAAGCACTGCTGGCGTTGCGTCAACAGTTGAACGGCTATTTGCCGGAGGGAGAGAAACTCTCGGTCAACGATTTCATCGTCAAAGGCGTGGCGCTGGCTTTGCGCGAATTCCCCAACCTGAATGCGGTCATCCACGGAGACCAGATTCTCCGCAAGGGGCAGGTGAACGTCGGCGTAGCCGTGACCGTGCCAGGCGGCTTGTTGACGGTTGTGGTCAAACATGCTGACCAGAAACCCCTGCGTCTGATTTCCAGCGAAATCAAAGCAATGGCCGCCCGCGCCCGCGAAGGCAAAGTCAAACCCGAAGACGTGGACGGTTCGACCTTTTCGACCTCCAACCTGGGGATGTACGATGTGGACGAGTTCATTGCCATCATCAATCCTCCTGAAGCGGCGATTTTAGCCATTGGGTCTGCCAGACAGGTGCCGGTAGTGGAAGAGGGACAAATCAAAATCGGTTGGCGCATGAAAGCCACCCTCTCCGTTGACCACCGCATCAGCGACGGAGCCGAGGCGGCGCAATTCCTCCAGGCGCTGGCAAAATACCTGGAAGAACCGGCGCGAATGCTGCTCTAAACAACAAAACTGCGGCACAGACCCTGCCGCAGTTTTGTTTTGGAGCGTTGTCTTGTTATAATCAGCCTGCCCATTGCGCCACTGCCTGGAACGGTATAATTTCATCATCTTCACTTTTTGGAGCCAGAATGGATAAAAAATTCTCCGGCAACGAAATCCGCCAAACTTTCATTGATTTCTTCGTCGAACGCGGCCACACCTTCGTTCCCTCGATGTCGCTCGTGCCGGGTGGCGACGCCACCCTGCTTTTTACCAACTCCGGGATGGTTCAATTCAAGGACGTCTTTCTCGGCACAGAAAAACGCGATTACACCCGCGCCGCCAACTCGCAAAAGTGTATGCGTGTGGCTGGAAAACACAACGACCTGGATGACGTGGGCCGCGACGATACGCATCACACCTTTTTTGAAATGCTCGGCAACTGGTCGTTTGGCGATTACTACAAGGAAGAAGCAATTGCCTGGTCGTGGCAATTGCTGACCGAAGTGTGGGGACTGCCAAAAGACCGCCTGTACGCCACCTGCTTTAAAGACGACAAAGGCAACATCCCCACCGATGACGAGGCTGCCGAAATCTGGAAAAAACAGCCCGGTTTCGACCCATCACACGTCTTGTTCTTTGGACGCAAGGAAAACTTCTGGCAAATGGCGGAAATCGGCCCCTGCGGCCCTTGTTCCGAAATCCACATTGACCTGGGCGAAGAACGTGATAACCTGCGCGGTCAACCCCACCGTTGCGGCGTGAACGGAGAATGCACGCGTTTCCTGGAACTATGGAATAACGTCTTCATCCAGTACAACCTGTTTGAGGATGGACGCCTGGAACCGTTGCCCGCCAAACATGTAGACACCGGCATGGGCTTCGAGCGCATTGTCTCCGTTTTACAGGGTGTGGATTCCAACTACAAGACCGACCTGTTCGCAGGTGCGCTGGATGTGCTGAGCAAATTAACGGGCAAAACCCGCGAACAAATGTATGCCGATTTCACCCCCTACCGCGTCATCTGCGACCATGCGCGGGCAGCAGCCTTCCTCATCGCCGATGGGGTCGTGCCGGGCAATGCAGGACGCAACTACGTGACGCGCATGATTATCCGCCGCGCAGCCCGGTTTGGCGCCAAAATCGGCTTGCGGCAACCCTTCCTGGCAAACGTGGCCGATGCTTTCATTCAACAGTACGGCAATTTCTACACCGAACTGACAAAACACCGCGAAGCAATTCTCGACAGCATCACCCGCGAGGAAATCCGCTTTGCGCGCACGGTCGAAAGCGGCACGGCTTTCTTGCAAGGAATGCTGGACGAACTCAAGCGTGAGGGCAAAACCGTCCTGGAGGGCCGCAAAGCCTTTGACCTGTATGCCACCTACGGCCTGCCGCTGGAAATCAGCCGCGATATTGCCCGTGAACAGGGATTAGATGTGGACGAAAGCGGCTTCCGGGCCGCGCGCGAGGAACATAGTCTGGCCTCCGGTGGCGGCAAAGCCATGGGGCCGCTGGGCGGCGAAGACGCCGAATTCTTTACCGCCATTCTCAAAGACTTACAGGCCGCCGGAAAACTCGGCCCCAAAGGGGTCGAATATGACCCCTACACAAGCACACGCCTGCACACGGAAATTCTGGCACTGGTGGTGGATGGCCGCTCGGTGACCGAAGCACAAATCGGCGACCGGGTGGAAATCCTCTTACCCAAAACCGGTTTCTACGTGGAAGCCGGTGGACAGGTCAGTGATACAGGACGCATTTACCTGCCCCCTTCCAATGGCAGCGAAAGCGGCTGGGAAATCGAGGTAAGCGACGTTCGCCGTCCGGCTGCCGGGCTGGTATCCCATATCGGTGAAGTGGTCAGCGGGCGTCCACGCGTGGGCGATAAGGCCATCGCACAGGTAGATGAAACCCGACGTCACGACATCATGCGAAATCACACCGCCACGCACCTGCTGCACGCCGCCCTGCACAAAGTGCTGGGCGAACACGCCCGGCAGGCCGGTTCTCTGGTCGCACCCGACCGCCTGCGCTTCGACTTCACCCACCCCGAAGCGTTGACGCCCGAACAAATCGAGCAGGTCGAACGATTGGTCAACGAAGCCGTCGCCGCCGATTACATCGTCCAACCGCGCATCAAGCCGCGCGAAGAAGCCATTGCCGAAGGCGCAATGGCACTCTTCGGCGAAAAATACGGCGAAGTGGTGCGGACAATCACGATTGCCGAAGACGAACCAACCGGTGAAAACCGGTACTCCTATGAACTGTGCGGTGGCACACACCTGGAACGCACCTCCGATGTGGGCATGTTCCTGATTGTGAGCGAAGCCTCCGCTGCCGCCGGTATCCGGCGCATTGAAGCAGTCACCGGACGTGGAGCTTATGAACTCGTCTCGAAGCGCTTCAAATTGCTTAAACACACCGCCGCCGCGCTCAAAACCAGCCTGGAAGAAACGCCAGCCAAAGCCGAAAGCCTCGTGGACGAACTGACCGCGCTGCGCAAACAGTTGACCGCTGCGCGCGTGGAACTGGCGCTCTCGACTTTCGGTCAGCAACTGGAACACGTGCAGCCCGTGTCGAACGGAGTCAACCTGCTGGTGACCAAACTGCCCGGCATGGACAAAGAAGCGCTCACCCGCCTGGCCGACGCTTTCCGCACGCGCTTCCCGCAAAACGGGGTGTGTGTCATTGCCTCCACCGGAGAAACCATCACCATCATGGCCGCCGTGACGCAGGACCTCATCAAGAAAGGTCTCAAAGCCGGTGACCTGGCCGGTTACCTCTCCCGTCAACTGGGTGCCGGCGGCGGCGGCGCGCCTCACCTGGCCTTTGGCGGCGGCAAAGACGCCGAAAAACTCGATTCGGCCCTGACCAGTGTGGCAGCCTGGATTGACGAGCGGCTGCATCAGCATTAACTGCCCCAAACATGAAAACCACCCTCCTCGCGCTCGAACCACACGATGACCTGGTCTCCATCCGTGACCGGTTGGACTGGACCAAGACGCCGCGCGTCCTGCTGGTGTGGCCGAAGCGAGGACGGGTGGGCATACGCCCGCTGGATTTGGCGCTCCTGCGGCGTCATGCGGCGGGGTTGGGCGCGCAGCTGGGACTGGTGACCCGTGAAAGCACCATCCGTACTGCTGCGCAAAGACTGGGTATTCCCTGCTTTCGGAACGTCAAAGAAGCACAGGCAGGTCCCTGGCCCGATGACGTGCGCGCCGTCCGCCCGATGCGGCGCTTTCCGCGCGCCAATTTACGCGCCGCGCGCGAACTTCTGCCCCATCCTGACCCATTTGAGACCCGACGCAGTCCGCTCCTGAGGCTGGGCACCTTTGCACTGGGCGTCCTGGCGCTCTTTGCGGTCATGCTCGTGTTCATCCCCTCTGCCGAAATCCGCCTGACTCCGCCGGAACAAACGCAAAGCGTCCTTATTTCCATCAGCGCCGTGCCAGAAGCCCGTGCAGCCCAAATTTCAGGGGTTGTCCCGATGCAAACACTCACGCTGACGCTTGAAGCAAGCGGCACGGCGCGCGGCACCGGACAGTTAACCGTCCCCGACCAGGCAGCACGCGGCATCGTGCGGCTTACCAACCGTTCGCGCGCACCCGTTACCGTCCCCGCCGGCACAGTCTTGCTCACCCGTTCCGAGCCGCCCGTGGCGTTTGTCACGCTCGAAAGCGTGGAACTGCCTGCTGGCAAAAAAGGCTCAGCCGAGGTCGCTATCCAGGCAGTGGAGGCCGGCACACGCGGCAATCTTCCGGCGGGTGCTGTAAGCGCTTTTGAGGGCGCACTCGGTTTACTGGTCGAAGTAACCAACCCCCAACCCATCATCGGCGGAAGCGACAAAACCATCGCAACCGCATCCCCGTCCGATTTCGACTTCCTGCGCGCCCGCCTGCTGACCGACCTGGAGCGCGAAGCGCGCACCCGCTTTGCCGCCCAGGTGACAGGCCGGGATGTCCTGCTGCCAGACAGCCTGCGCCTGGAGCAGATACTCCAGGAAACTGCCTTTCCTGCCCCCGGTCAGCCGGGCGAGAAACTTTCGCTGCGCCTGCGTGCGGAATTTCGAATTGACTGGGTGCGCGCTACCGACCTGGAACAGGTGGCCGTTTTGGTGTTAGATGCCTCGCTCCCCGCCAGCGCCAAACCGATACAAGGCACACTGACCTGGCAATCGCTCGCCCCGCCGAGCAAAACCCCTGCCGGCGCGCGCTGGCAGATACGCGCCGAACGCAAAGTGCGTCCCGCCATCGAGGCGCGAGAGGTAATTGCGCTTGCGGCAGGACATAACGTCAATCACGCCAAACAAATGTTGACTCAAACCTTTGGGTTAGCCGAAACGCCCCAAATTCGCATTCGACCAGGCTGGTGGCCCTGGCTGCCGTTTCTTCCCATCCAGATTCGGGTAACAGGCTGATGCGTGTGCTGGCTGTAGACCATGGAGAAAAGAACATCGGCCTGGCCGTCAGCGACGAGACCGGCACGCTGGCGCGTCCACTGGGCGTGATTCGGCACATCTCGAAAGCCGCCGATGCTGCTCAAGTGGCAGAACGCGCACAGCGCGAACAGGCCGACCTGATTATCGTGGGCGTTTCGTATGATGAAGATGGCGCACCCAACCTTGCCGGACGGCGCGCTATCCGTTTTGCCGAAACGCTGCGCGCCCACACGCCCCTGCCGGTGACGCTGTGGGACGAAAGCCTGACAACGCACGATGCCCGTGCCGCACGCCTGGCAGCCGGCGCCAGCCGTAAACGCCGCACCGGTCATCTGGACGAATGGGCGGCGGCGGTCTTGCTGCAAGACTATCTCGATTCTCAGGAGAAACGATGAACTCTCGTCGTCCGCGACGCCGCAAGTGGTACCTTCCAGCAGGATGCCTGGCACTTGGCCTGGCTGCGTTCGCGTTTACGGCGGCGGTGTATTTGCTCCTGCCCTATCACGTTGCGCGAACGTATGGCCCGCCCGGTGAGAACATTCGTGGCCTGCAACGCTTTCGGTATGCCGCATTAATACTGTGGTACGGCGAAGCCCTCACCCAGCCGCGCGATTCGCGCGCCAGCGAAGCGGTTTTTCGCGTCCAACCTGGCGAGGGCGCGGCGGCAGTAGCACTGCGCCTGGAACGAGAAGGCTTCATCCGCAGTGCGGAAGCCTTCAGTGCCTACCTGGTCTATTCCGGGTTAGATAGAAGTATCCAGGCCGGTGAATTCACCCTGAGCCCGGCATTGGCCCCACTGCAAATTGCCCAAAAACTGCAAGACGCCACCCCAACGCAAATCAAATTCGTGGTTCTGGCCGGTTGGCGGCTGGAAGAAGTGGCCGCCGCCCTGCCGACGTCGGGATTCTCCATCACACCTGCCGGGTTTCTGAACGAAGCGCGGCGTCCGGCGCGGCGCTTCGACTTTCTCCCCGAAGGCGCCACGGCAGAGGGATTCCTGCTCCCGGGCGCATACACCCTGCCGCGTGATTTGAGCGCACGTGAACTGGTTGAAACGCTCATGAACAACTTTGCGCTGGCACTCTCACCCGAACTGCGTGCCGCTTTTGAGCGGCAGGGCTTGAGCGTCTATCAGGCGGTTATCCTGGCGTCCATCGTCCAACGAGAAGCCATGCAGGCCGAAGAACAGCCCCTGATTGCATCCGTTTTCCTGAATCGGCTGGCCGCCGGTATGAAGCTGGAAACCGACCCAACGGTACAATACGCCATCGGGTTAAACCCGGCCACCGGTTCCTGGTGGAAATCGCCGCTCTCGCTGGTAGATTTACAAATCAATTCCCCCTACAATACCTACCAGAACGCCGGTTTACCCCCGGGTCCAATATGCAGCCCGGCACTGAGCGCCTTGCAGGCCGTCGCCTACCCGGCCCAAACGCCGTATTACTTCTTCCGCGCCCGCTGCGATGGCTCTGGCCTGCATACTTTTGCCGAAACCTTCGAACAACACTTACGAAACGCCTGCCCCTGATGTCATCCATCCTCCATGCCGCTCCTGCCTGCTCTCCCATTCAGCGTCACCATTGACCAGGTTTTGCTGGGTCAGGGTGCCAACCCGGCGGTCATTCGCACGCGGAGACCACGCCTGCTCTCTGCCGCCGAGCGCGCCCTGGCCGAGGGCCTGTCGCTGCTCACGCCGCGCGCTCTCTATCGGCAGTTGAGGGTCGAAGCAATTCACCACGAGCGCATCGTGCTGGAAGGCGGATATACCCTGAGCGGAATGCTGGTCACCAGACAACTGGCAGGCGCCGAAAGCGTGGTCGTCTTGCTCTGCACAGTGGGAGATGACATCGAAAAACAGAGCCAGCACTACCTGGAAAGTGACCCCCTGCACAGCCTGGCACTCTATGGCGTTGGGTCGGCGGCAGCCGAAGCCTTGAGCATCGCAGCGTGCCGCTACTTTTCGGAACAGGCCCACCGCGAGGGACAAATGACCACCATCCCGCTCAGTCCAGGACTGGAAGGCTGGCCGGTTGGACGCGGACAGCCGGAAATCTTCCAGATTTTGGACGGGGCAGAAATCGGCGTGGAATTGCTCTCCTCCGGCGTAATGCGCCCGGTCAAATCGGTTTCCCTCGTGCTGGGAATTGGCAAACAATTTGACCCTTCGGCGCGTATGTGCGATTTGTGCGCCCGGCGCGAAAGCTGTACGTTTCAGAGTCATGATGCCTGATATCAGCGTTGAATTTCAGCCGCCTGGCCGCCGGGTAGAAATTCAAATCGGTGCGACCTTGCTCGAAGCCGCCCGGCGCGCGGGGGTCAACCTGCTAGCCACCTGCGGAGGGCAGGGGACCTGCCACGCTTGCCGTGTGCGGATTGCTTCTGGGGCCGTCTCCGCCCTCACGCCCGAGGAACAGACTGCGCTCACCCCTGCCGAACAGGAGGCCGGCCTGCGCCTGGCCTGCCAGTGCATTGCGCGCGGCGATGTGCGCGTGGAACTTCCACCCGAAAGCCTGAGCGCCCCCCAGCGCCTTTCTCTCGAAGGCCTGGACACACAGGTAACGCTCGACCCACCCGTCAGACCACTGGAAGTGAACCTGGAACCGCCCTCGTTGTCAGACCCGCGCTCCGACGCCACCCGTCTGCTCGCGGCAATCCAGGCATCCGACGCGCATCTCAGCCGCCGCCTGCTGACCAGCCTTTCGGAACATCTGCGCCGCCAGGCATGGAAAGCCCGCCTGGCCGTGCGTGGACGGGAAATTATCGCCCTGCTGCCGCCGACCAACCCACTGCTGGGGCTGGCGGTAGACCTTGGCACCACCAAACTGGCAGCCTACCTGGTCAATCTGGAAAATGGCACAACCCTTGCCAGAGCCGGGGAAATGAACCCGCAAATTGTTTACGGGGAGGATGTCATCAGCCGGATTCACTACGCCAACACACACCCTGACGGACGCGAGAAGATGCAGTCCTGCGTGGTCGAAGCGCTCAACCAGATGGTGAAGGAACTCGTTACCCAGGTGCACGTCCGCGCCGAAAACATCGTCGAAGTGGTCGTGGTCGGCAACACGGCCATGCACCACCTGCTTGCCGGTCTGCCAGTCAAACAACTGGGCGAGTCGCCGTATGTGCCTGCCGTGAGCGACGCCCTCGAATTCCCCGCTGCTGAAATAGGGCTGGAAATTGCCCCTGCCGCCTGCATTTACCTGCCGCCAAACATTGCCGGTTACGTCGGTGCAGACCACGTAGCAATGGCGCTGGCCGCCGAAGTGCATCGCACCCATCGCACCGTGCTGGCCGTTGACATCGGTACCAACACCGAAATCAGCCTGGCCGTCAACGGCAGGTTGTTCACCTGCTCGTGCGCCAGCGGCCCGGCTTTCGAGGGAGCGCACATCACCGATGGAATGCGCGCCGCTCCCGGCGCCATCGAAAAAGTCAGCATCGGTGAAACAATACGGGTAACGACCATCGAGAACCTGCCTCCGGTTGGCATTTGCGGTTCAGGAGTTCTCGATGCAGTGGCCGAACTGACGCGCGTTGGCGCGCTTGACCGGCGCGGCAACTTCAAAACCGGTCACCCGCTGGTGCAAAGCCGTGCGGGCAAACACCAGGTGGTGCTGATTCCTGCCGAAGCGAGCGGACATGGCCGTCCTATCACACTCTCCCGCGCCGATATTCACGAGATTCAACTGGCAAAAGGCGCCATCCGCGCCGGGCTGGAGATATTGTTGTCCGAAGCCGGAATCCGCGCGGACGAATTGGATGAAATCCTGGTCGCCGGCGCCTTTGGCACTTATCTGGACCTCGAATCAGCCCTGCGGGTGGGGATGTTTCCCCCTGTGCCATTGCAAAAATTTCGACAAATCGGCAACGCCGCTGGCACCGGTGCCCGGCAGCTACTCCTCTCTCGAAAACGAAGGCAGGAAGCCGACGATTTCGCCCGCCGCACATGCTATGTGGAACTGACCCGACACAAACAATTTCTGCCTCTGTTTACACGGGGAATGATGCTAGAACCGATGCAACCCGACACAGGTCCAAACGCTGCGGCGCACAATTGAGATTGACAATCTGTGCAATTGGGGGTATAAAAGATACCGACCAGTCGGTATTTTATTTCGCAAAAAGGCAATTTGACATGCAAGCCCGTAGTGAAGAAACCCGCACACACATTTTAGAAGCCGCCCTGCGGCGATTTGCCAGCGTTGGCTACAACGCCGCCAGCGTCGAAGACATCTGCACAGCCGCAGGGGTCAGCAAAGGCGCGTTCTACCATCACTTCCCCAGCAAACAGGCCTTGTTTCTGGCCCTGCTCAACGACTGGTTAGCCACTCTGGACGCCGGGTTCGAGGCTGCGCGCAAGGCAAACGTCCCGGAAACGCTGCTGGCCTTTACCGAAATGCTCCCCGCCATTTTTGCCGCTGCCGATGGCCGCCTGACGATGTTCCTGGAGTTCTGGCTGCAGGCCAGCCGCGACGAAGCCGTCTGGCAGGCCAGCATTGCCCCTTATGAGCGGTATCAACAGTTTTTCACCGCCCTGGTCGAGCAGGGACAGGCAGAAGGCTCGCTTCGCGCCGATGTAGAAGCATCCTCTGCCGCCAGAGCCATCGTTGGATTGGCGGTTGGCCTGCTCTTACAAGCCCTGCTCAACCCACAGGCCAATTGGGAACGCACAGCGCAGGAGAGCATGGAAATCCTTCTGAACGGCTTAATGCACAAGCGCACAACAACATGAAAGCATCATTTCTTCTCGTCACCGGCGCAACCGGGCATATCGGGAACGTTTTGGTGCGCCAGCTGCTCGCGCGCGGGGCGCGGGTACGGGCATTGATTTTGCCCGGTGAAGACACCACCCCGCTCCAGGGTCTGGACGTGGAACATGCCGAAGGTGACGTGCTGAATTTTGCTTCGCTGCAACCGGCCTTGCAGGGAGTAGAAAGCGTTTTCCACCTGGCCGGTGTCATTTCCATTTTACCGGGCAAGAACCCCCTGGTCCGCCGCGTCAACGTCGAAGGAACGCGCAACGTCTTGAAAGCCGCGCTTCAAAACAACGTGCGGCGGCTGGTTTATACCAGCTCGATTCATGCCCTGGCGCGCCTGCCGCACGGGATGGTTGTAGACGAGAACACGCCCTTCGACCCGTGTACCCCCTACGGGGTGTATGACCAATCGAAGGCACAGGCCACACTCGAAGTGCAGAAAGCGGCGCAGGCCGGTCTCGATGCGGTCATTGCCTGTCCAACCGGAGTGATTGGGCCGTTCGATTTTCGTGGCTCACTCATGGGCAGCATCATCCGCGCGGCTGCTGAGCAAAAGATGATGCCATATGTGGAAGGTGCCTACGATTTTGTGGATGTGCGCGATGTGGCCGCAGGCCTGATTGCCGCCTGGCAAAAAGGACGACGCGGTGAAACGTATATCCTTTCGGGCGAGCCAATTTCAGTACAGGCCTTGCTGGAAACGGTACGCCAAATCACCGGCAAAGGATTCCTGCGCTTTCGAGTGCCGCTTGCGCTGGCGCGGCTGGCCGCCCGCTTTATGCCGCTTTATTATCGGCTCACAAAGCGCCCACCACGCTTCACGCCCTATGCGCTGGAAGTGTTGCAGAGCAATGCCAACATCAGCCATGCAAAAGCCAGCCGGGAACTGGGGTATCATCCCCGCCCGCTTTACGAAAGCATCCGCGATACGGTGACATGGTTTCTCTCAAAGGGGCAGGCAGCCCTGCCGTTAACGCGCTAACAGACCCACCATCTCGTAGTATTCCATGTTCACTTCGCGCTTGCCCGCCACCACATCTTCCAGCGGGATATATTCGATGTTGCGCCCCTGCAAACCAGTCATCACGCCGCTTTTACCGGTCATCAGGGCTTCGACAGCCTTGACTCCCATGCGCGAGGCCAGCAGGCGGTCGTAGGCAGTGGGCGAGCCGCCGCGTTGAATGTGGCCGAGAATGGTCACGCGCGTCTGGAAACCGACATCCATCGCTTCGAGCGCCTTTGCCAGGTCTTCGGTTTTGTGTCCGGAGCCTTCGGCGTTGATGATAAAGGCGTGCGTTTTGCCGCGCAGGTAAGCATTTTCCACTGCTTTAGCAATTTCCTCGATGGTAGAGGGCCGTTCGGGGATGAGAACCATCTCGGCGCCGCTGACAATGCCCGCCATGACGGCCAGGTAGCCCGAACTGCGCCCCATCGTTTCCACCAGAAAAACGCGCCCATGCGAGGAGGCCGTATCGCGCAGTTTGTCCACAGCGTCCATGATGGTGTTCATGGCAGTATCCACACCAATTGCCATGTTCGTCCCCCAGATGTCGTTGTCAATGCTGCCCGGTACGCCCACCACGTTGACGCCCTGTTTATGCAACGCCAGCGCGCCGGTCAGCGAGCCATCCCCGCCGATGACAATCAGTCCTTCGATGCCGGCTTCATTCATGCGCCGGATGGCTTCGCGCTGACCACGCGGCTCACGAAACGCCAGCGAGCGGCGGGTTTGCAGGATGGTGCCGCCTCGCAACAGAATGCCGCCTACATCCCGTGCGCCCAATTCACGGAATTCACCGTTCATCAGTCCTTCGTAGCCATTGTTGACGCCAATCACGCGCACACCATGTGCCAAACCAGCGCGCACAACAGCGCGAATGCACGGATTCATGCCAGGCGCATCGCCGCCCGAAGTAAGAACGGCAATTTTGGAAGGTTTCTTTTCGAGTGCCATAGAATTATTCCCGTTTGATGATGAAATTATCGAAATCGCGCGCAACCACCGTATTCGGGAAGACGGCCTGGGCTTCGGCCAGCACGTCTTTTTCGCGGTAGCGGCGCGAAATGTGCGTCAAAATCAGATTGCGGACCCCAGCCTGTTTTGCCAGTTCTGCCGCGCCGCGCGCCGTCATGTGTGCAAACTGGCGCGCCATCTCGGCTTCCTCTTCCAGGTAGGTTGCTTCTATCACCAAAGCATCGGCGGACTGGGCAGGTTCGAGCAAATCATCGGTGCGGCCGGTATCGCCCACCACCACCAGTTTCGCGCCGCGTTGAAGCGGGCCCAGAACCTCATCGGGGGTCACAACGCGCCCATCAGCCAGCGTAATCGCCTGTCCTTCCACCAGGAGACGACGCTCTGGGCCAAACGGCACACCCAGCGCCGTCGCACGGTCGTTCAGAAAGGGACGGCGCGCCTTTTCCTCAAAACAATACCCCAGACAATCCGGGCCGCGATGCGTGACCGGAAAGGCGCTCACGGTGAAGTTTTCGCCCTCAAACAACACGCCAGGGCCAATTTCGCGGAAATAGAGCGCCATGGGCGGCTTTTGCCCGCGCAAAACCACGTCATAAATCAAAGTTCGCACACGGTCGAGGGTGGCCTTGCCGCCGAAAATTTCCAACTGCTCAATGGCCTCCCAGCGCATGAAGGTAGACATCAGCCCGGCCAGCCCCAAAATATGGTCGAGATGCCCGTGCGTGAGCAAGATGCGCGTCAACTGCTTGAAACCAATGCCCGATTGGAGAATCTGCCGCTGCGTGCCTTCACCGCAATCCACCAGAAAACGATATTCGTCATGTTTCACAATTTGCGCCGACAGGCCGCGTTTGGCCGACGGCGCGGATGCAGATGTACCTAAAAAGAGAATCTCGAACACGTTCTATCCTTGTGTATCAGGGTCATGGTATTTTACCCCAAACCGTCCGGTTCGTTTCCCAATGAGAGCAAGTTGTTTGGAAATTTTCCTGCGCGATGGTAACTATCTACGCTCACCCTAACCCTCTCCCATAGAGAGAGGAAAACGGCCGCTTACAATTTCGTTAGTTGTCGGACAAGCGTAGGGCAATCGTAGGGAAATCGTCAAGTGGGTTTGGCAAGGTCGTGCTAAATTAAGGGCGTAAGGTGATTTCTCTTCTCCTCCTTTTATTGGAGAGCCGGGGTCGGCGTCCCCGGCTCTCTCGATTCTGGGGACGCACAGACGCCATCCAGTGCAGTTATAATCCAGCCATCCCTTCTGCAAGGAGCCATCGTTCATGAACGTTCAAATTACCGTCATCGGGCTGGGACAACTCGGCGCTTCAATTGGTCTGGCGCTGGCCGGCCGCGAAACCATCCGCCGTGTAGGGCATGACCGCGAACCAGCGGTGATGAAAGCCGCCAAAGCGCGCAATGCCTTCGACGAAGTTCTGTATAACCTGCCATCTTCGGTAGAAAAAGCCGATGTCGTCATCCTGTGTCTGCCGCTCGACCAGGTGGAAGAGACACTGCAATATATCGCTGCCGACCTGCGCCCCGATGCGGTGGTGTTGGATACCTCGCCGCTCAAAAGCGCGGTAGCAGGCTGGTTTGAGAAGCACATCCCCCCGGGACGACACTACATCGGGCTGGTGCCGGCCATTAACCCGCTGGCGTTGCTGGAGACCAACCGTGGCGTGGAGGCGGCACGTGCTGACCTGTTCGAGCGAGCAACCATCGGCATCACTGCCCCGCCCGGCGCACGCCCCGAAGCCATCCGCCTGGCTGAAGACCTGGTGCATCTGCTCGGCGGTGTGCCGCTCTTCCTGGACATGGAAGAGGCCGATGGGATGATGACGACCGCCCATACGCTGCCGCAACTCGTTTCAGCAGCCCTGTTGAATGCGACGGTAGGGCAGCCCGGCTGGCAGGAAACCCGCCGTTTTGCCGGGCGGTCTTATGCGCGCGCCACCAGCGGGGTGGGAGAAGAGAGCCTGGCTGCGCTCAAACAAACGCTTCTGCTCGCGCCAGAACAAAGCACCCACGCGCTTGACCTGATGATTGGCGCCCTCACACACCTGCGAAACGCCATCCGCGAGGGAAACGAACCCGACCTGGAACGCCGTCTGCGCCTGGCTTTCGACGACCAGGCTGCCTGGCAAAAGGAACGCCTGCAAGCCGAGTGGGAACGGAGCGGCGAAAAACCAGTGGAGTACGAAAATCCATGGCGGCGGCTATTCACCGGTTCTCGCCCCAAACGAGAACGTTAGACAATTTGCTCCTATGCCTTTCTTTTGCTATCTGCTCGAATGCGCCGACGGCACACTCTACACCGGTTGGACAACCGACCCTGCCCGCCGGGAGCAAGAACACAACGCGGGCAGGGGCGCACGCTATACCCGTATGCGTCGGCCTGTCCGCATGGTGTACGTAGAAGAAGCGCCAGATAAAGCCTCCGCCCTGCGGCGCGAGCTGGAACTCAAACGCCTGCCGCGCAAGAAGAAACTGGCTCTCATCGCAACAAATCAGTAACCAAACGCGCGCAACCAATGGCCTGCAGGGGGTTAACAATTACCAGATATTTCTCACACGGAGGTCTTGTTATCATGGACCTGTTGCTCTCCAACTTGCTGACTCCGATGGTCTTGAGTTACGTTCTTGGGTTGACGGCAGGCGCGCTTGGTTCAGATTTGCGCGTGCCAAAGCAATTTTACGAATCGCTCACGATTTATCTCCTGTTCGCCATCGGCTTTAAAGGCGGCGGCGAAATCGCCCATACCGGTTTGGGGGTCATTCTGTTGCCCGGCCTGGCCAGCGTTGCGCTGGGTTTGTTCATCACCACCTATGCCTATGGCATTCTGAGAAAATTGGGCAAGTTTAGCCGCGAAGATTCCTCTGCAATTGCGGCGCATTATGGCTCGGTCAGCGCCGTGACCTTTGCCGCCGGCATTGCCATGCTCGATACGCTCGGTATCCCCTATAACGGCTTCATGAATGCGCTTCTGGCGTTGATGGAATCGCCTGCCATCATTTTGGGCGTTGTCCTGGCCGGACGGGCGCGTCACCTGGCAACTACCCAGGACGAAAAACCCACGATTGATTGGGCTTTCTTTCTGCGCGAAGCCTTTGTGAGCAAAAGCGTCGTTCTGCTCATCGGCGGGATGCTGATTGGCTGGCTTTCGGGCGAAAGCGGCTACCAGACGATGGAACCCCTGCTGATTACGCCCTTCAAAGCCGCCTTGAGCTTCTTCTTGCTGGAACTGGGCGTGGTCACTTCGGAGCGGCTGGGAGATTTGCGTACCGTTGGCCCCTTTTTGCTGGGCTTTGGCGTGTTGATTCCGGTCGTCAACGGCGTGCTGGGCATTCTCATCGGATGGCTGGTAGGGTTGAATGTCGGCGGGGCAACTCTGCTGGGTACATTGGCCGCCAGTGCATCCTACATCGCCGCACCGGCGGCCATGCGCGTGGCCGTACCGCAAGCCAACCCTGCGCTCTCGCTAACGGCGGTGCTGGCCGTCACCTTTCCATTCAACATTGGCATCGGGCTGCCGCTCTACCTGAACATTGCCCGCTGGCTGTTTAGCAGATAAAACAGCAACCTCGAGGCACAGGTCAACGCCCCTCTT
>JANWWK010000084.1 GCA_025056175.1 Anaerolineales bacterium
AAGCCCCATGTAGGCAAGTGCTTTTTCGAGCGCCAGTTTCTGGCTCGAATCGCCGATTCGCGCCGGGTCTGGCACGCGGTCTGTGATTTTCATGCCCATGCCCGGATTGGTCCCATACGTAATCATCGGTTCCAGGGCTGAAGCATCGAGCGTGACGCTCTTGTCGTAGGTCGCACCTTCATCGGTGGGCAACTGCCGCCAGCGGGCAACTGCCTTGTCCCAGTCGGCACCTTTGGGGGCAAATTCACGTCCATAGAGATAATCAAACGTTGTGTCATCGGGTGCGACCATGCCTGCACGCGCACCGCCCTCGATGGACATATTGCAAATCGTCATGCGCTGTTCCATCGTAAGCGCACGGATGGCCGAGCCGGTGTACTCGAAGACATGTCCGGTGCCGCCACCCACGCCGATTTTGGCAATCAGCGCCAGGATGATGTCTTTGGCAGTTACGCCCGGCGGAAGCGTGCCATCTACGCGTACTTCGTATGTCTTCGGTTTGCGCTGAAGCAGGCATTGTGTTGCCAGAACGTGTTCTACTTCGCTGGTGCCAATTCCAAAAGCCAGGGCGCCAAAGGCTCCGTGTGTGGCGGTGTGGCTGTCGCCGCACACAATTGTCATACCTGGCTGGGTGAGACCCAGCTCTGGCCCAATGACGTGAACGATGCCACGGTGGGGGCTGTTCATGCCATAAAGCGGAATGCCGAACTCGGCGGCGTTGGTCTCCATCTGTTTGATTTGCGCCGCCGCCAACGGGTCGGCAATTGGCACATCGGGCGGTGTAGTCGGGATGGAATGGTCCATCGTGGCGACCGTTTTATCGGGTCGGCGCACCTTCAACCCGCGTTGACGCAAGCCGGTAAACGCCTGCGGCGAGGTGACTTCATGGACGAGATGCAGGTCAATGTACAAGATGGCAGGGGAATCCGGTTGTTGGGTAACAACGTGGGAATCCCAGAGTTTTTCAAATAAGGTCTTGGGCATAGGTAATCCGGTTGTTTGGTGAGCAGGGAACAGTGAAAGACACTGATTACTGCTCACTAATTACTGATGACTGAATCATCCTCCGCCGGTTGCGAGACGGAGAAATTCGACGACGAAGAGAACAATCCGCTCAAATCCCAGCCTTTGGGCATGGTTTGCGGTTCGGGAAAGGGGTCAAACACGGGAGAAGGGAAGACTTCGTATTGTTCTTGAGGGGCAGAAGGGGTGTTCATGGCATTCTCCTTGCAAATCGAAAATGACAAATCATCCTAACATCACGCCGTAATCATGCTGTCGGGCTTCGGCGGCTTCGGTTTGTGCGGTGATAAGTTTATTGATGGCGGCCAGATAGGCTTTGGCGCTGGCAACAATGATGTCGGTATCGGCGCCGTGCCCACCAAACACACGTCCATAGGGCGTTTCGGATTGGGCATCGAACTTGGTCAGGCCGTCTTTGGGCTGAATGCGAACGGTGACTTCGCCGAGGGCATCAATTCCTTCGGTGATGGCGTGGACGCTGAACTCCAGCAAGGTGTTTGGCACTTTAACGATGTGGTCAATCGCTTTGTAGGTTGCATCCACCGGGCCGGTACCGATGGCGGCGTGCGTGTGAATCTTGCCATCTGGGCCGCGCAGACGCACAGTTGCTGTGGGCATGCCCATTGTGCCGCAGGCCACTTGCAGACCGTCGAGGGCGTAAATGTCGCGCGGGCGGTAAAACTCGTCCGCAATCAGGGCTTCCAGGTCTAAATCGGTGATGACTTTTTTGCGGTCGGCCAGTTCTTTGAAGCGCGCAAAGGCCTTGTCCAGTTCGGCTTCATCGAGGGCATGCCCCAGTTCGGCCAGGCGCATGCGCAAGGCGTGGCGGCCTGAGTGTTTCCCCAGCACCAGACGCGACTGGTTGACGCCGACATCTTCAGGACGCATGATTTCATAGGTCAGGTTGTGCTTGAGCATGCCGTCCTGGTGGATGCCTGCCTCGTGGGCAAAGGCGTTTGCGCCGACAATGGCTTTATTTGGCTGAACCGGAATGCTGGTGTAATTGCTGACCAGTTTGCTCACACGCGCGAGCTGAGTGGTATCAATGCCGGTTTGCAGGCCAAAGAGCGGGTGACGGGTCTTGAGCGCCATCACCACTTCTTCGAGAGAGCAGTTTCCGGCGCGCTCACCAATGCCGTTAATCGTGACTTCTGCCTGACGTGCGCCCGCCTTGATGCCTGCCAGGGCGTTCGCCGTTGCCAGCCCCAGGTCATCGTGTGTGTGGACGCTAACGGTAATGCCCTCGTGCATGCCCGGCGTATGTTCGATGATGCCTTTGATGAGCGCGCCAAATTCATCAGGCGTGGTGTAGCCGACCGTATCGGGAATGTTGAGCGTGGTCGCACCCGCTTTGATGGCCTCGCCCAAGACGTAATACAGAAATTGCGGGTCTGAGCGACCGGCGTCTTCCGGGCTGAATTCGACATCGGCGCACAATGAGCGGGCATAGGCCACCATCTCACGCACGCGCTGAACCACTTCTTCGCGCGTCATTTTGAGCTTGTACTGCATGTGAATTTCGGAAGTCGCCAGGAAGGTGTGAATGCGCGGATGAGCCGCCTCGCGCACGGCCTGCCAGGCTTTATCAATATCGTTCTTGTTGGCACGCGCCAGACCGGCAATGACGGGAACACGGGCTGATGGGTCGCTGGCGGGTGGGTTGCCTACTTCGATGGCAATACGCCGCACGGCTTCCAGGTCATCGGGAGAGGCAGCAGGGAAGCCCGCTTCGATAATATCCACGCCCAGACGTGACAGGGCGCGGGCCACCTCCAGTTTCTCGACCGATGTCATCGTTGCGCCTGGAGATTGCTCCCCATCGCGCAAGGTCGTATCGAAAATTTTGACGTAGTTGTTCATAATTACTCCGCTGACAGTAAGCAGTGTTCAGTGTCCAGTGTTTCCTAAATTACTGCGTCACCTTTTCCAATTCTCCGGTCTCAACGCACGCACTGCTGCACCAGCCTGCCACATTTCTGAGTTGCGCATTTCGGCCAGTTCTTTTTCAAGCTGCTCGCGGTAATCGGGGCGGGAATTGGCCTCCAGCACGATGCGCGCTTCGGTGCCATTCGCAACACTTTCATAGAGCTGCTCAAAGACCGGCGCAACCGCATCGCGGAAGCGGTTCTTCCAATCGAGTGCGCCGCGCTGAGCGGTGGTGGAGCAGTTGGCATACATCCAATCCATGCCGTTTTCGCCCACCAGGCGGATGAGGGACTGGGTGAGTTCTTCTACCGTCTCGTTGAAGGCTTCGCTGGGGCTGTGACCATGCTTGCGCAACTCGTTGTACTGGGCTTCCATCACACCGGCCAGCGCTCCCATCAGGATGCCGCGCTCACCGGTTAAATCGCTGAAGACTTCTTTTTCAAAAGTGGTTGGGAAGAGATACCCTGCGCCGATGGCAATGCCCAGCGCCACCGTCCGCTCCCAGGCGCGCCCGGTGTAATCCTGGTGAACGGCAAAACTGGCGTTGATGCCGCTGCCGGCCAGAAAATTGCGCCGCACGCTGGTGCCAGAGCCTTTGGGTGCTACCAGCGCCACATCCACATGCGGAGGCGGGATGACGCCGGTATCGTCTTTATAGGTCACCGAAAAACCGTGTGAAAAATAGAGCAAATCGCCTTCGTTCAGGCATTCCACAATTTTGGGCCACTGGCTGCGCTGACCGGCATCCGAAAGCAGGTATTGAATGACCGTGCCGCGTTCAGCGGCTTCTTCGAGGGGGAAAAGCGTTTCACCCGGCACCCAGCCATCGGCGATAGCGCGGTCCCAGTTCTTTGTGCCGGGACGCTGACCGACGATAACGTTGATGCCGTTATCGCGCATGTTCATGGCCTGCGCCGGCCCCTGCACGCCGTAACCCAGCACGGCCACCACCTCGTTCTTGAGCACTTCACGGGCGCGTTCCAGCGGAAACTCTTCGCGGGTCACGACCTCTTCTTCTACACCGCCAAAGTTGATTTTTGCCATAACTCTCTCCTTGAAATAATGAATGATGAATGGCGAACGGTAAGCTCAAAGCCTGCTTTCGCCGCTTCAATACTCTGCCAGGGCGTTTTCCTCGTCTCCGTGCCAGCCGTTACCGTTGGCGCCGGGCGCGCGGCGGGTGCCTTCGTAAGCGCCGCGCGTCATTGCAATCTGCCCGGTGCGAACCATTTCGAGAATGCCAATCGGGCGGAGCAGTTCAATCATGCCTTCGATTTTTTCTTCCGTGCCAGTCACTTCAACAATGACCGAATCAGCGGCCACATCCACGATACGAGCGCGGAAAATCTGCGCCAGGCTGTTCACTTCGGCGCGCTGTTCCGGGCCGGCTTTGACTTTGATGAGTGCCAGGTCACGGAAGACGGCTGGCTGCCGGGTGACATCCTGCACGTCAATGACGTTGACCAGTTTGTACAGATTGGCCTCGATTTTGTGCGCTTCCCAGTCATCGGCGCACTCTACCACAATCGTCATTCGGGAAATATCGGGGTTTTCGGTGCGACCGACTGCCAGAGACTCGATATTGAAGTTGCGGCGGCGGAACAGGGAGGCAACACGGTTCAGCACACCGGGTTTGTTTTCCACCAGGGTAACAAAAGTGTATTGCATAGCATTTCCTCACTTTGCCTGTCGCACAGGCCGGCGCAGCATTTCATGCAGAGATGCGCCTGCCGGAACCATCGGATAAACGGCATCTTCCTGCTCAACCATGAATTCCAGCAAGGCAGGGCCTTGAATTTGCCGTGCCCAGGCGATTGACTCTTTCACTTCTTCGGGCCGGGTCACGCGCCGGGCTGGCACGCGGTGCGCTTCGGCCAGTTTGATGAAATCGGGGTTGAGCATGTTGACCGCCGAATAGCGCTTCTCAAAGAAAAATTCCTGCCACTGGCGCACCATTCCCAGAAAGTTGTTGTTCATGATGGCGACCTTGATGTTCGCGCCCTCCTGCACGGCGGTCGTCAGCTCTGCCGCGGTCATCTGGAAGCCACCATCACCAACAACCGTCCAGATTTCCTCGTTCTTGCGGGCAAACCAGGCCCCAATGGCCGAGGGCAGTCCAAAGCCCATGGCACCTGCGCCGCCGGAGGTAATCCAGCGTTTGGGTTTTTCCAAAAAGTAGTACTGCGCCGCCCACATCTGGTGCTGCCCCACGTCGGTGGTGACGATGGCGCCGCCTTCGGTGGCCTCCCACAGGTCGTGAATCAGGTGCGCGACATATAGTTTTCCATCATCGGGCCAGGACATAATCGAGCGGGCATCGCCTTCCGACTTCCATTCCGCAATTTGCTGAAGCCATTCATCGTGTTCGTATTCGTCCACCATCGGAATCAGGTCGGAGACGATGGTCTTCAAGTCGCCCACCAGCGGCACATCCACGCGCACGTTCTTATGAACTTCGGAGGGGTCAATTTCCACGTGAATCTTCTTGGCGTGGGGCGCATAGGTTTTGAGCGTGCCGGTAACGCGGTCATCGAAGCGCATCCCGAACGCCAGAAGCAGGTCAGCGTTTTGAATTGCCAGGTTGCAGTGCGCTTCGCCGTGCATGCCCATCATCCCCAGTGAAAGCGGGTGCGAAGCCGGAAAAGCACCCAGTCCGAGCAGCGTCATCGCGACGGGCGTATGGGTTTTGATGGCAAAGTGCTGAATGACTTCCTCCGCGCCAGAGATGATGGCGCCATGTCCCAGCAGGATGACCGGGCGCTTGGCCTTTTCGATGAGTCGCACGGCCTTTTCCAAATCCGCTTTGGGGGCGCGCAAGGGTGGTTTGTAACCCGGCAGGCGCACCTCTTCGGGGTAAACAAACTCGGTCTTTTCAATTTGCGCGTTTTTGCAGATGTCAATCAGCACCGGGCCGGGGCGTCCACTGCGGGCAATGTAGAAGGCTTCGCGCACCACTTTGGCAATTTCATCGGCGCGGGTGATGAGATAGTTGTGTTTCGTAATCGGCAAGGTAATACCGGTCACATCGGTTTCCTGAAAGGCATCTCCGCCGATCAAGTGCGCAGCCACCTGGCCGGTGATGAAGACAACCGGGGACGAGTCCATCATGGCTGTTGCGATACCGGTCACCAGGTTGGTGGCGCCCGGTCCCGAAGTTGCCATAGCGACTCCCACCTTGCCCGAAGCGCGGGCATAGCCATCGGCCATGTGCGCCGCGCCCTGTTCGTGCCGTACCAGCACATGGTGGACGGGGTAATTGAGCATGGCATCGTAAATGGGCATGTTTGCCCCGCCAGGGTAGCCGAAGACCACTTCCACGCCTTCGCGCACCAGGCATTCCCATAAAATTTCCGCGCCACTTAATTTCATAATTTCTCTCCTTTTCTTCTTTCGATACAATCGTTCAACCAGTCACTGCGCCTTGCGAAGCCGAAGAGACACTCCGGGCATATTTCGCCATCACGCCACGCTGATACCGCAACGCAGGCGGTTGCCAGGTCTGACGCCGGGCTGCCAGTTCATCTTCGCTCAAGGCCACGCTCAATTCGCGCTTCTCGACATCAATCGTGATGACATCCCCATCGCGTAACAGGGCAATTGGTCCGCCCACAGCCGCTTCCGGTGCAATGTGTCCGACCGAAATGCCACGCGTTGCGCCGGAGAAGCGGCCATCGGTCAAAAGCGCAACATCGCCGCTCAAGCCGGCGCCGGCAATTGCCGCCGTCACTCCCAGCATTTCGCGCATGCCTGGCCCGCCTTTCGGGCCTTCGTAGCGAATCACAACCACATCGCCCGCAACGATTTTCTGTTCGGTCACCGCTTTCATCGCATCTTCCTCGCGCTCGAAGACTTTGGCCGGCCCGGTAAAATACTTGACGTTGTTCGCGGCGACCTTATGCACCGCTCCTTCCGGGGCCAGGTTGCCATGCAGAATCACCAGGCCGCCATTCGGCTTGAGCGGATTTTCTAAAGGATAGACCACCTGCTGCCCGGGCGTTTCAACCGCACGCTGGGCCTCTTCAGCAATCGTCTTGCCGGTCACAGTCAGACAATCCCCATGCAGGTAACCGCCTTCCAGCAGGCGCTTCATCAGCAGCGGAATTCCGCCTGCTGCGTGCATATCGGCGGCGGTGAAGCGTCCGAAAGGTTTCAAATCGGTCAACAGCGGAGTACGGGCTGAAATGGTGTCGAAATCGTCAATGTGCAAGTCCACACCGGCTTCACGTGCCAGCGCCAGCAGGTGAAGCACAGCGTTGGTGGAGCCACCAGTTGCTGCCACTGCCGTAATCGCATTCTCAAAAGCCGCGCGGGTGAAAATGCGGGAAGGGCGTAAATCGGCGCGCAGAACATCCATCACCAGGCGTCCGGTTTCGTAGGCAACCCGCTCTTTTTCTTCGGCCATCGCCGGCACGCTGTTGAAGCCAACCGGCGAAATGCCCAAAAACTCCATGATGGTAGACATGGTATTGGCCGTAAACTGCCCACCACACGACCCCGCTCCCGGACAGGCATGATTTTCTACTGCTTCAAACTCCTGCTGACTCATTTTCCCAGAAGAAAAGGCCCCCACTGCCTCGAACACATCTTGAATGGTGAGTGATTTTTCCCCCAACTTGCCAGGATAAATCGAACCGCCATACAACACCACTCCCGGAATATCCAGCCGCGCCAGCGCCATCATGACGCCCGGATTGGTTTTATCACACCCGGAGAGACACACCAGCGCATCGAAATAATTTCCACGTGCTACCAGTTCGATGGAATCGGCGATGACTTCACGGCTGATGAGCGAGGCTTTCATGCCCTCTGTTCCCATACTGATGCCATCCGAAATCGAGACGGTGTTGAACTCCATCGGTGTTCCGCCTGCGGCGCGAATGCCTTCTTTGACTTTTTCGGCCAGGCGGCGCAGGTGGTAGTTGCATGGGCCAATTTCAATCCAGGTATTTGCCACACCGACAATTGGGCGGCGCAGGTCTTCATCGGTGAAGCCGGCGGCTTTGAACATTGCGCGTGCCGGCGCACGATTTGGACCTTCGGTGATGACGTGGCTGTGTTTTTTGAGTTCGGTCATAATCTCCTCGTTGATGAAAAGGCTGAAGAAT
>JANWWK010000093.1 GCA_025056175.1 Anaerolineales bacterium
CCTCGCCTGCACTGGTTTTTCGTTAGATGCGGATTTTCCCGGTCGAATGGAAGTCAATCGCCGATTGCGTCAGCGTGCTATCTCTGCATTGTTTTGCGCGGGAAAAAAGCCCCTGGAACTCAAGCGGCGACTCAATTTGCCACTGTTGTTTCCGTTGTATGAATTTGAAAGCGATGATGGCATCAGAGGCACGTTGGCTGTGGGCCGCGCCGCTCTCTTGCTGGACGCCCGCCTGCGCTTTCACCCTCTTGATTGTGGCGGCGGAGCGATTTTTGTGTGATTGTTAGTCATTTTGAATAAGGAGCGCCTATGACCGAAGAAGAACAAACCATCTGGGAAGAAGATGCCGATGAGGTTTCTGTTCCTGCGGGAGAACAACCTGCTCAAATAGCTGAAGTGCCTTTGCTGGTTGCGCTCTTACGCAGCACTATTCAAAAACTCTGGCCCGGCGATGTCGTCATGCGCGACTTCGTGGAGAACGTCCTCAGTCCGCTCTCCGAGGAATTGGGACACCACGCCGCCAAGGGTGGCGCGTTTGCTGCCCGGCACCGCGCTGAGGGACGCGCCAGTGTAGAGCGTTACGCACATGACCAGAGTCTGCGCGCTCATTTGCTTAATGGGTTGCTTCCCACACTACATATTGCCCGTCTGCTCAAGGCGTGGGGAGCGCCGCAATTCCGCGCCTATGACGATACAATGCGGCGCGTCTTCATGGCAGGTTATCTTCTGCACGACTATCTCAAACTGCCGGAAGTCGGAGCGCAACTCGAAACCGCCGGTTTCAGCCACGATACTGCTGTTGGCATGGCGCAAATGCCAACGCTGGAAGCCATCTTCCGCGCCTGGTGTGGACGCCTGGGGTTGGACGCATTCCTGGAGCCGGTCGGCGGGGTGGAAAAGGTTCTCCATGACCTGATTTATATCGCCCACAATACGCAAGTGCGCTGGGGAACGTTGCGGAATCTGAGCCTGCTCAAACGCATCACTCTCGACCCCACTCAGCTTGACCTGGCGGAGCAACTCAGCCGCCTTTCGGATTTGCTGGCTTACGTCATCCAGACGCCGCCCCAGGCGCTGGAGCAGAGAATCCAGAGCGAAATCAACACCCTGAGCGGCGGTCTGGCGCGGCTGACGTATCATCACGTTTCCGAGAATCGCGGCGTGCTGACCAACTTTATTCATAACGCTGCGCTGGCTGCGCTGGCGCATGAATACCGTCAACCGTTGCTCTATGCCCCCAGCGGTGTGATTTATCTGGAACACAAGAAGAGCGCCCCATCTATGCCGGAAACAACGGTGTTGGTAGAAAGCATCGTTCAGAAAATCAAGCAGGTTGTCGGCAGACGGCTGGCAATCAGCAAGACCGGCATCAAGCGCGATGGCAAGGGCATGAAATATGCCGCGTATTACTGGCTGTTTTTTGACCTGCCTCAGTTCATTCAAATCGGCGTCGAAGCCACCTTCAAAATTATCAACGAGAACAAAAAGCCTTCGGCAGGCAAGCGTTTTGAGAAAATGGTCAGTGGCAGGTGGATGCCGCCGAGCGTTGACCTGGATTTGTCCGATAGCATCCGCGTGGACCAGCTGGCAGAATGGTGCTACCTGGCCGAAAAACAAATTGCTGAAGTCTTGCCCGATTTTGATACCGGCGCATTTCTTCTGCAAGAAATGGGTCTCATCGGATTGGAAGACGATTTTCGCGCCGTGCCGCGCGACAACCGCGCCGGTGGGGTGGGGTATCACTGGTATTTTGCCGCCGGGCATTTCATTAAACGCAATCCTGGCCTTTCGCCTGCCGATGTGGAAGAGAAAGCCCGCACCATTGCCAGGCGCCTGGCGGACGCCGTCCGTTCTCGCCTGCCCCACAATGCCGGCGCACCCACCGATTGGGACGACCTGCGCGCCTACATCGCTCGAACGCTGACGCTCGGCAGCGAAACCAAAGCCGACCTGCGCACCGCGCTCCAGACCGAGCTGCACCGCTACGCCAACGCCAAGCGCAAAGGACGCGGCTCGACTCAGGTTTGCGCCCTGTGCTCTTCTCCCTACCGCGTGGACAAACAGCGCGAAGCCGCCGTGTTGTTTGCGCCGCAGGTCTATACCAACAAGAAACTGCTCGATGGCTCTGACCCCATCCGCGATATTTGCTCCATTTGCAGCATGGAGATGATGATTCGCCAGATTCTGATGAATCGCTCGGCTGCCAGCGGCGGCGACTTTGAGGGGCGGCGCGTGCGCTACCTGTTCTTTTACCCGGTCTATTTCTTCACGCCCGAAACGCTGGAAGTCATCCGCCGCGCCCATGATACCCTGAAGCGGGTCAGTTTCACCGAATTGATGCGACAGTTGAACCGGGAAAATGGCATGGATTTCTCTCCCGCCACGCTGCAGCGCCTGCAAGAGTTCCTGCTCGACCCGCAACCCTCCGACCCGGAAACTGACCGCTATGTGCGCCTGCGCTTCCCGGAAAACGAGCCGGTCACCTTCTACTTTTTGGGTGTGCCGCCACCCAGCCGTGACCCCAAAGATGCCGAAGCCTGGGTGCATCCCGCCCTGCTTAGCCTGCTGCTGCCGCTGATGCTGGATATCAAGGTGGTGGCAAGCGAATCGGCGTTGCCGCTGATGCTGGAAGCCAACGAAATCTACGAGACCGTGTTCTTCGATGCGCCGCACGCCGCCATTCAGTACATTATCCAGAAGCCGCGCATCAACGTAGATGAAATTTTGCCCACGCTCCAGCGCATGCTGGCAATCTATTTTATCCACGTGGACGCGAATGCTGCTCAAGGCGCAAACGGTTTCGATTACCGCTGGCAGGATATTCCCGCCGCCGCCCGCCTGCTGGCGCAATCACCGTTGTATGCCTTTCACTATCTCAAAAAATGGCAGCGCAAACAAAAGATGGACTCCATCCCTGCCGGCAAAGCCGTGCAATATCTCAAATACGCCCAGTTCATTTCAGGAGATGAAACCATGACCAATCACGCCCGAAGATTGACCGAACTCTATCGTCAGTTCTACCGCGCCAAACGCTGGAACAGCAACAGCATCCTCCAGCCGGTGACCAAAACCGCCCGTGCGATTCTGGATGCCGACTCACGCCTGTTTGGCGACCCACAGGCGCTGACCGACGCTGTGTACGGCGGGTTGCACAACTTTATCGAGCGCGCTTACAAAGAGCAACTGGCTTTTCCGCCCAAAGGCAGTACACGCGAAAGCCAGCAGGAAGCCATGCGCGAATTTTCCCGTTACTTCGTGCAGGAAATTTTCTTTGGCGTCTTCCGCGGCGATAGGAGCGCCCTGCGCGGCAAGCAGCTAAACCTGCTCAAAAACGCCTGCGAAGTGATTTACCTGGACGAAGCCGCCAGAGACCGCGCTGAGCGCGAGGCTGTGGAGGTTGAAGCATAACGTGAGATTTCTTTCAGCAGTGTCGTGTTTTCAAAAAGCGAGATAAATGTCGCACTACTATCTTACTGAATTCAATAAGGAGAAAAATATGTCCACTCTAAAACACGATTGGTTCCTCAAGCAAGTTCCTGGCAAGCCGATGGGGCGTTACGCTCACATTGTCACCGTGCGTGTCACCGATTCTTACCCGCTCTTCCAGACCGATGGCGAACTCAACACTGCCCGCGTCACCGCCGGAATCGACGCCACCGAGCCGATGACGCGCATCACCATCTTCAAGCGCAAGCAGTCCACCCCCGAACGGTTGGTCGGGCGCGAGTTGCTGCGCCGCTATGGCTTCATCAGCGGCGATGCTTCGGACGGCAAAGCCGAGACCGGCGCCGATGGTTTGCCGATTTGCGATTACAACGTCAGGTTTTGCACCCAATGCCCCGATTGCATCGCTTACGGCTTCGCCATCGGCGATAGCGGCTCGGAAAAATCCAAGGTCATCACCGATAGCGCCTACTCGCTCACCAGTTATGAACACAGCCACGAAGCCTTCACCCTCAATGCCCCCTACGAAGACGGCACGATGACCCGCTACGGCGAAGTGACCAGCCGCATCAACGAGCAAGACCACGTTACGCCACAGGTGATTTTCCCGTCTATCGTCACCACTCGTGACCTGACCGAGAATCTGTTCCTGTATGTCGTCAACAACGTGATGCGCACCAAACGCTACGGGGCGCAAACCACCCGCACCGGGCGCATGACCAATCACATTGTGGCTGTTGTTTTGGCGGATGGCGAAATCTTTTCCAACCTGCTCTTTACTCAGGCACTCTATGACGCGCTCAAAGACAAAATCACCCCACCCGACCCGGTGAACCCGCAAGACGTGCTTGCCGCCGCGCAAAGGCTCATCCCCGATTTGCTCAAACAAGATGGCGTGAAGGTGGACCAGACACTGATGGGCAAAGACCTGGATGCCTTCTTGAGCGATGTGAGTGCGCTGGATGTGAAAACTCTGCTTGAAAAGGCTTACGCCGACAGCCGCGCTTATCACGAGGCGTGGGTTGCCAAGACCAACAAAAAGAAATAGGAGGGCGTCATGCGCCTGACCCTTTGCCGGCTGACCTTTCATGAAAACCTGTTTTATGCCACACGGGAAGCGGGTCGGCTGTATGAAACCGGGCGGTATCTGCACAACTACGCCCTGACGTATGCCCTGGGGCTGGTGAACGCGCCGTATCACCAATCCCAGCAGGTGCCATCCTACGCCGCAGAATTGGGCGTGCTTAACGAACAGGGAATTTATGTCACTCCGGCGCGCGGTGTGGACGTGCGCTATCAGCTGGTCACTTTTAAGTTCGCCGATAATGCCTACCGCGTGAAAATGGAACAATCCAGCCGCAACCTGCCCACCTTTGGGCGTGCCAAAGAAATTGCCGTTGGGAGCGTCTTTGAGTTCGGTGTCATCCATCCTGGCAATCTGCGCCTGCCGCGCTGGATTCGCATGGGTTTGTGGCGCAGCAAGGGGTTGGTGGAAGTAATTGGCGAAACAGAACTCAGGCCAGTTACTGACCGTGAACAAACCGCCAGTTTGCCGCTCAATCCGCTGGATGTCGCCGGGAATTTTCGCCTGTACGATTTGATTTCCATGCCGCCTTCCAGCCTGGCCGAACATGCCGTCATCGAAACCGAATGGCTCAAAGCGGAGATTCCTGACCGCGAACCGCTCTTCCTGCCCGCCCACATGCGCTACACCTTCCCGGAAGCGCAGACGAAATTGTTCTGATGCTCCCTGCGGGCGGGTACCAACCCTCCCGCAGGGAACAGCCCTTACTCCGGCATCGCCTGACGAGACAGCGACCATTAAACTACCCGACCATGAGACTCTACTCCTCCGTCATCCGTCTGCTCAACCTGTATCCGGTCACCATCCCGCCGCCGGGCGGGGGA
>JANWWK010000008.1 GCA_025056175.1 Anaerolineales bacterium
CACGCGCTCATTGACTACAATCGGCACAGCCACTTCAGCGCGCGTCTCGGGCAGGAGTGGATTGGGTAGCCAGCCCGGGTCAGAACGGGTATCGGGAACGAGAACGGCTTCTCCGCTTTCCGCAGCGCGCCCCACCAGGCCGCGCCCGCGCGGAATTTTGTGATTGCGTTCCAGCAGGGTCTTCCCTACTTCGCCCGTGCCGCCCACCATGACCAGGTTCTCTCTGTTCTCATCGAACAGATAAATGTGCGCGTGGTAATAATTGAAAGCTTGCTTAAGTTGTTCAACCACTTCCACAACCATCGCTGACTGGTCACGGATGGCAGAAATGCGCTGACTGACTTCAGCGGCGAGTTCGAGCGCACGGGTGCGTTCCTGCACGCGATGCTCCAGAGAGGTAAACAAAGACTGCAACTGATTGGCCATGCTGTTGAATGCGTGAGCAAGAACGCTGATTTCATCGCGGCTCGTGATATTAATTCTTTGAGAAAAATCTCCTTGCTCAATTGCAGCCGCCATGTTGGTCATGTTATGGAGCGGGATAAGCGTTCGATTGGTAGAGGCTACCATGATTGCTATTCCTACTCCCAAAAGGACAACAATTCCAACAAAAACCAGCAGTAAGCGATTAATATGCGCCTGGACAACACTTGTAATATCTGTTAAGGACTCTGCTATTCCTATTATTTGACCACTATAGTCTCTGATTGGCAAAGATGTGATTAGGAAAATCTGGTCTGTATTGTTCTGAATTTGAGTGGTGATGCTCTCGCCCGAAAGAACAGAGGAATAAACCGCGGGCGTTTGATAAATTCCATGTATCGTACTACCTAGTATAAGAAGATTTTTTGCTGGAGCCGGTTCATACTGAGAAATATCATCCAGTGTAGCCAACTCTAGCGATTCGCGCGTGAGAAGAATACGCCATTCATTTCCATACTCTTCCTTGAGAAACTGTACGAAACCTTCATCAACATTGAAGCCAAATTCAACGCTGCCAATATGCATCCCTTGGTAAAAAACTGGCTGTACACCACGCATTCCGACGCCGCCACGACCTACTTCAATGCCAGAAACGCTCTGTTTTGTTTGGTTGACTTGAACAACGCTTGCACGAAACAGAGACAAATCATCGCCAAAATTGTTAAGACTATGTAATCGTAAGAAAGATAACGCAGGAGGAAGATGATATTGATATTGTCGTATGCCAAATTTATCCTTTAAGGCAGTAAAACTATTCAGCGTAAGAGTTTGCAACTTTTCACGCTCACGGTTTGCAAGCGCTTTTTGAATTTCAGGGTTTTCGGCAGCCTCAAGTGCCAATGCAAGCGCAAAGTCACTTAGTTTTTTTAGCTCGGTATTGATAATTTGCTCAGTGCGTTTCTGATGCTCGGCTTTGCGTGCTTGTTCCTCGACATTAAATTCATTTAAGATAAACGCCGAGAAGAGTAATGCTAGAAGCACAAATGTAACAACGATGGGAACCAAAAGTTTTGTTGCCAGAGTGGAAACCGAAACCAACTTTCTTAAGGATGAAAAAACAGCGCTCATTTCTGCAAGATTCCTTTCGTCACAGCAATCATCCAGTCTTCTTCACCATGTTTTGTGGGGTTCTCTGGTTCGCGTCCTCGCGTTGCTTAGCTATTGGGTAAGAAACGGCTCGGAGAAAGAGTAGATGGTTAATTACAACAAATCTGATTTCTCACAAGTTATCACCAAAGAAACCATGTAAGCAACACTTTGCAACAGCGAAAACGCCTGCTGGTCAAAGCAACCGGGTTGTTCGCTGAGAACAAGCAATAGGCCAGATTGATTAATCAGCGGAACGGCCGCCATAGACCGAACGCTATCATTCGGCGGGAAAATACAATCCGTCACTTTGCGAACATCTTCCACGAACCAACCTTCTGGCTGTTGTTGAAATTTCTCCAAAATCGAAAAAACTTGTGGAGGAGGGGCAGAGACAGGTGCAGTTTGATTGGTAAGGAAAGCACGGAAAATAATCTTATCGTTGATTTTAGCCCATAAATAGCCGCATTGTGCCTGTAAAGTTTCAGAAAGACGCCGCAAGAGAGATGCCAGCCTGTCTTCTTCTGAACCTGGTTGAGCAAGCATACGTTCTGTTTCCAGCAAAAAGTCGAGATATTGGCTGCGTCGGCGCAGGACATCTTCGGCTTGTTTGACGCGCAAGCGGGTACGAATGCGCGCCATCAGCTCGCGACGGTCGAAGGGTTTGGTGATGTAATCATCTGCGCCCATGTTCAGGGCATATTGCATATCCACCGGGTCGAGCCGGGCGGCAGTAACGATAATGACCGGGATGTGCTGGAGTGCGGGGTCGGCGCGCATTTTTTCCAGCACTTGAAACCCATCCATCTCCGGCATGTTCACATCAAGCAGAAGCAAATCGGGCGGTTCGGCGCGCAGTTTTTCGAGGGTCTCGGTGCCGTTGCTGGCAGTGGTGATGCGATAGGATTCCGTTTGCAAATACCGCATCAGCAGAGAAATATTGCTGGGATTATCATCAGCCACAAGCAAATGAGCTATGGGACGAGAAGGCTCCAAAGCGGCCGAGGGCGCAGTCAGCGCAGGGACAGGCTGGGTGCGTTCCAGGGCGCGGCGGACGATTTCGCAAATCTTTTCTGGCGGGAAGGGCTTGATGAGAACATCGTTGACTTTCATACGGCGGGCGCTCTCACGCAAACCTGGCACTTCGTACGCCGTGATAAGGATGGAATATAACTGATTGCCCTGCGACTGTTTGCGAAGGCGCTCTATCAGTTCCAGTCCGTTCATGTCCGGCATCATCATGTCGGTAATCACCAAATCTACCGCTTCGCCATCCAGTTGCTTGAGTGCTGTTTTGGCGCCATCGGCTGCAATTACCTGCAAGTTCGGGCTTATGCGGGAAACAGCGCGCGCCAGTGTTTCGGCCGTGCCGGGGTTATCGTCTACCACCAGAATGCGCGCCGCAACAACATCAGAAGAAGGGGAGGAAATCTCAATCGCCATACTCTTATTTTGCAGGAAAATCGCTCGTGTGCAGTTGGCGAAAGACGGGAATGGTTGGCAAAAGTTGGCAAAACGTTTGGGGCGAGGTTTTCCCCGCCCCAAACATGACGGTCAGTCCACCACCAGACGATAGCCAATTCCACGCACGTTTATCAGGTGGCGAGAATTCCGCTCCTCTGGCTCAAGCGCCTGACGAATCTGGTGAATATGCCATTTGACCAGTTCCTGCGCTTCTCGAAACGCAACCTGATACCCCTGTGCTTCGGTGACCAGCGTAGGATAATCTACCACATTTGGTGCGTGACGAACCAGAACGAGAAGATAATCGAAGGCGGACGGGGGAAGACTCAATTCGCGGCCCTCGAAGCGGGCGCGGCGGGCGTGCAAATCCAGGCAAAATTTGCCGCGTGTCAGAAAACGCCCATCGTCGTTCTCGGAGGACAAAGCAGCAGGTTCAATCGCCATATCGGCGCTCTCCAGGCGTTCAAGCTCAGCCTGAAGCGCAGCAATCTGTTCGCGAATTTGACGTTTGCGGCGTTCGCGCGCCTGCCTGGCGAGGAGATGATTGGCGCGCTCAACCAGCTTTTCCGGCTGAAGCGGTTTGAGCAAGTAATCCGCTGCTCCCTGGCGCAGGGCTTCCAAGGCGGAGCTTAAGTCGGGCTGACCGGTAAACAAGACCACCGGCAGGTCGGGCCGGACGGCATGAATCCGCTTAAGAACTTCCATGCCGCTCATATCAGGCAAACGAATATCGAGATACACCAGGTCAAAGTTCTGCTGTTCTAACAGAAGCAGGCCTTCGGCACCAGCAGATGCAGTGGTCGCCTGAAAACCGGCATGTTGAAGAATGCGCGCCAGGGTGTGCCGCAGCGCCGGTTCGTCGTCAATCACAAGAATCTGTCCACCGGCGCTCATACGCTGCTCCCCTGATGGTTACAAGGCAGCCAAACGCGAAACACCGCTCCGCGTTCGGGGAGATTTTCGGCCTGAATTTCGCCACGATGCTGGCGGATGATGTCGGCGGTGATGGTCAGCCCCAGTCCGGTGCCGGCAGGTTTATCGGTGACGAACGGTTCAAAGATGCGGTCACGAATATCCGGGTTGATGCCGGGACCGGTATCTGCAAAGGTGAGCAACACCTGCTCCCGCTCCGGCAAATAGGCGGTGGAAACCGTCAATTCGCCGCCGCCGGGCATGGCTTCGATGGCATTCATCACCAGGTTCAAAACCACCTGGCGAATTTTATCGGGGATGGCCGGAACAATCGGCAAATCGGGGGCAGGGTGAAAGACAAAGCGGATATTCTTGTGCCGCATATAGGTCGAGGTCAGCGCATGAACGTCCTGGATGAGCTCGTTGATACGGGCAGGTTGGAATTCTTCGGCCTGTGAAGCGCGATAGGTGGCGCGCAAGCGGCCAATCAGCGAGGCCATGCGTTCGGTTTCGGACAAAATAATCGCCAAATCACGCTTGCCCTGTTCCGAAAGTCGTTCTTCTTCGCGCAAAAGAAACAACGCATTTTGGATGGCCTGCAAAGGGTTATTGAGTTCATGGGAAACAGAGGCCAGCAGCCGTCCGGCGAGTATCAGCCGTTCGTTGCGGAGCAGTTGCGCGCGCATTTCCTGTTCCTGGCGCAGTGAGGTCTGTAACTCCTGATACAAAGTGGCTTTTTGCAATGCAACCGCCAACTGGTCTGCAATCGCCGCCATGAGTTGCATCTGTCGCCGCGAGAACTGGCGCGGCGGCCTTTCCTGAATATCCAGCACACCAAAGACCTGACCAGTGGCTTTGATGGGCAGTGCCATCTCAGATTGCGTTGCGGAGAGCAGGGGATGGCGTATATAGAAAACCACATTTTCGACGTTGTTGGTGACGAACGGCTCACCAATTTCGGCCACATGGCCGATGATGCCTGCGCCAATTTCGATTTCATAGCCCGATTGCAACAATTCGGATGCCCGTTCCCCGCTGGCAGCCCGCACGACCAGTTTTTTACGTTCGGGGTCGGCAACAAAGATTTGCACGTGGTAAAAACCGAATAACTCCCAGAGCAGGTTGACCGTATCCTGGAACAATTCATCGGGTTCCAGCGTAGCCGCCAGCGCACTGCCGATGTGGTGCAGGGCGCGGATTTCCTGTAAATCTTGCCGGGTGGTTTCGAGTAGACGCGCATTCTCAATGGCAATCGCGGCATGCACACTCAGCGCATTGAGAAGCCGTTCGTCCTCCGCATTGAACGCATTGATGATTGGGCTGTCAATACTGATGGTTCCCAGCACCTGGTTGCTGCTCTTTTTGATAGGGGAGGTGAGCAAAGAACGGTAGCGGACGGCCACGCTCCGCTGCACGAAGCGGTCATCAGCGAGCACATCGGGAACATACAGGCTTTCGCCAGTCGCAATCACCTGTCCGGCAATGCCTTCTCCCAACCGTAAAGAGGGTTTGGTATCAAATTCAAGATGCTTGCCTGCCACGGCATGAGGCACCAGGGTTCCGCTTTCAGCATCTACAAGGTGTAAAACCGCTTCCTGCGCGGCGGGGATGAGCTCCCGCGCCGAATTCACGATGCGTTGCAGCAAGGTTTTCAGCCCAACGGTTTCGGTTTCGCTCAGAGCGCGTTCAATTTCAAGCAACGTACGGGCTTCGCGCAGATGTTTTTGAATTTGAGTCTCCTGTTCAAGCGCCCACAATGCCAGTGCGCCCTGCACACAGGTCATCTGCACGAAAATTACCTCATCACCAGAAAGTAAACGTGGACTACCAAAACCGGCCACAATCGCACCAAAGCGATAACCGCCGGCCACAATCGGCAGGGCCAGTTCCGCCCCGGTGGAAAGTTCGATGTTCGTCAACCCGGCAAGCGAGAGAAAACGCGGCGAGATGGAATCTTCTATCACAACTGCCTGATGCGGCTGAAGAGAAATCATATCCGGTGAATCTGGACGTTCTTCCAGTGTAAAACGTCGGCGGCATTCGCCAGCGGGATGTGTGCTGGCAAGCAAATTCATCTCACCAGTCTGTTCATTCCACCATAAGAGATGCACATAATCGGCCAAAAGCAGATGGGTCACATGTTCAGCCAGGCGCTGGCGTCTTTCTGACAGGGCGGAAGAGGCGAGAATATCGCGCGCCAGCAAACCCAGAGTTTCGATAAAGCGATTGCGGGCGTCTAGTTCTAAGTTCAGGCGTGTTTTTTCGTAAACCTGTTCTCGAAATAAGCCCATGCTGTAGCCAGCCAGCAAAACCACCAGGCTGCCAGGCCAGGCAGCGAGAAATTCTATCCAACCTTTTTGTCCGTAAACGACCGTTATCCACACCGCATTGAACGTCACCCCTGCCAAACCAGCCAGAATTCCTGCCAGCGGTCCCCAAAACCACGCCATGACGGACACAGGAACAACGACCAGCACCATGCTGTGCAAAACGCCCAAAGGAAGCAAAACGTACAGAGCCAGGAAGTACGCCAAAGCCAGGCTCACGGCAATCAAAATGCGGCGACGGATGGAAAGGATTTGCGTTAATCGCTTCCAAAGGGACATAGCAGTCTCACGGGAAGGCGTGCAGCGTATATACAACCATTTTACATGATTCGCACAAACATGCGCTGGTTCTTTCGTTTCGGGATAGTATCAGTTTACAACGCGCCAGGCGCAATAGAGGCACTCTTTGAAAAGGGAAAGGGTTCTCCTGCGAAATGCATGAGAAAAGGATGAAACAGCCGGCGGCTTTTGAGCCGCCGGCACAATGCTTCATTTCCTGGATGGTTCCCCTGCACGCTCAGGGATGCACCAGCGTGCCAACTTTTTCTCCGTTGAGCGCCCGAAGCAGGGCAGCCTTATCCCACAAGTTCAGGACAAGAATGGGGATTCTGTTTTCCATACAGTGGGTGATGGCAGTGCTGTCCATCACCTGCAGACGAGCATTCAGCACATCAATGTAGGCCAGGTCTTCGTATTTGACGGCATTCGGGTTCTTCTTCGGGTCCGAGTCATATACGCCATCTACTTTTGTGGCTTTGATGACCACATCGGCATCAATTTCGGTGGCCCGCAGGGCAGCGGCGGTATCGGTCGAAAAGAAGGGGTTACCCGTGCCGGCGCCAAAAATCACCACGCGTTTCTTTTCCAGATGGCGAATGGCACGGCGGCGAATATAAGGCTCGGCAATGGCGCGCATTTCGATAGCCGACATGACACGGGTGTACACGCCCATCCGTTCCAGCGCATCCATAAGAGCCAGGGAATTCATCATCGTGCCGAGCATGCCCATATAGTCGGCAGTGGCACGGTCCATGCCGCGGTCGAGGCCTTGTTTGCCCCGCCAGAGATTGCCTGCTCCAATCACAATTGCCACTTCCACACCCATTTCGTGGACTTCCTTGACGCGCAAAGCAATGGCTTCCGCTTCGGAAACGTTGATGCCAAAACCGTTTTCTCCGCCGAGCGCCTCGCCGCTTAATTTGAGCAGGATACGTTTGTATTTGAGTTCAGGCATAGAGTTTTCCTTTTCTCAAGAAAAAAGCCAACCGCCTGGTTGGCTTTTTTCATCACAGGTTATCAGGCTGCAAGCCCTTCGCCCAGTTCCCAGCGAGCGAAGCGGCGGATGACAATGTTCTCGCCCGTGCTGGCAATCGTCTGGTGCAGAAGCTTTTCGATGGTGGTGTCTTCGTCGCGGATGTATGTCTGGCGCAGCAGGCAAACTTCGTCTTTGAATTTGTTGAGACGTCCTTCCACAATGCGCTCGGCCACTGCTTCGGGCTTGCCTTCTTCCAGGGCGCGCTTGCGGGCAATTTCGGCTTCGTGGGCCAGCACGCTTTCGGGAATGTCGGCCTCGGAGATGTATTGCGGCGATTGCGCAGCAATTTGCAGGGCAACTTCATGGGCAAAGTTGCGGAAGGTTTCAGAACGGGCAACGAAATCGGTTTCGCAGTTGACTTCTACCATGACACCTACGCGCCCGCCACCGTGCGAATACAGTTCCACAATGCCGTTGGAGGCCACGCGGTCAGAGCGTTTGGCAGCGGTGGCCATCCCTTTTTCGCGCAGCCAATCCACCGCTTTGTCAAAATCGCCATTGGACTCGATGAGTGCTTTGCGGCAATCCAACACGCCAGCGTTGGTCGCAGCGCGCAGTTCCTTAATCATTTCGGTCGTAATTTCCATGTTCGTTCCTCTCGAAAAATCCGGTCGGGTCAAAAATTATTCTTCGTCTGCGGTTTCGTCGTCCAATTCATCCAGGTCGGCGGGTTTGCCGATTTTCGCAAGAGTAGATTTGCCCAGCAGTTCATCATCGCTGGCGTCTTCATCTATATCCAGGATACGGGCACCGCGCCGCGCGGGGGTGGCGATACGGGTCGCAACCGGGGTTTCCGGTTCGCCCAGGTCTTCGTCTTTGCGCATGGCTTTGCCTTCCAGCACAGCATCGGCAATTTTGGCAACCAGCAATTTGATGGCGCGGATAGCGTCATCATTGGAGGGGATGACGTAATCCACATTCTGCGGGTTGCAGTTGGTATCCACCAGCGCCACAACCGGAATGCCCAGCAGATTGCACTCATGGACGGCGGCGTATTCCCGTCCAACATCCACGATGAAGACCAAATCGGGCAGGCGTTTCATGTGGCGCACACCCTCCAGCCGAATTTGCAGACGCGTGATTTCGCGCTGAATGAGCAGGCCTTCTTTTTTGGTCAGGCGGTTGATTTCACCGCTATCGCGCATGGCTTCCAGACGCTCCAGTTCTTCGATACGGGCGCGCATGGTACTCCAGTTGGTCAACATGCCGCCCAGCCAGCGTTCGGTCACATAGGGCATGCCGCAGCGAATGGCTTCTTCACGCACGGTATCTTGCGCCTGACGTTTGGTGCCAACGAACAAAACCGTGCCGCCCTTCTGGACGGTGTCGCGCGTCAGGTTATATGCAGTTTGAAGCGCCTTGACCGTTTGTTGAAGGTCAATGATGTGAATGCCGTTCCGCTCGGTGAAGATGTACGGCTTCATGCGGGGGTCCCACTTGTTGGTGCGATGTCCAAAGTGAACACCACTTTCCAAGAGGGCTTTCATCGAAATAACTGCCATGGTTCTCCTTTTCTTCGTTTCCGTCTGCCGTTCGTTTCCAGCGAAACGTGAGACGGAGTTGAGTTTAGCGGGGATGTGCTCACCCGCTCAGGGATGCTTGTTGCCCATCCCAGGCAAGATGTGGCTTTGCAGGGCGCAAAGCGGCGCAAGTATACCACAATTTTTTACTTCTCTGCCTGCCGCAGCCAGGCTTCCATAAACCCATCCAGGGCGCCATCCAGCACCGCCTGGGCGTTTCCGACTTCGTAATCGGTGCGGTGGTCTTTGACCATTTGGTAAGGGTGCAGAACGTAGGAGCGAATCTGGCTGCCCCATTCGGCTTTGGTGTAATCGCCACGCAAAATGGCAATTTCGGCTTCCTGTCTGGCCTGTTGTATCTGGAGCAGGCGCGCCCGCAAGACTTTCATAGCTGCTTCGCGGTTTTGAGTTTGCGAACGCTCGTTCTGACAGGTGACAACAATCCCGGTGGGCAAGTGTCGAATCCGCACAGCGGTTGAGTTCTTTTGCACGTTCTGCCCGCCCGCGCCGGAGGAACGATAGACTTCGATTTCAATATCCGAGGGGTTGATTTGCACTTCGGCATCGTCCATCGCCACCTGAGGCAGGACTTCGACCAGAGCAAAGGAGGTATGGCGGCGGTGGGCCGCATCAAACGGAGAGAGACGCACCAGGCGGTGAACGCCTTTTTCGGAACGCAGGTAACCGTAGGCATACCGTCCGCTGACGGCAATCGTCACCGATTTGATGCCAGCTTCTTCGCCTTCGGTCATATCCAGAATTTCGGTCTCATACCCGCGCGATTCCGCCCAGCGCAGATACATCCGCTGAAGCATGGCAGCCCAATCCTGACTATCAGTGCCACCGGCCCCGGCATGAATGGCGAGGATGGCATCACCCTCATCGTATTTGCCAGAGAGCATGGTTTCGAGGGCGCGTTTTTCCAGTTCGCTTTCAATCGCGCTGACTTCGGATTCCAGTTCAGGGCGCAGGGATTCGTCATCCAGCGCGGCCAATTCGTGGGCTTCGTGAATACGTTGCTCAAATGCACGCCAATCGTCTATCTGGTCTCGCAATTGGGCCGCGGTTTTGCTCACTGCTTGCGCCGTCTGCGGGTCGTTCCAGAAGTCTGGCGCATTGATTTGTCGTTCCAGTTCGGTCAATTGGGCTTCTTTGGCAGAGAAGTCAAAGACGCTCCAAAAGCTGCCGGGTGACTTCTTGCGCCTGTTGTAAACGGTCTATCAGGTCTTGCATGCTACCTCCATAACATAGCCGCAGTGACATTGAAGCATGCGGCGAGAATTTGGGTGGCTGGCTGATTTCAGCGCACCACGATTTCCATATATACCACATCCCCGAAGGGATTGCCATCCGGGTCGAAGGCCTGCCAGACCGTGCGGTAGGAGCCGGGGTCGAGCGGAGCGGTGAAAAGGATTTCAATAACTGCCTGAGAACCGGCACGGGCAGGGTAGAGGGCAACTTCTCCAAAAACGCCCAACGGAAAACCGCCGACCAGTTTCAAGCGGTAACCGGGGCCCCAATCGCAAGAGCCGTTGTTTTCGACTTGCCATTGTTTCGCGAGGCGTTCGCCCGGCGCGACAAGCGTACCATCGGGGTAAGTCAAGTCACTGATATAGCGCAGGGAGGAAAAACATGGCACGGTCGGTGTAACGGTCGGCTGCGCAGGCGTGGAAGAGGGCTGTGGTGTGGCAGTAGCCGTTGGCAGCGCAATTTCCAGTGCGGTGGGCGAAGGCAAAGCGCTCTGAGAATCCGGCGTTGGTGCAGGCAACGCGCGGGTGGGCGGAAGAAAGGGTGTAGGGGTGGGTTGCGGCAGGCAGGCAGAAAGCAAAATAAGAAAAAATACGCAACACGCGAAACGGAAGGCGTTATGCGTGTTGCGTATGGAGTGCTGTTTCATTGCCAAAACGGGCGTGCCAGCAGCGACCAGCCTGCTGAGGGGAAATTACTCGTCTGCGCCATCGCCGATGTCCATCGGCAAGACAAGTTCACCGCCCATTGCCTTTTGGCGGATGACAGTTTCAATTTCGAGCGCCAGGTCGGGGTTCTGACGCAGGAATTCTTTGGAATTTTCGCGTCCCTGTCCTATGCGGATGTCGCCATAGGAGAAGAAGGCGCCGCGTTTCTGGACAATTTCCAGTTTGGTCGCCAGGTCGAGCAGGTCACCGACTTTGGAGATGCCCTCGTTGAACATAATGTCGAATTCGGCGGTGCGGAAAGGCGGGGCGACCTTGTTCTTGACGACGCGAACACGAGTGCGGTTGCCGATGACTTCTTCGCCAACTTTGATGGCCTGAATGCGGCGCACATCCAGGCGCACAGAAGCGTAGAATTTGAGCGCCTGTCCGCCGGTGGTGGTTTCGGGGTTGCCGAACATGACGCCGATTTTCTGACGCAGCTGGTTGGTAAAGATGACGGTGGTTTTGGTCTGGTTGATGGCGCCGGAGAGTTTCCGCAGTGCCTGGCTCATCAGGCGCGCCTGTACGCCCATGGTGGCATCGCCCATATCGCCTTCCAGTTCGGAGCGGGGAACAAGGGCCGCAACCGAGTCTATCACGACCACATCCACTGCGCCGGAGCGGACGAGGGTTTCGGCAATTTCGAGTGCCTGTTCGCCGGTATCGGGCTGGGAAACGAGCAGGTTATCAATATCTACCCCGCATTTGGCGGCATAGGCCGGGTCGAGGGCGTGTTCCATGTCAATGAAGGCGGCTGTGCCACCCATGCGCTGGGCTTCGGCCACGATGTGCTGACAGATGGTGGTTTTACCGGAGGATTCCGGGCCGTAGATTTCGGTGATGCGCCCGCGTGGAATACCACCCACACCCAGGGCAATATCGAGCGAGAGCGAACCGGTCGGGATGGCATCTACGACCATGTGCTGGGCTTTGCCCAGAAACATAATGGCGCCATCCCCATAGCGTTTTTCGATGTCGCTGAGGGCTTTATCCAACACGGCGCGGCGGGCTTCGTCGCTGCTGTTGCGGGTGGCGGCAGGTAATTCAGGTTGTTGGGTTTTGCGGGGCATGGCTTCTCCAAAAACAAGTTTCAAGGTAACGAATCGGCTGATTGCGTTACAGTATAGCACATCTGTTCGATGCGTCAAGATTCAAGCAAGGAGAAAGGGGCAGGCAGGTGACCTATTTCCTATCGCTTTCGGGAGGCAGTCAGCGCCGCGGGGTGGGGGTGGGCTGACGCGTGGGGCGCGGCGTGGGGGTGGGATAGTCGGTGCTGTAGCCAAAACTGCCACGAAAGGTGAAGTAGGTGATGCGCCCCGGCCAGATTTCGACTTGCAGGCGTTGTTCTTTGCCATCGTAGACGATGGAAACGGTGTAACTGCCTGCCGGCAGGTCGCCAATGACCATGTTTTCGTTGTAGTAGGGGTCGGGGTTGACGGCTTCGGGGCCGTAGGTGTTCACTTCCCACTGCCGGCCGGTTTCGTTGGAGCGGATGATGACGGGCGTGCGGCGCATGAGTTCGCGGTTCGATTCCATCACACGCCCGGCCAGCACGCCCCAGCCCTGCGGAGGAGCAACCCATAGTTCGGGGTTGTAGGTGTGGAAGTAGGTGTTCTCGCCCATGCGAATTTCCAGGTGCAGGTGCGGGCCGGTGGTGATGCCGGTATCGCCCACTTCGCCCAGCGGTGTGCCGGTATCTACCCACTGACCGTTGGCAACGTACACTTCGCGCAGATGGGCATAGATGGTGTAGAGCGGTTCGCCGTTGTACCCGAAGTCGTGCCGGATGGCAACGGCGCGGCCATACGGGTCTTTGTAATTATCGGGAACGCCGCTGAACAAACCCCAATCGGCCCAGATGACGGTGCCGGGGCCGGCGGCCAGAACAAGCGTGCCGGGTTTGGCGGGAATATCTACGCCGGTGTGGGTGACTTCTTGAAAGAAGGTGCCGCCGTAGCGGTAGTTGGCCACCGGCCAGTTGACTTCGTCGGCGGCGATGGGACGGGCAAAATAGAAGTGGTCGTAGGGGCCGAGCGCCAGGGGGACGGGGAACTGCGGAGGCCGCCAGATGGTTTTGGGTTCGGGGCCGGGCGTAGGGATGTTGAAACGCAGCGGCTCGGCGGCGCTTTTTGGGGTTATGACCACGCATTCAGGGTTGGGGCAGCCCGGTGCAGGCTGGGTACCTGCCTGGGGTAGGGGGGCAGGCGTCAGTGGAGTCGCGCCGAAGGCGATGACCGGGGTCGGAGTCGGCTGGGGCGCGGGAGGCGCGGCACAGGCACAGAGAATGATGGACGCGATTCCCCAAAGAAGTAACTGGTAAATGGTCGTTCGCACTTCGTGATTCCTGTATTTCTGGATTGAATTCAGGGCGCCGGGGTGAAGGTGGGACGCATGGTGGGGGTATCGGTCACCGTGGGGGTGGGGGTTTTGTAGCGGTAGCCGGTGGGGGTGATGGTGGGGGTTTTGGTGGGTGGAATGACGATGGTGGGGGTGACGAAGATGTCGGGTGGGTAGAGTTGCAGCATGGCGGCGCGCCAATCGAGACCGCCGGTGAGGACGAACTGGTTGAAGCGTGCGCCCTTAAAGAAACTGCGCCAGTTGGGCAGGGCAGGCTGACGCTCCCAGCCGTATTCACGCGCCAGGGCGGTGAAGTCTATCCAGTAGCCGGGAGGGATGCTTTCAGCGTAGGCGCCGCCCTGGTCGTAGGCGCGTGGGTTGAGGCTGTACCGGGCGTTGAGGTCCCAGGGACGCTCGCGCAGAGGCTGGCCAACCGAACCATCTTGTGCAACCGGGCGGAGGTAGATGCGCCAGTACGTTTCGCCCTGGATGTCTTCGCGGAAGGTCAGTATCCATCCGGCGCGGGCGACCAGGGGGTTAAAGGCAAAGGCGCGCCCGGTGAAGAGCCAGTCTTGTCCGCGGCCGGGGTCGAGGCTGGAGGTAACAGGGGTGTAGGCGTTTTCCAGGCTGGCGAGGACATCCCAACCAGCATCCTGCAGCAGGCGTTCGCGCAGAGCATCGAAGGATTCATCTACGGCATCATGGAGGAAAGGATGGGGCGCCTGCACGTTGCGCAATGGGACGATGGCCGCGCGCTGGTTGGGGATGTCGGTGACGAGTTCGAGCCCGAATTGCCAGAGCGGGGTGGGGGTGAGGAAGGCCTGTTTTTGGAAGATAACCGGCAGAATGGTAACGCGTTTGATGCGCCAATCCAGGCCGTGCATGCTGCCGAGCGGGGTGGGCGGAAAGAGCAGAACGCCATCCAGGCTGTAGGCGGTCAGGTAGTCCTGGTTGGGTGTGGAGAGGCGGGCGGCGATTTCGTTGCCGCTTTCGCTCCAGGCCGGCCAGTTGCCGGGGCCAACCCGGCGAGCGGGTTCGGACGGGCGGGCTGAATCCCAGACGTAGATGCTTTCGGGCTGACTTTCCAGGCGCGCAGCCCAGGCCAGGCGGGTGCCATCCGGCGACCA
Organism: Anaerolineales bacterium; assembly: GCA_025056175.1. Lineage (GTDB taxonomy): Bacteria > Chloroflexota > Anaerolineae > Anaerolineales > Villigracilaceae > UBA5195. Next base: position 14,527 of record JANWWK010000008.1, read on the forward strand.
GGCGGGGTGGGTTTCTGCGATGGTGGGGCTGTTGGTCAGGTTGATAAAGCGGCCTTCATCGGGGTTGTCCAGGTTGGCTATCCAGATGTCGTTGTTGCCGCTGCGGTCAGAGACGAAGGCAATCTGACGTCCGCCGGGCGACCAGACGGGGGTCTGGTCGAGGGCGGAATCATCGGTCAGGCGCAAGACCTGGCCGCGATTGACGGTGGAGAGGATGAAAATATCAAGCTGGTCTTGAAGATAGGTTTCATAGACCACCCACAGGCCATCTGGTGACCAGGATGGGTTGCCGTCGAACTCGGGGGTGTCGGTCAGGCGTTCGGTTTTGGCAGTTTCCAGGTCGAGCAGGTACAGGTCCCAGTATTCGTTGCGGTCAGAGGCAAAGACCAGTTTGCGTCCATCGGGGCTGAAGGCCGGGGCTGTATCGTTCCATTGGCCAGCCGTGAGGCGGGTAAGAGGCAGTTTGAAGGGGGCGTAGATGAAGAGGTGGTTGTAGCCGTTATCGCCCAGCGAGAGGGCGAACGTATGGGTGGCGTCACCGGGCAGGGGGGAGGGCGTGAAAGTAGGCGCAGGGGTAAGCGTGGCCGTGACGGTGACTGACGGGCTGGGGGTGAGGGTCAGGCTGGCGATGGGGCTGGGGGCCAGCACTGCCGGACGGGGGATGACGATAACGCAGGAGGAGAGCAGAAGGGAGGCCAGTAGAGAAGCGGTAAGGAGAACAAGGCGCGCAGGGAAAGAAACACGAGGTGAAAAAGGTTTCATGGCGGCCAGAGAGCAGTGAGCAGGGAAGAGTGGGGAGATAGGAAAGTTCATGCTGCTCTCGATGGGAGAGGTGGGAGGGCAGGCAGGGTCAAATGACGAAATGGTATTCTGCTGTGTCGCATTCTGGACCATCGGGGTAATAGAGACGGGCCCGAAGCGTAAACGCGCCGCTTTGCTGCGAGCCGCGAAGGTGGAGGGTGATGACATTCTTACGCTGCATCGGTTCGATGATGTTGGCCGAGGCAATTTCCAGGCCATCAGCATTCGTCAATGCCACGTCAATGTGTGGGCGTTTTCGAAATGGGGTGACTTCGAGATAGACGCGTGTCCGCAGCGGGCCATCATCGCGCACGGGTTCAGCGCGCAGTTCCAGAAAGCGCATCTCCTCCGGTGGGACGGGGACGTTTCCTCCGTCTTCGGAGAGTTCCGGGAAGAAGAAATCCATGTTCAGGTCGTTGGACATCGGGTATCCGTCAGGAGCGGGTCAGGGGTAAATTTCGTCCAGCACGGGGGCGTAGTTACAACGGCACCCTTGCGGATGCGAACAGCCCTCGTGCGGTAAAAGCGGTACGGTGTCTTTGTCGAACGTTCCCCGCGACTCGTAGCACAAGGGGCAGGCATCGTGCGCCACGCTGATTCGGATGGCGCTCACGCGCGGATTGGCGCGAAATTTTTTGAGCGCTACTGCATTCACTGAGACTTCACGTAAATCGGCCTGGCAATGGACGCAGTAGCGTGCCGTATCGGGCGAGGAAGCGTTACACAGCGAACAGGTTTGCACAGCAGCCTCCAAAACAAAAATCGGGTGATGGTCACTCGTTTGAGCAACCATCACCTGATTGTACTCTGCGGGGTTATGCCTGCAAAGGTTTTGCGCCTAACGAACCGAGGGCGTAACCAGAGACCCGGTTTGACGGATGAGGGCGTTTTTTTGCTCTGCAAGGTGTCTTCGGGCCAGGTTGTTGATGTGCGCAACCAGCACACCGCCAGGAGTGGGCTTTACCAGATAGTCATCGGCACCCGAATCAAGCGCACTGGCAATCACAGCCGGGTCATCTATTGCAGAAAGAATGGCAATGGGAACGCGGCTGAAGGCACGAATGGCTTTACATACTTCCCAGCCATCCTGACCGGGCATCATCAAATCCAGCAAAATGACATCCGGGTTTTCACCCTTCACCATCTCGACGCTTTGGGTACTGTCGTTGCAGGCAACGACACTCATACCATGACTGCGTAACAAGAGCGCAATCAGTTCCGTCATGGCGGGGTCATCATCAATCATTAAAACTTTGACACTCATGGGCTGGGGTCCTCTGCTATGCTGGCTGAAATCATTATGCTTGATTTTACCTGTTTCTGACTTTGCATATGGCTAACAATTTGGACAGGTGGTTTTGTGCATGAAATCACAATAAGGGCGGGTGAAAATCACTCCGCGCGTTTTCATTTGTGGTAAACTTCGGCTGATTTGCCGAAAAACGGCTGTGGACATGCTATCATACTTTCTCTCAATTCAGGAGGCCACACATGGCAAAAAAATGGGTATATCTTTTTGAAGAAGTCGCTGAAGCAGAACGCTATGCCGGTGATTGGGAAGGCGTGCGCGCCCTGCTCGGCGGGAAAGGTTCCGGCCTGGCCGATATGACCCGCGCTGGCGTGCCGGTGCCGCCCGGTTTTACCGTCACCACTGAAGCCTGCAACGAATTTCGCAAGACCGGCCAGTTCCCCGAAGGGATGTGGGAGCAGGAATTAGAAGCCCTGAAAGTCGTCGAAGAGAAAACCGGTAAAAAATTCGGCGACCCGAACAACCCCCTGCTCGTCTCCTGCCGCTCTGGGGCCAAGTTCTCTATGCCGGGTATGATGAACACCATCCTGAATATCGGCATGAACGACGAAGTAGTGGAAGGCATGGCGAAATTGACCGGCAATCCGCGCTTTGCGTGGGATTCTTACCGCCGCCTGGTAGAAATGTTTGGCACCACCGTCTTCGGGCTGGATGACGAAGTGTTTGAGCATCCGATGGCCGAATACAAGGCCAGCAAAGGCTACAAGCTCGATACAGAAATGACTGCCGAAGACTGGAAAGCCCTGGTCGCCATTTTCAAGGAAGAGTACAAAAAAGGCGTGGGCGAAGACTTCCCGCAGGATGTGTACAAACAGCTGGAACTGGCAACCAAAGCCGTCTTTGAGTCCTGGATGGGCAAGCGCGCAATTGACTACCGCCGCGCCACCGGCATTTCAGACGACCTCGGCACTGCTGTCAACATCGTCACGATGGTGTTCGGCAACATGGGCAACGACTCTGGTACGGGCGTGGCTTTCACCCGCAACCCCTCCACTGGCGATAAAAAGATGATGGGCGAATACCTGCTCAACGCCCAGGGCGAAGACGTGGTGGCGGGCATCCGCAACACCGACCCGGTCGAACACATGGCCGAGACGATGCCCGAAGTGTACGCCCAGTTCATGGAAATTGCCGACAAACTGGAAAAGCACTACAAAGACATGCAGGATGTCGAGTTCACCATCGAACGCGGCAAACTGTGGATGCTGCAAACCCGCAACGGCAAGCGCACTGCCAAAGCCGCCGTCAAAATTGCGGTGGATATGGCGAATGAGGGCCTCATCTCGAAGGAAGAAGCCGTCCTGCGCGTCAGCCCGGAAAATGTCGATTCGCTCCTGCACCCGCAGTTCGATGAAAAGGCCAAAAAGGAAGCTCAGAAAGCCGGTCAGTTCTTCGCCAAAGGCGTCAACGCTTCGCCGGGTGCGGCTGTCGGTCAATGCTATTTCGATGCCGATACCGCTGAAAAGATGGCGAAAGAACACAAGCAAGACACCATCATGGTGCGCCCCTTCACCAAGCCCGATGACGTTCACGGCATGATTGCCTCCAAAGGCGTGCTGACCAGCGAAGGCGGCGCGACTTCACACGCGGCGGTCGTGGCGCGTCAGTTCGGCATTCCGTGCGTGGTGGGCGCTTCGTCCATCAAAATTGACATGGAAGCCCGCACGATGACCGTTGGCGAAGTGACCGTCAAAGAAGGTGACTGGATTTCGGTGGATGGCACGACCGGCGAAGTGTTCATCGGTAAGATTCCGACCACCTCCCCCAGCCTGGAAGAACAGACCGAACTGATGACCCTGCTGACCTGGGCGGATGAAATTTGCGCTCGCCCCGAAATCCGCACCCTGCCGGATGGACGCAAGAGCCGCGGTCTGCAAGTGTGGACGAATGCTGACTATCCCAAAGATGCCCGCCGCGCCCGCTCCTATGGCGCCGTAGGCATTGGCCTGTGCCGCACGGAACACATGTTCTTTGAACCAGAACGCCTGCCGATTGTCCAGCGCATGATTCTGGCAAAGACGAGCGAAGAGCGCGTGGCCGCCCTGAACGAGCTGTTGCCCAGCCAGCGCTCCGATTTCGACGGTCTGTTCGAGGCCATGAACGGCTACCCGGTCATCATCCGTCTGATTGACCCGCCCCTGCACGAGTTTATGCCCGATGAAGAAGCCCTGCTGGAAGAAGTCATCACCATGCGCGTCAAGGGTGAAACACAGGGCCTGGCCGAAAAAGAAAGCCTGCTGGCCGCCATCCGCAACCTGCACGAATCGAACCCGATGATGGGTCTGCGCGGCGTGCGTCTCTCGATTGCCATGCCGGAAATCGTGGAAATGCAGGTGCGCGCCATCTTCGAGGCGGCTGCCGATTGCACCAAACGCGGCATCGTGGTCAAACCGGAAATCATGATTCCGCTGACCGGCACGGTGAAGGAACTGGAATGGATTCAACCGCGCCTGGAGCGCATTGCCAAAACTGTGCTGGCCGAAAAAGGCATCGAAAAACTCGATTACAAGTTCGGCACGATGATTGAAATCCCGCGCGCAGCCGTCACCGCCGGAGAAATTGCCAAACTGGCCGAGTTCTTCTCCTTTGGCACCAACGACCTGACCCAGATGACCTTTGGCTACTCGCGCGACGATGCGGAACGCAACTTCCTGGTCACCTATGTCGAGCAAGGCATCCTGCCCAAGAATCCCTTCCAGACACTCGACCGCGCCGGCGTTGGCCGTCTGATGCAGATGGCAATCAACGATGGCCGCGCCACCCGTCCGGACCTGGAGGTGGGCATCTGCGGCGAACACGGCGGCGACCCCGATTCCATTGAGTTCTGCCACATGATTGGCAACAACTACGTCTCCTGCTCGCCCTTCCGCGTGCCGGTAGCCCGCCTGGCAGCCGCTCATGCGGCGCTCAAGCACTCCGGCGCCAAGGTGAAGGAAGACAAGTAAATCCGCTCCCCCTGCATCGAACACGGTGGCGCAAGTCTTCGGACTTGCGCCACGTTGTTTTTAGCCATCAATTTCGCCAATTTTTTCGCCGTTCAGCCACACAGTATAACGCCCCGGAATGAGATTTTTTATCGGCACCTGTGCATCGAACGATTGCAATACCTGCGTGCAAATGGCATTCGGGTCGGAGACCGAATAGACCTCGACATCCAGACGATTCTGTTCCTGAGAAACGTTCACGCGAACACGGAGCGCATGACACGGGGTCGGAAGCGAGCCGCGCAGCGCCAGGGTATACTCCGGCGGCAAATTCGAGACGGGTTGCAACTCGTAATCATCCAGATACACCGGGCCGGTTTGCAGGTTGGCATCTGCGGGCAAGGGGGCATAGGGGTTATCCGGGTCGGCAGGCTGGGCTGGGGGAAGATACGTCTGAACGGGTTTTCCCGAACCGGAGGGGTAGGAAGGATAAGCATTCGGGTAAGCGGGTTGTGGATTGTCGCCCTGCGAGGGGTTTGCGCACGCGCTCAACAGCGCCAGCAACAAGAGGGAAAGGAGCAACAAATAGCGTTTCATAAAGTCACCTCGTTTTGAGTAGGACGCTCAACTGTATCACGAAGTTCCCATCCGCGCAAAGAGAAGGAACAATTGCGGTAAAATCCTGTGCATTCCTCACCGTCAGTTTTTGTCTATGCTCACCGAATTTGAGAACCGTTTGCCGCCAGATTTGAGAGAGCGCTTTCGCAACCTGCAAAGCCCTTTCGCCATTCAAGAGTACCTGGATTCGATGCCCTACGTGGCCGAAGAGCGCGACCGCGCACCGCTGCAAGTGATGCTCGATGGGCAATGCCACTGCCTGGATGGCGGCTTTTTTGCTGCGCTGGCGCTGTGGCGGCTGGGATTTCCTCCCTTGTTGATAGATTTGACCCCAGAACCAGGCGCAGATGACGACCATGTCCTGGCGCTGTATCGCATCGAAGGCCGCTGGGGCGCTATTGCCAAATCTAACTACGTCAATTTGGGCTTTCGTGAACCTGTTTACAAAAATCTGCGCGAACTTGCGATGACCTATTTTGAACATTATTGTAGCATTCACAAAACCAAAACGCTGCGCGGCTACACGCGCCCCTTCGATGCCTCACGCTACACCCACCTGCATTGGGCCTGGGACGAAGCCGGCGCAAACAGACTTTACCGCATCTTTTATCGTCGCAAACCCATCCCGCTGATTAGCGCCTCGATGGCCGCGCGGCTGCACCCCTTGACGGAACGCGCCTATGCTGCCGAAACCCTCTACACCGATTTGCGCTGGTCGTTCGGCAACCGGGCTGAACATTAATGGGGATAGAAAGAAAACCGCGTTTGTGCTACGATTAGCCCACTGAAAACAACCAAAACACCCAAAAACGAGGATAAACAACCAATGAGCGACCGCGTGTACGTCACCGGACACGTCAACCCCGATACCGATTCGATTGCTTCTGCCATGGGTTACGCCTGGCTCTTACGTCAACGTGACGGTCTGGATACCGTCGCCTGCCGCGCCGGCCCCGTGAATCAACAAACTGCCTGGATTTTGAAGCGGTTGGGGCTGGAAGCGCCGATGTTGCTGACCGATGCTTCTCCGCGCTTTGAATCCGTCACCCGACAACTCGATACGCTTCCGCCCGACGCCCCGTTGACCGAAGCCTGGGCACTTGCCAGCCGCACCGGCGGCATTGCGCCAATTGTGGAGGAAAACGGCAAACCTTACGGTATCATTGATGGTTTCAGTCTGTTCAGTTTCTTCCGCCAGGTGGTAGGGCCGCGCCTGGATACAAGCGAGCAACGTATTACCGATATTCTCTCAGCCCCCTGCCGCGAAGCCGCCGATACCGGTGTTCCCCGATTCCCGGTCAACGCCCGCATCCGCGATATGCTGAACCGGATTCTGCGCGAGGAATACAACGACTTTTTTGTAGTAGATGAAAACGGTCACTATCTGGGCGTGTGTCACCAGCGCGGGGTTCTGAACCCACCACGTCTGAAACTGGTGCTGGTGGACCACAACGAGCCGCGTCAGGCCATTGCTGCACTCGAAGAAGCCGAGTTGCTCGAAATTCTCGACCACCACCGTCTGGGCAACCCGCACACCCACCAGCCGATTCGTTTTACGGTCGATATTGTTGGTTCAACTTCGACGCTCGTCTCCGAACTGACTGCCGAAGCCGGTTTGCTCATGCCCGCGCCGCTGGCGGGTCTCTTGCTGGCAGGCCTGCTGGCCGATACGTTGATATTGACCTCCCCGACCGTCACCGAGCGCGATAAACAGGCTGCCACCCGCCTGGCGCGCTGGGCCTTTGTGGGCAACGGCCCGCTGGCTGGAGAAACCATCCAATCGTACGGTCAGCAGGTACTGGCCGCTGGCGCCGGCCTCTCGAACCGCGACCCGAAAGAAATCGTCAGCACAGACATCAAGCCCTATGAAGCCGGCGGGTTCAAGTTCGCCGTCTCACAGGCCGAAGTAACCGACCTGATGACCATTGGCGAACACCTGGAAGGATTGCGCAACGCCCTCGAACATTACCGCGAAACTCACGCACTCGATTTTGCCATGTTGCTGATAACGGATGTCGTGCGAAATTCCAGCCGTCTGGTAATTGCCAACCCCCACCCGATTCTGGATGACCTGCCCTACCCTAAATTGCCCGATGGCACACGCGATGCGCCGGGCGTCGTCTCGCGCAAGAAGCAGTTATTGCCCACCGTGCTGGGCTTGCTGGAAAAATAATGCACTGGTAACAACGTGTTAATCTCCCTTGCAAACTCAAAGGTTAAAATTCCGCCAGTATGCCCACCGAACCGCCCAACCGCTACCCCGAAGAACGCCGCATCGCCACTGTCCTGTTTGCCGATGTGCATGGGTTCACGTCGCTGGCCGAACAGCTGGATGACGAAACCGTCTCTGACCTGATTAAGGGCATCTGGCTTAGCCTGGATAAGGTCATCGAATTGCACAACGGCTACATTGACAAGCATCTGGGCGATGGCATCATGGCCGTGTGGGGTGCGCCCTTCGCCGGAGACAACGACGCGGTGGAGGCCGTCTCTGCCGGGTTGGACCTGGTGAAAGCACTCAACGAATACTGTCAAAAGAGCAAAATTCCCGGCGCAACACATCTCAAATTGCGAGTAGGGGTCAACAGCGGGCCGGTCTTTGCCGGTTACGTGGGCATGCGTAACGAATACACCGTCATCGGTGATACCGTCAACGTGGCCGCCCGGCTGGAACAAATTGCCGAGCCAGGAACGGTGGTTATCGGCGAAAGCACGTTACAGATGGTGCAGGGCAGTTTTCGCGTCAAGGCCTTGCAGCCCACACACGTCAAAGGCAAGGCCGAAGCCGTCCAACCTTACCGTGTTGAAGGGCGGCTGGTGAACCCGGGGCGCATTCGCTACCAAAGCGCCGATAGCCTGGTGACCCATCTGGTTGGACGCGACGAGGAGATGGAGCATCTCCACGCTCTCTACGAGCGCACCTTTGAGAGCACCAAACCAGTCATGGCTTTGCTGAGCGGCGAAGTGGGGATTGGTAAATCGCGTCTGCTGATGGAGTTCAGCAATTCACTCGAAGCACGCGGTGACGATATTCACTTGCTCTCCTCGCGCGGGCTGGCGCAGGCTTCCAAAATTCCCTTCTACCTGTGGCGAGTTCTGCTCCGTAACCGTTTTGGCGTGCGCGAGGAAGACTCTGCCCCCATTGCTGTTGAGCGTTGGACGCGCGGGATTGAAGCCGTGTGGGATAGCGACCAGCCAGTCTCTAAAGTCGAAGCCACACAAGTATTGGGAGAAATGGTGGGACTGGCAGGCAACCTGAACCCCAGCACAGAGCAATTACAACGCATTTTTTACCTCATGCGTGAACTCTTGCGGCAAATGGGAAAACGTAAACACCTGGTGATTTTGCTCGATGACCTGCAATGGGCAGACCGGGAATCGTTGCAACTGCTCTCATATCTGCTGGCAGCCGAAGTGCCCCCGTTGCAAATGTTCATTGTCGGTGCAGCGCGGCCCGAATTTCTCAAAACGCAACCGCAGTGGCACAATCAGGCGCGCGTGATTTCCCTGCAACCGCTTGAACTTTCCTGCCAGCGGCTTCGGCAGGCTTATCCTGACCTGAACAACCTGCCCGATTCGGTGCTGGGAGAAATTGCCCAACGCGCCGAGGGCAACCCATATTTTTTGGAGGAAATCGTCAAGAGCCTGCTCAAGGCCGGCTTGCTCTCCGAAAACCTGCCCGCCGAAGAACTGCGGGCGCGCGTTCTGGCGCAAACACCGGAATCACTGCGCGCCACCTTGCAAGCACGGCTTGATAGTCTCTCGCGCGAGGCGCGCGCCGTTGCTTTGCTGGCCTCCGTGGTTGGACGTGTTTTCTGGGTAGGCGCTGTAATGGCACAGGCGCGCGCCGCCCCCTTGCCAGGCGCCAACCCCAACTTTAACGCGCCCGAGGCCGTGATTGACCGTTTCATCCAGGAAGGGTTGCGTCAACTGGTGCGCGCCGAACTGGCCTTTCCGCGCAGTGGGTCACGGTTTTCTGAGGAGCAGGAATACATCTTCAAGAACTCCTACCTGCGCGATGTGGCTTATAGCCTGATTCCGAACCGCAGCCGCGCCCTGTATCACAAAGCCGTTGCCGAGTGGTTGCGCGCCAAGACTGACCCGGCCTTTCAGCAGATGGCACAGGAACACGAGCGCAGCGCACAGCAATCGGCAAAAATCAACACCGGAACGCTCACACTTCCATCCTGAACACGATGAACGAGAACCTGTACCGATTGATTTCCGAAGCCCTGGAACGCGGCGAGAGTACGGCGCTCTGCACCATCACCGAAGCGCATGGCTCAACGCCTCGCCATACCGGCAGTAAAATGCTGGTTTTTGAAGACGGACGCTTTATCGGCACGATAGGAGGGGGCGAGCTGGAGCGCCGCGTGCTGGACGAAGCCCGCAAGGTGATTCAAGCCGGCAAACCCGTCAAACTGCATTACGCCATGTCGGACCCGGCGCGTGGTGATCCCGGTGTGTGTGGAGGACAGGTGGAGGTGTTCGTGGAACCAATTCTGCCCAAAGAAACCATTGTAGTCATCGGCGGTGGGCATGTGGGCAAAGCGGTTGCGCATCTGGCAAAGTGGCTGGGGTTTTGGGTGGTGGTTTCTGATGACCGTGCAGAGTTCTGCACCCCAGAAATGAACCCCGATGCCGATGTGTTCCTCCACGTCCCAATGGCAGAATTACCCCGACATTTGAACATCAACCGCAACACGTACCTGCTCCTGACAACGCGCGGCTCGGCAGTGGATGTGGCCGGTCTGCCTGCGCTCCTGGAGACTCCTGCGCGCTACATCGGCGTCATCGGCTCAAAGCGGCGTTGGGCAACGACTGTCAAGGCACTGAAAGAACGCGGTATCAGCGAGCAGGCGCTTGCACGCGTCCACTCGCCGATGGGGCTGGAACTCAACGCGGAAACACCCGAGGAAATTGCCGTCAGCATGATGGCCGAAATCCTGTTACTCAAACACGGAGGCGACGGGAAGCCGATGAGTAAGTAGGATAAGGGAATCGAAAGGACAGGAAACTTTTCCTGCAAGACTGCGTAGATTGGTCTTGAATCCAACAACTCCATCGGCTACAATGAACCTGTATTGACCGAACTCGATAAAGGAGAGAACTATGGCGCGTATTTTTGATGTCATTGAATATCGCAATGAGATGGTGGATGAAATCGTCCACCGTTTTCCCGATGACACCAGTATTGGAGATTACCGGCTCGGCTCGAATGTCATCGTCCGAGATGGGCAGGCGGCGGTCTTCTTCCGCGATGGTCTGGCGCTGGATGTTTTTGGGCCGGGACGTCACATCATCAGCACAGCAAACATTCCCAAACTGATTGATTTCATCGGCAAAGCCTTCAACGACCGCACGCCTTTCCCGGCGGAAGTGTATTTCGTCTCGATGAAGGAATTTGCCAACAAGAAGTGGGGGACGCCACAACCAATTATCGTGCGCAATCCTGGCATGGGGTTGGGCGTAGCGCTCTTACAAGGGTTCGGTACTTACTCGTTCCAGGTGGTGGACCCGCAATTGTTCGTTACGAACATCGTTGGCAAACAGGCCAAATTCCACACATCGGAAATTGAAGAACGCCTTCGCACCATTCTGCTCTCCAAATTCCAGGATTTACTCGGCGAAACTGCCGCCCGTAAGAGCGTGGTCGAGCTGATTGGGCTGACAGAAGAACTTGGTGCCGGCGTGCGTGCCAAAGCGCAAGATGATTTTGCTGCCCTCGGCCTGACGCTGAAATCGTTCTACATCGGTAACCTGAAGCCTTCAGAAAAGTCGGCTCAGGAACTGCGCGATATGGGCATGCTGGATATGAACGTTTACACGCAACTCCAGGCTGCCGATGCCATGCGTGACGCCGCCCAAAACCCCAGCGGAGGCGCGGGCTTGACGGCAGGCATTGGCGCAGGGATAGGAATTGGCAACATCATGAACCAGGCGCTGGCGGGTGGCATGGCAAACCAGGCGCAACAACCCACCGCCCAACCTCCAGCAGCAGCAACGGCGGCCAGTGCAGGGGCAGCAGCGGCGTCCAGCGCAGGCATCCCCGAAGTGATGACCCCCTCCGAAGCAGCTGCAATTTTGCGCGTTTCCGAAGAAGATGTGATTGCCGCCATCGAAGCCGGCGACCTGAAAGCCCGTAAATTGGGCAGCGCCTATCGCATCAGCAAATCTGCACTGGAAGAATTTTTGAAGGGCTAACCCAGACCAATCCAGGAGGGCCGGACAAACCGACCCTCTCTTTTTGCCTTAAGGAGCAAGCATGGGTGTCGAAAACGTCTTGCAGGAATACAATCAGGTCGCCACGCTGGCGGGCATTCTGGCAGGGTTTGCCTTTTCGGCAGTGATTCAACTGCTTTCAGTAGATAGGCCAGGACGATTGATGACTATCGTCCTGATTATCTTTTCCACTTCGTCGCTCATGTTTTTGTTTACGCTGTTTGCGTTCGTGTTGAACGCTTCTGCCATCGCAGAGATAGGAAAAGAAGTTGAGGAACTGGCCGGCTGGTCGGCATTTGCATTCGTAATTGCCCTGCTGGGTCTGAACCTGTTCCTGCTTGGCGTGGGATTAACGGGCTGGCTGCGCTCACGCGTAACAGGCATCATCACCACAATCGCAGCTCTTATCACGTTCTGCCTGGTGAACTGGCTATTTATCGCCATCATTGGCGTTTTCATCAATCAGACGTGAAAAAGCCCGGATGTGCCATCGGTAGCACGCGCAAGAAAGATGGCTTACCCATTCTGGCGGGGTGGGGTCAACCGTCCGGTCGTTCTTCTGCGAAACAGTTCGGGTGGAGGGTCGCCCAACCACATCTCGACACGCCGAAACGATTCGACGTAACCCATTTCGTAGAAGGCGGGCAGGTGCGGGTCGTTGACCTGAATGTTTTCCAGGTGGGTATCGAGACGTGGGTACTGTGAATGCAGGTGTGAAAGAAACGCATACGCCACCGTGGCAGGGTCTCCACGTTCAGTTTTATAGGCAAAGCGGGTAAGCGTAAATTTCTGGCGTTGATACACCAGCCAACCGGAGCTGTCGTCGGGCAGGGTCACGGTCAACCCACACACATCGGGGATATTGAAGAAGGTTTCCGACTGGTTGGTCCAGGGCAGGGTGCCACGTCCGCGCCGAATGAGCCGCCGGGCATCGTCGTCTTCCAACCGTTGAGCATCGGCAACGACCGGTTCGGGTGGTGAAAGCACGGGAGGGCGGCGCAGAACCAGCAGTTCGCCGATTTCTCGAAACCCCAGTTTGAGAAACAACTGATGCGCCGGCACGTTGTTCTTGATGACTTCGAGCATGATGAACGAGATTCCCAACCGTGCAGCATTTTCGAGCAAGCCGTTCATCAGCGCCTGCCCCACCCCACCGCGCCGAATGTTGGGCAGCACACCCAGGCGGGTTATCCAGGCGCGGTTTTTGCGAATTCCGAGCATGGCAACCCCCAGCAGTTCTTCTCCCTGCATGGCAACAAGCGAGTGTTCCAGGCTGACATCATAAGCAGTGATGTATTCCTGTAAGCGCCGCGCGTTCATCGGCATGGGGACGAGGTAATCTACACGCGTCTGGTTGTAAATGGCCGTCAACTGTTCGATTGTAAAACGATTGGTTGGGACAAGTTGTATCGCGCTAGTGAGCATCGCCGCCCCGAGAGGTTTCGGTCAAAAATGTTTCAATCAGTTCGATGAATTCTTTTACGCGCACGATGGGCTTGGGGATATAGCCATTACAGCCATAACTTTCAACCATACGACGAGCGGTTTCCTGCGGCCAGGCAGTAAACGCAACAATGGGAATGCCCTGCAAGGCCGGTTCGGCGCGCAACCAACCCGCCAGCGTTTGACCATCATAATCGGGCAGGCCCAAATCGAGCAGAATGAGCGCCGGGTGATGTTCCAGTGCCATTTGCAAGCCGGTCTCGGCATCGGGGGCGTGCAGCAAGTCGTAGCCATGCGCTGTGAGCGCGCGCCGCACAAGTTCCACCGTATCGGGAATGTCTTCCACGAGCAGAATGGTGGTCATGAATGAGCTCCGCATTCGTCTTCACAGGCACAGCTCATGCCGGCGGCCTTCTGGAATGCCTCCTGCCCTTCCTTGTACGAGAAATAGACCAGCCCGGCGGCGCCCAGACTATCTACAAACCCAAGTCCGGTCACTTGATAGACCAGACTGGCCGCAAGCAGAACAATGGACATGTAGACACAGGTCAGGGTGCAGTTGGCATCGGCCAGGATCGGGGGTGAGTTGAGAGCGCGTCCTACCCGCCGTTTGGCAGCCACCAGCCATAACATGACAACAATCGAAATCGCCGAAATGATGATGCCTGGCAGGGTTGTTTCGGGGCGGTGACCGGTGAGCAGGTTGACCACGATGGTCAGTACCAGACCAACAGCCAGGATATAAAATGCCGCACCAGTCACGCGCAAAGCGGTCTGCTCAAATTGCGAACGCGGGGTATCGGGATTCTGGCGAATGCGGACAATCATGGCAATAATGCCCACGCCCGAAAGAACTTCGATGAACGAATCCACGCCAAAACCAAACAAGGCTATCGTTTCATCAGATGCGCCAAAATACACCGAGACCAGTCCTTCGAGCAGGTTATAAACAACGGTAAAGATGCCCAGTACCAGGGCGGTAAGCCAGAGTTTTTTGTTGGCTTCCAGAGAGGTTTGCAGTTCCAGATTCATCCGAATCTCGCTTTCTACAGGCAAGAAAAGGCTTTTCAAACAAAAGCCAGACGCGAACAGATGAAATTGTAACGCATCTCTGCTTACCGTGCAGCAAAAAGCCGCCGCATTAAAATGCCGAGCAAGGCACCCCCATTATCGAAAATTAACACGTCGGCGAGAGAAGGTTGTCTTCCTGGCGTGAACGATTGGTGCAGTTCATCGGTGATGGCGTAGAGGACGGCCATCAGCCAGACCAACCAGCGTTTGCGCGGGTCGAAATCTAACCCGTACCAGTAAGCCAGCGAGAGCAAAGCATACCCGATGACATGTCCGCCTTTTTTTACCAGACGGTCGAACACACCATAATCCGGCAGATTGGCCGAGGGCATCGAAGAGGAGACAAAGATGACCGCCATGAGAATCAGGGCGGGAATCCAGCGCAGGAAACGACTCATCCCAACTCTTTGGTTCGATAAACGGGCTTTTCGACCAGCACCGGTTCGGCTTCTACCTGCCAGGCGGCGTTTGCTAACTGCAAATCGTGAATTTCGCGGTACAGGCCATCCTGCGCCAGCAGTTCCTCGTGCGTTCCAATTTGAACGATTTGACCTTTGTCCATCACGACAATCCGGTCGGCACGGCGCACGGTACTCAAACGGTGAGCAATGACGAAGGTGGTACGACCTTCCATGAGTCGGTCGAGCGCGCGTTGAATCAGTTGCTCGGTTTGGGTATCTACGTTGGAAAGAGAATCGTCCAGGATAAGGATGCGCGGGTTCATCAGGAGGGCGCGGGCAATCGCCACCCGTTGACGCTGACCACCGGAGAGCGTCACTCCCCGTTCGCCCACAACCGTATCGTAACCTTTCTCGAAACCTATGATGAACTCGTGCGCCTGCGCCGCCTGCGCCGCAGCGATAATCTCCTCTTCAGTGGCATCCGGGCGACCGTACGCGATATTCGCGCGAATTGTATCGGAAAACAGGAGCGAAGTCTGTAAAACAATGCCAATCTGGCGGCGCAGACTGCTCAATTCCACACGGCGCACATCCACACCATCTACCAGTACCGCTCCTTCGGTAACATCGTAAAAGCGCGGAATCAGATTGATGAGTGAGGTCTTACCGCTGCCAGTGGGGCCGATGAGCGCAATCAGCTGGTTGGGGCGCACGTGCAGGTTGATGTTACGCAGGGAAGCTTTTTTCTCGTCCTGATAGGTCAGCCAGACATCCCGAAATTCCACCTCGCCTCGCAAAACAGGCAGTTCGATGGCATCGGGCGGGGAGGCAATTTCGATGGGTGTATCCAGCACCTCGAAGACGCGCCGCGCACCCGCAGCGGCCTCGCCTGCGGCATTGACCAACCAGGTAAGTTGTTGAGCCGGCGTGGCAAGCATCAACACATAAGCATTGAAGGCCACCAGTTCGCCCACCGTCAACGTCCCCGCCAGCACCATCCGCCCGCCAAACCACAAAATGAGAATGGTGCAAAGGGTAACGAAGAAATCAGTGGTGGGCATGACCTTCGACCAGGTATTGATAACGCGGATACGGGCGTTGTAATAGGCACGATTGGTCTCGTCGAAGCGGCGCATCTCATACTCTTCGCGTGCAAAAGCACGTACCACCTGCACACCGGTTACATTTTCCTGCAAGCGGGAGGATAAATCTCCCAAAGCAGTATCTACTTTGAAAAAGAGTGCGGTAATGCGGTTTCCAAAATCGAAGGTCATCCACACCAGAGGAAAAATCGGCAAGATGGCAATCAGCGTCAATTGCCAGTTGGCAGCCAGCATCACCCACAGCGCACCAAACAGGAGCAAAACCAGCTGCGAGAGTTCCACAATTGAACTGCCAATAAACTGCTGTACCGAGCGCACGTCTTCGATACAGCGCGAGATGAGTTGTCCCGTTTGGGCGTGGTCGTGATAGGAAAACGAGAGATTCTGGATGTGGTTGTACAATCGGTTGCGAAGGTCGTAACCGATATGACCGCTAATCCATTCCGAGAGATAGCGCTGGAAGCCATTCATCACGGCGGTGAGCAGGCCCAATCCCAGAAGCAGCAACGCCGAGCGGACGAGAAAGCCACGTTCGGCGCGCAACAGGCCCTCGTCAATCACATCGCGGATGATGGAGGGAATATACAGGCTAAGGGCGGTGAGCGCCGTCAGGTTGAGCATGCTGACGACAATCTGAAAACGGTATGGACGGATGGCAAAACGGAGACGAAGAAGGGGATGACGGTTCATGAGCGGGATTCTTCAAAGATTCGGCGAAGGCTATCCATCGCGGCGAGCAGCGCGGTGCGTTCAGCGGAGGAAAGCGGTTCAAAGCGTTCGGCCAGCCAGGCTTCAGCCTGGTTGTAAATGGCTGCCAGGAGGCGGTTGCCCTCGTCAGTCAAAACCAGACGAATCTGACGCCGGTCGTGCGCATCGGGCAGGCGAGCAACCAGGCCCTTTTGCACCAGGGCCTCCACCGCTTTGCTGACCGCCGGACGACTGGTTCGGTTGGCTTCAGCCAGGTCGCTGACCGTATCTACCCCTTTACGGATACGCCTTAACACCTGGAACTGCCCCACCGTCATGTCGAACTGTTCGATGGCAATGCGCCGAATGGTCTCGCGCGTTTCTCGCCAGGCAGGAGGAATGCTTTCCCAGAATTTTTCGATAAGCTCGCCAACTTCAGGGGAGGGGGACATAATCGTTAACCAGAAAAATAGTTAACCAACGAAATGAATTGTATCCGCACTACAGAAAAACGACAAGGCACTTCAGGGCAAGCTGCGTCCAGAACGGACAATGACTTTCGTCCATTGCGCAGCGAGGGCATTCGTTCTATACTGGTGTAGGATTAAGAAAATGCTCGTCCGACATTTCACAAAATAGGAGGCCCGAATGCCCGAACCCCGCAAAAAAATCACTCTGCCCTACCTGTTTGAAAAAGCCGCTCGGGGCGAACCCATCACCTGGCTGACCTGCTATGATTACCCCACCGCCTACCTGCAAGAACAGGCCGGAATCGAGATGATTCTGGTGGGCGATAGCCTGGGAATGACCATGCTCGGTTACGATTCCACCCTGCCGGTGACGATGGACGACATGATTCGGCACGCACAAGCCGTGCGGCGGGGCGCGCCCACTGCGTTCGTGGTTGGCGATATGCCTTACATGACATATCAACCCTCGGTCGAAACTGCTGTACGCAACGCCGGGCGCTTCATGGCCGAAGCCGGATGCGATGCCATCAAGCTGGAAGGCGGCGCGGCGATGGCCGACCGCATCAAAGCAATTGTGGACGCCGGCATCCCGGCCATCGGCCACCTGGGGCTAACGCCACAATCCGTCTCGGCACTGGGCGGTTTCCGCGTGCAGGGCAAAAGCGCAGCCATGGCGAAGAAGATTATGGACGATGCCAAAGCGCTCGAACAGGCCGGCGCTTTCATGATTCTGCTGGAAATGGTGCCAGACCGGCTATGTAAACTCATCACCGAGCGGGCCGAAACCTGCCTTATTATGAGTCTCGGCTCCGGGCCACACGCACACGGGCAGCTGCTCATCTACCACGATATGTTTGGCCTGTACCCCAAGTTCAAGCCCAAAATGGCAAAAGTATATGGCAACGCAGGTGAGGTGATTCTGAACGGATTGAAGGCTTACCACGACGAGGTGATTAACAGACAATTCCCTCAACCAGAGAACTGGTTTGGGATGAAAGACGAGGAATACGCCGAGCTCGAAAAGCTGCTCAGCATTGCGCCCCAAACCACAACGCCAGAAGAAACCGCAGAAAGCAAAAAGAAAAAGGGCAAAAAGAAATAGGGAGAAGCCAGAATGAGCAAACTGCTGGAAAAACTCGAAATCCCGAAAGACCGTCTGAAAGCGATTAACGCCCTGCTGCTCGATGGGAATATGCAGGTGATGGGCGATTTTCTGGCGGTGGTCGAAAAATACGGCAGCCCCAAAGAAATCAACCGGAAACACCGCCAGGCGCGTAAACTCAAAAACCTGATGCGTCTGGTGGAAGAGCGTGCGCCCGGTCATCTGGCCGACTTGAAGTGGCTGATAGAGCAGCGCGATGCGGGAGCATTCATCTCGGTGGCCGATTACCGGCGCAGCGTGCTGGGAGAAAACGCAAATTCAGTGGATTTTGCCGAAGATTTCGCCGTTACGCTCGAAGTTTCAGCATTGCAATACTTCCCGTGGATACGCGTGATGTGTGAACGCGCGATTGAACAGCGTACGCTGGTGCCGGGGCGCTTCATCGCCGTTCGCAAGATGAAAGAATCTGAAGCCGATGGCGATTTACCTGCCATCGTGGCAGCCCTGGACATCATCGGCGCATCGTTCGTAGAGACTCTGGATACCAAAGGAACCGACGGCTCTAACCCACATCTGGGCGGCCCGGCCACTCTCACCGGCTATTTTGGCGGCATCGGCCAGCCCAACGAACACGCTTTGCAATGGCTGGATGAATTTCTTTACTACTACACGAACTACGGTGTGCAACACGTCCTGAACTTCAATGCCGGAACGATTTTGCTCGGCTTCCTGCTTTACAAACTGGGCGTGGACATCAACTTCAAAATTTCCGTGTTTTTCGGCTCCGATAACCCGTACCACGCCCTGTGGATTCTGACTGCCGCCAAGCTGTTCAGCCGCAAAGATGGAACCACCCCGCTCATCGGCTTCAACTGGTCGAACTCGGTCAACAACCGCACGATGGAAATCACCGCCCAATTCCGCAAGGCGCTGGGGTTTGAGCCGGTAGTACGCTTTGAGCATCACATCACCGAAACCTGGAAGAGCATCGTGATTCAGCCGTATGACCGCCGCGCCGAACTGATGCAACTGGCCGACCATGTGGCAAATATCAGCGCCAAGCACGAGGGCGGCCTGCCCGAAGTAGAGCAAACGCGCAGCCACCCATCAGATATTCTGGATTACTTCCGCGCCAAAGACGAAATCATCGCCAGCGGCGATTGGGATGCGCTCCAACAGAATTTTCTGGATAAAGTGGATGCCTGTAACTCCACCGCCCGCATGTTGACCGAACGCGGGATGAGTTTCCTTGCTGCCCGGAATTTGCACCGATGAGCGTCATCATTTCACCAGAAGCCCAGGCTTTTCTCGCTCGTCGCCTGCTGGGTCGTCTGGCAACTGCCTCACCCGATGGTCAACCCCACGTTGTGCCGGTATGGTTTCTTTGGGAGGACGGATGCGTGTGGGTGAGTTCGTTCCAATCCACCCGCAAAGTCATAGACCTGCAAAATAACCCCCAGTGCGCCATCGTGGTTGACATCGAACAGGGACAGGAACCCCTCTCGGCGGTGGTCATCGAAGGACACGCCGAATTGATTCGCGCGCCGTTCAGCGAGGTACGCCAGCGCGCTCAGCGAATTTACGCGAAATATCTGGGCGCCGAAGGTGTATTGGCTGCCGAACCGCAAAGCTGGCTCGATTCGCCCGAAAATCTGCTCATCAAAATTACGCCAAAGCGAGTGAAGACGTGGTAAGCGTCAGCCCACGTCGCGCATCATTCCGCTTTCTGCAACATCATACCCGCCCAACCGCTGCACCGCCTGCCGAAAAGCAGCAGTGTGAAGCGCCTCAAGCAGAGGAGTCAGGGCGGGTATTTGTTCTTCTGGCACGACCAGGTCATATCTTTCCTGAAACAGCGGTACAAAATCTAACCCCTGCTGGCGTGCCGCTGCCTCCAACCCAAGCGCAACATCGGCCTGGCCGCAGGCAATCTGTTCGGCAGCCTCCACATGGGTCGAGACGACCTGCGAATAGCCGGGAATCGCGTCTGCAGGAATCCCCCTGCGTTTCCGTTCCATATCCAGCCACAGGCGCGTGCCGGAACCAGGATTACGGTTGAGAAAACGCAGGCCGGGCTGAAGCAAGTCTTCCACACCAAGTACTCCGCGCGGGTTGCCAGGCCAGGTCATCCACCCCTGCGTACGGTGCGCCAGCGTCACCAGGCGGATTGGACGGTCTGGAAACATGCGGCTAACGAAAGGAGTATTGTATTCGCCATTTGCATCACACAGATGTGCCCCAGCGAAATGACAAAGCCCCAGGCGAAGGTCTGCCAACCCATCCAGGCTGCCCACGGGCCACAGGAGCAAATTCAGGTGCGGAGCAAGAAATTCAGCGAGCCATTCCAGCACCAGGTCATGGCTGCCAGCAAAGACCAGCGCAAACCTGTCTCCTTGCGGCAAAATCAGCTCTCGAAAGGCGAAACCGCCCGCTCGGGCTCGGTATAACTTCTCTGGCAAGCCGGCGTTCATTCGCACTTCGGCCACTTGCACCAGGCCAATACGCTCCAGCGTGCGGACATGGTGCTGTACCCACGCCGGGTGTTTGCCTAGAATCCGGCCCAACTGGCTAAGCGTGGCAGCCTGTGCCATTAACAAGCGAAGAATTTCCAAGCGGCGCGGGTCAGCCAGCAGTTTGATTTGCGCCAGCGAAGAGAGCAAAGCAAACGTTTTCATAACTATAGAAGAGATTGAAATTCGACACAAACCCCAACGTCTTTGCGGTTTTTGCGCCTTTGGGATGGAGAACAGATTTTTCCGATGGCACCTTTAATGAAAAACTTAATACCATTCTAGAGGAAAAAAGAAGATAGTCAAGCAGGATGATGCGAATTCACCCCTGCGAAAACAGAGGCAAAAAGTAATCAAAACATCTGGCCGCCCTCACCCCCTCGCACGGGGCTCGCTCAGCTTTCTCCTATAGGGTTACATAGTTACGGCAAAAAAATTAATGATAAAATCTTCAAATGCTTTGCTGCGCCAGCCCGTTTTCAATCAGAAAACGGGCTGATATTTACGGGCTAACCTGACAAGCCTGATAAGCGGCATTTTTCAAATGCAGGAGTAACCAAATGAACCGAATTTACACCAACCGCCGTTACCTGGATGCACTCGCCGAGCGTGTTCTCATTTTCGATGGGGCGATGGGCACCAGTTTGCAAAAGCAAAATCTCACCGCCGAACACTTCGGAGGAGAGCAATACAACGGCTGTAACGACTACCTGGTGATTTCTTACCCCCAGGCGGTCGAGAACGTCCATCGCTCGTTTTTAGAAGTGGGTGTGGATGTGCTGGAAACCGATACTTTCCGTTCCAACCGCCTGACCCTGGCAGAATATGGCCTGGCCAACCGTGTTATCGAAATCAACCAGGCAGCGGCACGGCTGGCCAGGCAGCTTGCCGACGAGTATGCCGAAAAGACCGGTCAACCCCGCTTTGTGGCCGGTTCGATCGGCCCCAGCGGTAAACTTCCCTCTGCCGATGACCCGGAACTCTCGAACATCTCCTTCGATGAACTGGCAGATATCTTCCGCGAGCAAACCGTCGGCCTGATACGCGGCGGGGTGGATGTCGTCCTCATCGAGACGTCACAGGACATCCTGGAAGTGAAAGCCGCCATTCACGGTATCCTGCGCGCTTTTGAGCAGACGGGCGTCTGGCTGCCGATTCAGGCGCAGGTGACGCTCGATACCAGCGGACGGATGCTGCTTGGCACCGACATCGAAGCCGCGCTGACCATCCTGGAAGGGCTGCCGATTGATGTCATCGGCCTGAACTGCTCCACCGGTCCCGAACACATGCGCGAACCGATTCGCATTCTCGGTGAGAGTTCGCGCCTGCCGGTTTCGTGCATTCCCAACGCCGGCTTGCCGCTCAACGTAGATGGGCAGGCCGTCTATCCGCTCGAACCGGAACCGTTCGCCGAGGCGCTTTTCGAGTTTGTGGAAAAACACAAGATTTCGGTGGTCGGCGGCTGTTGCGGCACCACACCGGCGCATCTTCAGCGGCTGGTGCAAAAACTGCGCGGACGTCCCCGCCCGCCGCGTCCCATCTTGAACCTGCCGCGCCTGGCCTCCGGCGTGCGCGCTTACGATATGCGCCAGGACCCGCCGCCGTTCCTCATCGGCGAACGGCTCAACGCTCAGGGCAGCCGTGCCTTCAAGCGACTTCTACTGGCAGAAGATTGGGACGCGATTCTGACGATTGCTCAGGACCAGATTTCCAACGGCGCACACGGGTTGGATATTTCCGTTGCCGTCACCGAACGCGCCGATGAACCCTATCTCATGCGCCAGGTGGTGCGAAAACTGGTGACCGCTGGTATCGAATTGCCGCTGGTGATAGATACGACCGAGCTGGACGTTCTCGAAACGGCGCTCAAAACCGCGCCGGGGCGCTGTCTCATCAATTCCACGCACTTCGAGAGCGGCCGCGCCAAAGCCGATAAAGTCTTTCAACTGGCAAAAGAACACAACGCCGCTGTCATCATCCTGACGATTGACGAACAAGGCATGGCAAAAACACGCGAGCGCAAACTGGAGGTTGCCAGGCGCATTTACGAGGTGGCCGTGAACGAACACGGCTTATCGCCCTCAGACCTGGTGTTCGATGACCTGACCTTTACCCTCGCCACCGGAGACCCGGAATTTGCCAACTCGGCCATCGAAACCATCGAGGGGATTCGTCTCATCAAACAACATCTGCCCGGCGTGCTGACCTCGCTGGGCGTCTCCAATCTATCCTTTGGATTAGCGCCGCACGCCCGCCCCACGCTGAACTCAGTCATGCTCTATCACTGCGTGCAGGCCGGGTTGGATATGGCGATCGTCAACCCGGCACACGTCACGCCGTATGCTGAAATCTCCACCGAGGAGCGCGAACTGGCCGAGGACCTCATCTTCAACCGCCGCCCCGATGCGCTTCAGCGTTACATCGAGTACTTTGAGGGTCGTAAGGGCAGCGCCCAGAAACAACAAACCGACCCCACCGAAGGGATGACGCCGGCTCAACGCATTCACTGGCGCATCGTGGCGCGGCATAAGGAAAATATCGAGGCGGATATTGATGCGTTGATAGAGGCGTTGACCCTCCCCCCCCAACCCCCGACCCTCGCCCCTAACCCCTCTTCCACAGGGAGAGGGGGACAGGCGCATCCGCGCCTGCCGGCAGAACTCAAAGCCCGCATTCGGGAACTGCGTAAAAACGCTACCGAAGCAGAAGCCTTCCTGTGGAGCATTCTCCGCAACCGGGCGTTTCACCATTTCAAATTCCGCCGCCAGCATCCAATTGGCAGGTTCATCCTGGATTTCTATTGCCACGCAGCACGGCTTGCCATCGAACTGGATGGGTATCCTCACACAACCACAGAACAAAGACAAATGGATGCAGAACGCGACCAGATTTTGCGAGAACAATACGGCGTTGAGGTACTTCGGTTCTGGAACAAGGATTTGCTCGAAAGCCCCGAAGATACGCTCGAACAAATCTGGAATGCTTTGCAAGCGCGGGTTGTTCCCTCACCCCTGGCCCCTCTCCCATCGGGAGAGGGGGACTCCCTTCCCCCTTCGGGGGAAGGGACGGGGATGAGGGCACTCCCCCCCTCTCCCGATGGGAGAGGGGAAGGGGGTGAGGGCGCACCCCCTCTCCCAGCGGGAGAGGGCCGGGGTGAGGGCGCACTCCCTCTCCCACCGGGAGAGGGCCGGGGTGAGGGCGCACCCGGCATGACCCGCCACGAAGCCGCCGTTCACATCCTCAACACCGTCCTTCTGCCTGCCATGAAGGAAGTCGGCGACAAATTCGGCGCGGGCGAACTGATTTTACCGTTCGTTCTGCAATCGGCAGAGGTGATGAAAAAAGCCGTCGCCCATCTGGAAAACTATTTGGAAAAGGTAGAAGGCGTCACCAAAGGCACAGTTGTCCTTGCCACCGTGTATGGCGATGTCCATGACATCGGCAAAAACCTGGTCAAAACCATACTGGTCAACAATGGCTACACCGTGATTGATTTGGGCAAACAAGTGCCGGCCGAGACCATCATCAGCAAAGCGGTCGAAGTAGATGCCACCGCCATCGGCTTGAGCGCCTTACTGGTCAGCACATCCAAACAAATGCCGCTCATCGTCAACGAACTGCACCGACGCGGGTTGAAATTTCCTGTGCTGGTGGGTGGTGCGGCCATCAACCGCCGCTTTGGGCGCAGAATTTTGCAAACTGAGAGCGGTGACTACTACGAACCAGGCGTTTTCTACTGTAAAGACGCCTTCGAAGGCCTGGAAACAATGGACATTCTGATAGATGCTTCCCGGCGCCCGGCCTTCCTGGAAAAAATCCGCCAGGAAGCCGACATGGAACTGGGACGGGCAGCCGCCAAACAGGAACACAGAGAAACCGGAACACGTTCGAACATCACTCCGCAGCCGCTCTCCCTGCCGAATGGCGTTAACTTCGGCTGGAGAGTTGTCCGCGCCATGCCGCTGGAAATCGTCTTCCAACATCTGAACATCAACGAACTCTACCGCCTTTCGTGGGGCGCAAAGAACGCTCATGGCGCCGAATGGGAAAAACTGAAAGCCGAATTCGACACCCGTCTGGAACGCATGAAGCGTGAAGCCCTGAAAACCGGCTGGCTCAAACCGCAGGGTGTCTACGGCTATTTCCCCTGCCAATCGGATGGAGACGACCTCATCATTTACTCCCCTCTCCCTGTGGGAGAGGGGACGGGGATGAGGGAGCTGACCCGCTTCGTCTTCCCACGTCAGCCTTATGACGAACATCTGTGCCTGGCCGATTACTTCGCGCCGGTCGACTCGGGCGTGTTTGATGTGGTCGCCTTCCAGGTCGTCACCGTCGGGCAAAGCGCCACCGAAAAATTCGACGCTCTGCAGGCCGCCAACGACTACACCGAAGCCTATTTCGTGCATGGACTGGCCGTCCAGACCGCCGAAGCCACCGCCGAATACCTGCATCGTCACGTGCGCCGTGAGTTAGGATTAGCCGAAGGACAGGGCAAACGCTACTCTTGGGGTTACCCGGCCATCCCCGACCTGGAAGACCATCGCAAAGTCTTCGACCTGCTTCCTGCCGAGCGGGAGCTGGGCATGACTCTCAGCCCGGCGTATCAGTTAATCCCCGAACAATCCACCGCGGCAATTATCGTGCATCACCCGCAGGCAAAGTATTACTCAGTCGGCGAGAGCCGGGTAGAACAGTTGATGCGGTAGCATACAGGAAAACCAAAGAGTATCCTTCCTGTGAGAACAGACTGGAAGGTTTTTCGCGCGCGTCTTGTCAGGTCTGCCCCTCTGGTGCTATAATCGCGCCCGCTCCAACCGGCAAATCAGCAAGAAACGCAAAAGGTTAGAAAACGAGGAAAGACTCATGATTGATGTAAACGATTTACGCAAGGGTGTCACGTTCGAGTATGATGGGCAGTTGTTCAAAGTGTTGGAATATAGCCATCACAAACCGGGACGCGGTAACGCTACCATTCGTGTCAAAGCACGCAACCTGCGCACCGGTGCCAACATCGAAAAGACCTTCCAATCCGGCGACCGCGTTCCAGAAGCCAGCCTGGATTTTCACAACGCGCAATACCTCTACAACGATGGCGACATGTACTACTTCATGGACAACGAAACCTTCGACCAATCGGCCATCCGTGCAGATGTTATCGGTGAAAGCGCCAAATTCCTGAAGGAAGGCATGGAGTGCAAACTGACCTTCTACAAGGGTGAACCGCTGGATGTGGAAATGCCTAACACTGTGGATTTGGTCGTAGAATATGCTGAAACAGCAGTGCGTGGCGATACCGCCACCAACGTCACCAAAAAAGTACGCACCGAAACAGGCGTTGAAGTGCAATGCCCCAGCTTCGTCAAAGCCGGCGATGTCATCCGTGTAGATACGCGCACAGGGGAATACATCACCCGTGTCTAGTCTGGCAGAGTAGTTCCCAACCATCTCCGACATTAAAATTTGGCTAACAAGCCCCGGAAAACCCATCCGGGGCTTTCGTTTCGATGTTAAAATGCACTGTCGAAACCACCCAACCACTTTTTCAATCACATGCGTACCCCCTCTGGCATAGACTGCCCCCACTTCTACGGCGATTACTTTCGCGGACGTTCAATAGAAGAATGCCGCCTGCTAAAAGCCGCCGGGCAAACATGGTCACCCGATTTGTGCAAAACCTGCCCGGTGCCGGGCATCGCCCGCGCCAATGCCTGCGAACACCTGCAACTGAAACCGGTCATTGGCCGTCCTCTGAGCGCCATGTTCATGCGCCGCGTACAAATCAGCGCCTATTGCGCCAAAACCAGACGCAACGTCAAAGAGCCGCACATCGGTTGCGGCGAATGTCATCCTTTACCACCCATCTTCGACACATCATCATGACCATCCATCTGCTCTTCGACCTCGACGACACCCTGCTAGACTCGAACATCGAAGCCCTGATACCAGTGTACTTTCAGAAGCTCACCGCCCACCTGGCCGACCTTGTGCCACCCGACCGGATGCTTCAGGAACTGACGCGCTCGACGATGACAATGTACCGGAACACGCGCCCCGACCAGACGCTGGAAGAAGTCTTCAGCGCAGCGTTCTACCCCCCGCTTGGCACCAGCCGCGAGGCGCTGGCCGAACGAATCGAACAGTTTTACGATGAAATTTTCCCCACCCTTCAACCGCTTACCCGTCCACGCCCCGAAGCGATTGAACTGGTAGAATGGGCATTCTCGCAGGGGTGGACGCTTTCGGTTGCGACCGACCCGCTCTTTCCGCGCAAAGCCATTTTACATCGCCTGCGCTGGGCCGGTTTGCCGCCAGAAACTTACCCTTTCCGCCTGATTTCGGATTTTGAAACCTTTCACTTCGCCAAAGCAACCGTGGCCTTCTTCCCTGAATTTCTCGGTCATCTTGGATGGGATGGAGAAAGTCCTGTACTGATGATTGGAGACAGCATCGAGCGGGATGTCATCCCTGCGCGGCAAGCCGGAATCCCCGTCTTCTGGCTGCGCACTGAAGGCCAGACCGCCCCCGAAGCAGAGGGTATCCCCCAGGGGACACTGACCGACTTACGAAGATTTCTCGAAACACTGAAAGCCTCGCCACCCAAACCTGATAGCGCCTGCCCAGTCGCTCTGCTGGCCGCGCTACAAGCCGGGCCGGCGCTGTTACATCACTGCACCCGCATCACTCCACCAGCAAAATGGTCTGTACGCCCCGCACAGGACCAATGGGCTCTGACCGAGATAATCTGTCACTTGCGTGACGTAGATACCGAAGTGAACCTGCCACGTATCGAATCCGTTCTGCGTGAGGAAAACCCCATCCTGACCGGACAAGACACCGACCTTTGGGCTGAACAACGCCAATACATTCAGGAAGACGGTGCCACTGCGTTTGGGGAGTTCGTCTCTGCACGTATCCGCCTGGTCGAACGGCTGAAGTCGCTGCCCCCGCACGCATGGGAACGGCCTGCCCGTCACACCATCTTTGGCCCGACCCATCTGCGAGAACTCGTCGGCTTCATGGTGCAACACGACCAGGCGCACATTCAGCAGGCCAGAGAAGCAATTGCATCATAACCACGTGTGGCATACGGTTTCACCGCCCAAAAGCCTTACACAGGATGATACTACAAGAAGAAACCCCTCACTCGCATCGAAAACGCCCCAGCGCTTCTTTAAGCAGTTCAAGCGCCATTCCGTCCTGTGGCGTATAGGCCTTCCAGACAAAATCACGTCGCCCACATTGCCAGGCCGCCATACCGCCAAACGGCAAAACCGATTGGTTTGAAACGGTGATGGGTTGATAAAAAACGTTCAGGGTGGGCAGAACAATCGTTTGCATCCCCCCCTGCAACTGTTCGGCAGGGTCAAGAATCAGACGCATGACACCCTGGGGGTCAAACGAGGGGCCGCTCAACGTCCAGGCCATTTGCAGGAAGAGACTCGCACTATAACTGAATAAGACACCGTAATCGTAGGTGCTGGGAATGGGTGGGTTGCGCCGCGCACCCTGGTCAATCAGGTACACATCCTGCGGATGCCCAATACAAAAACGATACGAACAAAACAAATTCGCCAGCGAAACCGGCGTATAGGTGGGATATGGCGTAGGAATAGGCGCGGGCGTGGCAGACGGCATCGCAGCCAGCGTGGCCGAGACAGCAATCCGAACTTGCGCCTGCAGGTCCGGGGCAGGTGCGGTACACGAAACCACCCACAGCAAAATCACCAGAGAAAGCAGAAGGACTCGTTTCATGACAGCTCGATGTAAATGCGCTTGTTGATAGCGCCCTTCGATTTGTAATCCACCACCCGAATCGGCCCAACTTCCGACGTGTTGCGGACATGAGTGCCACCATCGGCTTGCAAATCCAGGCCAAGAATTTCCACCGTACGAACTTCGGTGATTCCTTCGGGGAGCAGGTTGATTTTGGTGCGAATCAGGTCGGGGATGCGAAAGGCTTCTTCGCGCGGCAGAATTTTGACATGTACCTCGCGCGCGGCGGCGACTTCACGGTTCACGGCAGCCTCAATTTCCCCAACTAACTCCGCACGCAAAGTCTCAAACTCAAAATCCATCCGTCCCTGCAGCGGGTCCATGTTACCACCTGTGACCAATGCACCATAATCCCGAAAAACACATCCACATAAAATATGCAATGCTGTGTGCGTGCGCATCAGGGCATAGCGGCGCTCCCAATCGAGCATCCCTGTTACCTTCGCACCAATGGCGGGGAGGGGCATCTCGCCGCCCACAATGTGCAGAACTTCGCTCCCCTGCTTCTTGACTTGAGTCACCGGGTAAGCCACTTCCTCAATCAGAAGCACGCCGAAATCACAGGGCTGGCCGCCCCCACCGGGATAAAAAGCCGTCTGGTCGAGCAAAACGGCACGTGCAGCCTCATCAACACCCGTCACCCGTGCCTGGAACTCCCTGAGATAAGAATCGGTCTGGTAGAGAAGGGTTGTCATGTCTTGCTCCTCATGGCAAATGGCTGGCCGAAGTTTACCACCAGTGATGGATTTTGTCCGTGCCTTGTAATGTCTATGAGAAAGAAACTATGATAACAATAATGTGATGGAACAACAATGCGGAATCGCCTGAAAAATTGTGACCAGAGAGATGCAGCTCAAAGCACACAAATAAAACACGTAACAAATTAAACAAGCACATAATGAACGAACTCGACATCCTGTTATCTGGCATTCAGTTTCTCGCAGCGCTATCCGCAGCCTGGATAGCGCTGATTGCCTGGCAGCAGCGCGCGCAACCTGGCAGTTTACCGCTGGCATTCCTGATGATTGCCGTCATGGTATGGGGAATTGGCGCCGGCGCTATTCCGTTTGCACTGCCAGAACGACAAATTTTCTGGCACGCGCTGGAAATTCTGGGCGCCGGGCTGGCTTCTACGCTTTATCTGATTTTTATCATCGAATATGCGCGGCAAGAAAAACTCATTCGGCGGAAAATCACTTATCTTCTCTGGCTGGTACCGGTTGCTTCGGCCATTCTGGCATATACCAACCCCCGCCACTTCTTATTTTGGAAACATCCCGAGATAGGGGGAATTTCTCTGTTTGTGGCGTTTCTGGTGTATTACTATTCCCTGCGACTGATTGCCACAACTATCCTTGCGCGCGCCATTCTGCGCTTGCCGCCTGGCTCACACGCCCAGGCCTGGGTTTTCACACTGGGTGCCCTCACGCCATGGTTGAGCAACATCGTTTACGCAATCATTGCCCCCGCCGAGCAATTTTCATCTACCAGCCTGGAGTTTCATCCCATTGCTTACGCGCTCAGCGGTCTCATTCTGGGATGGGGCATCCTGCGCTACCGCCTTCTGGATGTCGTCCCCCTGGCGCGTGACCTGGCAATGGAACATTTGCGCGATGCCATCATCACGCTGGATTTACAAAACCGCATCATAGATTTGAACCCCGCAGCAGAAACCCTGCTCGGAACAACGCGCAAAACCTGCTTTGGCCATGCACTGGGAGACGTCCTGCCTACAAATCATCCCTTGCGGGAAATCATCCTCAACCGCGCCATCAGTCAGCAGGTACACATCCCCCATCCGTTCGACCAGTACTACGACGTCGAAACTATCCCCGTCACCGATAAACAGAGCCAATTGCGCGGCTGGCTGGTGGTTCTGCACGATACCACAGCACGAAACAAGGCCGAACAAGACCTGTTACAAAGCCAGCAAACGCTGGATAACATCCTGAAAACAGCACCGTTTGCGCTGGCAATTACTTCGCTGGAGGGTGGAGAAATTCTTTACATCAACTCGGTGACGCGGGAATTGTTCGAAATGGAAAACAAGCCGCTTCACCACTTTCGCAGTGCTGCTTTTTACGATGAACCACATCTGCGTCCGCTTATCATCGAAACCATCCGCGAAACCGGAAAAATTGACAGCATTGAACTGCGCATGAGAACGGCCAATAAAAACCAGCGCTGGGTGCTGGCCTCAATGCGAAGGATGACCTATCAGGGCAAAGATGCGATTCTGGTTGCAATGACCGACATCAGCGAACGCAAAAAGATGACCGATGAATTGGAGAGGAGCCGCGCACAACTCAAGGTCATCTTCGATTTTGCCGGACTGGGCATCCGCGTCACTGACCGCTACGGGCGGTATCAGTTCGTCAACGAACAGTGGGCTAACATGCTGGGACTGACGCCCGAAGCCCTGCTTGGACAGGAAGAATGGATGTTCTTGCACCCCAACCATGTGCCGTTCAACCGCGAACAGCACCGCGCCCTGATACAGCGGGAAATCGAACAATACCGGCTTGAAAACCGCTACCTGACCGCACAGGGAGAGTGTTTTTGGGGTGAAATTACGGTTTCGCCAACCCTCACTCCTATGGGCGAAGTTGAATCCACCATCGGCTTCATTTTAGACATCAGCAAACGCAAACAGGCCGAACTTGCCCTTCGTGAAACCGAGCGCCGCTTCCGCGAGATTTTGGAACACATTCAACTCCTGGCGGTCATGCTCGATGCCGAAGGTAATCTGACCTTCTGCAACGCTCACTTCCTGGAAGTCACTGGCTGGGAACGCGACGAAATTTTGGGCCGTAACTGGCTAAACCTTACGGGCAACTCTGATGAATCTGCCATGCGTGCGCTTGCACGCGCAATTCAACGTGGCAGCATCCTTTCGCGCAACGAATCTCTGCTAACCACACGCCGCAACGAGAAACTGGTCATTTCGTGGACAAACATCACGCTCAAAGATGAAAGCGGTCAGAACATCGGCCTGGCCAGCCTGGGCCTGGACATTACCGAACGCCGCCGCGCACATGAAGCCGAACGCGAACAGCGACTGCTGGCTGAGGCCCTGACCCATACCGCCGAAGCCCTGACCTCCAGCCTGGAGTTTGAGCAAATCCTTCAACGTATTCTCGAACACGTTGGTCAGGTGGTGCCGCACGATGCCGCCAACATTGCGCTCATCGAGGGGGACCACGTCATCTATGCAGGCATGAAAGGGTACGAAAAATATGGCGTGCAGCTGGAAGATGTAAAGGCGCTCAAATTCAAATTTAGAGAGGTTTATAACCTGCGCCAGATGTACCGCACCAAACAGCCGGTCGTCACCCCCAACACGGTAGATGACCCGCACTGGGTGCGCGTTCCAGAAGCAGCCTGGATTCAATCTCACGTCGGCGCACCTATCACCGTACAGAACAAAGTCGTGGGGTTTCTCAATCTCGATAGTGCCACACCAAACTTTTTCAACCAGGAACATGCCCGCCGCCTGGCGGCCTTCAGCGCACAGGCCGCCATTGCCATCGAAAACGCCCGACTGTTCGAGAAAGTGAAACGCGCCCTGCTCGAGCGCCGTAAAGCCCAGCAAAATCTGCGCCGCGCCAACAAACGGCTCGAAAGCAAAATTGCCGAAATTGAAAAATTGCAGCGAAAGCTGCGCGAACAGGCCATCCGCGACCCGCTGACCGGTCTCTACAACCGTCGTTTCATGGACGAAACCCTTGCACGTGAAATCGCCCGCGCGCAGCGTGATGACCTGCCCATCTCGATTATGATGCTGGATATTGACCATTTCAAGAAGGTCAACGACACTTATGGACACGAAGCCGGGGACTTGATGCTCAAAACCCTGGCAAACATCCTGCTGCGCGAAAGCCGGCGTTCCGACATCCCCTGCCGTTACGGCGGCGAGGAGTTTTGCGTCATCATGATTGGCGCCCCCCTGCCTATCGCTCTGCAACGCGCCGAAGCCTGGCGTAAACAATTCTGCCAGACAGTCGTTTTATACAAACATCAGCCCCTGCAAGCCACCATCTCGATCGGCGTAGCCGTCTTCCCGGAGCATGGCGTAAAGGCAGAAACCATCTTACGTGCTGCCGACGAAGCCTTGTACATCGCCAAGCAGAGCGGACGTAACCGCGTTATCGAAGCCACGCCGGTTTGACAAATTGCCCGCTTGTGCTATACTGCCATTATTCTGTGGACTATTCCTGCCCGTTTGGGCAGTGTTTGGCAAGCCAGACGAAATATACACGAAAACCCCTCATCCATAGGGGCGTTTTGTCTTTTCACGAACCCAACCGCCACGGGCGGATACCGACTTCTTTGGAGATTCTTTCGATACCATGAGCAACAAACTGAAAATCATACCCCTGGGGGGACTGGGGGAAGTAGGCAAGAACATGATGGCCTACGAGTTCGACGGCCAGATTCTGGTCGTGGATGCCGGCTTGATGTTCCCCGAAAACGATATGATTGGGGTGGACTACATCATCCCCGATTTTGAGTACCTGTACGACAAAAGCCATCAGGTCGTTGGCATCATCATCACGCATGGACACGAAGACCACATCGGGGCCATCCATCATGTCGTCCCCCGTGTGCCGGCCCCCATTTTTGGCACGCAGCTGACCCTCGGCCTGGTCGAAGTCAAACTCGCGCGCAACGGCCTGGCTTCCAAAGCCGAGTTAAGGCGCATCAACGCCGGAGAAAGTGTGCAAATCGGGCCATTTCGAGTCGAATTTTTCCACGTTTGCCACTCCATCCCCGATGCCGTTGGCCTGGGAATCACCACGCCAGCGGGGTTGGTCGTTCACACCGGCGATTACAAGTTCGACCACACCCCCATAGACAACTGGCCGACCGATTACGCCAAACTAGCGGAGTTCTCGCAAAGGGGAGTAGATTTGCTCCTCAGCGACTCGACCAACGCCGAACGACCCGGCTGGACTCCCTCCGAGCGAGTCATCGGCCCGGCGCTGGATGAAATCATCAAGAACGCGCCGGGGCGGGTTATCGTTGCCACGTTTGCCTCCCTCATCGCCCGTATGCAGCAAGTGGCCGATGCGGCCGTACGTCACCGCCGCAAACTCGCCTTCGTTGGAACGAGTATGGTGGATAACGCCAAAATGGCGCGCAAACTGGGCTACCTGCTCGTGCCAGATGAAACACTCGTCACAGTGGAGACCGCGCTGAAACTACCGCCCGAACAGGTCGTTTTGATGTGTACTGGCTCGCAGGGCGAACCTTCCTCGATTATCGGACGGCTCTCCGCCGGTACCAACCGGCAGTTTGACCTGCTCCCTACGGATACGGTGGTGCTTTCCTCCCATCCTATTCCAGGAAATGAGGAAACCATCAGCAAAACCATCAACCGCATGCTTCGGCTGGGCGCAAACGTCATCTATGATAGCATTGCTCCCGTTCACGTCTCCGGCCATGCCAGCCAGGAAGAGCAAAAACTCATGCTCAACCTGGTACGACCCAAATACTTCATGCCCATTCACGGCGAATTACGCCAGCTCAAGCGCCATGCCTGGCTGGCCGAGCAGATGGGTTTGCCCAAAGAGAACATCGTGGTTGTCGAAAACGGCCAGGTAGTGGAACTGGAAGATGGCAAATTGACCGTAGGCGAGCGCATTCCTGGTGGATACGTCTTCGTAGAAGGCGGCGCCATCGGCGATGCCGACCCAGACGTCATGCGTGAACGCGAACAGCTGGCGCGTTCTGGTATCTTCATCGTCAATTTGAGCATTGACAAATACACTAACCGCCTGCTTGAGAACCCCGAAATCATTACACGCGGCTTTGTCTCAAACGAAGATGCTGAAACACTCATCCCCCTGGTACGCAAACGGGTCATTGATGTCATCCACAACGGCGGATTGGATATGCAGAAAGACATTGTGGACGTGGTGAAAACCTATCTCTACAACGAAACCCGCCGTAAGCCAATGGTGTTCGTCACGCTGACGAAGGTTTGACGAAGATTAAAAACAAGCGCAGGGCAAGGGTTGACCTTGCCCTGCACGTTTTTCAGAGCCATTTACGCCGCTTCCAGTTCCTTAACGGGTGCTTTGGAGCGGAAAATTGCCCAGGCAGTGGCGGCCAACAGGGCAATTGCAATCACAGCAACACCCCAGTTGAGCGAACCATCCGCATTTTGCAGAGGGTATTTGACGATAATAGGCGCAGCCAGCAGAGAAACCAGGTTCGCCACCTTAATCATCGGGTTGAGTGCCGGGCCAGCAGTATCTTTCATCGGGTCACCAACCGTATCACCGACCACACCTGCTTTGTGGCGTTCCGAGCCTTTGCCGGTGTTCTTTGCCAGGTCGCGGGGTTCGTCTTCGATGGCCTTTTTGGCGTTATCCCACGCGCCGCCTGCGTTGGAAAGGAAGACCGCCAGCAGTTGCCCGGAGAGAATGATGCCTGCCAGAAAACCGCCCAAGGCTTCCACTTGCAAAATTAAGCCAACGGCCAGCGGCATGAGAACCGAAATGGTCGCCAGCGGAATCAGTTCCTTCTGTGCCGAAGCCGTAGAGATGCTCACCACGCGGGCATAGTCCGGCGCGCGCGTCCCTTCCATAATTCCCGGAATTTTGAACTGATTGCGGACTTCTTCCACAATCTGCCCGGCGGCGCGGCTGACAGCACGGATGGAGAGAGAAGAGAACAGCCAGGGCAAGGCACCGCCCAACAGCAGCCCGATGAACACGCGCGTATCGGAAACGCGAATGGCTTCCATTAACGGCTGACCCAACTGGCTCTGCACGCGGCCCACATCAGTAATGTACGAAGCGAACAGCGAGACCGCCGCAATCACTGCAGAGGCAATCGCAACACCTTTGGTGATGGCTTTGGTCGTGTTCCCCACCGCATCCAGGTCAGCCATAATCTGGCGGGCTTCCAGGGTATTTTTGTCTTCCATCCCATGCCAGGCCATTTCGCCAATGCCGTTGGCATTATCGGAAATCGGCCCGTAAGAGTCCATCGCCACGTTGTTGCCAGTGTGTGAGAGCATGCCGATGCCAATCATTGCCACGGCGTATAAAACGTAAACCGTCCCATCCGCACTATACAACAAGATGCCGATGATGAAACTGACCACAATCACCACCAGCGCCCATACGCTCGATTCCATGCCAACCGAAAGGCCAGAGAGAATGGTCGTCGCTGGACCAGTTTTGGTGGATTGCACAATTTCTTTGACTGGCGCTTTCTTGGTGGAAGTGAAGTACGAAGTGAGCGGGTTGAAAGCAACCGCCAGGCCGACCCCCACTGCCGTCAGCGCAGCCAACCGCCAATCGTTGGCGTAAGTGAGCGCCAAAATGAAGGAGATGACGATGGTGAAGATGCTGGAGACTTCATACGAGCGGAACATGGCCTCTTCGGCATCGTGCGCGCGCAAGAACTTGATGGGGAACTTCTCCCAAATTGGCACGGTGAAAGTCCCAAGCATAGAGGAGATGACCCCCACCGCACGGATGACCAGCGGATACACAATCCACTTCAGGTCGCCGGTAATTGCCACCAGCGAGAGGCCCAAAATCAGGCCAGAGACGATGGTCACTTCATAGGACTCGAAAATATCCGCCGCCATGCCGGCGCAATCCCCTACGTTATCGCCCACCAGGTCGGCAATCACTGCTGCATTGCGCGGGTCATCTTCGGGAATGTCTTTTTCGACTTTGCCGACCAGGTCAGCACCCACATCGGCGGCTTTGGTGTAAATGCCGCCGCCCACGCGCATGAAGAGTGCCAGCAGCGTGCCGCCAAAGCCAAATCCCAATAAGGCGTCGGGGGCCGCCGTTCCGAAGATAATGAAAATGACCGTGCCGCCCAACAGGCCAAGTCCATCGGTCAACATGCCGGTAATCGTCCCGGCGTAATAGGCAATCGAAAGCGCCTCATTGAAGCCGCGCCGCGAAGCCGAAGCCACACGAATGTTGGCCTGCACAGCCATGCGCATACCCCACTGCCCCACCAGCAGAGAAAAAGTAGCGCCCATGATGAAAGCCACCGTGCGCCCAATGGCAACCACCAGCTGCACGCCGTTCATCCACAAAAAGTGGGTGTTTTCGAGCGCTTTGAACTCCTCCACCGCCTCGTGCGAGGGTGGAACAATGCCCACGCTGAGAAACATGAGAATGGTCAGCACGCCAATCAGCGGCAGGATGGTGCGGAGTTGTCGATTCAGGTAAGAATCCGCGCCAATCCGAATAGCGTTCCACACTTCTTGCATCTTTTCCGTGCCTTTATCTTTCTTCAGCACGGTGCTGCGCAGCCACCAGGCATACGCCAGGCTCAAAAACGCTGCTACCAGGACGAGCAAAATGGCAACCTGCTCAAAGTCATTCAGACCGTGCCGGCTGCCAAGCAAGAAAATATCCATAGGGCCTCCAAAGTTGGGAATTTTTGCGAGCGCGCCGATGAACATAGAGGCCGCTCATACTAATAAAACAGTATACTCCGCTCCCCAAAGCAAAACGAGTATGACAAATGAAATAAAAACGGGCGTGACGAATGTCACGCCCGCATAAA
Source organism: Anaerolineales bacterium (assembly GCA_025056175.1). Classification (GTDB taxonomy): domain Bacteria; phylum Chloroflexota; class Anaerolineae; order Anaerolineales; family Villigracilaceae; genus UBA5195. The sequence goes on from JANWWK010000008.1 coordinate 51,511, forward strand.
AGCCGCTGGTTAGCGGCTCAACAACATCATCAACAAGCCCTGCCCATTGCTGAAGGCCACAATCAGCCCGGCAAAGACGACTGAGACCATAGACATCAACTTAATGAGAATGTTGAGCGAAGGCCCGGCAGTGTCCTTGAACGGGTCTCCGACCGTATCCCCAACCACCGCTGCTTTGTGGGCTTCAGAGCCTTTGCCGCCATGTTCGCCGCCTTCGATGTACTTCTTGGCGTTATCCCACGCACCACCCGCGTTCGACATGGTCAGCGCCATAGAGAACCCGGCTGCCAGCGCCCCCGCCAGCAACCCCAGCACGCCGGCTACACCAAACACGATGCCCGTCAAAACGGGAATGACGATGGAAAGCAGTGCCGGGTCAATCATCTCGCGCTGCGCCGCTGCGGTGCTGATTTCCACACAGCGGGCATAATCGGGTTTGGCTTTGCCCTCCAAAATGCCAGCAATCTCGCGGAACTGACGGCGGACTTCATCCACCATGCCACCCGCAGCACGCCCGACGGCGCTCATCGTCATGGCAGAGAAATAAAAAGTAGTTGCTACGCCCGCAAAAACACCAACCAGCACCGAAGGGTTAAGCAAAGTGACGCCGTAGAAGGCCATGAACTGCTCGATGGACATTTCGGTCACTTTGACCATCTGTCCGTTCACAAGAAGCGCTTCGACCCCACGCAGTTCATGCAGCACCAGGCGAATCTCTTCCAGATAGGCCGCCAACAAAGCCATGGCGGTCAGAGCAGCAGAGCCAATGGCAAAGCCTTTGCCAATCGCGGCGGTGGTGTTCCCTACAGCGTCCAGCTGGTCAGTACGGTGACGGACAACCGGGTCGAGTTTGGACATTTCGGCGTTCCCACCGGCGTTATCGGCAATCGGGCCATAGGCATCGGTTGCCAGCGTAAAGCCCAGCGTGGAGAGCATGCTCACCGCCGCCAGCCCAACCCCATACAGACCCAGCAAGATGTTCCCGGCCCCACCAGAGACGTAGAAACTGACCACAATCCCAATGACCACCACCGCCACCGGCAAACCACCGGAGCGCATCCCAACCGCCAGACCTTCAATCATCGCCGTTGCCACGCTGGTACTGGCATGGCTGGCGATACTGCGGGTCGGCTCGAAGGCGTGCGAGGTATAGTATTCGGTCAGTTTGCCAACCGCAATCCCCACCGCCAGACCGGTGAGAACGACCACCCACAGGTTGATGGGGTTGGGAATGCCCAGCAAGAAGAACAACGGCAACGAAAGAACAGCAATACCGGCAGAACTGATGTACAACCCGCGGCTGAGCGCACCAATCAGTTCGGCCTGGTTCGCATCTTCTCTGGCGCGCACCACAAAAATTGCCAGAATAGAGAGCAAAACGCCTACCGCGGCCAGCGCAATCGGCGCAGCGATATAAATCATCCCCATTTCCAGCGCCGATTTGCCGCCCAGCAATTCAGCGCCTTTGAAGCCGACCGCCGCCACACCCAACGCAGCAGTTGCGAGAATCGAGCCGGCATACGATTCGTACAGGTCGGCGCCCATGCCCGCAACATCGCCCACGTTATCGCCCACGTTATCGGCGATGGTGGCCGGGTTGCGGGGGTCATCTTCGGGGATATTGGCTTCCACTTTGCCGACCAGGTCGGCGCCCACATCGGCGGCTTTGGTGTAAATGCCGCCCCCCACGCGGGCAAACAAAGCCTGGGTAGAAGCGCCCATGCCAAAACTCAACATGATGGCCGTAATTTGTGGCAGAGGGTTTTCGGCCAGACTGATGAAGTTGTTCGGGAAGAGAATCGGAAAGACGTTGTAGAGGAGAAGGAACCAGACTGTGATGTCGAGCAGAGCAAAGCCAACCACCACCAGCCCCATCACAGCGCCACCGCGCAAAGCGACTTGTAAGGCGCTATTCAGGCTTTTGGTGGCCGCAAACGCGGTGCGTGCCGAAGCATTGGTGGCTGTCTTCATGCCGATGAACCCACACAAGCCAGAAAACAGACCTCCCGTGAGAAAAGCAAACGGCACAATCGGATTTTGAAGGCCAAAGAACGCCAGCACCAGGAAAATGGCGAACAAAATGCCAAACACAACGGCCACCACCCGATACTGACGCCGCAGATAAGCCATCGCGCCCTCGCGCACGGCCTGGGCAATCTCACGCATACGCTCATTGCCCTCGCTCAACTGCATCATTTGCCGGTATAAGACGTAGGCAAATAGCAGGGCAACCAGCGCCATTACCGGCCCCAACCACCACAACAACGGCAACGGCGGCCTGGCAGCATTCGCCGCCAGTTCTAACGGAAACGAAGAAAGTGAAACGTGCATCAGCAGCCCTCCGATTTGGCGAATAAATTTGAATGGCCGAAACGCCTGTGGCGCTCCGCGCCAGCGCGAACGCTGTATTTTACAAGCCAGATAAAAACGGCGTCAAGCCGCCTGAGGCTGGTCTTACCCGTTTCTTACAGTTTCCTGTTTTTTGAGCAATTCCTGCCAGGCTCCCTGCCAGGGGCGGCCCAGCCGATGACCTGCCGGCACCTGCACTTTGGCAAATTTCTGCGCCGTCTGGGTCATGACCAGCGCAACCCCAGCCCAATCTTCGGCCAGCAAAGCAGCCCGCATCTTCCCGGCATACGTGCCACACCACAACCACTCCATGCGGAATTTATCGGCCTTGACCCAATACCCGCGTTTTTCCCACGCCGCCACCGAAACATCAATACCGTCTGCAATCTGCGTCAGCGCCAGCGCAATAAAAGCCGCCAGGTCGCGGAATTCGGGACCGGGTTCAGTTTGTTTTGCCAGTTCGCGGATGGCAAGCACAATGCTGCGGGTCAACTGGGTACGTTCTTTGCCCGCCGAATCCGGGTTGATGACTCGTCCCATACACACTCCTCGTAGTGATTTGACAGCCCGCCGATTATACACTACGATTAATGTTCAACTCGATGCACCAGGAATATCTCCAATGCCTCACCTGTTTCGCGGTATAATTCGGCGCGCCTGGGGACATGCTGGAACTGGCATACAGGCATGACTTAGGATCATGTGCCGCAAGGCGTGAGGGTTCGACCCCCTCTGTCCCCACAGCAAAACGACTCAACCAGAAAGGAACGCTTACTTTGAAAATCGAAACCCATCCTCGCGATGACCACCAGATGACGATGGTGGTCGAACTCGAAACCGAACAGATGGAAAGCGCACGCCGGAAAGCCGCCCGCCGCATTGCCGAAAAAGTGAACATCCCTGGATTTCGGCGCGGTAAAGCGCCATATGAGGTCGTGCGCCGCCTTTACGGTGACGGCGTGCTGAACGAGGAAGCCATTGAACTCCTCGTAGATGAAATTTACCCCAAAGCACTCAGCCAGGCCGGCCTGAAACCTGCTGCCGCCGGCTCACTCGAAAATATCGAAAGCCTGGAGCCGCCAAAATTCGTCTTCAACGTCCCGCTCGCTCCTACTGTCGAATTGGGCGATTACAAATCCATCCGCCTGCCGTATGAATGGGTTGCGCCAGACGAAAGCAAGGTGGAACAGGAAATTGAACAACTTCGACAGATATACGCCACCAGCCAGACGGTCGAACGCCCGGCACAAGAGACCGATTACGTCCTGGTGGCCGTCACCGGACGCAAAGCCGGCGCTCCCGAAGGCGAAGACGCCGTTCTCCTGGAACGGTCGGCCTACGCTGTGGTCATGCGCACAGAACCCAAAGATGGCGAATGGCCATTCCCTGGATTTTCCACGCACCTGCTCGGCGCCAGGCCAGGCGATGTGGTCGAGTTTACCCACACCTACCCCGAAGACTTCGACGACGAAACCCTGCGTGGACAGAGCGTCCAGTTCTCCGTGACGGTCAAATCCATTCGCGGAGTTACGCTGCCGGAACTGAACGATGAATTTGCCCAAAAAACCGGTCTGGGAGCAACGGTGGAAGAATTGCGCCAGAAGATGCGCGAGAATGTCAACCTCGAATCGCAAAATGAGTATGATGACAGGTATTTCGAGAATCTGTTCGAGCAAATTCAGGCCGGAGCCACCATCAAATACCCGCCCCAGGTGTTGGAACACGAAATCGAACACGTGTTGGAAGATGTAGACCGCCGTCTGCGCGCTCAGGGCATCGGAGGCCTGGAAAAATATCTGGAAATCACCGGTTCCACCCGCGAGCAGTTCATCGAAGAAAAGGCACGTCCTACAGCCAAAAAACGCCTGGAGCGCGGGCTGCTCATGGATGAGCTGGCACGTGTTGAGAATATCGAAGTAGACCAGAAATCACTGGAAGAAGAATTTGGCTATCTCTGGATCGCGCTGGCTAACACCGATGAAGAATTTGCCCGCCGTACCAAAGGCGGCACCAAACCCACCCGCGAAATTGTGGATGCAGTTGCTATGGACTCTATCAACCGCGTGATGACCCGGCGCGTGTTGGAGCGTCTCAAAACAATTGCCACCGGCCAGGCGGATACAGCAGCAAATACAACGAGTACGGCAGATACCCCATCAGAAGAAGCGCAAGATGCGTAAGTTGTAGGAAACATAAGAAGAACTTCCCAAAGGTCGCAGCCTTCGGGAAGTTCTTTTTTGACGCAAAAAAGCGCTTACTTTTTCCTCACCAACGTCCGAATTTGTTCGTGCATGTAGAGCGGCAGATAATACAAACCACCGGCATTCTTGCCGCTGGAACCAGAGCCTTTCCAGCCGCCAAACGGTTGGAACCCCGGCCAGGCGCCGGTGGTTGCGCCCTGCGGACGGTTGGCATACGTCACACCGGCTTCAATGTTCTCAAAGAACCACTGGGCTTCTTCTTCTGTGCCATAAAACCCGGCAGTCAGCCCGTAGTTGACGCTGTTGGCAATCTGCATGGCTTCATTCAGGTCTCGCACTTTGCCGATGGTAGCAATCGGCAGGAACATCTCATGCTGCCACAGCGGGTGAGAATACGGCACATCTACCGCCAGAGTAGGCTGACAGAAGTAACCTTTGGCAAATTCCCCGTTCAGCGTCTGTCCACCCGTAAGAAAACGCCCGGCCTGCGAGAGTTCTTCTGCATAGTGTTTGAAATCATCATAAGCCGCCTGGTTGATGACCGGTCCCAGGAACGTGTTGCGCTCGGTGGGGTCGCCGATGACCAGTTTTTCGGTCAATTCTTTCAGACGGGCAGTCAATTCATCATAAACCGGCTCTTCGATGAGAATCCGGCTGGCTGCCGAGCATTTTTGCCCTTGCAAACCAAAGGCCGAGCGCACAATTCCGGTTGCAGCTTCTTCCAGGTTGGCATGACGCGAGACGATAGCGGGGTTCTTGCCGCCCAACTCCAGAATGACGGGACGGATATAGTTGCGGGCAGCAAAGTCACGGAACAATTTCATGCCCACATCGAAGGAACCGGTAAACGTCACGCCGTCCACGTCGGGGCTATCTACCAGCGCCTGGCCGAGCGTGCGCCCCGGACCGGTGACGAAGTTCACCACCCCATCAGGAAGGCCTGCATCGCGGAAGCAGTCTACCAGCAAACGCACAATCCAGGCCGTATCGGTCGCCGGTTTAATGACGACCGTATTGCCGGTGACAAGCGCCGCTCCCGCCGGGCCACCGGTGAGCGCAAAGGGGAAGTTGAACGGGCTAATGACTAGCCATACCCCATACGGACGCAAAATCGAGATGTTGGTCGAGTCGTGATGAGGAAGCGGGTCTTTCCCCAACGGCTTGATGTAGCCGTCATTGGCTTCCATCTGGTCACAGGCGTAATAAATCAGGTCGGCAGTTTCCTGAACATCTCCAATCGCCTCCATGCGGTTCTTGCCGACTTCCAACGAAAGCGCTGCGCTCAGGCGGAACAACCGCTCTTCAATCAACCCTGCCGCGCGGCGCAACAATGCAACCCGTTCCTGCCAGGGAGTGCGGCTCCAGACGGGAAACGCCTTGCGCGCGGCAGTCAGCGCCTGATGAGCATGTTCAGCGTTGCCTTTCTGCATCACGGCCAGCACAATCTCGGTATTGATGGGGGTGCGGTCTTCAAACTTCTCTTCCGCAAACACATCACGCCCATCAATAAACATGGCATATTCCCCGCCCAGACTGGCTTTTTGCGCAGCCAGCGCCTGGTCGTAACGCTCGTGCAGCGTTTCGGGCGGGTTGAACATGGTGGCATAGGTAAATTTGAAGTCGGTCATTCAGGCATCTCCTTTTGGCAGGCGAAATTATTATGATTATTTTCATAAATTTTATCAGATTTTCCACAAAAGGCAAATTTTCATTCCTCCTGACACGCCAAAAACGGGACAATCATCAGTAGCCAAAAGCAATGAGGGCTGTCATAATCAAATATATCCTCCGCCTTCCCATTCCCTGTTCAGGAGACCCTGTCCATGACCCTTTCCGAAACTCTAATTGAAAACGCCCTTTTGGCCGAATATCACTACGAACTGCGCCCGGTCGAACGCGGATATGCCAACCGCACCCTCTACATCAACCTGAATGATTTCACCATCCGCGAAAAACCGGTGAGCCAGCAGATGAAAGACCTGTTTACCGGCGGGCGTGGGTTCGCACTCAAATTGTTATGGGATGCCGTGACCCCTCAAACCCGCTGGAATGACCCCGAAAACGAACTGGTGATTGCCAACGGTCCCATTTGCGGCATTACCGCCTACCCCGGCAGCGGCAAAGCCACGGTCGTAGGCCTTTCGCCGCTGACCGACAATGTGATGGACAGCAACGTTGGCGGTTACTTCGCACCATTCCTGAAATTCTCCGGGTTCGATGCGCTCGAAATTCAAGGCAAGGCACAGGAAGATGTCATCATTTACATTGATGGCGATACCGGTCTGGTGACGATTACCCGCAACTCCCTGCCAGAAGTGGATGCTCACGAAATCGGCAAGGTGCTGACCGAACGCATCGGGGGCGATGAACGCGGAAAACGCGGCATTTCGGTACTTTCCACCGGACAGGCGGCCGAACATGTTCGCATTGCGCTCATCAACTCCACCTGGTACGATGTGCGCCGCAAGGAAGTCCGCATGAAACAGGCCGGGCGCGGCGGACTGGGGCGCGTCTTCCGCGACAAGAAAATCAAAGCCATCGTCGTCCGCTTTACCGATATGGGCGGCGACCTGAACGGTGTGGCCGATATGGCACTCATCCGCAAGGCCGGGCAAAGAATCAACAAAGAAATCGCCGAACTGGATGACAAACAAAACCAGATGCGTAAGGTCGGCACGGCCAATATCGTCGAAATCATGGACCATTTCGACCTGCTCCCCACCCACAACTTCCGCTATGGTTCCCACCCCGAAACGTACAAAATCGACTCGAAGGTGTGGAAGGAAGCCTTTACGCAAGGCCTGCCCGATGGCTGCTGGCTCGGCTGCACGCTCTCCTGTTCGCATGGGGTAGACCATTTCCCGCTCAAGACCGGGCCGTATGCCGGCCAATGTGTGCTGGTGGATGGCCCTGAATATGAAAACGCTGCCGGGTTGGGGGCCAACATCGGAAACTTCGATGCCCAAAAAGTGCTGGAACTGAACTTCTATTGCGATACCTACGGAGTAGATACCATCTCCTTCGCCAACTGCGTCGCCTTTGCGATGGAATGCTACGAAGAGGGCATTTTGAACAAAGAACGCACGGGCGGCCTGGAACTCAACTTCGGAAATGGCACAGCGGCGCTGGAACTGCTGCACCAGATGGCACGCGGTGAAGGCTTTGGCGTCATCGTTGGACAGGGTGTCCGTTACATGAAAGAATACTTTGCCCGCGAATTCGGCGCCGACCCGGCCTTCCTGCATGATATTGGCATGGAAATCAAGGGGCTGGAAATTTCAGAATACATGACGAAAGAATCCATCGCCCAGCAAGGCGGTTACGGCCTGGCAACCAAAGGCCCCCAACACGACGAGGCCTGGCTCATCTTCATGGACCAGGTTCACAATCTGTTGCCGACCTTCAAAGACAAGGCCGAAGCCCTGCATTACTTCCCGATGTGGCGCACCTGGTTCAGCCTGCATGGCTTATGCAAACTGCCCTGGAACGACATCACCCCTGAAAACAACAAGAACACCAAAGAACCGGCCAAAGTGGAAGAACATGTCGAAAACTACACCTGGATTCATCAGGGCGTGACCGGTATCCCCACCACCACCGAAACGTTGCTGGCGCAATCCGAACGCGTGTACAACTTCCAGAAAGTCTTTGCCCTGCGGATGGGCCGGGTTGGACGTCAGCATGACGTGCCACCCTACCGCGCGATGGGACCGGTCACCAAAGTCGAATACGAATCGCGCCAGGAACGCTACGACAAACAACTGCGCGAACTGGTGGGGATTGACCCGGTCGGTCTTTCGACTGAAGAAAAAATGGCGCACCTGCGAAAATACCGCGAAGAGCAGTATCGCAAGATGCAGGATGCCGTCTATGAGCGGCGCGGCTGGGATGAAAACGGCATCCCGAAGGTGGAAAAATTGAAAGCACTGGGCATGGACTTGCCCGAACTGGTGGAAGTGGTAGAACAGGCCAGAAAGAAACTAAGCCAGCAGCCATAAAACAGTAAACAATCCACAGTCAAAACGGTCTTCTGGTGCATTTTTGCGCCCGGAAGACCGTTTTGGTCTATCAGAATTTTTCATCCCTCTGTTCCTCAAAAACACGGTAAAATGTCTTCACCGGTTTCTGCAGGAGAAAGCTTCTGTATCTTCCAAACTTTTAAAGAAAAGAGCAAACGATGGAAAAACCAACAGTACAAGACGGGCAGGTCGTCTCACTAGAATATACCCTGCATGTAGATGGGCAACTGGTTGACTCCTCGAAAGGAGGCGCGCCGCTGGAATTTCTGCAAGGGGCAGGCAACATCATCCCCGGCCTGGAAGACGAACTCTACGGGATGGAAGTCGGTGAGAGCAAGAACGTCATCGTCGCCGCCGAAGACGGCTATGGCGAACTCGACCCCGATGCCTTCGTAGATGTACCGCGCACGCAATTCCCGGCGGAAATTCCGCTACAGCCGGGCATCGAATTACAGGTGCGCGATGACGCAGGGCGCGTCCTGTTTGCGCGCATTGACCGGGTGGACGATGAAAGCGTGCGGCTCGATTTCAACCACCCCCTGGCGGGAAAAGAATTGAACTTCAACGTCAAGGTAGTGGGTCTGCGCGACGCCACCGACGAAGAACTCGAACACGGACACGTTCACGGTCAGGGTCACGCTCACCATTAAACCCTGCCTGTTTCAAACCGGGTCACAATGCCCCCGCGCAGGCGGGGGTTGTTGTTTTTCTGACAAATACGTCGAAGGCGGCCCGCTTGTCGTGCCAGGCCGCCTTCAGGGAGATTGGGGGTCGTCCATCATACTCACTCGTGACGCTCTACCAGAGAGTTGTCGTCTGCACCGGCAAAGAGCGGCAGGAGGCTGATGGTGACGAACAGCCCAACCACAAAAACCAGAACTGCGACTTCGTATGGGGTCATAAGAGCCTCCTTTCAGGGTGGTTTGGATGAAGATATAACGATTCGAGTGGGCGTTTAGTTCCATCTTTCGTATTAATCAAACACCATTTGAAGCGCTTTGTTCCTTACAACCATCCTTACAAATACATGACAAACACGGACAGAAGAGTGTTTGCATTTCAGTATACGCAGGAGTGATGGTTTTTCTATTCCCCCACAAGTCTTACCTGCCTTACACTCGGATTACAAATTCGAAACCCAATTGCGTTACTGAAAACCGTCCGTTATAGTGAATGCGTGAAACGATCTGCCGCCACCAACGTAATTCCCTGTAAGGAGAATTCGCCTATGAGAGCATTTGCATCTCTGTTTCTGCTAACTGCGCTCGTGCTGACTGCCTGTAGCGCACCCACCCAGCCGTCTGCGCCTGCCCCTATCCCCACCCACACGCGCATTGCCCCCACCGCGCCAGCCACATTGCCGATTTTCACACCCACAAACACCCCTCGCCCGCTTGAAATCAGTCCATTCAACGCTGAAAGGCTTCAGGAAACAGCCCGCATCGGAAACGGCAACTTAAACCAGATAGAGGTCTCGCCCGATGGCAGGCAAATTGCCGCAGCTACTTCGGTTGGTGTATATCTTTACGACCTGCAAACGCTCACCTTACAAAGCTTCATCCCGTCCGAAAAATGGATGGGAAGCCTGGCCTATTCCCCCGATGGTCGCCGGCTGGCAACCTGGCAGTCAGATGGTATCGTCAAACTGTGGGATTCAGAGACCGGTCAGGAGATGCTCTCGCTCGGCCAATTCCAGAATCAGGAGTTTACTGCCGACACGCTATCGAACCTGGCTTTTTCGCCGGATGGGGCGCTGCTCTATGCCGGCGGGCTGGGGGGTGAAATTTACGTTTGGGACCTGACCACGGGTCAACTCCGAAATACACTTGGCGGTAACAATGCGCCCTCCATGCAAGTCAGCCTCTCTTCTAATGGGAATCTGGTGGCGAATCTCAAAATATTCGATATGGCATTGACCGTTTGGGACGTGCAAACCGGTGAAACTGTGCTTGCATTATCGCTGGATGACTTTCTGGCAAACAGCATCGCCTTTGCGCCTGCCGAAAGCCTGCTGGCCGTTTGCGGCGTCAGCATTCCGGCGCCGATGCAATTCGAGGGCAAATTGCGCCTGCTCGATGCACGCAGCGGAGAAATTCGCCTGAACATAGACCTGCCCGAAGGCTGCGCCGGTCGGCCGGCGTTTTCTCCGGATGGGAAGTGGCTGGCGCTCGGCACGGGTCGAAATGCCATCGAAATTTGGGAACTCACCAGCGGAGAGAAGACCGCCACGTTGAAAGGGCATTACAACCCGGTCCACACGCTGAAATTCTCGCGTGATGGACGGGTTCTGGTCAGCGGGTCATTTGATGGGAACCTGAAAGTTTGGCAAACCACCGATTGGCGCGAGACCGGGACAACGGGCGGGTTTGGTCGCCCCATTGAGGATGCCGCGCTCAGCCCAGATGGCCGCCTGCTGGCAACGGCTTCGTTCAGCGGCGCCGTCAGCGTGTGGGAGGTGGAGACCCGCGCCGAACGGGTGCGCTGGATGAACCCCGGCAAATGGGCCGAAAGCGTCGCCTTCTCACCAGATGGCAACATCCTGGCGGCAGGTTTCAACGATGGACAGGTCAAACTGTGGAATGTAACCACCTACCAGGAAATCCACACCATCCAGGCACACGAAGAACATGCCGAAACACTCACCTTTGCCCCTGACGGTCAGTGGCTGGCAACCGGCGGTGGCGACAACGCCATCCAGTTGTGGGACGTAACCACCGGCGCGCCGATTCGCACCTTGAGCGGTCACGAAAATGGCATTGAACACATTGCCCTTTCGCCTGATGGTCGTTTGCTGGCCTCAGGGGCAAGCGGAAGTGAATTCGACATCCGCATTTGGGAAACCGCCAGCGGAAAAGAATTGCGCAGGGTCGAAGGCTCCATCATCAGCCGGGTAGCAATTTTTTCACCAGGCGGAGCATACCTGGTTACCGGCTCAACAGGCGGCAAACTCGGTGTGTGGGAGACCAGTACCTGGAACCTCCTCTTCGAGTTCGACCAAACCGGCCTGGGCGTGGAAACGCTGGCGTTTTCCCCCAGCGAAATGCTCCTGTTCTCCGGCGGCGGAGATAAGACAGTTTCTGTGTGGGATTTCACAGGCCGGCGCTTGCTCACCCATCTGAAAGGACATACGCAAGCTGTCAACCGGGTGCTGGTAACGCCCGACGGAAAAACACTGGTCAGCGTCTCGAACGATGGCACTGTTCGGTTTTGGAACGTAAAATAGCGCGAGGGTCTCCTCGCGCTATTCACTCGCCTGGCCTGGGCTAGCCAACCGACATGATGCGTTCCAGCATTTCCTCGTTGGTGCCGAATTTGAAGGTTTCCAGCCCGCGCTGACGGGCAATTTCATCTTCGATTTCGGCCAATTTGCGAATATCAGAAAACCCAACCACGGGCTTGCCAAGTGCTTTCAGCCGACGCACCAGCGCAGCTTCATCTGGCACAATCGGCTGTAAGGTTTGCAGATATTGCAACACGGCTTTTGCGCCGTTCACGCCATCTTTACGGGCATAACCTACCAGCCCGGTGCTGGCCTGACGACTCCAACCGGCAATGAACACATCCGGGATAATTGCATTTGCTTCGGGGTCATAGGCCTCGTAGGAGATGTCTTCCACCGGAAAGCGCGGCGCGGGGTTCTTGGCAAATTCTGCCGAGGAAACTGGCAGACCGAAGTCCTGGTCTACTTTATCGCCCACCGCAAACACCACCGAGTCCACGCGAATTTCACGGAACTTGCCCGTGCCGCGCGCCTTGACGACGCCGTTCTTGTCTACCGTCAGGATGTTCTCTTCTACTTCAAGCCCTTCGGCCTTTTGCTCCCCCAAAACCCGGCTGGGTGACACCAGGAACTCCAACCGAAAACGCGAGCGGGAACTGGGCGGCTCGGCTTTTGGCAACGCGGCCAGAATGTTCTCTTTGGCCGCCTGGACGTCCTGCCCAATGGCTTCTAATTGCGGGCGGATGCGCTCCATTTCAGCATTGAAGTCATCCAAATCCAGATACGCCGCCACATGCTCCAGTTCTTTGCGGTCGAACTTGACTTCCAGCGGGCCGCGCCGCACCAGCGCAATCACTTCATCCACGTGCAGACGGCGGGTGAGATAGCGCGTAATATCAAGCATCACATTTCCTGCGCCCACAATCGCTACGCGCCTGCCGAACTCGAAGATTTTCTGGGTATAGGGCGGGAGCAGGTTGTAATGATACACCGGCCCTTTGGCATGGTACACCCCGTTGAGCGCCTCGCCCGGAATGCCCAGCCATTTGATGCCCTGCGCTCCAGCGCAGACCAAAATCGCCTGAAACCCCAACGCACGCAGGTCATCGAGCGAGAGGTCGCCCTTTGAACCAATCGTCACATTTCCATAGTAAGTCAGGCCGGGGGTATCCAACACCTGATGGAATTGCTGACGTAAACCGCGCTTCATGGCGTGTTTTTCGGGGTAAATGCCGTATTCGGCCAGGCCGCCGGGCTTGATATCGCGGTTGAACAAAACCACCCGCACCCCATTGCGTGCCAACTCCCGCGCCGCATACAACCCTGCCGGGCCGGCGCCCACGACGGCAGCATAATAACGCTGGTCTGTCACTGTCACTCTCCTTGTGAGAAATTACAAAGCGGGGTGATTATATGGCATTCGGCAGGGCATGGCAAGCAGACGTTGATATTTCTCTAACAAAACTCTTGCCGCGCATGAATGTCTTGGATATAAAATAAAACGCTGTGTCATTGATTACACAATCTGGAGGAGATTTCTATGAGTGAAACTTTTCAATTCAAAGCCGAAACCCAACAACTCCTTCACATCCTGATTCATTCGCTCTACAAAGACCGTGAAGTCTTCTTGCGCGAACTGCTCTCGAACGCTTCAGATGCCCTCAACCGATTGCGCTTCGAGATGCTGACCAACAAAGACGTGCTGGACCCTGAAGCCCCGCTTGAAATTCGCATCCAGGCCGATAAAGACGCCCGCACCCTGACCATCAGCGACACGGGTATCGGGATGACACGCGAGGAAATCATCGAACACCTCGGCACGATTGCCCAATCGGGCGCGCGCCGTTTTTTGGAGGCAGCCCGCCAGCAAAACTTTGATACCTCCGGCCTGATTGGACAGTTCGGCGTCGGGTTCTATTCGGTTTTCATGGTGGCGGAATCGGTGACGGTGACCTCTCGCTCGCACAAGCGAGAGGCCGACCCTGTGCGCTGGACGTGCCGGGGTGACGACAGGTATCAGGTCGAAGCGGCAGAAAAAGACCAGCGCGGCACGGAAATCCGCATTCTTCTCAAAGAAGATGCCGCCGAGTTTGCCGAAGAGTACCGCCTCCGCGAAATCATCCGCAAACATTCTGATTACATCGCTTTCCCCATCTATGTCGGCACAGACGAAAAACCGGTCAATAAGCAAACTTCGCTCTGGCGCACACCCAAAACACAAATCGGCGAAACGCAATATACCGATTTCTACCGTCAAATGACGTTGGATTTCGAGGAGCCTCTGCTCTCCACCCACTTCGTGACCGATGCCCCCGTGCAGATGTATGCTCTGCTTTATATCCCTGCCAAAGGGGAACGCGGTTTGTTTTCTCTGCGAAAAGAAGATGGGTTGAAATTGTACTCACGCAACATCCTGATTGACGAGTACAACAAAGACCTGTTGCCAGAATATCTTCGTTTCGTGCAGGGCGTCGTAGATTCGGAAGACCTGCCGCTTAACGTCTCGCGGGAGACGGTGCAATCGAGCGGGCTGATGCCGCGCTTGAAGAAAGTGCTGACCAGCCAGGTGCTGAAAGAATTGGAGAGCCTCTCAAAGAACGACCCCGAAAAATATGCCTCGTTCTGGAAGGAGTTTGGCGGGTATCTGAAACAGGGTGTCGCTGCTGTGCCGGCAGATGCTGAGAAACTCACCCCGTTATTGCGATTCCGCACCAATACCTACCCCGATTCCTGGTCTTCTCTGGAAGACTATGCCGGACGCATGAAAGAAGGCCAGAAATTCGTCTATTACTTGTTGGGAGAAGACCCCAGGTCGTTGCTTCGCAGCCCGCATTTGGAGGCCTTCCAGGCGCAGGGGCTGGAAGTGCTTTTGCTGACCGAGCCAATTGACTCGTTTATGCTCATGGGCTTGCGAAAGTACGGGGAGTACGAACTGAAAAACGCAGCCCAGGCAGAAATCGAAGCGCCCACTTCTTCTACCGAGACCCGGCCAGAAGCCGAAAAAATCCCTGAAGCCGAACTTTCACCGCTCATCGAACGCTTCAAGCAGACGCTGGGAGAGCGCGTCAGCAATGTGCGGGTAAGCGGGCGGCTGTTGCAATCAGTAGCGCGGTTGGTGGACCCCGAAGGGGCGCTCAACCCCGAGATGCAACGCGTCTACAAGTTTTTAGGAAAAGAGTACGAAGCACCAAAAAAAATCCTGGAACTTAACCCCTCGCATCCGATTTTGAAAGCGCTCTCGAAACTCCCTGCCGAATCGGAATTGGCAGAAATGGTCATCGAACAAATCTACGATAGCGCTCTGCTGGTGGAAGGGTTGCACCCCGACCCGGCCAGCATGGCCCCGCGCGTGCAAAAACTGATCGAAGCAGCATTGATGCGTTCGTGAGTTATTCCCGTTCTCCCAACGCCACCAGGTGTTTGGGCATCATCAGCCATTCCAGCGTAGCGCGGCGCTCATGGCGCAAATTTTCGGCGGTGAGAAAACACACACCGCCTTTTCGCATTTCAATCGCAATGCCAGTATCGCCAGCCACCAGCAGACCAATGAGTGCGCTCAGATGGGGTTCATGTCCCACCAGCGCAATGCTTTCCACATGCGGATACTTTTCATTGAT
This sequence comes from Anaerolineales bacterium, assembly GCA_025056175.1. GTDB lineage: Bacteria > Chloroflexota > Anaerolineae > Anaerolineales > Villigracilaceae > UBA5195. The sequence continues at coordinate 66,917 of JANWWK010000008.1, forward strand.
TTCGCCAATCACTTCGTCGGGCAGGCTCATCGGTGTCAGATGTTCACTGATAGCAAGTTGTTCTTTTTTCATTTTGAGAACTTTGAGCAAAATTTGCGCGGTTTCGAGCGCACGGGTATATGGACTGGAAAGTATCAAATCGAAGCGCACATCCAGCGACTTCAACCCGCGCGCGATGTTCGTCATTTTCTCACTGCCTTTGGTCGTAAGCGGGCGCAGGCTATCCTCTTCGTACCCCGGCGTACCGGGTTCGACAGCAATGGCGTGGCGAATGATGTAGAGATTCATCGTTTCTCCTTTGGCAGATTGAGAGGGCTGCAGCCGTTCCTAGAGCAATTCCAGGCTGATACCAAAGACTTCCTGAAACAAGCCTTTGCGCTTCTCGAAAGACCACTTCTCGAGCATTAACTCTCCCTCGCCGCGCAGAAGCACCTGCCAGGTGTTTCCATTTTTCTCCAGAGTCACATCACGCAAACGCGCCGCGTGGCTGACTTCAAGCGCATCGGCCAGGCGCAGAATGGCGCACAACTTGAGAACGGTCATACGCTCTTTGGGTGGCAAAGCACGAAAGGATTCGTCTTGAATGGAGGGAGAGGTCTTGCGATGAAAACGCACAATGTTCGCCACCACCTCCTGCTGATTCGGCTCCAGCCCCATGAGCGGCGAATGTTTCAGAATATAGCAACCGTGCCGGTCATGTTCAATCGTGTTGATGAAGTGGCCGATATCATGCAGAAGTGCCGCCGTTTCCAGCAGCAGGCGGTCGTTTTCGTCCAGGCCATGCAGAGAAAGGGTCTGGTCGAAAATGCGGACGGACAAACGTGCGACATGAGCAGCGTGTTCCGCATCGAAGGCGTATTTTTGTCCCAGCCGCATCGCGGCGTTCATCACCTGTTCGCGGCGCGGCAAACGCGGCCCCAGCGCCAGGGGCAGCATATCCCACAAAACGCCGTCTTTCAATCCCACGCCGGGGATAAGAATTTCTTTGACACGCGCTTCGCGGGCAATCAAATGAACGACCATACAGGCAGGCAGCAAAACATCCGCGCGGTCGGGGCGTAAATCCAGTTTCTTGATGCGCTCCTCGAGTGTCATTTCAGAGAGCCGTTCGATAAGGGCATTCAGTTCGTCAAGCGTGATGCGGTCGGTGGTCTCACGGCGAAAGAGGCGTTTCCGCAGCAAGCCCATCTCTTCCAGGTTGCCGCCTGTGCCGGCACATAGATCCACTTTTTGTCCGCCCAGTTCACGGTCAATCCGCCGCCGTGCCGATTCCGTGTATTCGCGCAACAAATGAATGCCGGGCAAGCCGCCGTTGCTGCCCAAACGCTTGAGTAAGCGCACCGTCCCCATCGGGTAACTCTCGGAGGAGAGAATTTCCTCGCCGCGCACAATCGTCACTTCCACACTGCCGCCGCCAATGTCAATCAGAACAGCGCGTTTGCCGGTCAAATCTAAGGCTTTGGAGACGGCCAGATGAATCAGCCGGGCTTCTTCCTCACCGCTGATGATTTCGACCTGGATGCCAGTCTGACGGGCAATGCGGTCAAGCAAGAGTTCGCCGTTTTCGGCTTCGCGCAGGGCCGATGTGCCGACAGCCCGCAATTGACTCACGCCAAACTGGTCGGCGATGGCGCGAAAACGCAAAAAAGCATCCACCGCCGCCTGCATAATGGATTCGCTCAACTGTCCGTTGGTGAAAACATCATGACCTAAACGCACCGGCAGGCGGGTGGATTCGAGCATTTCGAGCTTGCCGCCACTCATTGGGCGGGCAACCGCCATGCGAATGGCGTTGGAACCAACATCAATTGCGGCGATATTCATGCGGCCTCCATACTTCAAAGTGTACACCCAATTGGGCGGTCTGGCATGGAGGAATTTCACCGCTGCGGTTTTACGCCTGTTTCCAATCCCAATCCCCCAACGTCGGAATAGCACTGTACATCGTTAAGTCGAGCTGAATGGGCGTAATCGAGACGTAACCAGCAGCCACCGCGCCGACATCGGTGCCCTCTTCGGGCGTACCGGTCGGCGAGTCGCCGCCAATCCAGTAATACGGTTTACCACGCGGGTCAATACGCCTGTCCAGGCGGTCACGATAGACGCGCAACCCCTGCCGGGTGATGCGAACGCCTTTGATTTGGTCGAGCGGCAAATACGGAATGTTGACATTCAGCAACATGCCCGGCGGAAACCGATGTTCACGCGTGGTGCTGACCACGCGGCGGGCAATTTCGGCAGCAGCAGTGTAATCGAGCGCGCCGAGATGATTATCGAGCGAGCCAAGCGAGAAAGCGATGCCGGGCGTATCCCAAATGACAGCTTCCATCGCTGCCGTCACCGTGCCAGAGTAAGTGACATCATGCCCCAGATTGTGCATCGGGTTGATGCCCGAAACCACCAGGTCAATTTTCTCCTCAAAGAACCCCAGCAGGGCCAGCGCCACACAGTCCGAAGGTGCGCCATCGCTGGTAAAGGCTAGCGAACCATCGGACAGGGTCAGGTCGCGCACGCGCAAGGGACGCTCTAACGTCTTGACATGCCCGCTGCCCGACCAGTTTCGGTCTGGCGCAAGAATGCTGACTTTGACATCCGGTAAAGAGCGCATGGCCTGCGCCAGCGCCAACAGGCCAGGGGCAGTTACGCCATCATCATTCGTGACAAGAATGTGCATGCGGGCCGTCTCCTCAGGGGTGGGGATAAAATGACTTGCGTCTGGCAAAACGTCAGGATACGCTTTCGACTTCAGCCCATCTCATCGTTTGCAGGCTCAAGGGAAAAAGTTCATCATCTGAAAGAGGACTCTTCCATTTTTTGGTGATGGTTTTGAGCATCCGCTGGGCAAACGCCTGACAGGTTTGCTTTTCATCGGGAGTGAAAGGGCTTTCGATGTTGCGTCCGACCGAGAGAAACCCGATGAACTGTCCGTCTTCGTGCAGAAATGGAACGCCCAACCACGAAATCGGCCTGCCCAGGCTTTCGAGACCACTCCAGGCCGGCACCCGGCGGGTATCGGGCAGAGAAATACCCTGACGATGATTGACCATCATTTCGTAAATGGCATTCGATTGAATGCTTGCGGTATCAATTGTATCATTTCCATCTCCCTGCCAGGCAGTCAGGGCGAGCTGGTCGTTTTGTCTCACGAAAACATGCGCCTGATGATAGGGAACAACCTGTCCTAACAGGCGCAGCATTCGATGAATTACGTCTTTTTCATCCCCCTGTTGATAAATCAACGCATCCAATTGTCCCAATTTACCCACCACATTGCTCAAGTTGGCAATGGTGCGCGATTGCGCTAACACCAGCACCGTGACATCCAGAATGCGATACATGCCGTTCGGCAATTGCACCACCACCGGGTCATACATATCGCGGAGCGGACGTGCCAGAGCGCGCCGAACGGCCTCATCCACACGCAAATTGCCAGGCAAAAGCGTTGCCTGAGATTGCATGGCTGCAGCCAGGTTGGCAATCGGCTTCCGCATAAACAATTCGATACCGTAGCGGTGTCCCAGTCGCTCAAAAAGTTTCAACCGGGTGAGAAACCCACGCAACTGATGACTTTCCACAATCAACACGCCGGAGAGTTCGGGATTCTCTTCCAGCACCATGACAACATCCTCGGTCAGCGTTTGCGGCGTCACCTGAAAATCGTGCGCCGGTAAATCGGCAATGCAGACGGGTATCTGATATTCGTCATGAGAAAAAGGCAGCATAGCACAACTCAGTCACGCAATCGAATTCGTAGCACGGGCTTCAGACTGCCCACCATCTGAGAACGGCGCTACACAAACGGCGCAAGGCACCGCAGGTTTCAGCAAAAGTAGTTTACCTGAAGGCGGTTAACGTCAATAAAAAATGAAGTTAACAAACCGAAAAAAACGATTCGTTTACGAGACCTTAATCCGTTGTTCCAGGCGGCTTAACCTACCCTGACTACAATGCGGATGAGGAGACGAATATGCCCCAGAACATCCTGTTCATCTGCGGTTCGCTCAACCAGACGACCCAAATGCACGCGGTGGCGCAACATTTGAACGACCACCACTGTTATTTCACCCCTTACTATGCCGATGGAATCGAGCATCTCGCAGCAAAAGCCGGGTTGCTCGATTTTTGTGTGCTTGGCGGCAGGCATCGGCGCGATACCCTGCAATACCTGGCCGATAACAAACTGCCTATGGATGAGCGCGGGGAGGGCCGCAAATACGACATGGTCATCACCTCGTCGGACCTGATTATCCAAAACAACATTCGGGGCAAACGCTTGATTTTGGTCCAGGAGGGCATCACCGAACCGGAAGGGAAACTGTATCGGTTGTGGAAACTCTTCCCGTTCCTGCCGCGTTACATCGCCAATACCGCCACCAACGGCCTTTCCAACGCCTACGACATTTTCTGCGTGGCCTCCGAAGGCTACCGCGACCACTTCATTCGCAAAGGTGTCCCACCGGAGAAAATCGCTGTCACGGGCATTCCCAACTTCGACAACCTTCAACGCCATCTCAAAAATGACTTTCCTTATCGGGATTTCGTCCTGGTTGCCACCACACCTTACCGTGAAACCTATCGCGGCGATGACCGTATGACTTTTCTGCGCCGCTGTGTGCAGGCCGCCGAAGGCCGCCCGATGATTTTCAAACTGCACCCCACTGAGAACGTCGAGCGCGCTACGCGCGAAATCAAATCCGTTGCGCCCAACGCCCTGGTTCTCACACATGGTAACGTCAATGACATGATTGCCAACGCCAGCATGGTGATGACTCAGCAATCCACCTGCACCTTCGTCTCCCTGGCGCTGGGCAAAGAGACCTACACATATCTGGACAAAGACGAGCTGCGCCGCCTGATGCCCATTCAAAACGGCGGAGTCTCTGGCGAGCGGATTGCCAGAATCGCCCGCCGCCTGTTGCACACCCCCATGCACGTGCTGGAACAAATCCGCAAGCGCTACCGACCGCGCCCGCGTTGGGAAGCCGACACCATCTAACCATTTCTTAACATTTTGTTAAGCAACGAAATCTCCACCCTGTCGTATCATCAGGTGTGGAGAATCAGGTTCAATGTACACCCCTCGCATCAACTGGATATTGTTGATTTTATTTGGGATGGCGGCCATCGGCGTATTTGTGGCCGCCTTGTTGATTCCCTCCTTTCGGGCAGTTGCCTACGCCCCACTGCGGGAAATCCTGCTGCCACCGCCTGCCCCTGTTATCGTGACCGTTCTCTACTCTACAGAGAAACAGGCCTGGCTGGAGGAAGTCGTCCCGGCTTTTGAGCAAAGTGGGGCCAACGTTAACGGCCATCCGGTCAAAATCCAGGTGGAAAAAATGGGTTCCTGGGAAGTGACCAACGCTGTGCTGGACGGAACGCGCAAACCGGTGCTTATCAGCCCGGCCAGCATGTTGCAGATTGCAGCCTTGCAGGATACCTCCACGATCCAGTTTGGGCGCAGCCTGGTCAACCCGGCGGATACGGCCAGCTGCCGCGCGGTGCTGCGGACGCCACTGGTACTGGTGGCCTGGAAGGAGCGGGCCGACGTGCTGTGGGGGCAGCAGCCGGGCGCATCGTTATGGCCCAACATCCACGATGCGCTCGTCAACCCCAAAGGTTGGGCCGCTTTCAATCAGCCCGATTGGGGTTACATCAAGTTCGGTCACACCGACCCGCTCAAATCAAACAGCGGGTACATGACCATTCTCTTGATGACGTATGGTTACTACGGCAAGACCAGCGGCCTGACCGCCGCCGACATCCTGAACAACAGCGACTACCAGAAGTGGTTCCTGGAAATCGAAGCAAGCATCGGACAATTCGAGCATAGCACCGGGCCGCTCATGCAAAAGATGATTGCCTACGGCCCCAGCACCTACGATTTCGTGGCCGTATATGAATCCACCGCTATCGAACAAGCCGCGAACGCGGTGGGACGCTACGGCGAGCTGCGCGTTTATTATCCTCCTGCCACGCTGTGGAGCGACCATCCCTTCTGCATCCTGGAGGCCGAATGGGTAACCCCCGACCAGCGCAAAGCCGCCGCTCTGTTCCTGGATTATCTGACAAGCAAACCCGTTCAGGAAGTAGCCTTGCTGAAATACGGCTACCGACCGATAGACTCTTCCATCCCGCTCGAACAGCCCGGCTCGCCCTTCGAGCGCTACGCCGCCAACGGCTTCCGCGCCGATTTGTCCTTCCTGCCCGAAGTGCAGGTGCCGCCCGGCAGCGCCCTCAACACCCTGCGCGATTTTTGGGCGAGGAATGTGAGCAGGTGACAGGTAAAAGAGTAAACAGGTAGACAGGTAAACAGGTTTCCTTGTGTACTTGCGTACGTCATCAGGAGCAACCATGAAACGCAGCGTTTACATACTTCTCTCGCTTCTCGCCATCCTCTCCCTGACCCTCTCCGCCTGCGGGCAAATTCAGGGACTGATTCCAGGCGGAAGTGTCACGGTCAGTATTGTCTATGGCTCGGAAAAGAAGGAGTGGCTGGAGCCGCTCGTGGCGCAGTTCAACGAAGCGCGCAACAAAACCGCCGATGGCAAAGTAATTGTCGTAGAGTCTACCCCGATGGGTTCTATCGAATCGGTGCGCGGCATCCTCGAAGGCCGCCTTCAGCCCACCGTATGGAGTCCGGCATCGTCGGTCTATATCCCGGTCGCTAACGCGGAATGGCGCAAACTGCACGGCAGTGACCTGGTGACGGGCAACCCCAACGACCTGGTGCTCAGCCCCGTGGTGATTGCGATGTGGAAACCGATGGCACAGGCGCTTGGCTGGCCTGAGAAAGCCATCGGCTGGGCCGATATTGCAGAACTGGCAACCTCGGAGCAAGGCTGGAGCGCCTACGGTCACCCTGAATGGGGCGATTTCAAATTCGGACACACGCATCCCGCCTACAGCAACAGCGGCATCGTCTCCATCATCGCGGAAGCGTATGCCGCGACCGGTAAACAACGCGGTCTGACCGAAGCCGACCTGAACGACCCCAAGGTGCGCGAGTTTATGGCGGCGGTTGAGAAAAGCATCATCCACTACGGCACCAGCACCGGCTTCTTCGCCGAGCGCATGTTCGAGCGCGGCCCCTCCTATTTGAGCGCGGCAGTTCTCTACGAAAATCTGATTGTGGCCCAGGAAACCAAACGCCTGAGCGGACAATCCTCCCAAATTCCCGTCGTGGCGATTTATCCCAAAGAAGGCACGTTCTGGACGAACAACCCCTATGTGGTAGTGAACGCGCCCTGGGTGACAGAGGAACAACGCGAAGCGGCTGGTATCTTCGAGGCTTTCCTGCTCGACCGTCCCCAACAATTGAAAGCGCTCGAATACGGCTTCCGCCCAGCCGACCCGTCCATCCCTCTCACCGCCCCACTGGATGCCGAACACGGCATAGACATCACCCAGCCGAAAACCATCCTGGAAATCCCCAACGCAGCGGTGATAGACAAAATTCAAGCCCTGTGGCGTGAGACCAAAAAACCAGTTGACCTGGTGGTGGTGATGGATATTTCCGGCAGTATGCGCGGCGACAAAATCACCACCGCCCGCGCCAGCCTGCTGGAATTCGTTAAGAAACTGGATGACCGCGACCGCCTGCAAATCATCCTGTTCAGCTCGAATATCACCACACTGACGCCGCTCACCCCGCTCGGGCCAAAACGCCAGCAGGTGCTGGATAGTGTTTCAGGCATTTTCGAGACCGGCGATACCCGTCTGTACGACGCTACTCTGGCCGCCTACCAGGATTTGGCCGCCAACGGCGACCCCAACCACATCCGCGCGATTGTGGTCTTGAGCGATGGCGCCGATACGGCCTCCACCCAAACGCTCGAAGAGGTGATGGCGCAAATCAATGCTTCGGCAGGCGAAGGCGGCAACGCCATCAAAATTTTTACGATTGCCTTCGGCAGCGACGCTGATGAGAGCGTCTTGAAGCAAATTGCCGAACCCACCGGCGGCAAGCAATACAAAAGTTCGCCCGAAAATATTCAGAAGATTTACGATGAAATAGCCACGTTCTTCTAATTCTCCCTCACCCCCGGCCCCTTTCCCATTGGGAGAGGGGGGAACATCAGTCTATTAATCATGCCCCGCTCCCCACTCCTCCTCGCCCTGCTCAACCCCGTCAACCTTGCCATGCTGGCGCTCGTAGCGGCTGCTGGCCTGTGTTCGGCCTGGTGGCTGGCCCCTATCGGATTTGTTCTGTGGCTGGTGATGGTCATCGTCATCGCCCGTGACCCGGGGCTGCAAATGACTTTCACCCGCCAGAGCCGCCAGCCGCTCGCCCAACGCTACCAGATTCGCTTCGACCGCCTGGAGCGGGCGCGCTTCTCAGTCTTCAACGCCCTCTCGCAAGCCAGCCCGCAACTGCGGCGCAGCCTGGAACCGGTGGAACTGGCCCTGGATGAGCTGGTGGAACACGCCTACCAACTCTGCCTGCGCATGAGCGCGCTCGATAACAACCTCGCCGTCCAACAAATCAGCAGCGACTTTGCCGGTGAAATCGCCAAAATGGAGAAGAACATCGCCGAAACCACCGACCCGGCTGCGCGTCGGGAGTTCGAGGCCACGCTGCAATCGCTGCAGACCCGCCAGGCGCAGTTGAAAGCCATCAGCGCGCTGCTCTCGCGCTTTGAAGCACAAATGACCGGCACCGTCAGCGCGGTGGACGGCGTGGTCACCGGCGTGGTCAGCCTGAAGGGACGCGCGCCGCAGTTTGCCGCCGAAAAAATCCCTGCGTTGCTGCAAATCATTCAAACCGAGCAAAATGAATTAGCGCAGTTCGACCTGGAAATCGAAAAAACGCCAATTTTTTAAGGTGGAGCAAGTCAGAAACTTGCTCCACAGACCCCAATTTGCGCAGACGCAAGTCGGAGCCTGACACTGCATTTTCGGGTAAAATCAGGGCATTCCACTCTCAAACACGACCCAAAAGGAGACTTGAATGCCCAATTTCGGTCCCACCGAACTGATTATCATCCTGGTCATCGTCATCTTGCTCTTTGGCGTAGGACGCATCGGAAAAATTGCGGGGGAACTTGGCAGCGCCATTCGCAACTTCCGTGAATCACTTCAGGGTGAAGACAAGAAGAAAGAGGAAGACAAGAAAGAGTAAAGAATCTTCCCCCATGCAGCCCGTTCTAGAAATCTTCCCCAACCCGCCTGCCCTGGTGAATTACGCCGCCAACCTGTTCGCGCAGATGGCCGCAGCCGCGCCGGAACGTTTCAGCGTGGCGCTCTCCGGCGGAAGCACGCCGCGCGCGCTCTACGAACGCCTGGCCACAAACGAGATGGCGAAACGCATCCCCTGGGAGAAGGTTCACCTGTTTTGGGGCGATGAACGCTGCGTGCCGCCTGACCACCCGGAAAGTAACTACGGCCTGACCGCTGCCGCGCTACTCTCACGCATTCCCCTGCCTGCCGAAAACGTTCACCGCGTGCGGGGCGAACTGCCTCCCGCCGAAGCCGCCAGCCTGTACGAGGCAGAATTGCGTGCTTTCTTTGGCGAAACGCCCGCCTTTGACCTGGTTTTTTTGGGAATGGGGGAAGACGGACACACCGCCTCGCTCTTTCCGGGTTCGCCGGCCCTGGCAGAATCGGTTCGCTGGGCAGTAGAAGTAGAACATACCGCTCCGCCGCCGCCCCTCGTTTCGCGGGTAACGCTCACCTTCCAGGTGTTGAACGCCGCGCGGCAGGTGGTTTTTCTGGTCACGGGCGCAGCCAAAGCCGGGATGTTCGCGCAAGTCTGGCATGGCGCATCGTTTCCTGCCGCCCAAATCCGCCCTCGAGATGGCGAATTGCTCTGGCTGGTAGACCAGGCTGCCGCATCGGAATTGTAAACATCCAACCAGCAGTACAACGGCTGGGGCAGCAAGCCCGGCGTGACACCCCCCACGCAGGAAGGTGCTACTCTCGGCCCAGCCGCCAGCGGTGACCAGCGCGGGCGAGGAGCGCATCGGCTTCGGGAGGCCCCCACGTGCCGCGCGGATACGTCACCAGCGGGGGCGCGGCAGGGGTTTGCCAGCCTTCCAGCAGGGGGTCAATCAACATCCAGGAGGCCTCGATACCATCGGAACGGGTAAACAGCGAGGCATCTCCGTCCAGGGCTTCGAGCAGCAGCCGCTCATAGGCTTCGGGAATGCTGCGGTCATTGAACGAATCCCGGTAGTGAAAATCCATATCCACCGGGCGCATATCCTGGTCAGAATCGGGGACTTTGGCCTGGAAGCGCAGATGAATGCCCTCATCCGGCTGGATAGTCAATGCCAGAAGGTTGGGGCTGAAATCGGCTCCCGGCGGCAGGCGAAACATGAGATGCGGGGGACGTTGAAACTCGATGATGATTTCCGAAATTTTGCGCCGCAAGGCCTTGCCCGAACGCAGGTAGAACGGCACGCCCTGCCAGCGCCAGTTGTCTATGAACAATTTGAGCGCAGCATAAGTGGGGGTTTGTGAATTCGGCGCAGTGCCTTCTGTCTCGCGGTAGCCCTCGTATTGGGCGCGGACGGTGTCTTCCAGCGAAATTGGGCGGATACTCTTGAGAACTTTAACCGTTTCGTTGCGCACCGCATCGGCCTCGAAGGAAGCAGGCGGCTCCATCGCCACCAGCGCGAGCAGCTGCAACAGGTGATTCTGAAACATATCGCGCAGCACGCCGGAGGTATCGTAATACCCGGCGCGCGTGCCAATATCTACGCTTTCGGCAACGGTGATTTGCACGTTGCTGACATAGCGGCGGTTCCAGACCGGCTCGAAGATGGTGTTGGCAAATCGAAAGAACAGGATGTTCTGCGAGGTTTCTTTGCCCAGGTAGTGGTCAATGCGGTAGATTTGGCGTTCATCGAAAGCGGCGTGCAGCGCGTGGGTGAGCTCGCGCGCCGATTGCAAATCGTGACCAAACGGTTTTTCCACAATGATGCGCCGCCACGCGCCATACACCTCGTCATCGCGCGACATGCCTGCCGCGCCCAAATGCCCGGCCACCGCCGCGTAATACTCCGGCGCCGTGGCAAGGTAATACAGCCGGTTGGCGGGACCATCTTCCAGCCTGCGCAAAAACGCTTCCAGGCGCGGAAAATCTTCCGCCTGGTCGAGATTGCCCTGAAAGTAGTGAATGCGCGGGGCGAACTGTTCCCACAAAGCCGGGTCGAAGGTCTCCGGGCTGAACTGCGCCACCCCTTCGCGCAGACGGGCGCGAAAGGCGTCCTCGGAATACGGGCGGCGGGCGAACCCGACCACGTTGGCGCACTCCGAGAGCCGTCCCTTTTTGAAGTTATTGTAAAGGGCCGGAATGAGTTTGCGCCAGGTCAGGTCGCCCGAAGCGCCAAAGATGACGATGCTGGTAGATTGGCAGAGTTCGCTCACCGCTCGACCTTCTTCACTTCGTGACCGCCAAACTGGTTACGCATGGCGGCCAGCAATTTGGCGGCGTAACTTTCTTCCTGACGGCTGATGAAGCGCTGTTGGAGCGCAAGCGTAATGACCGGGGCCGGCACATCCAAATCCACCGCCTCGAAGACCGTCCAGCGGCCTTCGCCCGAATCGGGAACATAGCCAGCAATTTCACTCAACTCCTGGTCCTGGGAGAGCGCGTTAGCAGTCAGGTCGAGCAGCCAGGAACGCACCACCGAGCCATAACGCCAGATTTCAGCCACCTGATGCAGGTCAAAGGCGTAATCACGTTTGGTGCGCAAAATCTCAAAGCCCTCGGCATAGGCCTGCATGAGACCGTATTCGATGCCGTTGTGAATCATCTTGACGAAATGTCCGGCACCCACGCCGCCGACGTGTCCCCAGCCTTTATCGGGCGCGGGAGCGAGAGTCTCAAAGAGCGGACGCAGGGGAGCAACCGCTTCGGGGTCGCCACCAATCATCAGACTGTAGCCCTCTTTCAGTCCCCACACGCCCCCACTCGTGCCAACATCCACATAGCGGATGCCTTTTTCCTTCAACGCAGCGGCGCGGCGGATGTCGTCTTTGTAGAAAGTATTGCCGCCGTCAATGATGGTATCGCCGGGCGCAAACAGCGCAGACAGTTCCTCGATGACCGCATCGGTGGCGGCCCCTGCCGGAACCATCACCCAGGCAACGCGCGGCGCAGGGAGCGCGGCGGCCAGTTCCGGCAGGGCGCGGACGGCTTGCACGCCGATTTCTGCCTGAAGCGCTTCGGCTACGCTGAAATTGCGGTTGAACGCCACCACGTGATGCCCGCCCCGTACCAGCCGGCGCGCCATGTTGGCGCCCATTTTTCCAAGACCAATCAGACCGATTTGCATAATTTTTTAACCTTTCTATTGAGATTATTCAAACAGAACACATAAGCAAATCAAACGTGGCGCAAATTTGCGATTTGCGCCACTGAAATATCACAGCCAGGCGTCGGATGTCATGTTCCAACAACAATACCGCCATCTACGCGCAAAACAACCCCTGTGATGAAGGATGCTTCCTCGGAAGCAAGAAAAAGGTAGGCATTCGCAATATCACGTGGTTGTCCCATTCGCCCCAAAGGCGTGCGGGCTTTCATGGTTTCAATGATTTTCTCCGGCATCGAGGCAAGGATTTCGGTCGCCGTAAAGCCAGGTGCAACCGCACAAACGCGAATCCCATATTTCCCCAATTCACGCGCCCATACTTTGGTCATGCCAATCACACCTGCCTTGCTCGCAACGTAATTCGTCTGACCAAAGTTACCATCCAGTCCCACAATCGAGGCAGCGTTCAGGATAACTCCGCCGCCTTGCTTTATCATCACAGGAGACACTGCCTGAGCGCAATTAAAAACACCCTTCAAATTGACCGCCAGTACCAGGTCAAAATCGGCTTCTGTCATTTGCCCGACCAGAACACCGTCCTTAACTTTAACTAATTGTGCATCACGCAAAATACCGGCGTTGTTGATAAGAACGTCAATTCGGCCATAGTTTGCCGTAACATCATCTACCCAACCTTGCACCTCTTGCCGATTAGCAACGTTTACCTTATAAAAAGCCGCCCGAGAACCAATTTCGCGCGCAGTTTCCTGCCCGGCGGTTTCGTTGATGTCGCAAATGACGACCCGGGCACCTTCTTCGACAAAACGAAATGCAGTTGCTTTGCCAATTCCGGCAGCAGCGCCAGTAATTAGAACCACTTTGTCTTTCATGCGCATATCGTCTCACTCCTCAAAAAAATTTTAGGTGGAAAGCTCAGAAGGCAGTTCACCCGTCACACCACGCGCCACCAGGAACGAACCGCGCGCATGTCGTTTGGCGCGGTACAGGGCCTCATCGGCGGCGCGCAGCAAATCGGAAGCGGTGTGGGCATGGTTCGGGTAAATGGCAATGCCGCCCGAAATGCCCAAACGCGCTTGCGTGCCATCTGGCAAAAGCGGCTGGAATTGCGCCATGCGTTTGGTGATGCTCTCAGCCAGCTGCAAAGCCGAATTCCCGTCCGTTTCCGGCAGGAGCATCGTCATTTCATCGCCGCCGTAGCGCGCCAAAAAATCGCTGGAACGTTTGGATTCGACCAGAAAACGTGCAAAATCGCGTAGCACACGGTCGCCCACATCGTGGCCGTAGGTGTCGTTGATGGCCTTGAAACCGTCCAGGTCCATCATCAAAACGGCAAACGGATGCCCATAGCGCGCAGCGCGTTGCACTTCGTTCTCCAGGCGGGCATCGAGCGCGCGGCGGTTCGGCAGGCCGGTGAGCATGTCACTCATGGCTTCTTTTGACATGGCCTGGTGCAAGCGGGCATTGACGATGGCAACTGCTGCCTGCGTTGCCAGCAAATCCAACAGACGCAGTTCGGCAGGCGAGAAGGTGCGACCAGGCCGCAGAGACATATTCATCACCCCCACCACCATCTCATCGCTCTTGAGCGGAATGCCAATAATGGCGCCCTCCCATTCCTGCGGCGCGGTTTTGAAGAGAGGATGACCGCGCATCTCCTCGATAAATATCGTCTGCTTGGTGCGGGCCACGGTGTAAGTCAAACCATCAGGGCGCGGCAGAGAAAGGATGCGGTTGCGGTTGCCTTCGGCATCCAGCGCCGCGCCGAAACGCAACACGCCCTGTTCATACAGAAAAATGTGAACGCTTTGCGGATTCTTGATGAGCCGCATGGCTTCGGTAGCGACCCGGTCCAGCACGGCCTGAAGCTGCAAACTGGAAGCCAGGTTGACGCTGATTCGCTTGAGTGCTTCCAGCTCGGCCGCCTGTTGTTGAATGAGGGCGAACAGATTGTGATGGCGGGTGACGTTCGAGAGCAGTTTGGCGGTGGCGCGAGCATTCTCTTCGCTTTTTTCGTCTTCTGCAGCCAGTTCCAACAACAAATTCAACAGGCGCAAGGTTTGCTCACGCTGTTCGGGGGTGTAGCGCGCTCCAGACATTTTCTCGCGCGCAATTTGCAAAAGCGCCTGGATGGTTGAGTTCATCATATCTCCACTCGTTCTGATTATACATCTGCTGCGTCTGATTGATGAGCCTGATAAAAATGAGCTCTCCCAGCGGGCAGCATCAGGGCCAGGAGAGTGACGAGAACGCGGAAGAACGTAAAATTCAGAACGCCAGGCTGTGTTAGAATGTGAACGATTTCGCAACCCGTCTGACCTGGAGAACACTATGCCCGACCCCCGCCTCCCCGCTGCTACGCCGCTCCGCCCACGCCGCACGGCCATTGTTGTCGGCGCTTCGAGCGGCATTGGTGCGGCGCTGACCCGCAAACTGGCCGCTGAAGGCTACACGGTTGCGGCAGTTGCTCGCCGCGCCGACCTGCTCGAAACCCTGTGTGCTGAAATTAACGCCGCGCATGGGGAAGCGCGCGCCTTGCCTTTTCCACACGATGTCACCGATTACGACTCCGTCCCCGCCACACTCCAAAAAATCTTACGCACGTTTGGACATCTCGATTTGTTCGTTTACAATGCTGGAATCCAGCACCACGTCCGGCTGGATGAGTTCGACTTCGAGAAAGACCGCGCCATGCTCGAAACCAACCTGCTCGGCGCAGTGGCCTGGCTGAACCCGGTGGGAGCAATGTTTCATGCTCTGAAAGCCGGCCACATCGTGGGCATTTCTTCGGTGGCCGGAGATAGAGGCCGCATTGGCGCACCAGCTTACAACGCCTCCAAAGCGGCGCTCACCACCTATCTCGAATCGCTTCGTAATCGCCTGACCCGGCGCGGTGTCACCGTCACCACCATCAAACCCGGCTTTGTGGACACCGACATCCTGCGTGCGGCGCCCAAAAAGAACTTTTTCTGGCTCATCACCTCCGAACAAGCTGCGGAGGGCATCTGGAAGGCCATCCGCGCCCGCAAACAAACGGCTTACGTCCCGCCGCAGTGGGGTTTGCTCATGCTCATCATCCGACACATCCCCTCTTTTATTTTCAGGCGATTGAGTTTTTAAGCGGCGGCGAACTGGTAATTTCCCCATCAGCCAGCCTTCGCCACCGTTTCCAATTTCTTTACACCGATAAACCCATTCTTGATGACATTCCCCGAAAACCTATGAGTCTCTCTTCCCTCCCCTACCAACGCCTCACTTACCTGGAAAACTTCGGCCATTCGCTGCGGGCGGCATCCTACCTGTATAAGCCAACCACGCCCGAACAAATCGCGGAAATTTTCCAATTTGCCAAAAAGAACGGCCTTTCGGTCACCCTGCGCGGAGCAGGACGTTCCTACAACGATGCGGCGCTCAACGGCGGCGGCATCGTGATGGACATTCAGGACATGAACCGCATCCTGGAGTGGAACCCTTCCACTGGGGTCATTAAAGCCGAGCCGGGCGTCACCCTGCAAAAACTCTGGCAGCACGTCTTGCCCGATGGTTGGTGGCCGCCGGTTGTTTCCGGCACCATGTACACCACGCTGGGCGGCTGTTTGGGCATGAACATTCACGGCAAAAACAACTACAAAATGGGCACCATTGGTGAGCATGTCATCGAACTGACCGCCCTTTTGCCGACCGGCGCGGAAGTGACCTGCTCGCCTAGCCATAACGCCGATTTGTTCTATGCGCTCATTTCGGGCATGGGCATGCTGGGTGTGTTCACCTCAATCACAATGCAGATGAAAAAAGTGTATTCCGGCCTGCTGGAAGTTCATGCCTTTCCGGCGCACAACCTGCACGAACACCTGAACGCCATCGCCGAAACCGCGCCCACACATGATTACACCGTCGGCTGGCTCGACTCGACCGCCACTGGCAGCGGACTGGGGCGGGGTCAACTGCATACGGCCAAATACCTGCACGAAGGCGAAGACCCGAACCCCAAACAGACCCTGCAGGTCAGTTACCAGACCTTGCCCTCCAACCTGTTCTGGGTCTTCCCGAAATCCATCATCCACTACTTCATGGCGCCGTTCATGAATAACCCCGGCGTATGGTTGATTAACACAGCGAAATACATTGCCAGCCTGCGCGAAAGCCGCTACCGCCAAGCGCACGCAGCGTTCCATTTCCTGCTCGATTATGTTCCGAACTGGGAAAAGGCCTACGGACGCGGCGGATTGATTCAGTATCAGTCCTTCTTGCCCAAAGAAACCGCTGAAGACGCCTGGCGCGAACTGCTCACGCTTTCGCACAAACGCGGGCTGCCTTCGTATCTTGGTGTCACCAAGCGCCACCGCCCCGATAAATTCCTGCTCTCACATGCCGTGGATGGTTTCTCCCTGGCGCTCGACTTCAAAGTGACCGCCTCCAACCGCGCCCGTCTGCGCGACATGCTCCAGGAGTTCGACCGCATCGTGCTGGAGGCCGGTGGACGCTTCTACTTTGCCAAAAACAGCGAAACCACGCCCGAAACTGCGCTGCGCTTCCTGGGTAAAGAAACAGTTGAACGCTTCAAGGCGCTCAAGCGGCGCACCGACCCGCATAACCTGCTGGAGTCAGACCTGTTCCGCCGGGTATTTGGGAGTTTGTAACCTCAATTTCTAAAAAGGACTTTTTGGCTACGAATTGAGCAGCCCAAAATTCATTTTTTGGGCTAGAATCAAAAGAGCGTAGTACGCATCTGTTTTCATTCTTCTCCAGGAGGACCGATGGCCGCGCAGTATCAACTCGTCATGCACGCTGGCCCCACACCGGGAAAGACCTTCCCGCTCGAAGGCGACATCATCACCATTGGGCGCGAGGCCGGGAATACGATTGTCATCAACGACGCCGAGGTTTCGCGCAAGCATTCCCAACTCACCCTGCAAGGCGGCAAATACGTGCTGACCGACATGGGTTCAACCAATGGCACGTTTGTCAACGGTCAACGCATCACCGGGCCGCATGTGCTGGTGCCAGGCGAGGTCATCTCGTTGGGCGAACAAATCACGCTCTTGTTTGAATCGCTGGCGCAGATTGACCCCAACGCCACCATGCTCTCCTCCTCCGCGCGGCTGGGAGCGGCTCCGCGTCCGGCAGCGCCGGCTCCGGCTCCCGTCCCCCAAGCGGTGCCGCCCGCGCCGAGGGGATACGCCGGTCAGGTGCCAGCTGGCCCAGAACCCAGCCTGGCCGAACCCGCGCCCTCCGGTGGCAGCAACCAGACGATGATTATCGCCGCCGTTGTCATCCTGGTACTTCTGTGTTGCTGCATTGGCGGCCTGTTTATATACGATTACATCAACTTGTGGTGTTCTCCGCTCACTTCGTGGCTGGTGCCAATTCTCGGTGGTGCCTGCCCTTAAAAAGTAAGGTGCTCCACCAACTCCCGAAGCGCATCTCTCGCCTTCGGGAGTTTTTCATTCAGCAAACCATCGCATCGTCTGGTGCAGGAAAGATTCAGCGCGAACATACTCGCCAGAACGCAGAGCGCGGTCGGCCTGGATGAGCAAGGCCTCGATTTGGACATTCACCGCCTCACGCGGACGGCGCAACAGGTCAGCCACAATACCCCGCCGCCGCATTTCGGAAATATCTGGCAGCCAGGCCGAGAGAAAATACGCCGAAGGGTCGTACTGCTGTTGATACTCTCGCAGCGTGTCGTAAAACGCCACCGTCAGACGCAAATCGGTGCGATGAGAATCATCCACCGGTTGAGCGCGGAGAAAGGCGAGAAAATCCGCTTCGAGCGAGTCGAGATTCCGTCCAAAGTGCTTCTGCAGGGCGGTTTCCAGCGCGGCAGATTGTGTCCCCTCCGGCACAGGGTGAATATCACGGTAAAACGCATTAAAACGCTCCCAGCCATAGGTTTCGACCAGGTAAGCCACCAGCGCAGCGGCCTGCAAGTAACCGATTTCGTGCTGGGAGGTGTAAAACGCATCCGTCAGGTCACGCAGTGGAATGTACCAGCCCAATTCGAGCAAAGCGGCAGCGCGCGGCAGGATCGGTTCTTCCTTGTAGTGACCGCCGCTCAAGTACACGGCCAGGCCCTCCACCAGAATGGAGGGGCGTAACTCGCCTCCCTGACGTGCATCGAGCCAGTGAACCATCTCGTGATGAATGACCTGGCGAGTCGCATGGCCAGCATAGTTCTCATCGAGATACGAAACATATAACCCGTTCCAGGCAAAACCGCCATGTCCCAGCACGCGCGGCAGAAACGTGAGCGGAATCTTCTCGCCAAAAGATGCGCCCAGGCGGGCTTCTACCCGCAGCGCTTCGGCATCGGCCATCTCGGCCAGGATTTCAATATCGCGGTGCGCGTCGGTGCCGGTGATGTAGTAGATGATACAGCAATCGGACGAGAGGCTCTCCCAGCGGGCATCCGGTTCGGGAGAGGGGACTTCGGCAGCAGGACGTAAGGTGAACGTTTCCTGCCATGAAACGCCATCCGGGTGAAGCGTCAGCGTCAGTGTGTGCGGCCCGGCTTCCAATCCAGCAGTGTTCCACGCCCAAAAGAACGTGGCCTGCGTACGTCCACCGATTCCAAACGGTGCAAAGGGTTGAACGCCAAGCGATTGTCCCGCCACCTGAATTTCGACCGATTTTTCGCGCACATCGAAGCCCTGCGGCGGCACGACCTCAAAACTGACCTGGTCGCCCACATAGAGCGGCCCGTCGGGGTGCGTGCGAATACCAAATTCCTGGACGGGCGTGGGCGCAGGAACAGGCGTTTCAGCAGGGGGTGGCGCGCCCGGCGACGGACTGGCGGTTGGAACAGCAGGAAGGGCAGTTGGCAGCGAAGAAATCGGCCCACAGGCAAGCAGCAATACCAGTAAAAAGCAAATCAAGAGAAAGCAATGGTTTTTCATAGGTCGCTCGCTTAAAAGTTAACGGTGACTGAGGTGGTTTTCTCTGGTAAACTTTTCAAGAGAAGACCATTTTACACACTTCCAGGTCGTTGATAAAACGTTTCGGCTCATCTCGTATCAGGAGTTTGTCATGCCCTTCACTCTCCTTCAAGAACGCTCCATCCCCGAAATCGCCTCCACCGCCCGGCTGTACCGACACGAAAAAAGCGGCGCCCGGTTGCTCTCGGTCACCAACAGTGACGAAAACAAAGTCTTTGGTATCACCTTCCGCACGCCGCCGCGCACCTCCAACGGCATCGCGCACATCATGGAACACTCCGTCTTATGCGGCTCGCGCAAATATCCGGTCAAAGAGCCGTTCATCGAACTTGCCAAAAGTTCGCTCAACACCTTCCTGAACGCGATGACCTATCCCGATAAAACCTGCTACCCGGTGGCCAGTACCAACCTGAAGGATTTCTATAACCTGGTAGATGTCTATCTCGACGCGGTGCTGTACCCGCTCATCCCAGAGCGCACGCTCCAGCAGGAAGGCTGGCATTACGAAATTGAACACCCCGACGAGCCTCTCACCTTCAAAGGCGTGGTTTTCAACGAAATGAAAGGGGCGCTCTCCTCGCCAGATGACCTGCTCGGCGAACTCTCCCAGCAGTCGCTCTACCCCGATACGCCCTACGGCATCAACTCCGGCGGTGACCCGGCCGTCATCCCCGATTTAACCTACGAAGAATTCAAAGCCTTTCACGAAACCTATTACCATCCATCTAACGCGTATATCTACTTCTACGGAGATGACCCCGAAGAAGAACGCCTGCGCCTGCTCGATGCCTGGCTGGAGGCCTTCGAGCAGAAGGAGGTCCAATCGAGTCTCCCGCTCCAGCCGGTTTGGGATGCACCTCGGCGGATAACTCACCCCTACGATTCGGGCGATTCGCCAGACGCCAAAGCCTACATCACCGTCAACTGGCTGATGCCCGAAAGTACGGATATGCAGACCGTGCTGGCAATTGAAGTTCTCAGTCACATCTTGCTTTCAACCCAGGCCTCGCCGCTCAAAAAAGCGTTGCAAGAGAGCGGATTGGGCGAAAGCGTCACCGGCGGATACCAGGCCGACCTGCGGCAGGGGTATTTCTCCGCCGGCATGAAAGGAGTGCGCCCCGAAAACCTGGACAGGGTCGAAGAACTCATCTACACCACCCTGCAAAAACTGGCCGAGGAGGGCCTCGACCCGGAAACGGTCGCCGCCTCGCTCAACACCATCGAATTCTCTCTGCGTGAGCAGAACACCGGGTCTTTCCCGCGCGGATTGTTCATGATGTTGAACGCCCTCACCCCCTGGCTGCATGGTGGCGACCCGTTCAACGGACTGGCTTTTGAGGCCCCGCTTCAGGCCGTCAAACACCAGCCGCAAGGCTATTTTGAGAGCCTGATTCGCCGCCACCTGCTCGAAAACCCTCACCGCACCACCGTTCACCTGGTACCCGACCCGGAAGAAGGCAAACGCCGCGCTGCCGCCGAAGCCGCCCGCCTGGAAGCTGCCAAAGCCGCCCTCACACCAGAGCAAATTCAAGCCCTGATGGAGAACGTGGCTGCGCTGAAGAAACACCAGGAAACCCCCGACAGCCCCGAAGCCCTCGCCACCATCCCGGCCCTCACGCTTCAGGATATTGAACGCAACATCAAAACCATCCCTGTCGAAATCGGCGAAATGCAGGGCGTCCCCGTGCTGACCCACAACCTGCATACCAACGGCATCCTGTACCTCGACCTAGGCTTCGACCTGCGTCCCTTCCTGCCGAATGCAGAAAACAACAATGCAGAACTCTTACCCCTCCTGGGCCTGATGGGGCGGTTACTGCTCCACATGGGAACGCAAACACAAGATTATGTGACCCTCAGCCAGCGAATTGGCAAACACACTGGCGGAATCCGATACAGCAAGCTCTTTTCCAACAACCGTGAAACACGTCAGCCGGTCCTTTACTTCTTCCTGCGCAGCAAAGCCATCCCCGAAAAAGCAGCGGAACTCTTCGCCATCTTGCAGGACGTGTTGTTAACGGCCAAACTCGATAACCGCGAGCGCTTCAAGCAAATTGTGCTGGAAGAAAAAGCCCATGCCGAAACCATGCTCATCCCCGCCGGACACATGGTCGTTGAAAGTCGTCTTTCTGCGCGCTTCAACCTGGCCGATTGGGCCAAAGAGCAAATCAACGGCCTGGAAAACCTCTTCTTCCTGCGCCGCCTGCTCGAAGAAATCGAAACAAACTGGGAAGCCGTGCTGGCCAGACTGGAAGCCGCCCGCCAGTTGCTCATCAACCGCGCCGGCATGGTGGTCAACGTCACCACCGATGCCGCTACGTATTCCACCGTCAAAGCCGGGTTGGAAAATCTGTTGACCCATTTACCGCTTCAGCCGTTATCCAACTTCACGGTGCAGCCGGAAAAGTCAATAGATGGAAAGCGAGCAAACGAAGGCCTCACCATCCCGGCGCAGGTCAACTACGTCGGCAAAGGTGCCAACCTGTACGATTTGGGCTATCAACCACATGGTTCGGTGAACGTCATCCGCAACTACCTGGGCACCACCTGGCTGTGGGATAAAATCCGCGTGCAGGGCGGGGCCTACGGCGGTTTCAGCACCTTTGATAGAAGTTCGGGCTTCTTTGCTTACCTGTCTTACCGCGACCCCAACCTGCTCGCCACCCTGCAAAATTACGATGCCACCCCTCAGTTCCTGCGTTCTTTGGAACTGACGGAGAGCGAACTCACCCGCGCCATCATCGGCACCATCGGAGAACTCGATTCCTATCAACTCCCCGATGCCAAAGGCTGGTCGAGCATGATACGCTATCTGACCAGTTACACGGATGAACAACGCCAGAAAAACCGCGATGAAGTGCTGGGCACCACAGTGGCTGACTTTCGGCGCTTTGCCGATGTGCTGGAACAGGTAGCCCAAAAAGGCGAGGTGGTGGTGTTGGGCGCAGCAGAAGCCATCGAAAAAGCCAACAAAGAAAAGAAAGGCTTCCTGGAAGTGAAAAAAGTGCTATAGTTATGAAAGTATGACTTTCAGGAGAAACCAGATGGCGATAGGCGTGCGAGTCCAGGAAAAAGGGCAAATTACCATCCCTACCAAAATCCGTCGCAAGTTAAACCTGCGCAAAGGCGACCTGGTGATTTTCACAGAAACCAGCGAAGGCGTGCTGATTCAGCCAGCCGAGATACTCTCGCAGGCTGAACTGCGCAAGAAACTGGCCGAGGAAATTGGCGGGCTGCGTTCCCGCTTTGGCCAGATGTCAGACAAAGAAATAGAAACCCTGGTAACAGATGCCATCCGTGGCGCAAGAGAGAAATGATTCGGGCTGTTTGTCAGTCTAGGTGCATTTCTTGATTGGCTCCAACGCTCCAGACATGAAAACGAAGAGGATGACCGATGACTACAATCATTGGAACCGCCGTCCCGCGGATTGATGCCTACGGCAAAGTGACCGGCCAGACCGAGTATTCGGGCGACCTGGTGATGCCGGGCATGTTGCACGCCAAAATTTTATTTGCCGGACGACCACATGCCCGCATCTTGAGCATAGATACCTCCGCTGCCGAAGCCCTGCCCGGAGTGGTCGCCATCTTCACCGCCAAAGACGTGCCAGTCAACGAATATGGGCTGCAAATCAACGACCAGCCGGTGCTGTGCGGGCCAAATTCCCCTCTCCCCGCGGGAGAGGGGACAGGGGTGAGGGCTGACATCGTCCGCTTTGTGGGCGACCAGGTGGCCTTGATTGTGGCCGAAACAGAAGCAATTGCCGACCAGGCGCGCAAACTCATCCGCGTTGAATACGAAGATTTGCCCGTTCTTACCGACCCCGAAGAAGCCATGAAGCCGGGCGCCTTCCTCATCCACCCGGAACGGGGAACGAGCAACATCTGCGTTCACGACAAAATCCGCAAAGGCGATGTGGAAAAAGGCTTTGCCGAAGCCGATGTCATCGTCGAAGCAGAGTACCGCGTGCCGATGCAGGAACACGCCTATCTCCAACCGGAGGCCGGACTGGCATATGTGGACGAAAATGGCCTGCTGACGGTCAAAGCCGCCGGACAGTGGACTCACGTAGACCGCAAGCAAATTGCCCATGCACTCGCTTTGCCCGAAGAACAGGTGCGCGTACAGTATCCGGCCATTGGCGGAGCATTCGGCGGCCGGGAAGATATGTCCATACAAATCGTCATCGCTCTGGCCGCCTGGAAACTCAAGCGCCCCGTCAAAATCATCTGGAGCCGGCAGGAATCCATCATCGGCCACGCCAAACGCCATGCTATGGTCATCCGCGCCAAATGGGGCGCACGCAAAGACGGCAAACTCACTGCCGCCAGGAACCTGTTCATTGCCGATGGCGGCGCATACATGTACACCACCAACAAAGTGCTGGGCAACTCCACCATCACCGAAAGCGGACCGTATTTCATCCCCAATATCGAAGGCGATGTCATCGGCGTTTACACCAACAACGTCCCGGCCGCAGCCTTTCGAGGTTTCGGCGCCCCACAGGCTGCCTTTATGGCTGAAAGCCAGATGAACAAACTGGCCGAAAAACTGGGTATGGACCCGGTCGAAATCCGCCGCATCAACGCGCTGAAAGAGACCGACACGATGGCCGTCGGCACGTTACCCCCTAACAAACCGACCGTGCTGGAGGTAATAGAAGCAGCAGCGGAAAAGTTTGGGTGGGAGCAGGGGGCAGTAAGCAGGAATCAGGGATCAGTGAACAGTCATCGAGCAGCGGTCAAGCGAGGGCGGGGATTTGCCGCCGGGTTCAAAAACATCGGCTTCAGTTTTGGCTACAAGGAAAACTGCTGGGCGCGGGTCGAAATTCATGGCCAGGCCGAAATCGAAGCAGTCACCGTCTGGTGCGCGGCGGCAGAAGTTGGGCAGGGCAACCACACCATCCTGGCGCAAATCGCCGCTGAAGTGACCGGGGTGCCGCTCAGCAGGGTCAACCTGCTGACAATGGACACCCTGAACATGGGCAATGCCGGGTCGGCTTCGGCCTCACGGTTGACAGTCATGTCGGGCAACGCCGTCAAAGGCGCTGCCGAAAGCGCCCTGGAAAAGTGGAAAAACGAAGAACGCCCTGCCGTTGCAGAATATACCTACCTGGCCCCCCCTACCACCCCCCTGGACCCGGAAACCGGCTATTGCACGCCCAACTTCCTGTATGCCTACGCCGCCCAGGCCGTAGAAGTCGAAGTAGATACCGAAACCGGCCATGTGCGGCTGCTGCGAGTCGTTTCAGCGCATGATGTGGGCAAAGCCATCAACCCCGACCTGGTCGTTGGGCAAATCGAAGGCGGAATCGTCCAGGCGCAAGGCTACGTCATCCAGGAAAATTTCATCACGCGCGGCGGATACGTCCTGACCGACCAGCTCAGCACCTATCTCATCCCCACCATTTGGGACATCCCGGCGAAAGTCGAATCGGTACTGGTCGAAATTCCGGCAGAAATTGGCCCCTGGGGTGCCAAAGGCGTGGGCGAACTCCCCTACCTGCCTCTGGCACCGGCCATCACCGCCGCCATTCACGATGCCACCGGCGTGTGGATTGACCAGTTCCCTCTCACCCCTGAGCGCGTCCTGCGCGCGTTGGGCAAACTCTAACCATCCAAACAGCAGGAAAATTTCATGACAAATATCATTATCAATGCGTTAACCGGTTGACTTCCTGCTCAATTCGTCATATACTCTCTGCAAGGTGAAATGACTATGCCTGGATTTACAAACATTTCCCGCGCAGACCACTGAAAGGCACGCTGTTCCCGCGTGCCTTTTTCATTTCCCTACCAGAAAAGGAGAAATAACCATGAACTACAGCCTGATTGGAAAAATCGAAAAAGCCAAACGCTACGCAGAAGAACGGCATCGCTTCACCTTCCACAAATTTGAAGTCACCTTCCGCGGCGATAACAACAACCACCATGTCACCTTCGATAACGGTAAATTCACCTGTGACTGCGAATTCTTCATTGCAAATGGACGCTGCGCCCATACCATGGCACTTGAACACCTGCTCAAAGATATGCTCCCGGAAATCCAATACGCTTGAAGGTACAACCGAATAAAAACGCAAACAGCCCGCAGCCAGCCTGCGGGCTGAATGTTTCCTTGGCGCTCCCGCCTGCATTTTCGAGTACAATACTCCCATGTCTTCCCGCTTCACCCGCCGCGACTTCCTGAAACTCGCCGGTCTTTCGCTGGCAGGGATGGCTTTCTCACCCTACCTGCCGCCAGACCTGGAATTTCCGCAAGGGATGCTGGTGCGAGTCGCCACCACACAGGTCAGCATCCACAAACGTCCCGATGATCAGAGCGCCATCGTCGGACAAGTTTACCGAGACGAAATTCTCAACGTTTACGAAGAAATCAACTCCGGCACCCCTGGGTACAACCCCATCTGGTATCGCGTATGGGGCGGCTACGTCCACCGCGCGCGTATGCAAAAAGTCGAATACATCTACAACCAACCCACCCTGCCCATCCGCGAAAGCGGACAACTGGCCGAAGTCACCGTTCCCTACACGCAAGTCATGCGCCGCATCGGACAGCGTTGGACGCCGCTCTACCGTCTGTACTATACCTCCGTGCATTGGGTCGTTGGCCTGGACGAAGGCCCCGACGGCCAGCCCTGGTACCGTCTCTTCGATGAACTGCTCGACATCACCTACCACGCCCCCGCTGCCCATTTCCGCCTCATCCCCGACGAAGAACTCACCCCCCTCTCACCCGAAATCCCCTTCGCCGAAAAGCGCATCGAAGTCAACCTGACGAATCAGACGCTTACCTGCTTCGAAGGCGAACGCACCGTCTTCCAGACCATCATCTCCTCTGGACGCCTGAACAGCCAGCCCGGCTCCAACGGCATCCCCACCCGCACCCCGGTCGGCAAAGCGCGCGTGCTCGTCAAAATGCCCTCCAAACACATGGGAAATGGCAACCTGGCCGCCGACATCGAAGCCTACGAACTGCCCGGTGTGGCCTGGTCCACCTTTTTTAAGTACGAACATCTGCCCTTCCAGGGACACGCCTTCCACGGCACCTACTGGCACGACAACTTCGGCGTGCCGATGAGCAGTGGCTGCATCAACATGCGCACCGACGAAGCCAAATGGCTTTTCCGCTGGTGTCTGCCCGCCGCCCCCGCCGAAGAAATTCACCCCCTCACACTGGACAAAAAAGGCTACGGCACACCGGTTCTGGTCACTTCATAATTGCTTTCGGATGTCCTGACCGAACGACCGCCAGCCACCCACCGCATTCTCCTGCCCCCATGCCTGTTCTACACTGGAACGGAAAACACCTCCCCTCCCCGAACCCTGCCTCGCTGCGCCTGGACTCGGTCATTTATCCCGGCGGAACCGGCTACCCCAATCATTCCCCGTGCAATCATCTCTATCTGGGCGATAATCTCGCCATCATGGCCGCCCTCCTGCCAGAATACGAGGGCCAAATCGCCCTCATCTACGCCGACCCGCCCTTCTTTACCAACCGCAAATACCCGGCGCGCATCGGACGTGGCGAAGACTCGCGCAAACCCGCCGAATGGCAGCTGGCCGAAGGCTACGCCGACCACTGGCCCAGCCTGGATGACTATCTGCAATTCCTTTACGAACGGCTGGCGCTGATGTACCGTCTGCTGGCGCCCCCCGGCACACTTTACCTGCACCTCGATTGGCACGCCGACGCATACGCCCGCCTGATTTTAGATGAACTCTTTGGCCCCGAACGTTTGCTCAACGAAATCATCTGGGTCTATCACGGCCCCTCTGCCATCCGCTCGGCCTTCAACCGCAAGCACGATACGATTCTGGCATATACCAAAAGCGAAGAATACACCTTCGATGCCGATGCCATCCGCATCCCCTACGACCCAACCACCGTCAAAACCTTTGCCTCCTCGCCCAAAGCCGGCTTCGGCAAAATCCCCAACCTGGAGCGTGGCAAAGTGCCAGAAGACTGGTGGTATTTCCCGGTAGTCGCACGCCTGCACCGCGAGCGGACAGGTTACCCCACCCAAAAACCCGAAGCCTTGCTGGAGCGCATCATCCTGGCCTCCTCTCGCCCCGGCGATTTGGTGGCCGATTTCTTCTGCGGCTCCGGCACCACGCCACTGGTCGCTGCCCGGTATGGACGCCGTTTTCTGGCCGCCGATGCCACCTTCCGCGCCATCCACACCACGCGAACACGGTTGGTGCGTGAAAACGCCCCCACGTTCGGCATCTGGAGCGAACAAGCCGCCGGAGAAGGGAAAAATCCTCCCTTCAATTTTCAGATTTCAGGGCATCAAATCCACCTGATTGGAAATCCCCAGCCGATTTATTGGGAACTCGACCCCCACTGGGACGGAAGCACCTTTCGCAGTTACGCCCAGGCCACCCTCCCGCCCCGTGCAGGAGAGCTGCCGCGCGTCCTGCCCTTGCCGCACCAGTCAGGCGACATCTGCCTGCGTGCCGTTACCGCCGAGGGCATTCCCTATCAAACAGTTTTGCCGGGCAAACTTTGACAGAAGATAACGGAAGAACCCCAAATTCTATCCTTTTCCCCCGCCTGCTGGCCTGCACAGGGCATCTTCTGTTCCCCAAGGCACTCAACTTTTCTGGGGCAAAAATTCTCTAATTTTGCCAACCAATTCCTCGATGGAAATCGGCTTCTCCAGATAAGCATTTGCGCCTGCGGCAAACGCATCCGCAATTCTCTGCTTATCGGCCACCGCCGAAACTACAATAATCGGCACCTGGCTGAAGGTGCGAATTTCGCGGCAAACCTTCCATCCATCCAGAACCGGCATCATCAAATCGAGCAAAACCAGGTCTGGCGATTCTTTTCGCACCATCTCGATGCCGGTCGTACCATCGTTCGCAACAAGCACCTGCATTTCGTAAATCGTCAAGAGAACATTCAAGAACGCCGTAATCGAAGTGTCATCTTCGATGGTCAAAATCTTGAGCGGCATTTTTCCTCCCTGCCAGAGAAACCATTTCGTATGCATTCATGACTCAATCATACAACGATTTCGATGCTTGTCAACAGCGTCAGGTTGCCGGGAACACGTCGCCTGTGCATGCACGGCTAAACGGATGTTTCCAAAAACGCGCGTGTTGCGGCAATTCGTTCAGCGGGGACTTTGCCCGATGCCTCCCAATCATCGAGCATCTCGCGGATGGTCAGGACAGCGTGGAGATTGAGTCCTGCCTGTGCGAGAGCCTCGCGCGCGCCCGATTGCCGGTCAATTAAGACGACCACATCGCGCACGACCAGCCCGGCAGCGGTCAGTTTTTCGATGGCCTCGAATTTGCTCCCACCGGTGGTCGCGAGGTCGTCTATGATGAGCGCCGTCTCGCCGGGGTGATATTCGCCCTCAATTTCCGCCTTTGTGCCATAGGCTTTGACTTCTTTACGCGGATAAATCATCGGGTAATTCCCCGCCAGGGAAACGGCAGTCGCAATTGGAATGGCAGCGTAAGGTAATCCGGCCAGACGGTCGAAGCGCAGAGGGCGAATCAGCGGCAGATACGCCTGGCCGATTTGCGCCAGCAACGAAGGAAAAGAAATGACCTGACGCAGGTCAATATAAATGGGCGATTTCAACCCCGATTTCAGGGTAAATTCTCCAAATTTGATACATCCAGCAGCCAACAAGCCATCTGAGAGCGCCGTTCGTTGAGCATCCATCACGCAAAATATCCTTTCTCAATCTCCTGCCAGGGTTCGGCAGGTAGACGCATAAATTGAGCAAGAGCGGGATGCACGCGCCGAATCTCTTCGGCTACGCGCTGGGCAATGCGGCGAATAGAGAAATGCGCGTTCGGTGCAGCACGCAACTGGCAAAACGCATACGCTTCGCGCAGGTTGAAGGTTGCCAGAACGCGGCGATTGAACCCGTTCGGGACAATATACTGCGCCACGAGAGGGTCGAACTGTGCCAGTTTTTGCCAGAGTTCGGCGGCAGTTTCCATTGCGCGGCGGTAGGCATCCTCCAGGCCGGCTTCTACAATCCGGCGCGGGGTAACATACCCCAGCGCAGCAGTGAGCGCTTGCGGCGTCTGGGTCATCATGCGGTGACGTTTGAATTCAGCGTATGCACCCTGGTCCATCACCAGGTCAAAGGTGTAGGTCGTATGTTCCAGTTCGCGCAAAGGCGTGTCGAAACGTCCCAACCGTGAGAGCAGCGCCCCGGCAAGGGTTGGAGCATCAATGGACTGGACGGCTTCCAACGCCTGGCGATAACTCATCTCTCCAAAGCGATAGAGCGCCGCTGCCAGCACTTTGCGTTCGCCATCAGAGTCATAATCTATCAGGGTACACCAATCCATTCGAGCATGGCGCGTTGACCGGCGACCGTCTTCGACACTCGCCCGGTTTGCCAGTTCGCCCAGTTCTTTCCCGCTCTCAACCAGATAGGCTACTGGCTCAGCATATTTGACCAGGGTCGGTATTTCGCCTTGCGCCACGGCTTTGACCGTTTCGCCAATTTCGCGCACTTCGGCCAGACCATGCGAGCGCCACTTGCGGATGGCGTTTTCTAACACGCGGCCATTGGCGGTCATGCCAACGTTGGCCAGTGCGGCGGCAGGCAAGAGAAAGCGGCACGAATCGACATATTGTGAACGGATACGCCGGTCCCAGGCCTCTTCACTCTCGTTTTCGCGGCGGGGAGATTGCCGCTCGACGACAGCACGCACGGGTTCGAGCGATGTTTGATACGTCTCGAACAACATGCGGCAAACGGCAAGGTATTCCTCACGCAGGGGGTGATTTTCCAGTTCTGCCGGCACGTGGAAGGCGTCTGGATTCCATTTCTGATAGCGGGTGGATTTTTCGGTATAGGAGGCCAACCGGTTCGATTCGATGGCCTCCATGGCCACACGCGAGACGTTTTCGATAGCAACGTGCAAAACCGCATGTTCGGCCACCGAAGCATGACCGTAGCCCACCACCCACTTCTCGTGAAACTGGGCGCTTTGCTCGTCGCTCAAATCGGCAGCAATCTCGCGGAACGATTCAGGCGAGCGGCTGGTTTTGGCAAAGGCAACGGCGATGGTTTCGGGACTGTATTGTTTGGGAGAAAGCAGGTAAATTTCGCGCTGGGGAGCAGGCATGATGAAAAAACTCCTTCTTTGGCAAAGTGATTGCCAAAGAAATCTTATTGTAGTGATTTTGTGCTACCAAGTCAATGCAGCAACTCGCGGTACAATATCCCCATGAGCGAAATTCTGCGCGAAAAAGCCTTCTCGAACGGTCGCATCTTCCAGATAACACAAGGCGATATTACGCTGGAGCCGCTTGATGCCATTGTGAACGCCGCGAATGCCTATTTACAGCACGGCGGCGGGGTGGCATGGGCTATCTGGCGGCGCGGCGGCGAAGCCATTCAGCGCGAGAGTGACGAATGGGTTCGGAAGTACGGCCCTGTGACGCACGAGAAACCGGCCTATACCAGTGGTGGTCTGATGCCATGCAAGTATGTGATTCACGCGGTAGGGCCGGTGTGGGGCGCGGGCGATGAAGACCAGAAACTGGCGGCAACCGTGCGCGGCGCGCTCGAACGCGCGTCAGAACTGGGTTTACGTTCGCTGGCCCTGCCCGCCATTTCGACTGGCATTTTCGGCTTTCCCAAAGAACGCGCAGCAGACATCCTGTTCGCCGAAATCGAGCGTTATCTCAGCGAACAAATCGCTTCGTCGCTCGAACTCGTGCGCCTGGTCTTGTTCGATACGCCGACAATAGAGGCTTTTTTGAGCGTTTGGGATGCGCAGGGCAGGTCATCCCTGCCGGCAGGCGGCGGCCAGGAGACTTAAATGATTACCTCGCCTCACAACCCCAAACTCAAGCAGATTCGCGCCCTGGCCGGACGTCCCAAAGCAAGGCGCGAAACCGGGCTGTTCCTGGCCGAGGGCATCCGCCTGGTCGAAGAGGCGCTGGCAGCAAACTGGCCGTTTGCCTACGCCCTGTGGAGCGCCGACCTTTCAGCGCGTGGACAGGCGCTGGTCGAACGATTACGGGCCGGTGGCGTGCCAGTGGAGGAAGTATCCCCTTCCCTGTTACAGGCCCTGAGCGAGACCGAATCGAGCCAGGGGCTGCTGGCTGTGCTGAAACTACCCCAGGCATCCCCGCCCAACCCGGAAACGATGACGTTTGTTTTGATTCCCGACCAAATCCGCGACCCTGGCAACCTGGGGACGCTGATTCGGACGGCAGCCGCCGCCGGCGCAGACGCGGTGTTGATCCCGCCAGAAACGACCGACCCCTGGGCGCCCAAGGTCGTGCGCGCCGGCATGGGGGCACATTTCCGTTTGACGGTGGCAGGCTGCCAGTGGGCAGAAATCCAGGCGTTTTTGAGGGGCTTCAACGTTTTCCTGGCTGATGCCGGGGGGCAGGTCTCCCTGTGGGATGCCAATTTCCAGGCGAAAACTGCTTTGATTATCGGTGGCGAAGCCGAAGGCGCCAGCGCACAGGCGCGAGAGTTGGCAAATGTGGTTGTGAATATCCCAATGCCGGGTAAAATAGAGTCACTCAACGCAGGCACTGCCGGGGCGATTCTCCTGTTCGAGGTCGTGCGGCAGAGAAACGAGGTGGCATGAAAATTCGCTCGATAACCTACTTCATGAACGTCGGCTGGCCGATGAAGGAAGACCGCATTCAATCGGCTGGAATTTTCCTTTCGACCGCGCGCAAGGCCTTTGAAGAGGCTGGTTACGAAATTCAAACCACGCGCATTGCCAGTGTGCCGTTTACGCGCTTGCTGGGGGCTGATTCAATTGGGCTGACCACGCGCTTTGCCCAGCGATTGAGCAAAGCAATTGCCGAAAACGGAATTGACTACGCTTCGCTCGGCCCGGCCTTGCCGGATGTGCCGGAAAGCTACGAGATGATTCCCGATGCCCTGGCAGCCTCCAAAAACATCTTCTTCTCCGGCGTAATGGCCGATGCAGAACACGGGGTGTACCTGCCCGCTGTGCGCTCGTGTGCCGAAGTGATTACGCGCAACGCCACGCTTTCCGCAGATGGTTTCGCCAATTTACGCTTTGCCGCCCTGGCAAACGTGCCGCCAGGCGGGCCGTTTTTTCCGGCGGCATATTACGATACCGAAACACCGACCTTTGCGCTCGCCCTCGAAGCCGCCGACCTGGCCGTGAACGCTTTCGAGAATGCCCGTTCGGTGGAGGAAGGCCGCCAGGCGCTCATCAAAGAAATTGAAAATCATGGCCGCAAACTGGCCTATGCTGCCGAACCGCTCAAATTCCGCTTCAATGCGCGCTTTGGTGGAATTGACTTTTCGTATGCTCCGTATCCGAACCAGGCCGTTTCGCTGGGAGCAGCTTTCGAGAAGCTGGGCGCCCCAAAAACCGGACTGCACGGCTCGCTGGCAGCCGCTTCGATTTTGGCCGATGCGCTCGACCGGGCCGATTTTCACCGCGTTGGCTTTAGCGGATTGATGATGCCCGTATTGGAAGATTCGACCCTGGCGGCACGGGCGGCAGGCGGCACGCTGACGGTAAAAGACCTGCTGATGTATGCCGCCGTGTGCGGCGCCGGGCTGGATACCATCCCCCTGCCCGGCGATGTAACCGTGGAGCAAGTTTCGGCCTTGTTGCTGGATATTGCCGTGCTTTCGCTGCGCCTGCACAAGCCACTCACCGCCCGGCTGATGCCTGTTCCTGGCAAAAAAGCAGGCGATGCCACTGAATTTCAGTTCGAGTATTTTGCCAACAGCAAAGTGATGGCGCTGGAAGCCGAACCGCTGGGGCGGCTGTTTGCTTCCAACGAGACCTTTACCGTAAAACCAAGACAGAAATAAATCACATTTCAGGAAACTCCATGCCTATCATTTACCCCTTTACAGCTATCGTCGGACAGGAGCGCATGAAACGCGCCCTGATTCTCAACGCCGTAGATACGCGCATCGGTGGCGTTTTGATTCGCGGTGAACGCGGCACGGCCAAATCTACGGCGGCGCGCGCACTGGCTGCCTTGCTCCCTAAAGTACGCATGGTCAAAGACTGCCGCTTTGGGTGTGACCCCGACAGCCCCACCACCTGGTGTACCGAATGCAAAGAGCGCGCTGCTGCCTCCAGAGAACTGCCTTACGAAATCCGCCCGATTCCATTCGTCAACCTGCCCGTTTCGGCCACCGAAGACCGCGTGGTTGGCACGCTCGACATCGAACAGGCCATCCAGAAAGGCGAACGGCGCTTTGAGCCAGGCGTGCTGGCTTCGGCCAACCGCGGCTTGCTCTACATTGACGAAGTCAACCTGCTGGATGACCACGTGGTAGACCTGTTGCTGGACTCGGCCGCCATGGGGATGAACATCGTAGAACGCGAGGGTATTTCCTTTTCTCATCCGGCGCGCTTCATCCTGGTTGGCACCATGAACCCCGAAGAAGGTGACTTGCGCCCGCAGTTGCTCGACCGCTTTGCTTTTTCGGTAGATATTACCGGTATCCGCGACGCCCGCGAGCGCGTTCAAATCATGGAATACAACATCGCCTTCGAGGCAGACCCGGCGGCTTTCCGTCAACAATTCCTGCGCCAGGAAGAAGAACTCTCTCATCAAATTGAGCAGGCGCGCAAACTGGTCAGCCAGGTGAAATATACCAAACGTGATTTGCTCTCGATTGCCGCGCTGACTTCTTCGCTCAATGTGGATGGGCATCGTGCCGACCTGGTGATTCTCAAGGCTGCACGTGCGCAGGCCGCGCTGGAAGGTCGCACCGTCATCAACAACCACGATATTGCCCTGGCCGCCGAACTGGCGTTGCCCCATCGCATCAAACGCGGGCCATTCTATCAGGCCGAAGTGACCGCCGAACAACTTCAGGAACGGATTGAGAACCTGGTCGGGCAATCGGCAGAGGGCCAGGAGACAGAAGAATCGCCCGAAAAAGCGGATGCACGGGAAAAAAAAAGCCGGTCCTAGATGAAAACCAGGTAGAAGAAGACGCCCAAAGCGGAGCAACCGAACCCGCCCGGCAAGATGTTTTTGCCTCCCAAAACGCCAACTGGTGGGAAGGTGGACAAAAGGTCAAGCCGGGCGAAACCTTTGCCCCCCGCAAACTGGATACCCCGCTGGATAAACTGACGCGCCAGAAAGCCGGGCGGCGCTCCGAAACCGTTACCGAACGGCGGCGGGGACGCTACATCAAAGCGCGCCCGGCCAACGGCTCTACCGACATCGCCTTCGATGCCACCATCCGCGCGGCGGCGCCGTATCAAACGCGACGCACCGAAAAACGCCAGCGGCTGGCTTTTGCCATCGAAAAAAGCGACCTGCAAAAGAAAATCCGCGTCAAACGCAGCGCGAACCTGGTTTTGTTCCTGGTAGATGCCTCCTGGAGCATGGCCGTTGCCGAGCGCATGAACGCCACCAAAGGGGCTATTCTCTCACTATTGACCGATGCCTATCAACGGCGCGACCGCGTAGGGCTGATTGTTTTCCAAAAAGACCGTGCAACGCTCGTTTTACCGCCCACCAACAGCGTGCAGCTGGCCCAACGCGCGCTGGTAGATATTCCGGTGGGTGGTAAAACCCCGCTTTCGGCCGGCCTGCTCATGGCGGCAGATGTCTTACGGCGAGAATTGCTGGTTCACCCCGATATTCAACCGCTGCTGATTGTGCTGACCGATGGCGCAGGGAATGTTTCGGTCGGCTCTTTACCCCCGCAAGAAGAAGCCTATCACTTTGCCGATTTAATTGCCGAGCAGAAAATTAAGAGCGTGGTTATCAACATGGAACACGCCGCCTTTGACCAGGGGCTGGCCCAGCAACTGGCCAATCACCTGAAAGCGCCGTGCTATTCGCTGGCGGATATGAAGGCCGAGAACCTGTATCACGCCGTTCAACAGGAGATGGCGAGAAAGTAACCCGCACATCTCAGCGAAAATTGAATTCTTCGTAGTGAATGCGCGCTTCTGGCACGCCCAAATCTTCTAACTCGGCGGTAAAACTCTGAATCATTCCCCAGGGGCCGCACAGGTAAATATCCCGCTGGCGCAGGTCGCCGGTTTTCGCTATCACTTCGTGCAAAGTCAGCGAGCCTTCTTCCAGAGAAAAACGCACAAACGCGCGAAAATTCAGGTAGCGCTCCGCCGCCGCTTCAATTTCTTCCAAAAACAGGGCTTCTTCGCGCGAGCGGACGGTGTAGTACAAATCTATTTGCCGTTCCAGATTGCCATTTCGGATGAAAGAAAGAAACGGAGTAATGCCGATACCGCCGGCAATCCACACCTGTTTCAGGCCGCCGTGCTGATATTGAAACAGCCCGTAAGGGCCTTCTACGCGCGCTTCAGCACCCTCGCGCAGGTTGCGGTGCAGATAGCGCGTAAAATCGCCGCTGGCCTTAATCGTCAGGCGCAGCGATTCTTCGGCTGGCGCAGAGGAAATGGTGAACGGGTGCGATTCGTTCAACACCACATCGCCCGGAAAGCGCACGAACAAAAACTGACCCGGCTGATGACGCAGACGCTTTTGCTCCGGCGTGAGCGTCACTTCGGCGGTGTTCCCGTTCAACCGGCGCACCGCGCTCACACGGTACGGAAGCTCCTTGTGAAGAAAGCGAGAGAAGACCTCCGTATAAAGATAAGCGCCCAACCCAATCAAAAAGATGACCTGAACGTAGGAAAACGCCACAATCGCCGAGAGCGGGTTCACCAGCAAAGAATGCACAAAGCCAATGACATAAAAAATGCCGATAAAACGATGTGTCTTTTTCCACTTATCGTAAGAAGCATGGGTCAATTTGCTCAACAACGGAATACGCGGAGAAAGCGTGAGCAATACCAGAACCACAATGCCAGAAAACGCAACAATTGCCAGCGGCGTGCCAGGCAACAGGCGGTCGGTGGTGATGGGGACCGTGAGCAGGTGAACAAACAAGAGCAGAAAAGCGGTGGTATTGACTTGCTTGTGAGCGATATACATCTTATCCAGGCCACCGAAATACGGCTCGGCCCAGGCAGGGCGCGCTGCCAGCACCAGGCCGCAAGCCATTAAGATAATCACGGTGGACCCCAACACTTCGCCGGCATACGCGCGTAGGAAGTTAGGCCGTCCATCATCTATCGGTGGAAAGACCAGCCACAGGATGACATTAAGAAAGACCAGCGCCAGAATAATCAGGTTGCCAAATTGCCGCTGTCTCATATTACCTCCTGAATCAGTGAGCGTATTGTAACCCAAATCCCCTCGCAGCGTTCTATTCCCAAAGTATCAGCTCGCGGGCAAAGCTGGCATGTACATCCATTCGCAGAAGCCAGCGCGGATGGCAGGCAAATGCGCGTATAATTTCGATACGTTCTCTCTGGGAGGTCTGCCATGCCCCGCCTGACCCGTTTCCTGCTCGCTGCGCTGCTGCTGGCCCTCTCGGCCTGCCAGTCGGCCACCCCGCCGCCCACGCCGACCCTCTCGCCCACCGCCGCGCCCTCGTCCACCCCCAGCCCGACCCCCACCGAAACCCCCACTCCACCCCCCACAGCGACCCCCACGCCGGAGCGGATTACGCTCACCGGCACCTTTGGCCTTTCTCCAGAAATGGCTCAAAAATTCCGCGGCGCCGAAGCCCACATCCGCCGCAGCGAAGACGGACAAAACTTCCTTGTTACTGCCAAAATGAGAAACCCTCAAACAGGTGAACTTGTATCGGTTGAGCTTGTTCTTGTCCCAGGTTCTTTTTCAGATAACCCCAACATCAAAAATCCCCTCTCTCCTCTGACTGTGAGGGCAGTTTTGCCTGCTGGACAAAGCCCTGAGTTTAGCGCTTCTGCCATCACTCCAACCCCTGAACCCACTCCTTCGCCCTCAGCCACAAAACCTCCTAAAAATACTCCAACGCCCGAAAACACCATCGCCCCCGCTCTTGAGCCTTCTGCTACTCCTGAGACTTCTTCTTTTTCCAAAGAACACACCCTCATCTTCACCGGCACTGAGTTTCGGGTGGCTTATGAATTCCCAAAGCTGTTTGAAGGAGTAGGCACAGAAAACCCAACGCTTAATCAGGAAAACCTGGAGCAAGTCCCTTTTATCCCCATCGAAGACATCCAATCTGGCCTGGCTGCTCAGTCGGTCCTTTTGGCAATGCAAGAACAAAACTTTCAGCCTTTCAGCGAAAACACCCAGCTGGGTGAAAACCGCCTTCATTTTGAATTGAGAAACAATGGACTGAAAACCGCTGACCTGACATCTCTTGCCAATCTGGACCGAAAATTGAACGTCAAC
>JANWWK010000058.1 GCA_025056175.1 Anaerolineales bacterium
ACGCGGCTCTTTCGGGAAGACGCGCAGGTCGTTGGCGATAGCGCCGTGAAAGCCGCCGCGTTCGCGGTCGGGGGCGTAAGTCATCCAGAAGGGCAGGATGTTGCCGGTCAGTTCGGCGCGCAGGCGGGGGGCGAGGGAGGAGAGGTGAGTCATATTCGGTTCTCGATGAGCAAATCCAGCAGGCGGCGGTCGACGTTGAAGCCGTGAATTTTCTCGTAGGTAGTGTTGGGGCGTCCGTGATTGGCGATGCCAAAAGGCCCGCTGAAGTTCCACAGGCTGTAGCCCCAGCCGAACTCGCGGTACAGGCTGAGCAGGTCGCCAAGCCAGGCTAAGGCGGTGTCGTTTTCGATTTTGTTGAAACAGCCGAACTCGCCAATGTGAATTGGACGCCCGGCGGCCTGCACCTCGCGCCAGGGCTGGTAGAAGACGCGCAGGGTTTCGCGGTTCCAGATTTTCCCGTCCCATTCGGCGCCGGGGTAGGTGGGCGGCTGGGAGCAGACCTGCCATCCCCGCCACCAATGCGCGCCCCAGTGACTCAGATTCATGGGCTGGTAGCCACGCCCGCTGTGAATCACATCCAGGTCGGCCAGTTCGGGCATGGCGAGGTGACCGCCGCCCAAACCATCAATCTGGATGGGGCGGCGCGGGTTGATGGCGCGGATGGCGGCCACCGTGCGGCGCATGAGCGCGGCGTGGTTTTCGCGGGTGAGGCCGTATTGGCCGGGGTTGGGTGGCTCGTTGAGCAGGTCGAAGCTCAAATCGGCAGCGGGAACGTCCTGGTAGCGGCGGGCGAAGGATTCCCACAGGAAGACGAAGGCGTCCTGGGCGAGTTCATCCGTCCACAGGTTGTGTTTTTCCAGGTCGTTGCGGTTGATGCAGTAGCCCGGCGCGCGGTGCAAGTTCAGGCTCATGTGAATTCCGCGCGCGCGGCAGGCAGCCAGGTAGGAGTCTATCTTTTGCCAGACCGATTCGTTCGGGTGGAAGTAGTCGAAATCGCGCGTCCAGAAGCGGTAATCGGTGGGGATACGCACGAAGTTGAATCCGAAGGCGGCCAGGAAATCGAGGGCGCGTTCATCGGGCGGCTGGGCAGGCCGACCGCGCCAGGTGGAGAACATCCACAGGAAGTTGAAACCGTAATAGGGCATACGTCATCCGAAGCAGGCTTTTTGGCAGCCCAAACCACGCAAGGTGTTGAGCCATTCTTGTTTGACCATCTCGCTGGCAGTTTGCAGGTCTGGCAAAGGGTTCGTCAACCCGTAGCGTTCATATTTGGAGTTGCGAATGTTGTGATAGGGCAGGAGTTCAATGCCCGCCAGGTTGGGATATTTTCGGTCGAGGGCGGCAATGCCGGCCAGGTGGCCGGGGTCGTCGTTCACGCCAGGGATGAGCGGGCAGCGCAAGAGAATGGACGCGCCGTTTTGGTAGAGAAAATCCAGGTTGGCGAGGATAAGGGCGTTATCCACGCCGGTCAGGCGGCGGTGCGTTTCGGGGTGAGTGGCTTTGTAGTCGAACAGGAACAGGTCTACAAACGGAAGCGCGCTGCGGTAGGCGCGTTCGCTGGCCCAGCCGCAGGTTTCCAGGCAGGCGTGAATGCCCTCCGCTTTGGCGACGCGCAGCAGTTCGAGCGTGAACTCTAACTGGAGCATGGGTTCGCCGCCGGTGATAGTCAGCCCGCCGCCGGAGGTTTCGTAAAAGCGGCGGTCTTTGCGTACTTCGGTCATCACCTGTTCCACGCTCATCTCCGTTCCGGCAATTTTGAGCGCGTCGAACAGGCACGAGTCCACGCAGCGCCCGCATTGCTGGCAGAGGGAGCGATGGTAGCGATGAAGTTCCCTCTCCCCCTGGGAGAGGGCGGAGGGTGAGGGCAGAATTTCATGCGCCCCTTGCTCGCAGACGCGCACGCACTCCCCGCAGGCGGCGCACACTTCCGGGCGGAAGGAAATCTCGCGCCCGCGCGCCTGCGACTCGGGGTTGTGACACCACAAACAGCGCAGCGGACAGCCTTTCAGAAAGACCGCTGTGCGAATGCCAGGGCCATCGTGCAAGGAGGTGCGTTGGAGGTCGAAAATCATCTAATACAGCGTCCTCATCAACAAATCCTGCTGAATTTCTGGCGCGAGTTCGACGAAGCGTGCGCTGAAGCCGCCAACGCGGACGATGAGATTGCGGTGCGAATCCGGGTCTTTGAGCGCGTTTTCCAGGTCGCCGCGCCCCACAACAGTAATCATGGCTTGCGTGCCGCCGTTCTGGAAGTAGGTCTGAAGCAGGGCTTCCACTTTGGGAAGCTGCTCGCGGAACAGGCTTTTGCCGAACTTCATGTTTTGGGTGTACCCGGCATGAAAGGAAGGGTCGGCTTTGGTGAGTGAGTTGAGCATGGCGGTTACACCCTGGGTGTCGTTGCCGGCAGTGGGGGTGTTGCCATTGGCGAGTGGTTTGCCCGCCTTGCGGCCTTCTGCCGAAGCAATGGTTTGCCCGCCGAGAGTGACATTCATATAGTTGTTGATGTTGACAATCAGGAAGTAATCCAGCCCGACGCGCCCGGCCTGGCGCTTGGTGGCAAGCGCAGCATGGTCGGAGACCCGGCAGAGCATGTCATCGGCTTCAAGGTCATCATTGCCGAATTTGGGGCAGGCCAGCATCAGGCGGCGTTCGCGTTCGTAGCCCTCGAAATTCGCGTCCAGCGCGGCAATTAATTGCTCCAGGGAGAGCAGTTTGCGGTCATAGACCAGGCGCTTGATGACGGTCAGGCTGTCGGCGGCGTTGACCATGCCGTAGGTTTCGATGAGTCCGCCGCGGTAGCGGGCGCCCCCGCCCAGCAGGGATTTTCCGCGCGCGATGCAGTCATCGTAGAGCATGGAGCAATACAGGAAGGCGGCCTGTTCAGCTTCGGTGTCCACTTCCAGGCGGTGGCGCTCAGCCAGTTTTTCGATGTAGTATTCCAGCTGGCGGGCGTAGGCGTTCCACAGGTCGTCGAAGGTGGGGAAGCCCTCACCCCCGGCCCCTCGACCAACGGGCGGGGGGAGCCCGCCCGCACCCCCCGCCCCGCACCCAACGGGCGAGGGGAGGCGG
>JANWWK010000066.1 GCA_025056175.1 Anaerolineales bacterium
CGTTGCACGGGGTACAAAAAGCCGGTCGAAGCCGTGATGAAAGTCGTCCGTCGTCAGTCATCCGTGCGCAGTCGTCAGTCATTGGTGGAGAGTGACCAGACGAAAGAGCCAGAACCCTGGATAACCGGACAACCCGACGAGCCAGTGACCCATCCCCAGGTACAGACGACCACGCTCCCCAGAATGGTCGTTGCCCCCGAAACGAACCGCTGGCAGGTGGTAGGCAAGCCCGAAAAGAAAGTGGATGCCGTCAAACTGGCGCAAGGCAAACCCGCTTTTGCCGCCGATTTCGAGAAGCGTGGCCTGTTATATGCCCGGGTGCTGCGTTCACCCCACGCCCACGCCCGCATCCGGCGGATAGATGCCTCGCGCGCACGCGCGTTGCCCGGTGTGGCTGCCGTTCTTACCTGGCAGGATTTGCCTCGCGTGGTCTATTCCACCGCCGGGCAGAGCGACCCGATTCCTGGTCCGCTCGATTGCTTCTCGCTCGATAACAAGGTGCGCTTTGTGGGCGACCGCGTGGCGTTTGTGGCCGCAGAAACGCCCGAAATTGCCGACAAAGCGCTGGGGTTGATTGAGGTCGAATACGAAATTCTGCCAGCGATTCTCGATATGCGTGAGGCGCTCGATAACCCGACCATCATCCACGATGAGCCGGAATACGTCAATTTTGCCGAGTCGGACCCACGGCGCAACCTGGCCGCCCACATCCGCATAGATATTGGCGATGTGGAAAAAGGCTTTGCCGAAGCCGATGAAATCTTCGAGGCCGAGTATGAAGTACCAAAGGTGCAACAGGCCCACATCGAACCGCATGTGTGTGTGACGTATTGGGACGAAGACGACCGGTTGGTGATTCGCACCTCCACGCAAGTCCCCTTTCACGTGCGGCGCATCCTGGCTCCGGTGCTGGGACTGCCGGTCAAACGCATCCGTGTCATCAAACCGCGCATTGGCGGCGGGTTTGGCGGCAAGCAAGAAGTGCTGATGGAAGACGTGGCCGCGCATCTGACAATTGCCACCGGACGGCCTGTGTTGTATGAATACACCCGCGAGGAAGAGTTCATCGGAGCGCGCTCACGCCATCCCATGCGTATCCGCATGAAAACCGGCGTCAGACGTGATGGGACGATTACCGCTAACGCAATGTACGTCCTCTCCGATACCGGTGCTAACGGCGCCCATGCCCTCACCGTCACTGGCAACACCGGCCACAAAGCGATGGCGCTCTACGTTGGCGATGGCGCATACCGCAAAGCGCCCAACATCCGCTTCTATGCTGACATTGTCTATACCAACACCCCGCCAGCGGGTGCTTTTCGCGGCTACGGGGTGCCACAAGGCTACTGGGCGGTAGACCGTCACATGGAAAAAATTGCCCGCGCGCTCGGCCTGGACCCGCTGGAGTTCCGCCTGAAGAATGCCCTGCGCCCGGGCGAATATCACCCCTTCAGCACTGCCTGGAACGAGGGCCGTGAACCCCGCCCGGAAATCATCCACACCGTAGGGTTGGAAGAATGCGTGCGACAGGGCAAAGCGGCCATCGGCTGGGATGAAAAATTTGGAAACGAACACTGGCGCATGGGACAGGTCACAGATTGGCGCCACAAAAAGCGCAAAGGAATTGGCGTGGCGCTCGTCATGCAGGGGACGGCCATCCCCTATCTGGATATGGGCGGGGCTTCGATTAAGATGAACGATGACGGTTCGTTCAACCTGCTCATCGGCGCCACCGACCTGGGAACCGGTTCGGATACGGTTCTGGCGCAGATGGCGGCCGAAGTGCTGGGAGTGCCGGTGGAAGACATTATCACTTATTCCTCGGATACCGACTTTACTCCCTTCGACAAGGGCGCGTACGCTTCCTCGACCACCTACATCTCCGGCACGGCGGTCGTTCGGGCGGCAGAAATTGTAGCCGCGAAAATTAAAGCGCGGGCAGCCGAACGGTTTGCCGTCCATGCACAGGGAGACACACTGCGGGCTGAAGACATTCGCCTGTTCGACCGCGCCGCCCACGCCCCCGATGGCCGCTCTATCCCCCTGAGCGAGATTGCTCTCGATGCCCTGCACCGTCACAATCAAGAGCAAATCATGGGCGTCGCGTCGTACGTTTCGCCTGCGTCTCCGCCGCCGTTTGCGGCTCAGTTTGCCGAAGTGACGGTGGATACCGAAACCGGCCAGGTGACGGTGGACCAACTGGTGATGGCAGTTGATAGCGGCGTCATCATCAACCCGCAGACGGCCAGCGGCCAAATTGAAGGCGGGATGACACAAGCCCTGGGCTACGCCGTCTGCGAGGAAATGGTGTATGACCAAAAGGGACAGGCGCGCGAACGGGATTTCCGCAACTACCACATCTTCCGCGCCAACGAAATGCCTGCGCTGGAGACGATTTTTGTCGAGACCTTTGAGCCAACTCACCCCTTCGGCGTCAAGGCGGTGGCCGAAATTCCGATGGATGGTGTGGCCCCGGCAGTCGGCAACGCCATCCGCGATGCACTGGGCGTGGATGTCGACTCTATTCCCATCACGCCAGAAAAGGTCTGGCGCGCCATGCGCGCAGGGAAGAGAAAATAAACGCCGCTAGCGCACAGTTTATTTTGTTGCAGTACCTGCAACACTCACCTCGTATCTTGAAAAAAATTTCAGGATACGAGGTGTTTTTATGGCACGCAAACCGCAAGAAGAAAGGCTGGAGCGCATTTACGAAACGGTGGAAGAGCACCCCGGAAAGAAAGCTGGCTTTTTGGCCCGTATGCTGGGCCTGGAACGCTCCGAAATAACCCGTGCTTTACCAGCAATGGAGGAACGAGGGTTGCTTGTAAGCGAAGACGAGCATGGTTGCTTATGGCCGTTTGCTAAACGGAAATAGAGGCTATCAATTTTGCAAACTCTGGGCCGAATGTTGCAGAATTCTAGCTTCCCGTATGCTATTCTGTTACCAGATTTTTAAGCGCTGCACCACGAATTGTTGCAAGGAGCGAAAATGAGCAGCATGACCAAAGCAGAACGATTGACAGAACTGAAGCGACTGTATATCCAACGCGCCTGGTCAGATATTGAACTGGCAGAAAAACTGAACACGCGGCGCGAAACCATCTACCGCGACCGAACCGAATTGGAAGCCGAGGGTTATCCTTTCATCGAAGTCGAACACGGGCGCTGGAAGATTGACCGAACGCGATTCCTGTCGGAAATCAAAGTCAACCTGCACGAGGCGTTGACTTTGTATCTGGCAGCGCGGAAAACGGCGCGGCAAACGCGCTTTCATCACCCGCACGCCGCCAGCGGGGTGGAGAAACTTGCCGCAGCGCTGCATCAGCCGATGGCGGAACGTTTGCTCAAGACCGCCGACCGCCTTTTGAAGCAGGAAAAAGACCCCGATAAAATCAAAATTCTTGAAACCATCGCCCAGGCATGGGTGGAACAGCGCAAAGCGCGCATTGAGTATCAGCGGCTGGGACATGCAGGCGTCGCCCGCCACACCATCAGCCCGT
This sequence comes from Anaerolineales bacterium, assembly GCA_025056175.1. Lineage (GTDB taxonomy): Bacteria > Chloroflexota > Anaerolineae > Anaerolineales > Villigracilaceae > UBA5195. The sequence continues at coordinate 3,501 of JANWWK010000066.1, forward strand.
ATCTCATCGAGCCTTCGATTTGGAGCGATAGCGTGTATGTCATCGCCCAAAGCGATTTTGACGACAAGATTTACGCCTTCAAAATCGAGCGCATTCTGCATGCCTTTCTGACAGGCGAGACCTTTGAAATTCCTGCTTCCTTCGACGACGAGCGGCTGCTCAAACACGCCTGGGGGATTTGGTACGCCGACCGTCCGCCCGTGACGGTAAAACTGCGCTTTGCGCCCAACTCAGGGGTGATTCAACGGCTTGAAGAAAGCGTTTGGCATCCGCTGGAGCGAATCGAAAAGACCGAAGACGGCGGGAGAATCTGGAGCGCAGAGGTCGCTGAATGGCGCGAAATGCTCCCCTGGATTCGCGGCTGGGGCGCGGATGTGGAAGCGCTGGAGCCGAGGGAACTGCGCGAGGCGCTGGAGAAGGAGGCGAGGAGACTGGCGAGGGTGTATGGGGTGGGCAATCTGGACGAGCCAAAGAGCCGCTTTTTTGCACATCGCCGCGATGGGGAAGACCGTGAATATTGGCAACCGCTGATTGACCATTTGAGGAAAACCGCCGAAATGGCGCGCGATTTTGGCGCGGACGCCAATGTTGCGGAGTTGGCGTATATTGCGGGGCTGATACACGATTTGGGCAAATATTCCGCCGAGTTCCAGAAGCGGTTGGAAGGCACGGGTCCGCGCGTTGACCACTCAACAGCGGGAGCGAAGGAACTCGGAGCGTTGCTCAAGGGCACACTACAGGAACCGTTTGCTCGGTTGTTGGCGTATCCCATCATGGGACATCATGCGGGTTTGCCCGATTACGGCAGCGAAACTGACCTGGAAGGCAGTACCGTCTGCGGACGATTGAAGAACAACATTCCCAATTACAGCGAATACAAGAACGAAGTGGATTTGTCTGCGCTGTCTTTCCCGCAGCGTTTGCCCATCCGTCCCCTGCGCTTGCCCATCCTTCCTGAAAAGCCGCCGAAAGATTATTTTGGTTTTTCTCTCTCTTTCCTAACACGCATGATTTACTCGGCGCTGGTGGACGCGGACTTTCAAGAAACCGAAACCTATATGAAAGGCGCAAAACCGCGCGGCGGACATGCGGACATCCCCACCCTGCGCGCCAAACTGGACGCGCACCTGAAGCAATTTGAGAACCCGACCAGCGACATTAACCGCAAGCGCAACGAGATACTTCACGCGTGCGTTGAGCGGGGCAAAGCCGAACAGCCTGGCTTCTTCTCGCTCACCGTGCCGACAGGCGGCGGAAAGACGCTGGCTTCGATGGCGTTTGCGCTCCATCACGCCGCCGCGCATGGGTTAAAGCGCGTCATCTATGTCATCCCGTTTACCACCATCATCGAGCAGAACGCTAAAGTGTTCAAAAACATCTTCGGCGAAGAACATGTGCTGGAACATCACTCCAACTTCGATTGGGAAGGCAAAAAGAAGGACAATCCCGATGACCGCACCAACAGCGCGCTTGCCAAACTCAAACTGGCGGCGGAAAACTGGGATATTCCCATCGTGGTCACGACCAACGTTCAGTTTTTCGAGTCATTGTTTGCCAATCGGTCACGGGGCTGCCGCAAACTGCACAACATCGCCAAAAGCGTGATTATCTTCGACGAAGCCCAAATGTTGCCGCGCGAATATATGCGTCCCGCGATGGCGGCGGTGTGGGAATTGGTCACGAACTACGGCGCGAGCGCAGTCTTCTGCACCGCCACCCAGCCAGGGCTGGAACGCTTCCTGCCCGAAGAGACACACGTCAAGGAACTCGCGCCCAACCCGCAGGAGTTGTTCGACTTCTATAAGCGCGTGGAGGTGAAACATCTGGGAACGCTGACCGACGAAGAGTTGCTCGCCCGTCTGAACGCGCACGAACAAGCCCTGTGCATCGTCAACACCCGCCGCCACGCCAGCGGACTATTCAGCGGCTTGCAGGGCGACGAAGGGAATTACCACCTTTCGACGCTGATGTGTCCCGCGCACCGCCGCGCCAAACTGGAGGAAATCAAGGAACGATTATCAAGCGGGCAGCCCTGCCGCGTGGTCTCGACGACGGTGATGGAAGCGGGCATTGACCTGGACTTCCCCGTCGGCTACCGCGCTCTGACAGGGCTGGATTCCATCAATCAGGCGGCGGGACGCGTCAACCGCGAGATGAAACGCGGAGTGGGCGAGATGTTCATCTTCGAGCCGAAGTCGGAGTTCATCAAGCGAACGCCATCCTTCCTGAAACAAACGGCGGAAGTTGCCCGCATGGTCTTGCGCGACCACGCCGCCGCGCCGATTTCCATCCCAGCGATTCAGGCGTTCTTCGGGCAGTTGTACGACCTGCAAGACCCGCAGGCGTTCGATTTCAAGAAGATTATGAATTGCTTCGATGATACAGAAGGCAAGTTCAAGTTCGAGACGGCGGCGCGCGAATTCCAAATCATCGAAGACCCGACCGTGACGGTAATTATCCCCTACAACAAGGAGGCAGAACGATTGATTGAAGAGTTGAAATATACCGATTATCCATTCTCTACTTTGCGGAAACTCCAGCCCTATGCCGTTTCGATTTTCGAGGGCGAGTTCGACAAACTCAGTTCCAAAGGAGTGATTTTGACCATTGAAGACGCCTATCACGTTCTTAATCCCGATTACATGCAAGACTACTATGACCCGTATCGCGGGCTACTCGTCCCCGAAAGCGGCGGAGGGGATGGGTTGTTGTTCTAGT